>NZ_BGJX01000009.1 GCF_009811655.1 Methylosinus sp. Ce-a6 | reverse complement strand
TTCCTCTTCGCCCGCCGACCCATCGCGCTCCTCGACGAGCCGCCGCCCAAATACCTCGTCCCGAGCCGATGGAAATCCCCAGACCAGCTGGAACTCCACTATGCCTGATTTTCCCCGGACAGCCGTGCGCGTAGCGGGGGAGGGTGAGGGAGGGGGGCCTTCGGGTCTAAACTCTAAAGGCTCAGCGCCAGCGCTGCGTCGCCATCATCTTGCGAATGCGCTCCTGCACCAACGCCGTCGCGGCGTCGCGCAGCGAGACGCGCAGAGAAGACGCGCGCGCGATGATCTCCCGCATGTTGCGCGAGATCTTTTCCTCGATCGCCGCGAAAGCCGCCTTCTCGTCGCCGCCGGCATATTCGACCGACGCGCAGATGACGCCTCCGGCGTTGGCGATGAAATCCGGCGCGCTGACGATTCCGCGCTCGAACATCATGCGCTCGGCCTCTGCCGTGGCGGGAATATTCGCGCCTTGCACGACGAGCTTGCATTGCAACCGGGAGAAATTATCGGCGCGCAGCACATCCGGCCGCGCCGCGGGAATGAATATGTCGCAGTCGGCGGAGAGCAGCGCGTCCGGCGCCAGCGCCTCGCCGCGGCCATGGCTCGCGACGCTTCGGCCTTCGCCGCGAACTTGCGCCAGCGCCTCTATGTCGAGGCCGGCGGCGTCATAGATCGCGCCGCGGCTGTCCGAGGCGCCGACGAGGATCGCGCCTTTGCGCGCGAGGAAGCGCGCCGCATGGCGGCCGACGGCGCCGAAACCTTCGACGACGACGCGCGCGCCCTCGAGCGTCACCCCTGCCGACGGCGCCGCGGCCTCCGCCGCAATGGCGACGCCATAGCCCGTTGCGCCGATCTCGTCGAGCGGCACGCCGCCGAGCTCCGCCGGCAATCCGACGGCGCGGCCGATCTCGTCATGAACATAGGCCATGCAGGTCTCATTCGTGCCCATGTCCGGCCCGGGAATATAATCGGTCAAAGGCTCGATCGCTCGGGCGAAGGCGCGGATGAGCTGCTCCTTCTCCTGCGCCGGCATGGCGGGATCGCCGAAAATGACGGATTTGCCGCCGCCATGGCGCAGGCCGCAGGCGGCGTTCTTCAACGTCATGGCGCGAGCGAGGCGGAAACATTCCTCGACGCTGACGTCGGGGGCCATGCGCACGCCGCCGATCGCCGGGCCGGCGGCCACATTGTCGATGACGACGATCGCCTCGAGACCGACGCCCGGCGTGCTCGCATAGACGATCTTCGCTGGGCCGAATTCGTCGACGAAGGAGAAAGCATCCGATTTGAATGATGCGGACATTGCTTTGAGCTAGGCGTCGAACGGCGCGCATTCAAGCGCAGTCGGCGGTCCGCAGCAAAAAATTCCCTTAGGGCGGTGAAAAGCGCGCGGCGGCGCCTTACGTCACTCTGACGAAGCTAGAGGCAGGCCCCATGAACGCCGGCGTCTCCTTTCGAATCGACTTTTTTCGTTTTCTCTCCGCCGAAGGCGATCTCGATCCTTCGACTCCCGCCGAAGCGATAGAGCCGGAGCTTCTGCTCGGCCTCTATCGCGCCATGGCGCGCACGCGCGCCTATGATGGCAAAGCGATAGCGCTGCAGCGCACCGGCAAGCTCGGCACTTTCGCGTCCTCGCTGGGTCAGGAGGCGATCGGCGTCGCCGTGGCCTCGGCCATGCGCAGCGAGGATATGCTCGCGCCCTCTTATCGCGACCATGGCGCGCAATTGCTGCGCGGCATGACCATGGTGGAAAATCTCGTCTATTGGGGCGGCGACGAGCGCGGCAGCGACTATGCCGTTCCGCGACATGATTTTCCGATCTGCGTTCCCGTCGGAACGCAAGTCGCGCATGCGACAGGCGCGGCCTGTGCTTTCAAGCTGCGCGGCGAGAAGCGCGTGGCGGTGGCGATCCTCGGCGATGGCGGCACGTCGACGGGCGATTTCTATTCCGCCTTGAACATGGCCGGATGCTGGGGCGTTCCGCTCGTCGTCGTCGTCAACAATAATCAATGGGCGATCTCGACGCCGCGCGAGCTCGAATCGGCGACGGCGACGCTCGCGCAAAAAGCGGTCGCCGCCGGCGTCGAAGGTCGGCAAGTCGATGGCAATGATGCGATCGCCATGCGCCACGCCGCGCGGCTCGCGATCGAGAAGGCGCGCGCGGGCGGCGGTCCGACGCTGATCGAGGCGCTGAGCTACAGGCTCGGCGATCACACGACGGCCGATGACGCGACGCGCTATCGCGATCCCGAGATCGTGCGGCGCGAGGCGGCGAAGGAGCCGATCGGACGTCTGCGCAAATATCTGAATGCGAGAGGCCTATGGAGCGAGGAGCAGGAGAGGCGGCTCGCGAATGATTGCGCCGAGGAGGTCGAGCGCGCGGTCGCAGCCTATCTCGCGACGCCGCCGGAGACATTTGCGGCGATGTTCGATCATCTCTTCGCGCGCCTGCCGGAGTCGATGCGCGATCAATATGAGGAGGCGCGCCGCTTCGCTTCGAAAGGAGGCGGCGATGGCTGACATGTTCGCGAGACAACGATTCAGCCGACTCCCTATGGCTCTGGATTGCGTCGCTTCGCTCGCAATGACGCGGCCGTCATTGCGAGGAGCGGTAGCGACGAAGCGATCCAGAGCCGCAGGGCCGCGCGAGGCTCGAGGAGGGCGTCATGGCTGAGCTCACACTCGTCGAAGCCGTCAATCGCGCGCTCGCGCATGAGCTCGAGCATGATCCGGCCGTGCTGCTTCTCGGCGAGGACATCGGCGTCAACGGCGGCGTGTTCCGCGCGACGCTCGGCCTGCAGCAGCGCTTCGGCGCCGCGCGCGTCGTCGACACGCCGCTCGCCGAGGCGGCGATCGCCGGGGCGGCGATCGGCATGGCGGCGATGGGGCTGAAGCCGGTGATGGAGATCCAGTTCAGCGGCTTCATCTATCCGGCGATGGATCAGCTCATCAATCACGCATCGCGCCTGCGCAATCGCACGCGCGGCAGGCTGACCTGTCCGATGGTGCTGCGCGCGCCCAATGGCGGCGGCATCCATGCGCCCGAGCATCATTCCGAGAGTCCAGAGGCCATGCTCGCGCATACGCCGGGCCTGCGTGTCGTCATTCCCTCTTCGCCCGCGCGCGCCTACGGCCTGCTGCTCGCGGCGATCCGCGATCCCGATCCGGTCGTCTTCCTCGAGCCGACGCGGCTCTATCGTCTCTTCAAGCAGGATGTCGTCGACGACGGCGAAGCGTTGCCGCTCGACACATGTTTCGTCTCGCGCGAGGGGCGCGACGTCACGCTCGTCGCCTGGGGAGGAATGCTGCATGAAGCGCTCGCCGCGGCGGACAGTCTCGCGCAAGAGGGCGTCGACTGCGAGGTCATAGACGTCGCGACGCTGAAGCCTCTCGATAGCGAGACGATATTGCGCTCGGTCGAGAAGACCGGCCGCTGCGTCATCGTGCAGGAGGCTGCGCGCACCGCGGGCTTCGGCGCGGAGATCGCGGCGATCGTCGCCGAGCGCGGGCTTTACTCTCTTTTGGCGCCGCTCGAGCGCGTCTGCGGCTATGACGTGGTCATGCCGCTGGCGCGGCTCGAGGGCCAATATCTGCCGAGCGTCGCGCGCATCGCGGGCGCCGTGCGCCACACGATGGAGGCGGCATGAGCGTCTTCAAGCTTCCCGATCTCGGCGAGGGCCTGCAGGAGGCCGAGCTCGTGCAATGGCATGTCGCGCCCGGCGAAGAGGTCGCGGTCGACCAGCCGCTGGTCTCGGTGGAGACGGCGAAAGCCGTCGTCGAGATCCCATCGCCGCAAGCGGGACGCATCGAGAAGCTCTTCGCGCAGGCCGGCGAGATCATCCGCATCGGCGGCCCGCTCATCGCCTTCGCCGGCGAGGGCGAGACGCAGGAACAGGCCCGAGAAGACAAAGGCACGGTGGTCGGCGCCGTGGAGACGAGCGGCCGCGTGCTGCAGGAGAGCGCCGCGCCGCTCGGCCACAATGGCGGCGGGCTGCGCGCGACGCCGGCGGTGCGGGCGCTGGCGCGGCGGCTCGATGTCGATCTGACCATGGTGACGCCCTCCGGCGCGGAGGGCGTCATCACGGCCGCGGATGTGCAGCGCGTCGCGCGCATATTGTCGGAGGCGGAGCCGGCCGAGGCGCTGCGCGGCTTCCGCCGCGCCATGGCGCAGAATATGGCGCTCGCGCAAGCCGAGGTCGCCGCCGCCACCGTCGTCGACGACGCCGACATAGACGCCTGGCCGCAGGGAACGGACACGACCTTGCGCCTCATCCGCGCGCTCGTCGCCGGATGCCGCGCGGAGCCCGGCCTCAACGCCTGGTTCGAGAGCCACGCTCTGGCGCGGCGCGTCTTGAAGAAGATCGATCTCGGCATCGCCGTCGACTCCGCCGAAGGCGGACTGTTCGTGCCCGTGCTGCGCAATGTCGCGGAGCGTGAGTCGGCCGATCTGCGCGAGGGGCTGAACAAGATGCGCGCCGACATAGAGTCGCGCCGCATTCCGCCGGAGGAATTGCGCGGCGCGACGATCACCCTCTCCAATTTCGGCATGATCGCCGGGCGCTACGCCGCGCCGGTCGTGCTGCCGCCGACGGTCGCCATTCTCGGCGCCGGCCGCATCCGCCGCGAGATCGTCGCCGACGAGGCGGGCAGGCCAGTCGCGCGGCGCATGCTGCCGCTGAGCCTCACTTTCGACCATCGCGTCGTCACCGGCGGCGAGGCGGCGCGCTTCCTCGGCGCGGTCATCGCCGATCTCGGCCGCGCCGACTGAAGCGACCTGCGGCCGCTATCCACCCGCATGGAATCTTCGCTCCGCTCGCGATGATGGGCCCCCTATCGCCGCGTCGGGTTTTTCGCAGCTCGGCTCAGCCGCCGAATCACGCGGCCTGGGCAAGCTGTCTCGGCGCCGCCCGCGTCGTAGACGCGACCCGCGCGCCGGCGCCGGAAACGCGGCCGGCTGCGCCGTCGAGGGCGCCCTTCGAAAGCTCCAGGCCGAGGAAGCGTTCGCGCTCCACCGAGCCCGGCATGGCGAGCTCTTCCGTGAAACGGGCGTCGAAGCCGAAGCGCGCATAATACGGCGCGTCGCCGACGAGCAGCACGGCGCGATGATTGCGCGCCGCGGCGCGCGCGAGGCCTTCCTCGATCATCGCCGCTCCGAGGCCGAGCGAACGATAGTCGCGCGCCACCGCCAGCGGGCCGAGCAGCAGCGCCGGGCGTCCCGCGCCGGCGAAAACCGGCCACATGCGCATGGTCGCGACGAGTCGTTCTTCGTCTGTGGCGACGAGCGCCAGTCCGCGCGCCGGCATGCGCCCTTCGCGCAGACGCTCGCAGGACTTGAGAAAGCGGGTGGGCCCGAACGCCTCGTCGAGCAGCGCTTCGCGCGCCGCGACGTCGCCCGGCGCTTCGTCGCGAATGTCGAACGCGCGCATGCGCGTCTCGACGCATGCGGCCGCGCGCCCGAAAGCGCTCGGCGCGAAATCGGAATCGTGAGAGGAGAATTCAAAGGCCATCTCTTCCTCCATTCGAGGACGGACGACCCTCGCGCCTGGCGCGCGTCACGCGCGCCCGCCGAACGGGACCGATAGGGGCGAAAGACGGGCGAGGGAGAGATCCCCTCGCCGGCGCGTCAGATGACGAAGGCTTCGAGCGGCGGGAAACCGTTGAAGCCCACCGACGAATAGGTCGTCGTATAGGCGCCCGTTCCCTCGATCAGCACCTTCGAGCCGATCTCGAGGCTGATCGGAAGGAGGTAAGGCTCCTTCTCATACAGCACATCGACCGAATCGCAGCTCGGCCCGGCGATGACGCAAGGCGCGGTCGCGGAGCCGTCCGCCTCGGTGCGGATCGGATAGCGGATCATCTCGTCGGTCGTCTCGGCGAGGCCGTTGAATTTGCCGATGTCGAGATAGACCCAGCGGACGGCGTCGTGTTCGGATTTCTTCGACACCAGCACGACCTCTGCCTCGATGACGCCGGCGTTGCCGACCATGCCGCGGCCCGGCTCGATGATCGTCTCGGGGATGCGATTGCCGAAATGCTTGGAGAGCGCCCGGAAAATCGCCTGGCCATAGGCCTTCACCGCCGGGACATTCTTGAGATAGCGCGTCGGAAATCCGCCGCCGAGATTGACCATTTGCAGCTGAACGCCGCGTTCCGCGAGGTCGCGGAAAATCTCCGACGCCGACTTCAGCGCGCCGTCCCACATGCCGGGATTGCCCTGCTGCGAGCCGACATGGAAGGAGACGCCATAGGCGGAAAGGCCCAGGCGATGGGCGTGCTCGAGGACGTGCGGCGCCATCTCCGGCGCGCAGCCGAATTTGCGCGACAGCGGCCATTCGGCGCCGCTTCCGTCGCAGAGAATGCGGCAGAACACCTTGGAGCCGGGCGCCGCGCGGGCGATCTTCTCCACCTCCGCCTCGCAATCGACCGCGAACAGGCGCACGCCGAGCGCATAGGCGCGGGCGATGTCGCGCTCCTTCTTGATCGTATTGCCGAAGCTCACGCGGTCCGCCGTCGCGCCGGCGGCGAGCGCCTGCTCGATCTCCACGACGGAGGCGGTGTCGAAGCAGGAGCCGAGCGAGGCGAGCAGGGAAAGCACTTCCGGCGCCGGATTGGCCTTCACCGCATAGAAGACGCGCGTGTCCGGCAGAGCCTTGGCGAAGCTCGTGTAATTGTCGCGCACGACGTCGAGGTCGACGACGAGGCAGGGGCCGGCGTCGCGTCCGGCGCGACGGCGCGCCTCCAAAAATTCACGAATACGTTCGGTCATTTGCGGCATCCCCAACGAAGTCGCGGCGCTGAGAGCCGCGGAGTGGCCAAGGGCTTCGATCGGATGCACGACGTCGTTTGCGCGACGCGCTGTGGAGGCGAGCTGCGCATCGAGACGACTGCGTTCCATGACCGCTCGAGCCTACGCCGAAGGCGAAGCGCGAAACGGTCGGGTGATGCGCCGTTGGCTAGACGAGACGCGGACGCGCATGTCCGTTACGGACATGGAATCCGAACCGCATAGCCATCGCTTGGAAGGGGAATATCCCTTTCCGCACGCCCGGCAAGAAAGACAAGCCTCTTCGGTACGCCGGCCTTTGGAGGGCCGACAGAGACGAAAAAGCCCGGTCCGTCGTTGCTTTAAGTCGCGATCCCTCGCTCAGGCGAGGTTCGCCGGTTTCGCCTCCGGCTGCCGGTTTTATCCCGACGGTTGACCGGCCTCTTGTCCGGATCCCCGCCGACCGACACGCGACCACAGGCACGTGCGAAATTGGGCAGTGATGTAAATACGCGGTTTCGCCGGCTCTGCAAGAGGTTTTTCGTAAAGGGGCGAATTTTGTCGCCGTTTCGCCAGATTTGCGGCCTCTGGCTGGAGTGGCCCTGCGACTTGCGGACAGGCCAAAAGCCGGATAGGCAAAAGCTCGGACGGGGCCGTCGGCGGGTCGCGCTCCGCAGATGATTGCCGCGTCCCCAAGAACGCCCGATTCGTCTGCGACCCGAAAGCGGGCTCCGTTCGCCGTATTTTTCCGGAAACCGACTGAAATGATCGACATGACACGCCGCCGGCTCCTCGGCGCGATGGTCGCAGCGGGCGCGCAGGCCGCGCCGCTCGGACGCGCCGTCGCGCAGTCTGTCCAGAACGGGCAAGCGCCGCGTTTCGGCTTGGAGGATGTGGCGCGCCGCGCCCGCGATCTCGCCGGCGCGCCTTTCGACACGGCGCCGCCGCAACTGCCCGACGAATTGGCGAAGCTCGACTTCGACTCCTTCCGCGATCTTCGCTTTCGCCCCGACAAAGCGCTGTTCTCGAATATTCCGGGCTCCTTCCGCCTGCACACCTTCCATTTGGGTTTTCTCTACAAGCGCCCGGTGACGGTGAACACGATCCGCGACGGCATTCCGACGCCCATTCCCTATTCTGCGGCGCTGTTCGAATATGGCCGCAACAAATTCGACAAGACGCTGCCGATCAACATCGGCTTCGCCGGGTTCCGCCTGCATTTCCCGCTCAACGATCCGCATGTCCACGACGAGGTGATCTCCTTTCTCGGCGCGAGCTATTTCCGCTTTCTCGGCCGCGGCCAACTCTATGGCCTTTCGGCGCGCGCGCTCTGCGTCGACTGCGGCGACAATTCGGAAGTTTTTCCGTTCTTCCGCGAATTCTGGATCGAGACGCCGCAGCCGGGGAGCAACCGTATAACGATCTATGCTCTGCTCGACGGCGAGGCGGCGACGGGGGCCTATCGCTTCGATCTGACGACCGGGCAGGAGAGCACGATCGACGTGCAGGCGACGCTGTTCCCGCGTCGCAAAGCGAAATTCGGCCTCGCGCCGCTCACCTCCATGTATCTCACCGGCGAGAACGACCGCCGCATGCGCGACGGCTTCCGCACCGAGCTGCATGATTCGGACGGATTGCTCGTTTATGGCGAGTCGAAGGAATGGCTCTGGCGCCCGCTCGCCAATGCGCCCATCGCGCGGCTCACTTCTTTCTTCGATCCCAATATTCGGGGCTTCGGGCTCCTGCAGCGCGACCGCAATTTCGACACCTATCAGGACATAGACCTCGCCTATGAGCGCCGGCCGAGCTATTTCATCGAGCCGCAGGGCTCCTGGGGTGAGGGCTCGGTCGAGCTTCTGGAGCTGCCGACGCTCGACGAGACCAACGACAATATCGTCGCGGCCTGGGTCGGCGCGCAGCCGCTCGAGGCGGGCAAGCCCTTCTCCTACGCCTATCGCATCACCTCGCTGCTCGATCTGCCGCGCCTCTCGCCCAATGGCCGCGCCGTGAACACTTTCGAGACCGGCGCGCGAGCGCTCGGCTCCGGCGAGCCGATCACGCCGGGCGCGCATCGCTTCATCGTCGATTTCGCCGGCGGCGAGCTCGCCTATTACGTCAATGACGCGTCGCAGGTGGAAGTCGTCGCCTCGGTGATGAATGGCGTCGTCATCCGCTCGAGCGTCGCGGCCAATCCGCACATAGACGGCGTGCGCGTGATGTTCGACGTTCTCGTGAAATCCGGGCAGACGGCGGATGTCCGCGCCTTCCTCAAGGCCGGCGCGCAGACCCTGACCGAGACCTGGACCTATCCCTGGACCGCGCCATGACCCTTCGCCGTTTCACACGGCGAGGCTGAGCTGCGGATCGGCGCTCCCGCCAGCGGGGCCGAGGGAAGAGAGCGTGACTCCGAGCAGGCGCACGCCTTTCTCGCAGGGAAAGAGCGGGCGCAGCAAAGCCAGCGCCGCCGCCTCGAGCGCGGGGCGGGAAGCGATCGGCGCCGCGACCGTGCTGCGGCGGGTGATCTGCCGGAAATCCGCATATTTGACTTTGAGCGTCACCGTGCGGCCGACGATGCGCGCGCTCTCGCAATGCGCGAAGACGCGCGCGACAACGGGCGCGAGCGCGGCGGTCGCTTCGTCGAGCGTGACGAGATCGCGGGCGAAAGTGACCTCTGCGCCGATCGATTTGCGAATGCGGTCGGGCCGCACGGGGCGATCGTCGACGCCGCGCGCGATTCCATAATAATAGGCTCCCGATTTGCCGAAATGCTGCTGCAAAAAGGCGAGCGGCTTCGCGCGTAGATCGAGCCCCGTCTCTATGCCGAGCGCGTTCATCTTCTTCGTCGTCGCCGGTCCGACGCCGTGGAATTTGCCGATACTCAGAGCGGCGACGAAATCGGGGCCCATCTGCGGCGTGACGACGAAGAGTCCGTCGGGCTTGTTCTGATCCGAGGCGAGCTTGGCCAGAAACTTGTTGTAGGAAACGCCGGCCGAGGCGGTCAGCTGCGTCTCTTCGCGAATGCGCGCCCTTATCTCCTCGGCGATGCGCGTCGCCGATGCGATCCTCATGCGGTTTTCGGTGACGTCGAGATAGGCCTCGTCGAGCGAGAGCGGCTCGACGAGCGGCGTGTAGTCGAAGAAAATCGCGCGAATGCGCCGTGAAACCTCCCGATAGACGTCAAAGCGCGGCGGCGCGAAAACGAGCTCGGGGCAGCGCCGGATCGCCGTGACGGAGGCCATTGCGGAGCGCACGCCGAAAGCGCGCGCCTCATAGCTCGCCGCCGCCACGACGCCGCGCTCGCGCGGCGAGCCGACGGCGACAGGCCGGCCGCGCAGCTCGGGATGGTCCCGCTGCTCGACCGACGCGTAGAAGGCGTCCATGTCGATGTGAATGATCTTGCGTTGCGACGTCATATCGAAGCGGCGTCGTGTGAGACGCCCGTATGTATTGAAACCGTCATTGCGAGGAGCGAAGCGACGACGCAATCCAGAGCAGCGGGGCGGCTCCTGGATTGCTTCGCTTCGCTCGCAATGACGGCCGCCGAGCCGACCCTGAGACGCCGAGCGAAATGCCGTCGTGGGCCGGTAGAGTCTCACGTCGGCTCGCCGGATTCAACAGCGAGGCTCCGCCTGCGGCGGCTCGCCGGCCGGGCTTTCGCTGTGGGCGTTCCCTTGGGGCGCTCCCTTGGGGCGCTCCCTTGAGGCGCTCCCTTGGAATGACGCCGGCCCGCGACAGATGAGAGGCGGTAGCCTCGACGCCGCGGGCCGTCATGATCCGACTGGAGCACGTCAGCAAAAGTTTCGGCGGCGCGCGCGTCGTCGACGACGTCACGCTGACGATCGCGCCGGCGCGCACGACGGCGCTGATCGGGCCGTCCGGCTCCGGCAAATCCACGCTGCTCTCCATGATCGTCGGGCTCGCGACGCCGGACGAAGGCGAGATCGAGGTGGAGAGTCATCTGCTGACGCCGCTCTCCGCGGAGAAGCTCAGGCGGCTCATGGGCTATGTCATCCAGGACGGCGGGCTCTTCCCCCATCTCACCGCGCGCCGCAACATAGAGCTGATGGCGCGCGAGACGGGCTGGCCGCCGGAGCGGCGCGCGGCGCGGCTCGACGCGCTCCTCTGCCTCACGCGTTTTCCGGCGGAGGCGCTCGATCGCTATCCGGCCGAGCTCTCTGGCGGCCAGCGCCAGCGCGTCGCGCTCATGCGCGCGCTGATGCTCGATCCCGAAATCCTGCTGATGGACGAGCCGCTCGGCGCGCTCGATCCGCTGATTCGCGCCGACCTTCAGGACGATCTCGCCGATATATTCGCGCGGCTCGGAAAGACCGTCGTCATCGTCACCCATGATCTCGGCGAAGCGGGTTTCTTCGCCGAACAAATCGTGCTGATGAATCATGGCCGCATCGTGCAGCAGGGCCGTTTCGCCGATTTCGTCGAGCGGCCGGCGGAGGAGTTCGTCGCGCGTTTCGTGCGCGCCAGCGCGCGGCGCCGCGCCGATCTGCCTTTGCGGCCGGAGGACGCGCGATGAGGCCGGTATTGCGCCTGCTGCTCGCGCTGCTATGCCTCGGCGCCTGCGCGCGCGAGGAGCAGACGGACGTGCGCATCGGCTCCAAGAGCTTCACCGAATCTGTCATTCTCTCCGATATCGTCGCCGATCTCGTCGCGGCCTCCGGCGCGCGCGTCATCCGCCGCCCGGCGCTCGGCGGGACAAGGCTCGTGTGGAACGCGCTGCTGTCCGGCGAGATCGACGTCTATCCCGAATATACGGGCACGCTGCGGCAGGAGATTCTCGCCGAGCGGCGGCTCGCCAATGATCGCGAGATCGCCGAAGCGCTCGCCGAGCTCGGGCTGCGCATGAGCCTGCCGCTCGGCTTCGGCAATGGCTATGCGCTCGGCATGAGACGCGACAAGGCCGAGGCGCTCGGCGTCACGACGATCTCCGATCTCGCGCGCCACCCCGCGCTCGTTTTCGGATTGAGCGAGGAATTGCTCGCCCGCGCCGACGGCTGGCCGGCGCTGCGCTCGGCCTATGGGCTCGCCGATGAAGAGGTGAGGGGGCTCGATCACGACATCGCCTATAAGGGCCTCGTCCAAGGCGCGATCGACGTCGTCGATCTCTACACGACCGATCCGGAAGTCGCCGACCGGCGCATTCTCGTGCTCGTCGACGACCGCAAGCTCTTTGCGAAAAATCGCGCCGTCCTGCTCTATCGCGCCGATCTCGAGCAGCGCGCGCCGCTGGCGGTCGCGGCCATGTCGCGATTGCAAGGCCGCATAGACACAGCCCAGATGATCGCGATGAATGTCGCGGTGAAGACGGGGCTGCGCAGCGAGCGCGAGGCGGCGGCGAATTTCGTCTTCGCGCAATTCGGCGTCGAGGCGCCGACGCCCTCGCTGAGCCTCGTCGAGCGCGTGTGGCGGCGAACGCGCGAGCACCTCTTTCTCGTCGGCGTCTCGCTCGCCGCGGCGATTCTCGTCGCCATTCCGCTCGGCGTCGCGGCGGCCGAGCGCCCAGGCCTCGGCCATGCGATTCTCGGGCTCGCGAGCGTGCTGCAGACGATTCCCTCGCTCGCTCTGCTCGTCTTCATGATTCCGCTGCTCGGCATTGGCGCGCCGCCGGCCATCGCGGCGCTTTTTCTCTATAGCCTGCTGCCGATCGTGCGGAATGTCGCGACCGGTCTCACGACCATTCCGCGCGCCATCGGCGATTCGGCCATAGCGATCGGCCTTTCGCCTTGGCGGCGGCTGCTTATTATCGAATTGCCCATGGCTTCGCCGGAGATACTCGCGGGGTTGAAGACAGCGGCTGTCATCAATGTCGGCACGGCGACGCTCGGCGCGCTCATCGGCGCCGGCGGCTATGGCCAGCCGATCTTCACTGGCGTGCGCCTCGACAATTTCGCGCTGATTCTCGAGGGGGCGATCCCGGCGGCGCTGCTGGCGCTCGCCGTGCAAGGCCTGTTCGACGCGATCGAGCCGTGGGTCGTGCCGCGGGGGTTGAGATTGAAGGGCAGCGCCTGAGGCGCTCGTACGACGTTTCGCGCAGCGCCGACCGCCACTTCTCCCACTCGTGGGAGAAGGATCGCGCCCATTGATCCACGCTAAACGGCGTCTCGCCGAGAAACCCTTACGCCGGCCATTTCCCCGCCGCCGTCAGCTCCCGCAGCGCCTGCGCGTCGCGGGGGGTGACGCCGGGGAAATCGGGCGCGGCCGTCGCGGGATCGAAATATTTCCACGAGCGCGCGCATTTGACGCCCTCCGCCCGCCGCGGAACCACCGCCACGCCGGCAACCTCGGCGAGCCGGAAGGCTTCCGCCGGCCCCTCGTCCGCCCGCACCGCAATATCCGACACGATGCAGATTTCGGCGAAGTCCACGCCCTCCAGCGCCGCGCGAAGATCGGCGTTGGTCACATGGACGAGCGGCGCGGCCTCGAGCGAGGAGCCGATACGCTTTTGCGCGCGCTCGATCTCCAGCGCCCCCGTCACGACGGAGCGGATCGCGCGGATCTTCTCCCATTTTTCCGCCAGCGCTTCGTCGCGCCAGGCGGCAGGCAAATCGGGGAAAGTCTCGAGATGCGCGGAGACGGCTTTCGGATAGCGCGAGAGCCAGGCCTCTTCCGCCGTGAAGGCGAGAATGGGCGCGAGCCACAAAGTCACCGCGCGGAAGACCTCCTCCACCACGGTCAGCGCCGCCTTGCGCGTCACGCTGGACGGCGGATCGCAATAGAGCGCGTCCTTGCGAATGTCGAAGTAGAAGGCCGAGAGATCGCTGGTCAGGAAAGGGGTCAGCAGAGCGACGACCCTCTTGTAGTCGAATTCCCCATAGGCGGCGCCGACCTCCTCGCCGAGCTCGGCGAGCCGATGCAGCACGAGCCGCTCGAGCTCCGGCAGATCGGCATGGGCGATCCGCTCCTCGGCGCGATAATGCGCCAGCGTGCCGAGCATCCAGCGGATCGTGTTGCGCAGCTTGCGGTAATTGTCCGTGACGCTCTTGAGGATTTCCGGGCCGATGCGCTGATCGTCGCTGTAATCGACGCTCGCCACCCACAGGCGCAGAATATCGGCGCCGGCGTCGGCGATGACCTTCTGCGGCGCGACGACATTGCCTTTCGACTTCGACATTTTATGGCCGTGCTCGTCGAGCGTGAAGCCATGCGTCAGCACGATGTCATAGGGCGCGCGGCCGCGCGTGCCGCAGGATTCGAGGAGCGAGGAATGGAACCAGCCGCGATGCTGGTCCGAGCCCTCGAGATAGAGCACCTCGTCCGCGCCGCCGTCGCGCTTGCGCTCGATCCCTGCGAGGCCGGGAAAATGCACCGGATCCTCGAGCGTGAAGGCGTGCGTGGAGCCCGAATCGAACCACACGTCGAGAACATCGTCGATCTTCTCGTAATCGGCGGGGTCGTAGTCTGGCGCGAGGAAACGCTTTGCCGCGCCCTCCTCGTACCAGGCGTCGGCGCCCTCCTTCTCGAAGGCCTCCATGATGCGGGCGTTGACGCGCGGATCGACGAGAATCTCGTGTCCGCCCTTCTTCACGAAGACGGCGATCGGCACGCCCCAGGCGCGCTGGCGCGAGACCACCCAATCGGGACGATTGGCGATCATGCCGCGGATGCGATTCTCGCCAGTGGCGGGAACCCATTGCGTGCGCGAGATTTCGTCGAGCGCGATGTCGCGGAGCGTGGACCGCGAGCCTTCAGGCTCGCTCGCAGAATGCGCGCCTGAAGGCGCGCGGTCCATGGGCTTGTCCAGCGCTATGAACCATTGCGGCGTGTTGCGGAAGATGACCGGCTTCTTCGAGCGCCACGAATGCGGATATTGATGCTTCAGCCGCCCGCGCGCGACGAGATTGCCCGCCGCGATCAACGCCTGGATCACCGCCTCGTTCGCGTCGCCCTTGTCGCCCTTTTCGGTCAGCACGCGCTTACCGGGAAAGCCTGGCGCCTCATCGGTGTAGAAGCCGTCGGCGTCGACCGTATAGGGGATGCGCGTGTCGATGCCGCGCTCGGCGAGCATTCGCCCGCTCGCCATCCAAATGTCGAAGTCCTCGCGGCCGTGGCCGGGCGCCGTATGGACGAAGCCCGTTCCGGTGTCGTCGGTGACATGGTCGCCATCGAGGAGAGGCACAGTGAAATCATAGCCCAAATACGCGAGCGGATGCGCCGCGACGAAACCGGCGAGCTCTTGCGCGGGCACGTCACGCAGACGCTCGAAGCTTTCGACCTTCGCCGATTTGAACACGTCTTCGGCGAGCTTGTCGGCGAGCACATAAGTCGCTCCGACCTTCGCCCAATTATTCTCCGGCGCCGCGGTCACGCGATAGAGGCCGTAAGCGATCTTATGCGAATAGGAGATCGCGCGATTGCCCGGCAGCGTCCAGGGCGTCGTCGTCCAAATGACGACGGCGCCCGGCCCGTCCTTCACCGGAAACGCCACCCAAACCGTGTCGCTGACATGGTCCTCATATTCCACCTCGGCTTCCGCGAGCGCGGTCTTCTCGACGACGCTCCACATCACCGGCTTGGAGCCGCGATAGAGCAGGCCGTTCTCGGCGAATTTCATCAGCTCGCGCGCGATATGCGCCTCGGCCGGGAAATTCATCGTGGCGTAGGGATTGGCCCAGTCGCCGGTCACGCCCAAGCGTTTGAACTCCTCGCGCTGCACGGAGAGCCAATGCGCCGCATAGGCGCGGCACTCCTGGCGGAAGGCGACAATCGCCACCGGATCGGCGAAATCGGGCTTCTTCTTGCCTTTGGCGCGGTAATTCTCCTCCTCGATCTTCCATTCGATCGGCAGGCCGTGGCAGTCCCAGCCGGGGACGTAATTGCTGTCCTTGCCGGCCATCTGGCGGCTGCGGGTGACGAGATCCTTGAGGATCTTGTTCAGCGCATGGCCGATATGGATATTGCCATTGGCGTAGGGCGGCCCGTCATGCAGCACGAATTTCGGCCGGCCCTTCGCCGCCGCG
Organism: Methylosinus sp. Ce-a6; assembly: GCF_009811655.1. GTDB lineage: Bacteria > Pseudomonadota > Alphaproteobacteria > Rhizobiales > Beijerinckiaceae > Methylosinus. The sequence goes on along the minus strand of NZ_BGJX01000009.1, from coordinate 117,371 downwards.
CGCAGCTTGCCGTAGAGGTCGATTCTCTCCCAGCGCGCGAGGATTTCCGGCTCGCGCTGCGGCAGGCCGGCGCGCATGGGGAAATCCGTCTGCGGCAGATAGAGGCTCTTGGAGTAATCGGGGCCCTTGTCCTCTTGGGCTTTGCCTTTTTGGGCTTTGTCTTGCGTCTTCTCGGTCATGTCGTCGGAAACCGCTGCGGTCGCGGGCCGCGCCTCGAGACGAGGCGGCGCGCGAAATGGAAAGGAAACAAACGGAAGGGCGCCGCGAATGGGCGCGAGAACCCGGTCGCCGCGCGAGCTTCGTCAAGCTCCAGCGCGGGCCGGGCCAATAATTCGTATGCTGCGGCGCAGGACCATGGCCCTATCTACCAGCGCCCGCCGGCTCCGCAAAGCCGGAATATCGGCGTGGGGGCGGCCAGGGTAGGCGCGCCAGGGTAGGCGGGTCAGGGAATGCGGCGGAAGGGATTGCCGCCGGCGCCGGTCAGATAGGCGATCGCGCCGACGACCAGCGCGACGGGCAGCAGCACCAGAAACGCGCTGGCGAAGAAGATGAGCCCCATCGCCAAGACCACCGCGCCGGCGAGCGTGAGCAGAGCGGCGCCGATCGGGCCGACTTTGATGACCTTCACGCCGCTCGTCCCGCCGATCCAGATGCGCGCGCGCGAGCGGACGCGCGGTCCGCCGTCGGCCTCCGGCGGGAGGATCTCGATCTCGGCCGGTCTGTCGATATCGTGCTTCTGCGACACGGGACGCGCCTCCAGTGTATGGCGGGTTCAATATAGGGGCTCGCCGCGCCCGCGCCAATGAAAGGAGCGGCGAAATCGCCGCCCCATAATCCTTGACAATGGGCCGCCGGCAATGGCCCGATGACCTCGCTGCGGAGGATGAGGAAATGGCGCGGTCGGCGCTCTATGAGACCGATTTCTATGCCTGGGCGAAAGAGGCCTCCTGTCCCTGGAGCTTCGGCGAGATGATGGACGCAGGCTTCTGGCCGGATTCCGAATAGTTCGCGTCTTTCAATTCGCCGCCTGCTTGCGCCACAGATCGCCCTGCGGCGCGCGAGTCTCGCGGTCGCCGAAACGGGCGCGATAGACGGTCAGATTCTCGATCACGCGCTGCACGTAATTGCGCGTCTCGCTGATCGGAATGCGCTCCACCCAATCGATGGGATCGACGTCGCTCTTGCGCGGATCGCCATAGGCGTCGATCCACTCCTTCACCCTCTTGCCGCCGGCGTTATAGGCCGCGAAGGCGAGAAGATAGGAGCCCTTGTGCTCGTCGAGCAGCATGCCGAGATGCGCCGCGCCGAGCCGCGCGTTGAAGGCCGGCTCGTCGAGCATTTTCTTGGCGTCGAAGCCGAGGCCCGTCTGCTGCGCGGTATGGCGCGCCGTGGAGGCGATCATCTGCATGAGCCCCATGGCGCCGGCGCTGGAGACGGCCTTGGGATCGAAAGCGCTCTCCTGCCGCGCTATGGCGTAGACGATCGCCCGCGAGGCCGAGCCCGGCAGCGCCGCGAAAGCGGGAATGCCGAAGGACGGAAAGGCCGCGTCGTCTATGGCGATGCCGCGATAGGAAGCGAGCTTGCCGAGCGTCAGCGAAATCTTCGCCTCGCGCCGGCGCTGCGCCACCTCGGCGAGCGCGGCGAGCTGCTGCTCGCCGACGAGCGTCTTCGCCGCATCCGCGGCGAGCTGCGCGGCGAGCTCCTTTTCTCCGAGGGCGAAATAGAGCTCGACCGCACGCACCGATTCGGCGCGCGCCTCGCCGCGAGCGGGTTCGGGCGTCGGGCGCAGCGGCGAATCGAAGGCGCCGAGCCTCGCGCGGGCGAGCTGGCCGTAGAAGGTCGTCGATTGCAGCGCCGCATTCGCGTAAGCCGCGCGCGCCGCCTCGCCCGCGCCTTCGGCCTCTCTGGCGCGGGCCAGCCAATAGGCGCCGCGCGACTTCTGGATCGGCGTCTCGGCGATGCGGGCGATCTCCTCGAAATGCCGCCCCGCCTTCACCGGATCGTTCAGGAAGCGCAACGCGATCCAGCCGGCGTGGAACTCGGCCTCGACGCGATAGGAGAGGGAGCGCGACGAATGTTGCGCGCAGAGCTCATAGGCCTGCGCGAATTGCCCGAGATCCATGAGCTTGCGGGAGATGAGCCTCCGCTCCACCCACCAGGCGTCGCCGTCGACGACGAGGCGCGGATCGCGCGGCGCGGCGCGCAGCAGCGCCGCCGCCTCGACGATCTTCTTTTGATGGCGCAGCATGTGAATGCGCGCGAAGATCACGCCCGGATCCTTCTGCGCCTCCGCCGGAAGGGCGGAGAAGGTTTTTTCCGAGGCGCTCTCATTGATCGCCAGCGCGCGGGCGCGAGCGAGATCGAGCGCGTCCTTGCCGGCATGGGCGGCGACGCGCAGCGCCGGCCCGGTCTTCTCGGCGTAGAGCAGCCGATCGGCGCGATATTTGTGGTCGGCGGCGTCGAGATAGTCGGCGAACTCTTTTTTCGCCGTCGCCTCCAGCGGCTCGTTGAAATCATCCTCGCGCCACATGGGCTTGATCAGCGCGGCGACCTCCAGCGGCTCGCCGCGGCGCGCCATGACGCGGGCGAGCGCCAGCTTGCCGGCCGGCGTCTTGGGCGGCCGCTCGGCGAAATGATCGAGGATCAGGCGATCGGGATGCTTGTCGCCGAAGAGCGCCTCCTCGACGCGCTGGCGCAGCCAGGCCGCGGCCGGCCAGTCCGGGTGTTCGACGAGGAATTTCGAGAGCCGCGCGAAGCCCGCCTCGCGCGGATGCAGGCGCAGGCCGGCCCATTGCGCGGCGGCGCGGGCGAGCGGCGTCTCGGCGCCCGCGAGCGCCTGATCGCCGGCGGAAAAATCTCCTGCCTTATAGGCCGCGATGGCGCGGTTGAAGGCGTCATAATCGGGGCCGAGCAGAACCGCCGCCTCGGGCGGCTGCGGCTCGCGCGGCGCGCCGAAATCGAGGCCGCCGTCGGCCGGGGCATAGGAGAGCAGCTTGGAGGCGGCCTCTCCCTCCGCCGGCCGGCGGAGCACGCTGGCCATGCGCGGATCGGGCGCGGCCCTCTCGCCATGGCCGAGAAAATCATGCAGCGCCTCGCGCGCCGCCGGCCCGGTCTCCGCGGGCGCGGCGCCGGCGGCGGAAGCTCGCGGATCGTCGCTGTCTCGGTCGGCAATGGGGCGCTGGGCGGCCGGGTAGAGGGCCGCCGCCGCGCCGAGGGCGGCGATGAGAAGAACGAGGCGCGCGGCGCCTCTCTGGCGTGTCGTCATCGGCCTCACGCTCCGAACACTCGACCTGAGACAGCCTGCGGCCATTTCGTTGCGGAACTGTCAACCAAATCGATAAGCCGCGGGATTTTCGAATTTTCTGCTCCGCGTCGACCCGTTGCTCGAGCTGCTCGCGGAAACTGGGCGCAAGGAGGGTCGCGGACCCTTTTCTCGCCAACGCCCAGAGGCTATGACAGTCGCAGAGCCTCCCGGGCGGAGCGGCCGCCGCGAGGGAAGGGCCGAAAGACCCTCCGTACCAGTCCCAGTGAGTTAACGCGGCGATTACGGCGCTCGCGTGGCGCAGCGAAAGCGACGGCATATGAACGACAAGGCAGTCTTCCGAGGATCTTACACGGCTCTGGTCACGCCTTTCGCCGATGGCGCGGTCGACTACGCCGCGTTGCGCGCGCTCGTCGACTGGCAGATCGAGAGCGGAACCCACGGCCTCGTTCCCGTCGGCACGACGGGCGAGAGCCCGACCTTGAGTCATGAGGAGCATCGCGCCGTCGTCGAGACGGTGATCCAGCAGGCCGCCGGCCGCGTCCCCGTCATCGCCGGCGCGGGCTCCAACAACACGCGCGAAGCGATCGACCTCGCCCGCCACGCCGAGCAGGCGGGCGCCGATGGCGCGCTCGTCGTCACGCCCTATTACAACAAGCCGAATCAGGAAGGCCTCTACCGGCACTTCGAGGCGATCGCCGAGGCGATCTCCATTCCGATCATCGTCTACAACATCCCGCCGCGCTCGGTCGTCGATATGAGCGTCGACACGCTCGCCCGCCTCGCGAAGCTGAAGAACATCGTCGGCGTCAAGGACGCGACCGGCAATGTCGGCCGCATCCTGCAGCAGCGCGCCGCCATCGGCCCGCAATTCGTGCAATTCTCGGGCGACGACATTCTCGCTTTGGCGAGCGTCGCCGTCGGCGCGATCGGCGTCATTTCGGTCGTCTCCAATGTCGCGCCGAGGCTCTGCGCCGATCTGCAGAACGCCGCCCTCGCCGGCGATTTCAGGGCGGCGCTGGCGCTCCAGGATCGCCTGACGGCGTTGCAGCAGGCGATCTTCCTCGAGGCCGGCGTGACCGGCGCGAAGTATGGCCTCTCCCTGCTCGGCCGCGCGCGGGAGGAGGTTCGTCTGCCGCTCGTGCCCTCCGCCGAGCCGACGAAGAAAGCGATCCGCGACGCGCTCGTCTTCGCCGGCGTGCTGGACGCCTGAGCGGATTGGAGCGGGACACGAAGCCGTGGCCGAGAAGGACAAGCCCAATTTCAAGGTCGTCGCCGACAATAGGCGCGCGCGCTTCGATTATGAGATCGGCGAGACCTTCGAGGCCGGCCTCGCGCTGACGGGCACGGAGGTGAAGTCGCTGCGCACCGGCAAGGCGACGATCGCCGAGAGCTACGCCCATGTCGACCGCAAGGGCGAGGCCTGGCTCGTCAACGCCAATATTCCCGAATATCTTTCCGGCAATCGCTTCAACCACGAGCCCAAAAGGTTGAGAAAGCTGCTGTTGAAACAGCGCGAGCTGGCCAAGCTGTCGCAGGGCGTCGAGCGCGAGGGCATGACCATCGTGCCGCTCAAGCTCTATTTCAACGAGCGCGGCCGCGCCAAGCTGCAGATCGCGCTGGGGCGCGGCAAGAAGCTGCACGACAAGCGCGAGGTCGAGAAGAAGCGCGACTGGGGCCGCGAGAAGAGCCGCCTGCTGCGCGACCGCGGCTGAGGCGCGGAATCAGCGGCTTTCGTCCAATAGCTCTCGCGCCCGGGCGAAGATCGCCCGAAACATTTGCGGCGTCAGCGCGCCCGTATTGGTGTTGAGCCGCGAGCAATGATAGCTGTCGAGAAGAGTAATCGACGCTTTCGCAGCATTGGGAGCGATCTCATGCTCGCGCCCATGGACGAAGGGAAAAGCGCCGGGCGCGAGCGACAGGGCGCGCAGCACGCTCTCATGGGCGACGCGGCCGAGTGCGACAATAAGTCGCAGACGTTTCAGACGGCCGAGCGTGGAGAAAAGGAAGGGCCGGCAGGCCGCGAGCTCGGCCGTGAGCGGCTTATTGCCGGGCGGGACGCAACGAATCGCATTGGTGACGAGACAATCGAGGAGCGCGAGGCCGTCATCCGAGCGAGCGTCATAGACGCCGCGCGAAAAGCCGAATTCCGCGAGAGTGGCGTAGAGAAGACGGCCGGCGTCATCGCCTGTGAAAGGGCGGCCCGTGCGATTGGCGCCCATGCGGCCTGGCGCGAGACCGACCACCAGCAGCCGTGCGTCCAGCCGGCCGAAATCGGCGACCGGCGCATTATGCCAGTCGGAATGCCTCTCCCTCAGCTCGCGCCGATAAGCGACGAGACGCGGACAGAGCGGGCAGTCATGGCCCGGCTCGTCCGCGCGCGAAGCAATGGTCGGCTGACGATCAATCGTGATCGTCGTCGGGGGCGGCGCCGCCCGGCGTCACCGGCTGTGGCCGGCGCTCTTGGAAGCGCTGCATGCGCTCGGCGCGCTCGCCCGGATCGCGGCCGATCTTGCCGACGAGATGGATGAGATCCACGAACTCGTCCGCCTGACGGCGAAGCTCGTCGGCGATCATCGGCGGCTGGGTGGTGATCGTCGAGATCACCGACACGCGCACGCCCTTGCGCTGCACGGCCTCGACCAGCGAGCGGAAATCGCCGTCGCCGGAGAAAAGGACCATATGGTCGATATGCTCGGCCATCTCCATCGCATCGACGGCGAGCTCTATGTCCATATTGCCTTTGACCTTGCGGCGGCCGAGCGAGTCGACGAACTCCTTGGTCGGCTTGGTCACGACGGCGTAGCCATTATAGTCGAGCCAATCGATCAGCGGGCGGATCGAGGAATATTCCTGATCCTCGATCAGCGCTGTGTAGTAGAACGCCCGAATCAAACGGCCCTTGCCCTGGAATTCGCGCAGAAGCCGTTTGTAGTCGATGTCGAACCCGAGCGATTTGGCTGTCGCATAGAGGTTGGCGCCGTCAATGAATAAGGCAATTCGTTCCGGGTCTGCCATCGTTCTTGGTCTCGCTTATCGGGTCCAGTATCGAGGGGCCGCCGCTTGCCACGCGCGCTGTCGACCCTACTGGCAGCGCGCCTTCTCCACCCTGATGCAACGCTCGCTCGCATTATCTCGTATTCGAGCGCGCCGCTCGCAAATAGACGAGATTGGCGAAGTAGCCTTGTGTCACATAACGGTCATTTCCGTCATTCGAGCTTGTAAATCGACCATGCGTCGGCGGTCGTCAAGAGGGCCGCGCAAAAAATCTGCCAAGAAATACTTCAGCAATAGACTACTGCGCAGGATTCGATCAAATTGTCGGCGTCGAGCGCCCCTGCCACAGCGCGAGAGCCTTATGTGGCGCAGCCTGCGACCGTCCAGCTCCGATTGCAAATATCAAAAAAATAGTGTAGCAGGCGGCACGCCCGAAAGCTAGAGGACTCACGATATGGCGCGCGTAACCGTCGAAGACTGCATCGATAAGATCGAGAATCGCTTCGATCTGGTTCTGCTCGCGGCGCATCGCGCGCGGCTGATTTCGTCCGGCCAGTCGATCCTCGTCGAGCGCGACAAGGACAAGAACCCCGTCGTCGCGCTTCGCGAGATCGCCGAGACCGCGCTTTCGCCCGACGATCTCAAGGAAGACTTCATCCATTCGTTGCAACGCCATGTCGAGGTCGACGAGCCCGAGACCGAGACGGTGCCCTCGCTCGCCGCCGCGCCGGATTCCGACGGCGACGCCCAATTCGACCGCATGACCGAGGAAGACCTGCTGCGCGGCCTCGAGGGCCTGGTGCCGCCGGCCGAGGTCGAGGACGAAGGCGAGTAATCCGCCGCGTAGCGCTGCCCGCCGAAATCGCTAGAGGCCGGCGAGGAGCTGTTCTACAATTATATATGAATGCGGCCGTCGGCCGGCTTCGGGCCCTCGCGCCGCCTTCCGTCCGATCTTCCTCGTGAGCTCCGCGACGCCCCCGACGATCCGCGCAACCAGATCGTTGGTCGACGCCGATGATGCGCCAATATGAACTCGTCGAGCGGGTGCGCAAATACAACCCGCAGGTCGACGAGGATCTGCTGAACCGGGCCTATGTCTACGCCATGAAGGCGCATGGCCAGCAGACGCGCGCCTCCGGCGATCCTTACTTTTCCCACCCGCTCGAGGTCGCGGCGATCCTCACCGACCTCAAGCTCGACGACGCCACCATCGTCGCCGCCGTGCTGCACGACACGGTCGAGGACACGAGCTCGACGCTCGACGAGATCAACCGCCTGTTCGGCCCGCAGATCGGCAAGCTCGTCGACGGGCTGACCAAGATCGAGAAGCTCGATCTCGTCTCCAAAAAGGCCGCGCAAGGCGAGAATTTCCGCAAGCTGCTGCTCGCCGTCGCCGAGGATGTGCGCGTGCTTCTGGTGAAGCTCGCCGACCGGCTGCACAATATGCGCACGCTGCATTTCGTGCCGCCGGACAAGCGCGCCCGCATCGCGCAGGAGACGCTCGACATCTATGCGCCGCTCGCCGGCCGCATGGGCATGCAGCGCCTGCGCGAGGAATTGGAGGGATTGGCTTTCCGTCACCTGACGCCGGAGGCCTATCAGGCGATCGAGGCGCGGCTGCACGATCTGCGCGCCAAGAACGGCCGCATCATCAAGAAGATCGAGAAGGAGCTGACGCAGGAGTTCTCCGCGCGAGGGATTCACGCCGCCGTGACGGGACGACAGAAGACGCCCTTCTCCGTCTGGCGCAAGATGGAGCGCAAATCGATCGCCTTCGAGCAGCTCTCCGACATTTTCGGCTTTCGCATCATCGTCGACGGCGTCGAGGACTGCTATCGCGCGCTCGGCATCGTGCATACCAAATGGCCGAGCGTTCCGGGGCGCTTCAAGGATTATATTTCGACGCCCAAGCAGAACGACTATCGCTCCATTCACACGACGGTGATCGGCCCCGGCCATCAGCGCGTCGAATTGCAGATCCGCACGGCGACCATGCACGAGATCGCGCGCTTCGGCATCGCCGCCCATGCGCTCTACAAGGATTCCTCCAGCCTCGAGGGCAAGGAGGAACTCGCCAAGGAGAGCCGCGCCTTCAAATGGTTGCAGGACACGCTGGAATTGCTCGCCCATGGCGACAGTCCGGAAGAATTTTTGGAGCATACGCGGCTCGAATTGTTCCAGGACCAGGTGTTCTGCTTCACGCCCAAGGGCGGACTCATCGCTCTGCCGCGCGGCGCGACGCCGATCGATTTCGCCTATGCGGTGCATACGCGCGTCGGCGATTCGGCGGTCGGCGCCAAGATCAACGGACGCATCGCGCCGGTGCTGTCGCAATTACAGAACGGCGACGAGGTGGAGATCATCCGCGCCGAAGGCCATGTGCCGCCGGCGGCCTGGGAGTCGCTCGTCGTCACCGGCAAGGCGCGCGCCGCCATTCGCCGCGCGACGCGCGAGGCGGTGCGCACCCAATATGCCGGGCTCGGCCGGCAGATCGTGACCCGCGCCTTCGAGCGCGCCGGACGTCCCGTCTCGGACGAGAAGCTCAAGGCCGCGCTGCCGCGGCTCGCCCGCGCCTCGCTCGAGGACGCTTTCGCCGCCGTCGGCCGCGGCGAGATCTATTCGGGCGACGTCGTGAAATCCGTCTATCCGGACTTCAGCGAGGAGCGCAAACCCGCCCCGCAAATGCGCGTCGAGCCGGGGGAGCCCGGCTGGTTCGGCATGAAATCCAATGTCAATGTCGTGTTCAAGGCGCCGGGCGCGGATCAGGCGAGCGCCATTCCGATCCGCGGCCTGCGCGGCGACGTGCCGGTGCGCTTCGCGCCGGAGGGCGGCGCGGTGCCCGGCGACCGCATCGTCGGCATACTGACGCCGGGCGAAGGCATCACCATCTATCCCATTCAATCGCCGGCCTTGACCGCTTTCGACGATCAGCCCGATCGCTGGCTCGACGTGCGCTGGGACATCGATCCGGAGAGCCGGGAGCTTTTCCCCGCCCGCCTCGTGGTGACGGCGATCAACGAGCCGGGAACGCTCGGCGCGCTGGCGACGCTCATCGGCGAGACCGGGGCCAATATCGACAATGTCGCCTTCGCCATCCATTCTCCCGACTTTCGTGAGATGCGATTCGATCTCGAAGTCGCCGATTTGAAGCATTTGAACGACATCATCGCCCGGCTGCGGGCCAGCGCGCTGGTCAGCAAGGTCGAGCGCGTCAATGGGTGATGAGAGCCGGGGTGACAAAAATGAGCCGGGGTGAGGAAAAATGAGCGCTCGCCGCATCCGCCTCGGCGTGAATGTCGATCACGTCGCGACGATCCGCAACGCGCGCGGCGGCCTCGGGCCGGACCCCGTGCGCGCCGCCCTGCTGGCGATCGAGGCAGGCGCCGACGGCATAACGGCTCATTTGCGCGAGGATCGCCGCCACATTCGCGACGCGGATATGGCCCGGCTCAAGGCCGTGATTTCCAAGCCGCTGAATTTCGAAATGGCGGCGACCGAGCAGATGCTCGACATCGCGCTCGAGACCAAGCCCCACGCCGTCTGCCTGGTGCCGGAGCGCCGCACCGAGCGCACCACGGAAGGCGGGCTCGACGTCATCGGCGGCCATGGCCATCTCGTTCCCTTCGTCGACGAGCTGAGCCGGGCCGGCATACGCGTCTCGCTCTTCATCGAGCCGAGCGCGGAGGCGATCGACGCCGCCGCCTCGATCCGCGCGCCGGTCGTGGAGCTGCATACGGGCGCCTGGTGCCATGCGGTGGAAGTCGGCGAGCCGGAGACCGCCGAGCGCGAGTTCCGCCGCATCGTCGCCGCCGCCGCCCACACGCAGAAACGCGGCCTCGAGTGCCACGCCGGCCACGGCCTCGACTATGCGACGGCGCGGCGCATCTCCGCCCTGCCGCAGATCGTCGAGCTGAACATCGGCCATTTCCTGGTCGGCGAGGCGGTTTTCGTCGGCCTCTCCGAATCGATCCGGACGATGCGCGGCGCGATCGACGAAGGCGCGGGCGCCGCATGATCATCGGCTTCGGCAACGATCTTTGCGACATTCGCCGCATCGAGCAGGCGCTCGAGCGCCATGGCGAGCGCTTCACCCGCCGCTGCTTCACCGACATAGAACGCGCGAAATCGGACGGCCGCGCCGCGCGCGCGGCCTCCTACGCCAAGCGTTTCGCCGCCAAGGAGGCCTGCGCCAAGGCGCTCGGCACCGGCATAAAGGACGGAATCACCTGGAAAACCATGGGAGTGGTCAACCTCCCCTCCGGCAAGCCCACGGTCGAGCTCACAGGCGGCGCCGCCGAGCGGCTGGCCGAGATCACGCCCGAAGGCGCGCGGGTGGTCATTCACCTCACATTGACCGACGAATATCCGCTCGCGCAGGCCCAGGTTCTCATAGAGGCGCTGACGTGATAGACGAGCGAGACGAGCCTCGAGGCTCGCGGTCAGAGACCCGAATGGACCGCGAGCCTCGACGCTCGCACGCCAATTTGATCCAGGACGACCGAAAGCGGCTTCGGCCAAAAGGGAGTGACGCGGTTTGAGCAGGAACGTCTCGGTCGCCGAAGGGCGCGACGAAGGTGGATTGCTCGAGACGATCAAGGTGATCGTCCAGGCGCTGATCATCGCCCTCGTCATTCGCACGCTCTTGTTTCAGCCCTTCAACATTCCCTCGGGCTCGATGATCCCGACCTTGCTGATCGGCGACTATGTCTTCGTCTCGAAATACGCCTATGGCTATTCGAACTATTCACTGCCTTCCGTGCCTTACATCGACTGGCGGCTCGATCTCTTCTCCGGCCGCGCGCTCGGCTCGCAGCCCAAGCGTGGCGACGTCGTCGTGTTCAAGCTGCCGCGCGACAATGAGACCGATTACATCAAGCGCGTCATCGGGCTTCCCGGCGACCGCATCCAGATGATCGAGGGCCGTCTCTTTATCAACGGCGAGATCGTGCCGCGCCAAGCGAAGCCGAAGGAGCGCCAGGAGGGCCGCGACGGCCGCGAGGTCGAGGTTCCGACCTATACGGAGACGTTGCCGGGCGGCGTCGCCCATACGATCATCGAGATCGAGGGCGACCACGGCTATAAGGACAGCACCGAGCTCTTCGTCGTGCCGCCGAATCACTATTTCATGATGGGCGACAATCGCGACAATTCGACCGATTCGCGCTTCTCTCCGGAGGAGGGGGGCGTCGGCTACGTGCCTTTCGAAAATCTCGTGGGACGCGCCGAGATCATCTTCTTCTCGGTCCAGAAGGACGAATATGCCCTGGCCTTCTGGCGCTGGCCCTGGACGGTCAGATGGGATCGGCTGTTCAAGCCGGCGCATTGACGCCGCGCGGAAGCGGACGAAATGGGAGCTCTCGGCCGGGAAGACCTCGCCGCGCTCGAGGCGAGCGTCGGCCATGGTTTCGCCAACCGACGCCTGCTGGAGCATGCGCTGACCCATGTCAGCGCCTCCGCGGCGCGGCCCGATTCCTATGAGCGGCTCGAATTCTTAGGCGACCGCGTGCTCGGCGTCGTCGTCGCCCACATGCTCTATGAGAATTTTCCGCAGGAGAGCGAGGGCGAATTATCGAGACGCCTCGCCGATCTCGTGCGAAAGGAATCCTGCGCCGAGGTCGCCGAGCGCTGGGGCGTCGGCCCCTTCATGCGGCTCGGCGACGGCGAGGCGCAGACCGGCGGACGGAAGAAGCGCGCCATATTGGGCGATATGTGCGAGGCGATCATCGGCGCGGTCTATCTCGACGGCGGGCCGCAGGCGGCCGAGGCCGTGGTGCGCGCCGCTTTCGCCGAACGGATGCGGACGCCCGGACGCAGGCTGCGCGACGCGAAGACAGCGCTGCAGGAATGGGCGCAGGCGCGCCGTCTCGCGACGCCGCGCTACCGCCTGGCCGCGCGCAGCGGCCCGGACCATGCGCCCTTCTTCGAAGTGGCGGTGGAGGTGGAAGGCTTCGTCCCGGCTCGAGGCGCCGGCGCCTCCAAGCGCGCGGCCGAGCAATCCGCCGCCCAGGCCTTTCTCGACCGCGAGGGGATCGAGCGGGAGGGGATGTAAACCGGCGCTGTCGCCTCGACACGCGAGCCTGAAGGCTCGCGGTCCAGGCGCTGCAATTTGGACCGCGAGCCTTCAGGCTCGCTCTCGACGAGAAGGGATTTCGGCGTGAGCGTCGAACAGGAAGAACCGTCGACCGCCGAGCCCACAAGCTGCGGCTTCGTCGCCCTCGTCGGCGCGCCCAACGCCGGCAAATCGACGCTGCTCAACCAGCTCGTCGGCGCCAAAGTGTCGATCGTGTCGCGCAAGGCGCAAACGACGCGCGCCCTCGTGCGCGGCATCGCGCTCGAGGGCGCGGCGCAGATCATCCTCGTCGACACGCCCGGCATTTTCGCGCCCAAGCGCCGGCTCGACCGCGCCATGGTCGCGAGCGCCATCGCCGGCGCCGGCGACGCCGACGCCATCGTGCTGCTCGTCGACGCGCGCCGCGGTCTCGCGCCGGAGGTGGAGGAGATCGTCGCCAAGCTCGCCGAGCTCTCCGCGCCGAAAATATTGGCGCTCAACAAGATCGACCTCGTGCCGCGCGAATCGTTGCTCGCGCTCACCGCCGCGCTGGCGACGAAAGCGGATTTCATCGAGACCTTCATGATTTCGGCGCTCAACGGCGACGGCGTCGCCGATCTGAAGGCGAAGCTCGCTTCGCTGATGAAGCCCTCGCCCTGGCTCTATCCGGAAGACCAGCTTTCGGATGCGCCCTTGCGGCTGCTCGCCGCCGAGATCACACGCGAGAAGATTTTCGAGCGGCTGCACGACGAGCTGCCCTATCAATCGACGGTCGAGACCGAGTCCTGGCAGAATCAGAAGGACGGCTCGGCGCGCATAGAGCAGACGATCTATGTCGCGCGCGACGGGCAGAAGAAGATCGTCATCGGCGAGGGCGGCCGCACGATCAAGGCGATCGGCCAGGCCGCCCGCCGCGAGATCGAAGAGGCGGCCGAGCAGAAGGTGCATCTGTTCCTCTTCGTGAAAGTGCGCGAGAACTGGGCCGACGACCCCGAGCGCTACCGCGAGATGCGGCTGGATTTCCCGAAGGAATGACGCGGTTTTCGCCGGGCTTCTCCCGCAAGCGGGAGAAGGAATCGAGCAGCTGGATTCCGCCCTAGGGAGACGTTGCAAATTGAAGGTTCTCGCCGCCTTCCTCGCCAACACCGTCGCCAATTTCCTCATCGGCCTGCTGGTCGCCAGGTTCCTGGGGCCGGAGGAATACGGCCGCTTCGCCCTCGCCTTCGCGATCGGCGTCGTCATTCAGACGTCCGCCTTCGATTGGATGCGCCTCTCGGCGACGCGCTTTTATTCCACCCGCGTGCGCGAGGCGGAGCCCGCCATACGCTCGACGCTCGATTTCGCCTATCTTTCGACCACGGCGGCGCTCATCCTCTGTGGCGGGCTCTTTTTCTCCCTCGCGCCGCCCGTCGCGCTCGGCGACACGCTCATTGCGCTCGCTCTGGCGACGGCGGCGATCAACGGGCTCTTCGATTATTCCACTGCTCTGCTGCGGGCGCGTTTCGAGGACAAGAGCTACAGCCGCATCGTGCTCGCCAAGAATATTCTGGCGCTGACGCTCACCGGCGGCGGCGCCTTTCTCTTCCATTCGGCGGGAATGGCGATCGCCGGGAGCCTCGCGAGCCTCTTCGGCGCCGTGCTCACCGCGCGCGCCGCGCTGAAGGACCCCGGCGCCTCGCCGCGCGGCGCGCGGCTGGCGACGGCGCGCATGCTCGTCGCCTATAGCGCCCCCATAGTGACGGCGAATATGCTCTATCAATCCGTGCCGCTCGCCGCCCGTGGGCTCGTCGCCGCCTATTACGGCTTCGCCGAGACGGGGCAGTTCTCGCTCGCCTATGATCTCGGCATTCGCGCCATTTACGCGCTCGGCTCGGCGCTGGACGTGCTGCTGTTCCAGATCGCTATCGCCGCCCATGAGCGGCACGGGGCGGAGAAGGGCAAGGAGCAGATCGCCCGCAATATGACGATCGTCGCCGCCTTCCTCCTGCCCGCCTGCGCCGGTATCTGGCTGACGATGCCTTCGATCGAGGAGCTGATCGTGCCGGCGCAGTTCCGCGGACCCTTCGGCCATTATCTCGATCTTCTGCTGCCCGGCCTCTTCGCCATGGGGCTCATCCAATTCGCGGTCAATCCCGTGTTTCAGATCGCGAAGAAGACCGCGCCGCTGATCGGCGCGGCCTCGGTCGCGGTCGTCTCCGGCCTCATATTCGCCCTTCTCATCCCGCGCGGCGCGGACGCCTCGAGCCTGGCGCTCGCCCAATGCGGCGCCTATGTGGCGGCGCTCGCGGCGCTCGTCCTCTTCGCGGCGCGCGCCGCGCCGCAATGGCCGCGCAGGCGCGACATGCTCGGCGCGCTGGCGGCGACGGGAGCGATGATCCTGGCGCTGCGTCCGCTCGCCGGCCTCGAGCCCGGAATTCTCACCCTGCTCCTGCAGGTCGGCGTCGGCGGCCTCGTCTATTGCGCCGCGGTTCTCGCCCTCGACATCGCCGGCCTGCGCGGCCTCGCCTTCTCCTGGGCCAGACCCATCTTGGCCAGAGCTCGGGCCGCGCTATAGTTCCTGCCGCGGGGCCGAGCGAGAATCGTTCGGGCGAATGAAGGGCGGCGGCCGGGGAGAACGCGCGAGATGGTGCTGCCGCTTCACGACGACACGCCGCTTCATTATGTGCGGCGGCCCTATGTCAATTGGGCGCTCATCGCCATCAATATCGCCGTCTTCGTCGGCGTGTTCAGCGAATCCTTCGGCGATCCGCTCACCGTCATTCGTGGCTTCGGCCTCATACCGGCTGTGCTGTTCGGCCGCGCCGAGCTCGCCCCCTGGATCATCACGCCCGGCCCCGATTGGACCTTGCTGACGAGCCTCTTCTTCCATTCGGGGCTCGGCCATCTCGCCGGCAATATGGTGTTCCTCTATGTCTTCGGCGACAATGTCGAGGACGCCATGGGGTCGCTCGGCTATCTCGTCTTCTATCTGCTCTGCGGCGTCTCGGCGGCGATGCTGTTCGCGCTCGGCGCGCCTTCGACCATCACGCCGCTGGTCGGCGCCTCGGGGGCGATCTCGGGCGTCTGCGCCGCCTTCATCCTCATCTATCCGCGCTCGACGATCTTCGGCCTCGTGGCGGGGATCATTCCCGTCCATGCGCCGGCCTCGCTCTTCGTCGGCACCTGGATTCTCTTCCAGCTCTTCAACGCCTTCACCGACGAGCAGGGGCAGGTGGGCTGGTGGGCCCATGTCGGCGGCATATTGGCCGGGCTGATTTTGACGCCCGTGTTCAAACGGCGCGGCGTGCGCTGGTTCGGCCCGCGGCGCTTCGAGGGGCCGTGGGGGTGAGGCGCGTCGGCTCGATATGATGAATCGGCCGACGGATACGAACTGGCGCGCGCGGGTTTGACAGGGCGGCGAGCCGAGGCTACCAGAGCGGCTTCCGAGCATTCCGCGCGCGCCTCGCGCCGCGCGGCGCTAATTCGTTCTCGACGCGGCGCTCGAAAAAGCCGATAGGGGCCTTTCGGCCGCCGGGCGCGATTTTTCGAAACAATCGAGACGAAGGTCAATCTCGCCGGGAGTTGCGCGATGAAGGTTCTCGTGCCCGTGAAACGGGTGGTCGACTACAACGTCAAGATCAGGGTCAAGCCGGACGGTTCGGGCGTCGACGTCGCCAATGTGAAGTTTTCGATGAATCCTTTCGACGAGATCGCCGTCGAGGAGGCCATTCGCCTCAAGGAGGCCGGCAAGGCGACGGAAGTCGTGCTCGCGACCATCGGCCCGGCCAAGGCGGACGAGACGCTGCGCGCCGGAATGGCCATCGGCGCCGACCGCGGCATTCACGTCAAGACCGACGAGCTGGTCGAGCCGCTCGCGGTCGCCAAGATTCTCGCCAAGATCGTCGCCGAGGAGCAGCCCGGCCTCGTCATTCTCGGCAAGCAGGCGATCGACGACGACAGCAATCAGACCGGCCAGATGCTCGCCGCTCTGCTCGGCTGGGGCCAGGGCACTTTCGCCTCCAAGGTGGAGATCGGCGACGGCTCCGTGGATGTGACCCGCGAGGTCGACGGCGGGTTGCAGACGGTGACGTTGAAGCTGCCGGCCGTGGTGACGACGGATCTGCGCCTCAACGAGCCGCGCTACGCCAGCCTGCCGAATATCATCAAGGCGAAGAAGAAAGAGGTCGCGGCCAAGACGCCGGCCGATTACGGCGTCGACATCACGCCGCGCCTCGAAGTGCTGAAGACCGCCGAGCCGCCGGCCCGCAAGGGCGGCATAAAGGTCGGCTCCGTCCCCGAATTGCTGGAAAAGCTCAAGACTGCGGGAGTTCTGTAATCATGACGGCGCTCATCGTCGCGGAAGTCACGGAATCCGCGCTCGCCCCCTCCACCGCCAAGGCGCTGACGGCGGCGCTTCAGCTCGGCGGGCCGGTGCATGTCCTCGTCGTGGGCCAGAATGTCGGCCCGGCGGCCGAGGCCGCCGCCAAGCTCTCGGGCGTCGAGAAGGTGCTCGTCGCCGATGGCGCGGCCTATGGCCATCATCTGGCCGAGCCGCTGGCGGCGCTGATCGTCGGCCTCGCCGGCGCCTATGACGCCATTCTCGCGCCTTCGACCTCCAACTCGAAGAATGTGCTGCCGCGCGTCGCCGCTCTGCTCGACGTGGCGCAGGTGTCGGACATCATCAAGGTCGTCTCCGCCGACACGTTCGAGCGGCCGATCTACGCCGGCAACGCCATTCAGACGGTGCGGTCGAAGGACGCCAAGAAGGTGATCACCGTGCGCACCGCCGCCTTCACGGCGACGGGCGAGGGCGGCGCGGCGGCGATCGAGGCGATCGGCGCCGGCTCCGATCCTTCGGTGTCGAGCTTCAAGAGCGAGGCGTTGGCCAAGTCCGAGCGGCCGGAGCTCACCGCGGCCAAGATCATCGTCTCGGGCGGCCGCGGCCTCGCGAGCGCGGAGAACTTCAAGGAATATATCGAGCCTGTGGCGGGTCGCCTCGGCGCGGCGATCGGCGCCTCGCGCGCGGCGGTCGACGCCGGCTACGCCCCCAATGACCTGCAAGTCGGCCAGACCGGCAAAGTGGTGGCGCCGGACCTCTATGTCGCCGTCGGCATCTCCGGCGCGATCCAGCATCTCGCCGGCATGAAGGACTCCAAGGTCATCGTGGCGATCAACAAGGACGAGGAGGCGCCGATCTTCCAGGTCGCCGACTATGGTCTCGTCGCCGATCTCTTCCCGGCCTTGAAGGAGCTCGACGCCGAGCTCGCCAAGGCCGGACGCTGAGGGGTGGATCGGCGCTCGGGAGCGGGTGATTCTCCCCAGTCTCGGGCGCACCCTACCCCTGCTGCTTTGCAGGCGACCCTCCCCCTGACAAGGGAGGGTGAACACGCCGCTTCGCTGCGGTGCAAAACGCCGGTTTTCACAAAGGCCGAACGCGCGCTATACTGAAGTGGAGGCGGTTCCGCTTCGAGACGCAGCCTCGTTCTTGCTGGTGGTTCGAAAGATGGGCACTGAAATTCGCAAGATCGGCATCGTCGGCGCCGGCCAGATGGGCAAGGGCATCGCCCAGGTCTGCGCGGTCGCGGGTTTCGATGTGGCGCTCAACGACCTCACCGAGCAGCGCATCACCGCCGGCATAGACGATATAGAGGCGCATCTTTCCAAGGCGGTGGAGCGCGGCCAGCTCGACGAGGAGGCCCGCAAGGCCGCGGTCGCGCGCATCCATCCGGCCAAGGACTATGCCGCCTTCGCCGACAGGGACCTCGTCATCGAGGCCGCCACCGAGAATGAAGAGGTCAAGCGCAAGATCCTGACGGATCTCGGCCCGACGCTGCGGCCGGGCGCGCTGATCGGCACCAACACCTCCTCCATCTCGATCACGCGCCTCGCCGCGGTGACGGGACGGCCGGAGCAGTTCATCGGCATTCATTTCATGAATCCGGCGCCGAAGATGCAGCTCGTCGAGGTGATTCGCGGCATCGCCACCGAGGACAAGACCTTCGACGCCGCCAAGCAATTCGTCGGCGAGCTCGGCAAGACTGTGACCGTCTCGGAGGATTTCCCGGCCTTCATCGTCAATCGCATCCTGCTGCCGATGATAAACGAGGCGATCTACACGCTCTATGAGGGCGTCGGCTCGGTGGAGGCGATCGACACCGCCATGCGGCTCGGCGCCAATCATCCGATGGGCCCGCTGCAGCTCGCCGATTTCATCGGCTTGGACGTCTGCCTCTCGGTCATGCAAGTGCTGCACGAGGGGCTCGCCGATTCGAAATACCGCCCCTGTCCGCTGCTGGTGAAATATGTCGAGGCCGGCTGGCTCGGCCGCAAGACGCAGCGCGGCTTCTACGACTATCGCAGCGGCGCCCCCGTCCCGACGCGCTGAGGCGCGCTCGCGTCATCCGAACCGGACTTGCTTCGCCTGCGGCTCGCGACGATGGCGCTACGTCGCCAGCTCAGCCGCGCGATAGCCCGATCTTATCGCCCCCTCTATCGTCGCCGGCAGGCCGGTCGCGGTCCAGTCGCCGGCGAGGAAGAGATTGCGCCAGCGCGTCGTCGCACCGGGTCGGCGCTGCTGCTGCGCCGGCGTCGCGGCGAAGGTGGCGCGTTTCTCCTTCACGATCTGCCAGGGGGGCAGCGCCGCCGGCAGGCCGGCGGCGGCGGCGACCTCGGCCCAGATGCGCTCGGCGAGGCTCTCGCGAGACTCGTCCATCAGCCGGTCGGCGCCGCTGATCGTCACCGAGAGGCGGTCATCGAAAGCGAACAGCCATTCGCTGAGCGAGCCGATCATGCCGATGAGCGGCGGCTGACCGGGCGGCGGCGCGATCTTGAAATGCGCATTCACTATGCCGCGGAAATCGTCCGGCGCGACGAGACCCGGCACGAGCTCCTGCGCCGTCCAGGGCGGAACGGCGAGGACGACTCGATCGCCTTCCGCAAGCGCGATTTTTTCGTCGCCGAAGTCGAGCGCCGCGATGCGATCGCCGCCGAACTCGATTTTTTTCAGCCGCGCGCCGAAACGGGGCGCGGCGCCGCGCGCGGCGAGCGTTGCGAGCGCCGGCTCGATGAAGGCGGTCCCGAGGCCGCGCCGCGCGACCAAGGGACGGCAGGCGGCGCCGCCGGCGGCGAGCGTCTCGCGCAGCACGGCGGCGGCGAGAGCGGCGGACGAATCGCGCGGCTCCGTATTGAGCGCGGAGAGCAGCACCGGGCCCCACAGCCGCTCATAGAGAAGGCCGGAGCATTTCATCGCCTCGCCGATCGTCGCGCCTTTTTTGGCGACGAGAATGCCGAGCGCGCCGAGATAATCTTTCGGCGTCGTCCCGGGGACGCGGCGGTCGCCCGCGAAAATCCACCAGGGCAGGCGCGAGGCGTTGGGTCGCAGCCGCCAGCGCGCGCCGTCGCGCGTGTCGAGGAAATCGAAAACGCACTCCTTCGGCCCCGCCAGCTCGTCGACGGAGCCGATGCGCCGCGCATAATCGAGAGCGGCGGCATTGCCGGAGAGCAGCAGATGATTGCCATTGTCGATCGCGAGATCGAGGCTCGAATCGTAATAGGAGCGGCAGCGGCCGCCCGCCATTCGCGCGGCCTCGTGGAGCGCGACGCCGCGCCCCTCTTCTGTCAGACGAACGGCGCAGGAGAGGCCGGCGAGGCCTGCGCCGACGATATGCGTGGTTCCCGTCACGTCAGCGCGAATCTGAGCAGGGCCAGAAGGATTTTCGTCCGCGAGGCGGAGACCGGCGCGCGCGGCGGCGCGAAGCCGCGCGCCACCAGGCGATCGAGAATGGAGCGATAGGCGGTGGCCATCAGAAAGGGCGCCTTCACCGCCCTCTGCGGCGAGACGCGCATGATGAGCTCCGATTCCGTATAATGCGCGCGCGCGCGCTCCGCGACCGCCGCGCAGACCTCCGGAAGCTTGGGATGCGCCAGCGCCGCCCCGCGCGAGACATCGGTGACGCCCGCAGCCTCCAGAGCCTCGCGCGGCAGATACAGCCGCCCCCGCGCGTCATCCTCGTCGAGATCGCGCAGAATATTGGTGAGCTGCAGCGCGCGGCCCATGTGATAGGCGAGCATGCGCGCCTTGGTGGGCAGCGCGCCGCTCGCGCAGTCGCCCTCGTCGGCGAGGCCGAAGACGCGCACCGACAGCCGCCCTACGGCGCTCGCGACATGATCGCAATAAAGATCGAGCCGATCCCATTCGGGCGCGCGAATATCCTCGACGACATCCATCGCCATGCCGTCGATCACCGCCTCGAAATCGGCGCGGTCGAGGCCGAAGCGGCGCACCGGCCGCGCGAGATCGGCGCAGCGCTGATGCGTGCGGCCGGCATAGAGCGCGTCGAGATCGCGCCGCCAGTCGTCGAGCTGAGAAAGGCGCTGGGCGCGGTCGCCCTCCTCGTCGGCGATGTCGTCGACGGCGCGGCAGAAGCCGTAGATCGCATACATTGCGTCGCGCCGCTCGGGCTCGAGAATGCGCATGGCGAGATAGAAGGAGCTCTTGGCGGCGACTCGCGGCGCCTCCGGCGCGATTGTCTCGAGGCTCATCGTGCGACGCTCGCGGCGGCGGCGCGCGGCCCGACGAGCCGGCGGAGCAGAGCGGCCCCGGCGCCGGCGAGCGCAATTGACACATATTCGCCTTTGGAGGCGTGAACCTTCTCGCAGAGCGGATCGGCGACGAGAAGCCGCGCGGTCAGCGTCTCGGCGAGGCGCTGAATCGCGCCCACCTCCATCGCGAGCCGCGTATCGGCGATGAGATCGGCGAAGGGCGCGCTCTCCTTCAGCAGCTCCTGCGTGCGTTCCGCCAGCGCGCGCAAAGTCGCGGCGAGCTGCGGCGAGGCGCGCTCGGCGGACAGCATCTCCACGCTCGCGCCATGGGCGGCGAGCGCGTCCTGCGGCAAATAGACGCGGTCGAGGCTGCGATAATCCTTCGCGCAGTCCTGCAGATGATTGACGATCTGCAGCGCCGCGCAGAGCGCGTCATTCGGCCCCCAGGTGGCTGCGCGGTCCTCGCCATGGACGTCCAGCACGAAACGGCCGACCGGCATCGCCGAATAGCGGCAATAGTCGATGAGATCGTCAAAGTCGCGATAGCGCAATTGCGTCACGTCGCGGCGGAAGGCGGCGAGCAGATCCTGCGCATGGCGGGGCTCGAGGCCGCGGTCGGCGAGCGCCGCGCGCAGCTTCGCGGCGACGGGAATCTCCTCGCCGGAGCCGAGAAGCGCCGCCTCCAGGCGGTCCAGCATGGCGATCTTCTGCTCGCCCGAGAGCGTCGCATGGTCGGAGATATCGTCCGCCGCGCGCACGAAATCATAGAAGGCGAGGATGGGCGCGCGATGGCGCGGCGCGATGAAGACCGAGGCCACGGGAAAATTCTCGTCCCTATGGCCCTTCCCCGATGCGGCGGCGGCGATGTCGCTCATGTGATCGCTCATCCTCCTCGTCACGGGGCCTGGTAGCGGCCCTTCCAGGCGCCGCCGCGCCCGCGTCCATGCCGCCAAGCGGACAACAGCGTGAACCACGTATAGCAGGCGGCGACCGCGGGCAAGGCGAAGGCGCCGAGCCGGTTGCGTCCGTAAAATCGCAGAGACGGCATATAGGATTGCGCCATCATCAGATAGGCGACGAGGGCGAGATCGGCGGCCGGCTCCGGCGCCGCGAAGGCGAGGATCGGCGGCGCGAGATAGACGATCCCCATCCCGGCGACCGCTCCAGCGAGGCGCCAGGGCGAATAGCCCAATTGCGCATAGGCGGAGCGCGTGACCATCTGCTCTATATCGCGGAAATGCGGATAGGGCCGCAGGCTCCAGGCGTCGTCGGTGAGGCCGAGCCAGATCGGCCCCTGCGCCTTCATGAGCTTGCCGAGCGCGCAATCGTCGATGAGCGCGTCGCGAATCTGCCGCAGCCCGCCCGCCGCCTGCAGCGCCGCGGGACGGACCAGCATCACGCCGCCCGCCGCCGCCGCGACCGGGCTCTTCGGATCGTTCACGCGAGGGAAGGGATAGAGCATCTGGAAGAAGAAGACGAAGGCCGGCACGAACCAGCGCTCCGCGAGGCTCTCGCAGCGCAGCTTGACCATGAGCGAGGAGAGCACGGTTCCCCGCGCGGCCGCGCCGGCGACGAGCCGCTCGACGAGGCCGGGCGCGAAGGCGATGTCGGCGTCGCAGAACAGCACGAAATCGGGCGAGACGCCGGAGGTGAGGATATGGGCGAAGCCGCGGTCCATGGCCGCGAGCTTGCCGGTCCAGCCCTGCGCGGGGCGGCCCCGGAGCACGGTGAGGCGATCCGCGGCTCCCTCCTCACGGGCGCAGGCGCGGGCGACCTCCGCCGTGCCGTCGGAGCTCTCGTCGTCGACGAGGACGATCTCGAGCCGGCCGGAAAACTCTTGCCGGAACAGCGATCTCAGGCCGATGGAGACGACATCGGCCTCGTCGCGCGCCGGAATGACGGCGACGACGCGGGCGCCCCGCGGAACGGCGGCGCCCTCGGGGACGAATCGGCGGTCATGCTCGGAGAGGCGCCAGAAGCCGCCATTGCCGAGGAGGAGATAGAGCCAGACGAGGAGGCCGGCGCCTCCGAGGATAATCGCGATCATCTTCCAAGGGCTCGCGTCGCCGGGCATATCCCGGGACGATGTGACGGGGGCTCGGCCATAGCATCGCCGCGGCCGCGAGGCCAGCGTGCAGGGTCCGCGGGGCTCCCGAGGGTGATCGGGTGAAGCTTCCCTCATGCTGAGGAGGCCTCGAAGAGGCCGTCTCGAAGCGCGAGGGAAGCTTCATGCCCCGCCTTCTGGAACTCGGCCTCGTGCTTTTGAGACGGCGGCTCCGGCGCCTTCTCGGCATGAGGGCGAGAGTGATTGCCCTTCACCCGACGTCTTGTGGGACTCGGCCCCCGGGCTTGCGCCCAATCCCGGCTTCCAGGCGCCGGCGCCGACGGGATTTTCCCCGGAAATGGCCGATGGCGGCTTCTCTTCTATCTGGAACAGGCGTATATCGCCGCGCCGGCGCGCCGCGCCTTCGATGTCTTTCGAGGAAATCTCCATGGATCCCAAAGTGGCGCGTGACGCGGCGGGTTCTTCCTCTCGAAACGACACGGAGGGGCCGGCGGCGACGCAGCCGGTCTCCCATGCGGAGGGCCACGGCTCGCCGAATGTCGCCGCGCTCATCGTCGGCTCGATCGGCGTCGTCTATGGCGACATCGGCACCAGCCCGCTCTATGCGCTGCGCGAGTCGCTCGCCCACGCCAAATCCGGCGGCCTCGGCGAGGAGGTGGTCATCGGGACGATCTCGCTGCTGATTTTCGCGCTGATCTTCACGGTGACGGCGAAATATGTGTTCTTCCTGATGCGCGCCGACAACCGCGGCGAGGGCGGCATTCTCTCGCTGATGGCGTTGGCGCAGAACGCATTGGGACGGCGCGCGACGCCGGTCTTCCTGCTCGGCGTCGCCGGCGCGGCGCTGTTCTCGGGCGACGCCATCATCACCCCGGCGATCTCCGTGCTCTCGGCGGTCGAGGGCCTCGCGATCGTCAATCCGAAATTCGGCGAGTTCGTCTTTCCCATCACAGTGGCGATCCTCGTCTCGCTGTTCTGGGGCCAGAGCCATGGCACGGCGCGCGTGGCCGCGCTGTTCGGCCCGGTGATGGCGATCTTCTTCATCGTGATGGCCGTGCTCGGCGCCTCCCATATCGGCGACGCGCCGCAGGTGCTGCGCGCCTTCGATCCGCGCCATGGCTTCGCCTTCCTGCTCACCCATGGCTGGGTCGGCTTCGCCGTGCTCGGCTCGGTCTTCCTCGTCGTGACCGGCGCGGAGGCGCTCTACGCCGATATGGGCCATTTCGGCCGCGCGCCGATCCAGATCGCCTGGATCTTCTTCGTTCTGCCGGCGCTCTTCCTCAACTATCTCGGCCAGGGCGCGCTGATCCTCGCCGACCCCGAGGCGATCGAGAATCCTTTCTTCCTGCTGGCGCCGGAATGGGCGCTGCTGCCGCTCGTCATCCTCTCCACCGTGGCGACCGTCATCGCCAGCCAGGCGGTGATCACCGGCGCCTTCTCCATCGTGCGCCAGGCCATTCAGCTCGGCCTGCTGCCGCGCCTCGAGATCACCCATACCTCGGCCACCCAGGAGGGGCAGATCTATATCGGCCGCGTCAACCGGCTGCTGCTCATCGGCGTGCTGGTTCTGGTCACGACCTTCAAGAGCTCGAGCGCGCTCGCCTCGGCCTATGGCATCGCCGTCACCGGCACGATGGTGACGACGACGGCGCTCGCCTTCATCGTGGTGTGGCGCAAATGGCGCTGGCCGCTGTGGGCGGCGGCGCTGTTCATCCTCGCCTTTCTCACCGTCGATCTCACCTTCCTCGCGGCCAATCTCATGAAGGTCGTCGAGGGCGGCTGGGTTCCGCTGCTGCTCGGCGGCTGCTCCATGGTGGTGATGTGGACCTGGGTGCGCGGCACGTCGCTGCTCGCCGAGAAGACGCATCGCGATTCGATCCCGATCTGCGATCTCATCGCCATGCTGGAGAAATCCAAGCCGACGCGCGTGCCAGGCACGGCGATCTTTCTGACGAGCGATCCCAATGTCGCGCCCACCGCCCTGCTGCATAATCTCAAGCACAATAAGGTGCTGCACGAGCGCGTGCTGGTCATTTGCGTGAACACGGAGGACACGCCGCGCGTGCCGCTCGAAAAGCGATTCGAGATCGAGAAGCTGTCGCATGATTTCATCCGCGCGACGCTCCACTATGGCTTCATGGAGAGCCCGCGCGTGCCGGCCGCCCTCGCCGCCATGCGCAAGGCCGGCGTCAAATACGACATCATGACGACGTCCTTCTTCCTCGGCCGGCGCTCGATCAAGGAGAGCCCGGCTTCCGAAATGCCGGCCTGGCAGGACAAGCTCTATGTCGCGCTGACGAAGCAATCGGCCAACGCCACCGACTTCTTCTCCATTCCGACCGACCGCGTGGTGGAGCTCGGCGCGCAGCTCACGATCTGAAGCGCTTTCACACTCTCCCGCTCCGTCATCGCGAGGAGCGCGGCGATGAAGCGATCCAGGGGCCGCCCCGCGGCTCTGGATCGCGTCGCTACGCTCGCGATGACGGGCGGATCGAAGCCGAGAACGAGCGCGGGCTCGGGCGCGATCTACGTGATTTCCCGAATTTGCTCTTCGCCCTCTCATTCCCGAGAATCGTGGACGCGAGAGAGTCGCGCGCGTGGCGTCGGAGCGCATCGCCTTCCGCATGCGTCGACGAGCGGGAGAATGTCCGATGGCCAATCCGAATTTCGACGATATTCGCGAGCTCGGCAAATATCAGCTCGACGCCTTCAACTCCGCCACCAGCTCGACCGCCAAGGGCCTGCGCGCCATTGCGGCGGAGGCGACCGACTATTCCAAGCAATCGCTCGACAACAGCCGCGCCTATTTCGAGAGGCTGCTGCGCGTGCAGAAGATCGACGACATCGTGCAATTGCAGTCGGACTTCTACCGCAACGCCTATGGCGATTTCTTCGCCCGCGCCTCGCGTGTCGGCGAGCTCTGCTCCAATCTCGCCAAGGAGGCCCTCGTCTCCGTCCAGAGCGTGAATGAGCAGGCGGCGAAAGCGGCGACGGAGGCGACCAGCAAGATCGTCGCCGACATCGGCGAGCAGACCGAGAAATTGGCCGCCAGGGCGCGCGAGGCTGGAAGCAAGAGCGAACATTAGAAGCCGCGTCTCCTTCTCCCGCCATTGGGAGAAGGGGTCGACCTATATTCGACGCCGCCTCTACCTTCGCCGATCCCGCGCGGCGCCCTTGCGCCGGGCGGCGAGTTTTGCCACATAGGGCGCGGGAGGTTGGCGGTGGACGCTCCACTCGCCAACCGGGTCAGGTCCGGAAGGAAGCAGCCCTAACGAGTTCCGGGCGGGTCTTCGTCCAGCCTCCCACTTTTTCACGCCGCCGCCCCGGCGCCGACCGACGGGGCCTCCTTCGGGGCGACGAGCGAGATCTTCCTTCGGGCGACGAGCGAGACTTTCCTTCGGGCGACGAGATGGACGACGAGCATTCGCGCGATGCGCCATCCGACGCCCTGTTTCCGGCCGAGCCGCAGCCGGGACGCGAAGGGCAGGCCGCCTATCGCGTGCTGGCGCGCAAATATCGCCCCTCCGGCTTTGCCGATCTCATCGGCCAGGAGCCGATGGTGCGCACGCTCGAGAACGCCTTCGAGCTGAACCGCATCCATCAGGCCTATCTCTTGACCGGCGTGCGCGGCGTCGGCAAGACGACGACGGCGCGCATTCTCGCCCGCGCCTTCAATTACGAGCTGCCCGCCAAAGACGGCCGCCCCGCCGTCGACCGCCCGACGATCCATATGGACGCGCTCGGCGCGCATTGTCAGGCGATCATCGATTCGCGCCATCCGGACGTGCTGGAGATGGACGCCGCCTCGCATACGGGCATAGACGATATTCGCGAAATCATCGAGAACGCCCGCTATCGGCCGGTGATGGCGCGGGTGAAGGTCTATATCATCGACGAAGTGCACATGCTCTCCAAGGCCGCCTTCAACGGCCTGCTGAAGACTCTGGAAGAGCCGCCGGAGCATGTGAAATTCATCTTCGCGACGACGGAGATCGACAAGGTTCCGGTCACCGTGCGCTCGCGCTGCCAGCGCTTCGATCTGCGCCGCATCGACGCCGGACTCCTCGCCGCGCATCTGCGCAAGATCTGCGATCTCGAGGGCGTCGCGATAGAGGACGAGGCGCTCGCCATGGTCGCCCGCGCCGCCGAGGGCTCGGCGCGCGACGCGCTGTCGCTGCTCGATCAGGCGATCGCCCATGGCGCTTCGGGCGGCGGCGCGATCGCGGCGGAAGATTTGCGCCTCATGCTCGGCGTCGCCGACAAATCGCGCGTCATCGATCTCTTCGAGGCGGCGATGAAGGGCGAGATCAGGGCGGCCATCGCACTGCTGCAGGATCAATATGACGGCGGCGCGGATCCGGCGCAGGTGCTGCTGGAGCTCGCCGAATTCACCCATCTCGTCACGCGGCTGAAGCTCGCGCCGGACGCCGCGCAATCCAGCGCCTTGACCGAGGAGGAGCGCCGCCGCGGCGGCGAGGCGGCGGAAAAGCTCGCCCTTTCCGTGCTGACGCGCGCCTGGCAAATATTGCTGAAAGGCGTCGAGGAGCTGCGCGGCTCGCCGCGCCCGCTCGCCAGCGCCGATATGGTGCTGGTGCGGCTGACCCACGCCGCCGACATGCCCTCGCCGGAGGAGGCGCTGCGGCGGCTCGGCTTCGGCCAGGGGGCCGGCGCGCCGCGTCCGGCGCCGGGCGCCGCCGCTCCGGCCGAGCGCGCCCCCATCGCTCTCGCGCCCGCCCCGCGTCCCGTGCCTCCGCCCGCGAGCGCGCCGCGCGCCTCCGCCGCTCCGCGCCGCGAACCGGAGCCCTCGGTGCCGCCGGCCGGCGTGAAAATCTCCGATTTTCGCGCGCTCGTCGCCCTGGCCGGCGAAAAGCGCGACATACAATTGAAGATCGCGCTCGAATCGGAAGTGCGGCTCGTGCGCTTCGAGCAAGGGCGCATCGAATTCGAGCTCGCCCCCAAAGGCTCGACGCGGCTGCCGCAGCTTCTGATGCAGAAGCTGCAGGACTGGACCGGGACGCGCTGGCTGGTGGCGCTCGCGCCTTCAGGCGGCGCGCCGACGCTGCGCGAGCAGGCCGAGGTCCGCGAGAACGAGAAGCGCTCTGGCGTCGAGGCCGATCCGCTCGTGGCGAGCATAATGGCGCGTTTTCCGGGCGCGGAGATCGTCGCCGTGCGCGGCAAGGAGACGGAGCAGAGCGCCGCCGTGGGCGCCGAATTGGCTTATGACGACGAGGAGGCCGATGACGCGTGAGGCGTCGTCGCGCGAGGAGAAGAACATGCTCGATTTCATGGGACTGATGAAGCAGGCGCAAGCCATGCAGACGAAAATGGCCGAGCTGCAGACCGAGCTCGATCAGACTCTGGTCGAGGGCGAGGCCGGCGGCGGCCTGGTGAAAGTGACGATGACCGCCAAGGGCGCGCTGCAGCGTCTCGCCATCGATCCGAGCCTGTTGAAGCCGGAGGAGAGCGACATTCTCGAGGATCTGATCGTCACCGCCCATGCGCAGGCCCGCGCCAAGGCGGAAGAGACGCTCGCCGAGAAGATGAAGCAAGTGACCGGCGGGCTGCAGCTGCCGCCGGGACTGAAGCTGCCGTTTTGATAGAGGTGAGTGGTGAGTGGTGAGTCGGACGAGCCGAACGCCTACTCCTTTTCACTACTCACCACTCACCACTCACCACTCACTACTCACTACTCACCAGGCTCCGCCATTGGCCGAACGCATCGCCGGACCCGAGATCGAGCGCCTCGTGCAATTGCTGGCGCGGCTGCCTGGACTCGGGCCGCGCTCGGCTCGGCGCGCCGTGCTGCATCTCATCCGCAAGCGCGAGGAATTGCTCGGGCCGCTCGGCGAGGCCATGCGCGTCGCCCATGAGCGCATTCTCACCTGCGGAACCTGCGGCAATATCGACACCAGCGATCCTTGCTCGATCTGCCGCGACGCGCGGCGCGACGCCGGCATTCTGGTCATTGTCGAGACGGTGGCCGATCTCTGGGCGCTGGAGCGCGCCGGGCTCCTCGCCGCGCGCTATCACGTGCTCGGCGGCGTGCTGTCGCCATTGGACGGCGTCGGCCCGAGCGAGCTCAACATAGCGAGCCTGGTGCAGCGCGTGAGCGAGGGCTCCGTGCGCGAGGCGATCATCGCGGTGAACGCCACTGTCGACGGCCAGACGACCGCCCATTATCTCGCCGATCTTCTGGCTCCGCTCGGCGTCGCGACGACGCGCCTCGCCCATGGCGTGCCGGTCGGCGGCGAGCTCGACTATCTCGACGAAGGCACGCTCGCCGCCGCGCTCGAGCGCCGCACGGCGTTCTAGAGTCGATTGTTTTTGACGCGTTTCCAACGCCGAACCGGCGTCCGCTTCGGCCAGAAATGCTCTGATTCGGGAAATTCTCCCACGTGGAGGCGGGACGGGCTCCATCGTGGCCGGCGACGGCGAGTCTCATCTTCGGCGACGAACCGAGAAGAGGAGCCGTCAGATGAAACGCCTCATATGGATTGCCGCCTGCCTACTCGTGGCGAGCGCCTGTGCAATGACGCCAGCGCTCGCCACGGCATCCGAACGTCCTCGGAAGATCGCCGTTTTCGATCTCGAGCTCGACGACTTCAGCGCCGGAGGCCCGCTCGCCGGCGAGAGCCCCGCCGAGACGAAGCGTCTCGCCGAGATGACGCGCCTCGCGCGTGATCTGCTCGCCGCCTCCGGCCTTTTCGAGATCGTCGACGTCGCCGCAGCGAAAGACCCGATGGTCGAAACGCATCGGCTGCGCAAATGCAACGGATGCGACGCCGATGTCGCGCGCGGGCTCGGCGCGGAGCTCTCCTTCGTCGGCTTCTTTCGCAAGGTGAGCGTCATGGTGCAGTCGCTCGTATTTTACATACGCGACACGAAGAGCGGCGCGCTCGTCGATATTTCGCAGACAGATTTTCGCGGAGAGACAGACGAATCCTGGCGGCGCGCGCTTACCTGGCTCATACGGCACAGGCTCGTCGAGCGGGATCTGGCGCGGCGCGGCGGCGTGGCCCCAGAATAAAAAACCGGGTCGCCGGCGCGCCTGGGGAGGGATTGCGCCGACGACCCGTAGTCGGGCCAAGTCGAGGATAAGCGAGGGAAGCGCGAAAAAATTCGGGATCGAAAGTCGGGGATCGGCATGGTCTTTCCGTGTTTCATTGAAACACGGAAAGACCCATTGGCTTTTGTTTCGACGCGTTTCCGGACGCCGAACCGGCGTCCACTTCGGTTGGAAACGCTTGTCTTATGATTTTTTCTAGGGCGCCGAAGCGGTTCTCGCGCCGCCGGTCGGCGCCTCGGACACCAGCGCCACTTTGGAGTAGCCGGCGGAATTGATCGCGCCCATGGCCTCGACGACGCGCCCATAGGGCACGGTCTTGTCGGCGCGCACATGGATGCGGCGATCCTTGTTGTTCTCGCCGCCCTCGCTCAGCGCGGCGAGCAGCCCTTCCGCCGGCACCTCGCGCTTGTCGACGAAGAACCCGCCGCCGGCGTCGACGCTGACGACGATCGGCGGCTTCTGATCGTTGAGCTGCTTGGCCTGCACTTTCGGCAGATCGACAGGGATTCCAGAGGTCATCAGCGGCGCGGCGACCATGAAGACGATCAGCAGCACCAGCATCACATCGACGAGCGGCGTGACATTGATATCGGCGATCGGCTGCGAGTCGAATTCCGAATCGTGCTTACGCAACGCGAAGGCCATGACGCTCTCCCTTGCGCGACAAATGACGGGACAATTCCACTTCGAAGACGCCGATGAAAGCGGTCACGCGCTTGCCGTAGGCGCCGATGTCGCCGCTGATGCGGTTGTAGAAGATGACGGCCGGAATGGCGGCGACGAGGCCGAGCGCCGTCGCGAACAGCGCCTCCGCGATGCCCGGCGCCACCACGGCGAGGCTGGTGTTGTTGGAGGCGGCGATGCCTTGGAAGGAATTCATGATGCCCCACACCGTGCCGAACAGGCCGACGAAGGGCGCGACGGCGCCGATCGTCGCGAGCGCCGGCAGACGTTGCTGGAGCTGATCGAGCGCCGCGGCGCTCGCCAGCACGGAGACGCGATGCACGCGCTCCTGCAGCGCGTCGCGCTGCGATTCGCTCGCGACGAGATCGGATGAGCGCTGATATTCTTCGACCGCGGCTTTGTAGACCTGCGCCAGCGGATCATTGGCCGGCGCGGCGAGGAAGGCGGGCGCCACTTCCGTCACCGGAAGATCGTTCTGGACGCTCTCGATGAGAGCGCCGGCGCGCCGATGCAGCAGCGCGAGCCGAATGAGCTTTTCGGCGATCACGCCCCAACCCCAGGCGGAGGCCAGCAGCAGCAGGACGATGACGGTCTTGACGATCGCATCCGCCTGCAGAAAGAGCTCGATCGGCGAGAGGGCGTGGGCGACGGCGGCGGAGGCCGCGCCGATTGCTGGATCACTCATCTTGGTCTTCGTCCTTTGTCGGCCAGAGAGAACGGGGATGCGGCGAGACCCTCGCCGCGGCATTCGTCGAAGGAGTGCTGGTCATCTTTGTCGATGACAGTGACGCTGTTCTGGCCCCCTCCCTCACCCTCCCCCGCTGCGCGGGAGCGGGGGGCGTCGACGTTTCGCGAAGCTTCGATGAAGCGCCGAATCTGCTCCCTCTCCCGCTTGCGGGGGAGGGCTGGGGAGGGGGCTCTCGGTTTTTTCGGTTCGCATAACGCGGACCGCTAGAAGACGACGCCGCCGCTGATCGCGAAGACGCGTCCGATCGCCGGCAGCGACCCGCAGCGCGAGCCGACGCGCGTCGCAATGGAGTCGAGCGTGGGATTGCCGGAGGAGGACACGATGCTGAAGCCGGTCATCGCGCCATTGGCGCCGAAAGTCGCGCGATAGGCGACGCGGCCATGTTTCGGAATGGGCGAATCGGGCGCGGCGCTCCTCGCCGAACGCTGCATGCAGGACAGGAATTGATTGGCGGCGATGGATTGCTGCGCATTGGCGTTGACGGCGGCCCCTTGCGAGGGAGCGGCCTCGGTGCGCGCGGCGGCCGGACGCGGCGTCGGCGGCTTTTTCTCCACGACCTTGGGAACGGGCTTGGGCGCCGGCGGTTTCGGCGGCTCGATCGGCGCGACGGGCTCGATCGCCTCGGGCGGCGGCGGCGTGTCGTCGAGCTCTTCGGGTTGCGGAATCTCTTCCGGCGGCGGCTCGTCGACCGCAGGGCTCGGAACGACGACGAGCTCCAGCGGCTCTTCCGCGGTCGTCGCGGTCTGCGGTAAGGAGAAGGTGACTGCCGCCCCGAGAAGCAGCGCATAGGCGAGAACAGCGGCGACCCGGACCAAGTAATTCGGACGCCCGCCATCGGAAATCAAGAGAGATTGGGTGGTGCGGAAATCTCCCGTCGTCGTCAACGGTTCCCGCGTGGTAATGAGCGCCTCAGCAGCCGCAGCCGTCATCGAAAGACCCCCTCATGCGAAACATTACCCGCTATTAAAGATTATAATTCCTATAGAAGCAATGGGTTTAATTGCGCGTTTTGTCGATTGGACGAAACTTGCCAGGAAGGTCGATCCGGCAGCGCCGATGTCCTGCGTCGACCGATATAGAGAGGCTGTCATTCCCGACGTGCGGGAAGCGCGTTCCGTTCAGGCGCCGCGGTCCACTCCGAGGCGCCGCGCCGCCCCGCGGGCGGCGACGAAGGCGCTCGAAAAAGCCGCCTGCAGCAGATAGCCGCCGGTCGGCGCGTCAAAATCCAACATCTCGCCGGCGAGAAAGACGTTCGGGAGCTTCTTCAGCATCAGATCCGCGTCGAGCTCCTCGAAGCGCACGCCGCCGGCGCTGGAAATCGCGCGCGCGAGCCCCGCCGTCGCGACAATGGCGAGCGGCAGATTTTTCAAGCGCTCGGCGAGCGCGCCGGCGTCGTCCGGCAGCGGCCCGCACAGACGCAGCAAGGCGATTTCTAGCTTCGTCAGCCGCAGCGTCTTGCGCAGAAACGTCGCCAGCGATTGTTTTTCGCGCGGGCGCGCGAGCTTTTGCGCGAGCGCCTCGACCGCGCTGCTCGGACGCAGATCGATGTGGAGAAACGCCGCGCCTTCGCGCGCGACGGCGCGGCGCAGGCTCGACGAGAGCGCATAGACGGGGCCGCCTTCGAGGCCCGTTCGCGTGACGACGATGTCGCCGAAGACACGCTCATCGCCATGGCGCAAGGCGATCGTCTTCAACGGCGTCCCTTCGAAAGCGTCGGCGAATCCCGCCGGCCATTCGACGATCGCGGCGCAATTGGCCGGCGCGAGCGGCGCGATCTCGACGCCTTTCGCGGCGAGACTCTCGACCCAGCCTCCATCCGAGCCGAGCCGCGGCCAGGAGGCGCCGCCGAGCGCCAATATCGTGGCCGCGGCGGCGATGGCGCGCCGTTCGCCGCTCGCATCTGCGATCAGCAATTCGCCGCTCTCCGAGAAGCCCTCGAAACGCGCCCGCGTCTCGATGCGGACGCCATTGGCGAAGAGCCGCGCGAGCAGCGCGCGCAGCAGAGGCGAGGCCTTGAAGCTCTTTGGAAAGACGCGTCCGCTCGAGCCGACGAAAGTGTCCTCGCCGAGCTCCGCGCAATAGTCGCGCAGGCGCTGCGGCGGAAAAGCGCGAATGATCGGGCCGAGCCGCTCGGCGGCTTCGCCATAGCGGGCGATAAATCTATCGGGCGGCTCGCTATGCGTGATATTGAGGCCGCCGCGCCCCGCCATCAGGAATTTGCGGGCGACGCTCGGCTTGCGCTCATAGACCGTCACGCTCGCGCCCTGGCGCGAGAGCAGGTCCGCGGCGAAGAGACCGGCCGGCCCGCCGCCGACAATGACGCAATTGGGCGAGGAAGGGGCGAGCGAGATGGCGCGGGCTCCGATGCGGAACGAGGACAGGCGCGCTGGTTAGCACGCAAAGAGCAAGAGAAGGAAATCCATGCGCGAAGGCGCTGAAAAGATCGCCGGAGAGATCGTCGATCTGGTCGAAGAGGAAGAGGATCTGCTGTTCTCCTTCGAGGTTCCGCCGGAGGCGGCGGGGACGCGGCTCGATCGTTTCCTCGCCGAGCGGCCGGAGCTCGTCGCCGCGCATCTCTCCCGCACGCGGCTCAAATCGCTGATCGAGGACGGGCGGTTGACGATCGGCCCCGTTCCCGTGCGCGACGCGAGCCGGCGCCTCGCCGCGGGCGAGGCCGTCGCGCTCGCCGTGCCGCCGCCCGAGCCCGCCGAGCCGCAGCCCGAGAATATTCCGCTGAATGTCGTGTTCGAGGACGCGCATCTGCTCGTCGTCGACAAGCCGGCGGGGCTCGTGGTGCATCCCGCCCATGGCCATGAGACGGGAACGCTGGTGAATGCGCTGCTCGCCCATTGCGGCGCGAGCCTCTCCGGCATAGGCGGCGTCAAGAAGCCCGGCATCGTACATCGCATCGACAAGGACACGTCCGGCCTCATCGTCGTCGCCAAGACCGACGCGGCGCACAAGGGGTTGTCGCGCCTCTTCGAGGATCACGGACGCAAGCTGCATCTGGTGCGCGAATATCTCGCCTTCGTCTGGGGCGTTCCCGAGCGTGTGCGGGGAACGGTCGAGGCGCCCATTGGCCGCCATGTGACGCAGCGCGAAAAAATGGCCGTCGTTTCCGAGGAGCGGGGGCGGGACGCCGTCACCCATTGGGAGCTGATCGAGAGCTTCGGCGCCGCCTCGCTCCTCGCCTGTCGGCTGGAGACCGGCCGCACGCATCAGATTCGCGTGCATATGGCCCATATCGGCCATCCGCTGATCGGCGATTCGACCTATGGCGCGGGCTTCAAGACCAAGACGGCGCTTCTGTCGCCGGCCGCGCGCGGCGCCGTCGAGGCGCTGGGGCGTCAGGCGCTGCACGCGGCGACGCTCGGCTTCGCGCATCCGGCGACGCGCGAGGAGCTGTTGTTCGAGAGCGAGCTGCCCGCCGACCTCGCCGCGCTGCGCGAGGCGCTGGCGGGGAACTGAACAGATGCGCGGAGACGGCCGATGCCCATGCCGATGGCCTATCAGCACGCGTCGGAGGAGTTCGAACGCTTTCTGAGGCTCGTCATCGAGCGTTCGGGTCTGACGACGCGCAACCAAGCCTATACGACGACCCAGGGCGTCCTGCTGACATTCCGCCGCCGCCTCGAGCTTCACGATGCGATTCGTTTCGCCAGCGTGCTTCCGCCCGTGTTGCGGGCGATATTCGTCGCCGATTGGGACACGCAGGAGCCGCCGCGCGCCTTCTCGTCCCGAGCGGAGCTGCTCGAGGAGGTGAGGTCGTTGCGGCAGGACCATAATTTCTCGCCCGACAGCGCCATCGCCGACGTCGCCTACGCTCTGCGCGCCTGTCTCGACCCGGCGGAGTTCGATCGCATTCTGGCGACGCTTCCCCCAAAGGCCGCGGACTTCTGGCGCGTCGATGGGCGCGGCTGACGACTCACGGCCGCAGGCGCGGCTCGGCGCCGATGCAATCGGCCAGAAAATCCATGACGGCGCGCACCGCGGGCGAGCGACGCAGATCCGGATAGGCGATCAGCCAGAGGTCGCGCTTCGGCGGCGCCGGCTCGACCGGCAGGCGCACGAGCGCCTCATCGTCGTCGCCCATGAAGCTCGGCAGCACCGCCGCTCCCGCTCCGGCGCGCGCGGCGGTCTGCTGGGCGAAGAGATCGTTGGATTCGAAAATGATCCGTTGCTCGCCCGCGAATTTGCGCAGCCAGACCTGCTGCGCCAGACGGCCGAGCGATGCGTCGAAGCCGACGAAATCCCATTCCTCCGCCGGACGCTCCGCTAGCTCTCGGCTGGCGTAGAGGCCAAAGCGGATGGCTCCGACCTGGCGCGCGACCGCGTCCGGCTCCTCCGGCCGGCTCATGCGGATCGCTATATCGGCCTCGCCACGGTCGAGCGCCGCAAAGGAGGGAGAGGCGAGCAGCACGAGCTTCAGCTGCGGATGGCGCCGGCGCAGCGTTCCGAT
Source organism: Methylosinus sp. Ce-a6 (assembly GCF_009811655.1). GTDB lineage: Bacteria > Pseudomonadota > Alphaproteobacteria > Rhizobiales > Beijerinckiaceae > Methylosinus. The sequence goes on along the minus strand of NZ_BGJX01000009.1, from coordinate 81,521 downwards.
TCGCGGCGCGACGCAGAGCGTCGCCAGAACCGGCGGAAGACTGACGCGCACGGCGCCCGACAAAGTGAGCGCGGCTCCGCGCGAGCGCCGCAGCACGTCTTCGGCGAGCGCTTCCATGCGCTCGGCCGCGGCGGCGATCGCGGCGCCATCCTCCGTCAGTGGCCGACTGCGCGGCAGGCGGTCGATCAGCCGCAGTCCCAGCGTCGCCTCCAGAGCGGCGATGCGCCGGCCGACCGTCGCATGATCGACATCGAGTTCGCGCGCCGCCGCCGACAGCGAGCCGCAGCGCGACAGAACCAGAAAAAAGCGCAGGTCTTCCCAATCCATCGGTGAATTATTGCACGGTTTCTGTGAGCGCTCGCCGAATTTTCGCTCCGTTCGTCCCTCGCTAAAATCGATCGATATTTCCAATGAGGAGACCTGCTCATGTCGCGCATTGTCCGCTTTCATCGTGTCGGCGGCCCGGAGGTTCTGCAGATCGACGAGATGGCGCTGGAAGCCCCGAAAGCCGGCGAGATTCGCCTGCGAGTCCGGGCGATCGGCCTCAATCGCGCCGAGTCGATGTTCCGCTCCGGCGCCTATCTCGAAACGACGAGCCTGCCCTCGAGGCTCGGTTATGAGGCCTCCGGCGAGGTCGAGGCGATCGGCGAAGGGGTGACGGGATTTGCGATCGGCGATGCGGTGAGCACGATACCGGCCTTCGCCATGGCCGAATATGGCGTCTATGGCGACGCCGCGATCGTCCCCGCTCATGCCGTCGTCAAACATCCGAGCTCACTCTCCTGGAGCGAGGCGACGGCGATCTGGATGCAATATCTCACCGCCTACGGCGCGCTGGTCGAAATCGGCGGGGTCTCGCCCGGCGACACGGTCGTCATCACCGCGGCGTCGAGCAGCGTCGGCCTCGCCGCTCTGCAGATCGTGAACGCCGCCGGCGCGACGCCGATCGCCGTCACGCGCACGCAGGCCAAGCGCGAGGCGTTAAAAAAAGCCGGCGCGCGTCATGTCGTCGTGACGCAGAGCGACGATCTCGTCGCCGAGACCTTGCGCATCACGAAGGGCGAAGGCGCGCGTCTCGTCTTCGATCCGATCGGCGGGCCCGGCGTCCAAGCGCTCGCGGAAGCGGCCGCGATCGGCGGAGCCATCTTCCTCTATGGCGCGCTGTCGAGCGCGCCGACGCCGTTTCCCTTGTTCACCGCCTTGCGCAAGCAGCTCACGCTGCGCGGCTATACCTTATTCTCGGTGACGAACGATCCGCAAAAGCGCGAGCGCGGCGTCCGCTTCGTGCTCGACGGATTGTCGGCCGGGCGCCTGCGCCCGATCATCGCCCGCAGTTTTCCGTTCGAGCAAATCGTCGAAGCGCATCGCTATCTCGAGTCGAACGAGCAAATCGGCAAGATCGTCGTAACGGTCTGACCTGGCGCGGGCGATGCGCGTGACGAGCGCTCGCGCCGCCCGCGTCGAAAACAACAGACTCTAAAAACAAAAGACTCTAACCCGTCGTTGTTCGAGGATTCCCGGTCAGGCCTTCGGCCTGCCGGGAACGACGCCGCTTTTTCAGTTCAGCCGACGCCGCTCAACGATCGAGCCGAGGCGAATCGCCGACGCCCTACGCCCCCTACGCACATTACCGAAATTTAACCCGGCCGCCATTTGCCGCTTAGCGAAGAGCCATCTTTCGGCCATGCTCGGATCGGTCTATATTGAGGCGTTGCGGCCGGCGCTCGCGGTCGCGCATTACGGGCTCGCCTCATCGAGGGGGTCCGTCAGGAGGTGATCCAATGGCGAACGCCCTGCCCATCGTCTCCGGCGAGAGCGGCCTCGCGCGCTACCTCGCCGAGATCCGCCGGTTCCCCATGCTGGAGCCGCAGGAAGAATATATGCTCGCAAAGCGCTGGCGCGAGCACGAAGACCCGAAAGCCGCGCAAAAGCTCGTCACATCCCACCTTCGGCTCGTCGCCAAGATCGCCATGGGCTATCGCGGCTACGGTTTGCCGATCGGCGAGATCGTGTCCGAGGGCAATGTCGGCCTCATGCAGGCCGTCAAGCGATTCGAGCCGGATCGCGGCTTTCGGCTCGCCACCTACGCCATGTGGTGGATCCGCGCCTCGATCCAGGAATATATCCTGCGCTCCTGGTCGCTCGTGAAAATGGGCACCACCGCGAGCCAGAAGAAGCTGTTCTTCAATCTCCGCAAGGCCAAGAGCCGCATCTCGGCCTTCGAGGAGGGCGATCTCACGCCCGAGCATGTCGAAAAGATCGCCACCCGCCTCGGCGTCTCGCAGCAGGACGTCGTCGAGATGAACCGCCGCATGGCCGGCGACGCCTCGCTCAACGCGCCTTTGCGCGAGGAGGGCGAGGGCGAGTGGCAGGATTGGCTCGTCGACGATTCCACCGATCAAGAGCATGTGCTCATGCGTCGGGAGGAGAGCGACAATCGGCTCGACGCGCTGCGCGGCGCGCTGACTGTTCTCAATCCGCGCGAGCGCCGCATCTTCGAGGCGCGCCGCCTGTCCGACGATCCGGTCACGCTCGAGGATCTGTCCGAGGAGTTCGGCGTCTCCCGCGAGCGCGTGCGGCAGATCGAGGTCCGCGCCTTCGAGAAGGTGCAGTCCGCGGTCCGCGCCGGAATGGCGCGGCTCGAGGCTCTGCCCGCGCCTTCGCTCTGACGCGAAACGCGAGAGCGGCGTAACGCTCTCGCGCCGGCTCACGAAATAGGAGCGGCGGACCCGTCCGGGCCGGCCGCTCTTTCTTTTTGCCGAGGCGCGAAAATGCTCATTCGTCATTCGCCCGATATCGCTCCGTCGGAGATCACGCCTTATTCCGCCTATCTGCGCCGGCGCGAGTTTCTCGCCGGCTTCGGCGCGGCCATGGCGTTCGGCGGCGCGGCGCAGGCGGCGCCGCTCGCCGCCGCTAGGGGCCCTTTCTCGACCGACGAGCCCAGAACGCCGCGCGCCGATGTGCTCGCCTATAACAATTTTTACGAATTCGGCGGCCGCAAGAGCGACCCGGCCGAGAACGCCCATAGGCTCGCCACCAAGCCCTGGACGGTGAGGATCGACGGCCTCGTCGCCAAGCCCGCCGACTATCGGCTCGAGGATTTGATAAAACCCCTCGCGCTCGAGGAGCGCGTCTATCGTATGCGCTGCGTCGAGGGCTGGTCGATGGTCATTCCCTGGATCGGCGCGCCGCTCTCGGAGATTTTGAAGCGCGCCGAGCCCCTGGGCTCCGCCAAATATGTCGCCTTCGAGACGCTGGTGCGGCCCGAGGAAATGCCCGGCCAAAAGGGCCTGCTGCAGCTTCTGCCCTGGCCCTATGTCGAGGGGCTGAGGCTCGACGAGGCGCTGCATCCGCTGACCATTCTCGCTGTCGGCCTCTATGGCGAGACGCTGCCCAATCAGAACGGCGCGCCGCTGCGGCTCGTCGTGCCGTGGAAATACGGCTTCAAGGGCATAAAATCGATCGTGCGCGTCTCGCTCGTGGAGACGCAGCCCAAGACCTCCTGGAACATGCAGAATCCGCGCGAATACGGCTTCTATTCCAACGTCAATCCGAACGTCGACCACCCGCGCTGGAGCCAGGCGACGGAGCGACGCATCGGCGAGGGCGGCATATTCGCCAAGAGGCGGCCGACGCTGATGTTCAACGGCTATGCGGAGCAAGTCGCCTCGCTCTATGGCGGCATGGACCTCGAGAGATATTTCTGATGCGCGCCGCGCCTGTTTTTCCGCTCGCAGGCTGGCGCGTTCCGAAGCTCGCGGTCTATGTCGCGGGCTTCGTTCCCGCTATCTGGACTTTTTACCTCGGCGTCATGGATCGGCTGGGGCCGGAGCCGATCAAGGCGCTGGAGCAGGAGCTCGGCCTCTGGTCGCTGCGCTTCCTGCTGCTCTGTCTCGCGATAACGCCGCTGCGCCGCGCCGCGGGCGTCGATCTTTTGCGCTATCGCCGCGCATTGGGCCTGCTCGCCTTCTATTATGCGGCGCTGCATCTTTCGGCCTATGTCGCGCTCGACCATAGTTTCGACTGGATCGCCATAGGTCGCGATATTTTGAAGCGCCCCTATGTGACGAGCGGCATGGCGGCGTTCGTCATTCTCGTCCCGCTCGCAGCGACCTCCAATAACGCCGCCATCCGCCGGCTCGGCGGCAAGGCCTGGGCGCGGCTGCATCGGCTCGTCTATGTCGCGGCCGTCGCCGCAGCCGCGCATTTTCTGCTGATCGTGAAGTCCTGGCCGGCGGAGCCCCTGCTCTACGCCGCCGCGACGGCCGCTCTGCTCGCCATGCGGGCTTTCCCCGCCGTCCTGCGCCGCGCGCGGAGCATTCCGGCGCCTCGCAGGCGCCGAGCCCTCACGTCATGAATTGCGCGCTGGCGAGCTTGGCGAACAGCCCGCCTTTCGCCACCAGCTCGTCGAAGGTCCCGCTTTCGACGATCGCGCCGCGATCCAGCACCAATATGCGATCCGCATGGCGCACGGTGGCCAGGCGATGCGCGATGATGAAGGTCGTGCGGCCCGCGGTCGCCGCTTCCAGCGCCTTCTGCAATTGACGCTCGGTCGTCGCGTCCAGCGCGCTGGTCGCCTCGTCGAAGATCATGACCGGCGGGTCCTTGAGCAGCGCCCGCGCGATCGAGAGGCGCTGGCGCTCGCCGCCGGAGAGCGTGCGGCCGCGCTCGCCGACGAGCGTCGAAAGCCCCTCGCTCTGGCGCGCGACGAGATCGCGCGCCTGCGCGAGCTCCACGGCGCGCGCGATCTCCTCCTCGCTCGCGTCCGGCTTGCCGACGCGCAGATTCTCCTCGATCGAGCGGGCGAACAGCATGGGCTCCTGAAACACGACGCCGATGTTGCGGCGAAGCGAGGTGAGCGTCATGTCGCGAATGTCGATTCCGTCGATCGTCACTCGGCCCCGCGCCGGATCGAAGACGCGATGCAGCAGGCCGAGCGTCGTCGATTTGCCCGAGCCCGTCGCGCCGACGAGCGCGATCGTCTCGCCCGGCCGCGCAGCGAACGAGACATCGTCGAGCGCGAGCCGCTCGCCGCCATAGGAAAAGCTCACATGCTCGAAGGCGACGGCGCCCTCGAGCCTTCCCATGTCGCGCGCGCCCTCGCGATCGGCGACGGAGGGACGCGTGTCGAGGATCGAAAAAAAATCGGCGATCTTGGGGGCGAGCAGGAAGAGAATGTTCAAAAAGCCGACCATTTGCTCGAGCCGCCCGATGAGCATTGTGGCGAAGCTCATGAAGGCGACGATCTCGCCGATGGAGGCGAGGCCCTGCAAATGCAGCCAGGCGCCGAGCAGGAAGATCGTGAGCAGCGTCAGCGTCGCCGAGGCGCGGCTCGCCACGGCCGCGAGCGCCCACCAGGAGAGCACCGGAATTTGCGCGGCGAGCAGATCGTCGATGATGCGCCGCAGCGCACTGGTCTCGCTCTGCACGCGGGTGAAGCTCTGCACCACGGCGACATTGCCGAGCGCGTCGGAGGCGCGCTCGGCGAGCGAGGAATGATGTCCCTCCACCTTGCTCTGCAGCTGCTGCGTTCGGCGCAGAACGAAGGAGGTGAGCGCGCCGAAGATCGCGACCAGCGCGATGAGCGGCGCGGCGAGCCGCCAATTGACGAGGAGCGTCGCCGGCAGCAGCACGAAGAGCGCGACGAAAGAGGCGCAATTCTCGCGAAAGAAGGAGAGCCACAGGCCGAACATGCCGCCGGCGCCTTCCAGCATCACCTTGAGCAGCCGGCCGGAATGCGCGCCGGCGTGAAAGCTCGACGGCAGATCGAGCACATGCTCGAAATAGGCGGCCATCACCGCGAGGCGGCTCCGATGCGCGAGGCGGTCCGCATGGAGCGCGACGAGCACGGAAGCCGCGATGGAGAAAAGGCCGAAGCCGGCCCAGGCCGAAAGCAGCGGCAAAAGATCGCTCCAGGCGAGCTTTTGGCCGGCCGCCTGCGCCTTGGTGAGCACGTCGATGACGCGGCCGAACAGCATGGGCTCGGCGAATTGCGCAATGGCGACGGCGAGATTGGCGACGACGAGGATCGTCGCGAGACGCTTCTCGGGCGCGAGCTGCGCGAGGACGCGGAGATAGACGGCGAGGACGGGCATGAGCGAATGAAATGGGAGCGGCGATGGCGAGGTCTACAGCCGGCGCGTCGTGGAGGCAAGGAACGGCGGCAGCTTCGCGGTATTTTCAGCGGTCACGCTTGTATTGTTCGCCTCGGCGCGCCATATCGTGTCATATCGAGTTTCGGCCGGACGACTCCTGCTTTCGCGCCCTGCGGCGCCCCGGGCATATGACTTCCTCTCCAGAACATCGATCTCACGCGGCGTCGCATATCGCGAACGCCCAATCTCCGTTCTTCGAAAGGACAAGTCATGCAGACCGGCATCGTAAAATGGTTCAACGCTCAAAAGGGTTTCGGCTTCATTCAGCCGGAGGCCGGCGGAGCCGACGTCTTCGTTCACATCAGCGCCGTCGAGCGCGCGGGACTGCACGGTCTCGCCGAGGGCCAGAAGCTCTCCTATGAGATCGTCGTCGACAGGCGCAGCGGCAAATCATCGGCGGATCAGCTGAAGGTCGACTGACCTTTCAGCGATCGGGCCCTGCACGCCGACCGCGGATGTACCGGCGGCGAGCGCAGGGCCTTCTCCCCCGATGGAGGCGCGTCGTTCCCTCGAGGATCGGCGCGTCGCACTCCATCCGAAAGGGCCGACATTGTGAGCGCGCATTCGAATGAGCTCTCCCGCTATCAGCGGCTTCGCAGAGAGGCGCCGACGCACAAGTTTCGTCTCGGCGCGCAAGTCTATCACCGGATCGGGGCGAGATCGGAAAAGGAGACATTCCGGATCACGCGCCTGCTGCCCGACAGCGGGGCCGGATTCCAATATGTCATCAAAGGAGACCGGGACGGTCTCGAACGTGTCGTGACGGAAGCGGGAATGGAGTTCGCCTGGTAGTCTCTCGCTGCGGATAATTGCGCGTCGCTCGCGTCGTCCCGTCCACATGCGCCGCAGACGGCGCCTGATCGATTTTCGCGCCGAAAAGCGTGGACGACAGGGAGAAGAGCGATGAGCGCGTTCGATTACGGCATGGAAGCTGGCCTGTTCTCGTCCAAGATTTTCGCCAAACGGCCGAAATCCTACCAGAACTCCATCGAATTCCGGCGTTTTGCCCAAGCCGCGGAGGCGATTCGCTACGCCGTGGAGGACATTCCTCCCAGCCTGCTGGCGACCTGCTCGCTGGAGGTGGCCGAGGCGACTTATACGGGCGCGGCCATTCGGGGATTATACGAAAGCGCCGAATTTCCGCTGCCGCGGCGGGCCAAGCCTTCGAAAAAATAGGGTCGATCGAGCGCCGCGCCGCGCGCGCCGCTGGAGCGCCGCCGTGCGACGCGATACATTCCACATCATGAACGCTCCGCTGTCGCCCACACCATGAACGCTCCGCTGCCGCCCACATCATGAGCACTTCGCTGCTGCGCGATGATTGCGCCGTCGCTCTGCTTCCACGGCCCGGCTCGCCGCCGGTGGAATGGGTCGCGGCGCCGAGCCTCGTTCCCTATGAGACGGCCGTCGCCGAGATGGAATCGCGCGCCGAGCGCATCGCCGATGGCGCGGCGGCCGAGCGCGTCTGGCTCGTCGAGCATCCGCCGATCTACACCGCCGGAACCTCCGCCAAGGAGGCAGATCTCCTGGACGCGCGCTTTCCGGTGCATCGCGCCGGGCGCGGCGGGCAATTCACCTATCACGGCCCCGGACAGCGCGTCGCCTATGTGATGTTGGATCTGACGCGGCGAAAGCGCGATTTGCGCGCCTATGTGGCGGGGCTCGAGGCCTGGCTCATCGAAGCGCTCGCATCGCTCGATGTCGTCGGCGAGCGGCGGGAGGATCGCGTCGGCGTATGGACACGCCGGCCGGACAAGCCGGCGGGGCTTTCCGGCGAGCCGGCCGAGGACAAGATCGCCGCGATCGGCGTCCGCGTTCGGCGCTGGACGAGCTTCCATGGCGTCGCCCTCAATGTCGCGCCGGATCTTTCGCATTTTTCGGGCATAGCGCCCTGCGGCGTGCGCGAGGCGCATCTTGGCGTCACCAGCCTCGCCGATCTCGGCAAAAGCTCCGACATGGCGGTGGTCGACGCCGCCCTGCGCCGCGCCTTCGAGCCCATTTTCGGCGAGACAGCCGCCCTCTGAGCCGAAGCGTCAGCTTCCGGCGAGATGGGCGAAATCGCGCACGACGCGCTCATAGACGTCGCGCTTGAAAGGCACGATCAATTGCGGCAGCAGCTCGGCGCGCTCCCAGCGCCAGGCGTCGAACTCCGGCTCGTGGCGGCCGTCGTCGGGGCGCTCCACATCGATCTCCGCCTCCTCGCCGGTGAAGCGCAGCGCGAACCATTTCTGCGTCTGGCCGCGGTATTTGCGGCGCTTCGTCGCTTCCGGCGGCAGATCGTAGCTGTACCAATCCTGCGTCTCGGCGAGCACGGAGACGCTCGTCACATTGGTCTCCTCGCGCAATTCGCGCAGCGCCGCGGCGAGCGGATCCTCGCCCTCGTCTATGCCGCCCTGCGGCATCTGCCACACGAATTGCCGAAGAATGGCGGAATCGTCCTTGCCGACGCGCCGGCCGACGAAGACGAGGCCGCGAGCGTTGAGCAGCATGACGCCGACGCAGGGCCTGTAGATCGCTTCGCTCATTTCCATTTTCCGGCTCTCGCCTCTTTGTCCTCGACCCGCGACACGAGCGCGCTCAGCGGGACGAGCGCTATTCCCTTGCGCTCGAGCTCGCGGGCGAAACGCGCGATGCGGGTCATCGCCTGCGGCAGGGCGCCGGCGACGGCGATGACCTGGCCGTTGCGGCGGGCGAGCGCCTCGATCTGCGTCAAGGCCTTCTCCACCGCCTCGCCCGAGGCTCCCGCCTCGATCGCCACATCCGCGCGCGCCGCCGCGAGCGCGAGCCGCGGCGCGAGCGTGGAGACGAGCGAACGCGGCGAGGTGCCGTCGTCCAAATAGAGCAGGCCGCGCCCGGCTATGTCGGTCAGCGCGGGCGTGAGCGCGGTCGCATCGGCGGTGAATTGCGCGCCGAGGTAATTCACGATTCCGATATAGCCGGAAAAGCGGCTCATCAGCCAGTGGAGATCGTCGAGCCCGGCGCCGCGCGTCGTCAGCAGCGTGTGCGGGCCGGGATTTTCGCGCGGATAATCGTAAGGCTCCATCGGCGCCTGCAGCAAAATCTCATGACCGCGCTCGCGCGCCCTCGTCGCGACGCCTTCCGGATCGGCGCCATAGGGCGCGAGCGCGAGCGTGACCGCGCCCGGCAATTCGTCGATCGCATTGGCCGAGAGCCGTGGATTGAGCCCGACGCCGCCGACGACGAGCGCGACGCGCGGCGCGCCCGGCGGCAGCCGAGCGCCGATCGTCGCCTGACGCGCATAGACTTCCATCGGCTTCGCGCCATCGGCTCCGATCTTCGGCAGCGGGCCGTGGCGGCCTTTCTCGACGAGCCGCTCGTCGGGCGCCGGCGCGAGCGCGGCGTGCTGCTCGTCGAGCCTGATGATGAGCGCGGCGGGCGGCTCCCCGCCGCCGATGCGCGTGACCTTGACGCCCGAACGCCTCTCTATGTCGGCGATGTCGTCGGCGCGCCGGAGGGGCTCCGCGACCGAGGCCTGCTCCGCCGGAGCGCTCGCCGGCGTCGGCGGCGGCTCGACGATTTCGATGCGCGCTATGGCGACGGGCTGGCCCGCATGAGGGTCGGGCGTGGCCAGGATGAGCGTCGCGAGGCCCGCGCCGCCGAGGAGCGCCGTGACGAAGACCGCGGCCCGCCCGCGTCGGCCAGGGGCTCGGCGCGGCTCCGACGGCCCATTCAAGCCCAGCGGCTCGTTCAATTCGTCGGTCATGGCGCGCTGGCGGCTCCCTTTTTCAGAGGCGCGAATCGCTGCGCGCCGCGGTCATTCTGAGATGTCGCCGCCTCGCCGTCGAGCGGCGCGCCGAAGCGCCGGCTCAAGAGACCGCTTGCGACAGCGCCGCTTGCTGCTCGGCGGTCATGCCGGCGATCTGCTGCGAGGTGAAGGCGGCGATCTGATTGCCGTTGAGCGCCATGAGCTCCGTCGTCGTCAAGGCCGCTATGGCCGTGGTGGTCAGCGCGCCGATCTGCGTCGTCGTGAGGCCCGAGAGCTGGCGCGCATTCAGAGCGGAGATCACCGATCCGTTCAGATTGGCGAGCTGCTGCGTGGTGAGCGCGCCGATCTGCGTCGAGGTCAGCGCATCGAATTGCGTGGGCGAGAGCGCGCCGAGCTCCGTGGTGGTGAGATTTATGATTTGTGTCGTCGCCAGCGAAGAAACCTGCGTGGTCGTCAGCGCGCCGACCTGCGCCGTCGTCAGCGCGCGCAATTGCGGGCGCAGGAGGCCGCCGAGCTGCGCATTGGTCAGCGCCGCGATCTCCGTCGTGGTCGCCGCCTGCACCTGCGTCGTCGTCAGCGCCGCGAATTGCGTGGATTGGAGTCCCGCGAATTGCGTCGTCGTCAGGCTGGCGATCTGCGCCGCCGAGAGGCCGGAGATTGCGCCCGATGACACCGCGCCGATCTGCGTCACGTTCAATGCGGAGAGCTGCGTCGCGCTGAGCGAGGCGGCCTGCGTCGCCGTCAGCCCGCCGAGCTCCGTCGCCGAGAGCAGCGCGATCAAGGTCGAGGTGAGGCTCGCGAATTGCGTCGAGGTCAGCGCCGCAACGGCGGAAGCCGATAGGCTCGCGAATTGCGTCGAGGTGAGCGAAGCGATCTCCGTCGTGGAGAGGCCGGCGACGGCCGTCGGCGACAGCGCGCCGATCTGCTCCGCCGACAGCGCGGCCGATTGCGAATCGGAGAGCGCGGCGATCTGCGTCGCGTCGAGGCCGGCGACGCCCGTCGTCGAGAGATTGGAGATCTGCGCCGCGCTCAGCGCCGTCAGCCGATCCGCGCCGAGCGAGGAGACCTGCGCCGAGGTCAATCCATAGATTTCCGCCGTGGTGAGCGCTTTCAGCTGCATGGTGGTCAGGGCGGCGAATTGCGTGGCGGAAAGCGCGCCGATCTCCGTCGAAGTGAAGCTCTGCAATTGCGTGGTGGTGAGCGCGGCGAGCTCCGTCGTCGTCAAACCGCCGACGCCGGTCGTGGACAAAGCGGCGATCTGATCGGCCGTCAGCGCGGCGAATTGCGTCGCGGCGAGCGCGCCGACCTGTGTCTGCGTCAATCCGCCGACGCCTGTCGTCGAGAGCGAAGCGATCTGCGAGGCGGCGAGCGAGCCGAGCTGCGTCGCGGTGAGCGTCGCCACTTGCGTCGCCGCGAGGCCGCCGATCTGCGTGCTGGTGAGCAGTCCGATCTGTGTCGAGGCGAACGCCGTGACCTGCGTCGTCGTCAGCGCCGCTATTCCGGTCGGGGAGAGGCTGCGGAACTGCGTCGTCGTCAGAGCGTTGATCTCGCCGCTGCTCAGCCCCGCGATCGCGGTCGTCGAGAGGGCGGCGATCTGCGAGGCGGCGACACTCGCGAGCTGCGTCGTCGTCAGCAGCCCGATCTGTGTGGCGGTGAGGCCGCCGATCGCCGTCGTCGTCAGAGATTTGATCGCCGTCGTCGTGAGCGCGCCGAGCCGCGTCGCGTCGATCTGCGAAATTTCGGTGGCGGTCAGCCCTCTCGCCTGCGTCGCGGTGAGCGCGCCGACTTGCGTCGTCGTCAGCGAGGCGAGCTGCGCGCTGGTCAGCGCGCCGATCTGCGTCGTGACGAGCGCGCCGAATTGCGTGGCGCTCAGAGCCTGGATCTGCGTCGTCGTCAGGCCGCTGATCGCCGAAGGAGAGAGCGCGGCGATCTGCGTCGCGGCGAGCGCGTCGAATTGCGTTCCGGCGAGCGCTCCCGCCTGCGTCTGGGTGAGGCCCTGCAGCTCGATCGTGGTCAGCGCCGAGATTTGCGTCGTCGCCAGCGCGGCGAGCTCCGTGGTCGTCAGCGCGCCGATCAGCGCCGCCGTGAGGCCGCGCAGCTGCGTCGTCGTCAGCGCCTGCAGCTCGGTCAGCGTGAGCCCGGCGATGGCCGTGGTCGAAAGGCCGGAGAGTTGCGCCGAGGTCAGTCGGGCGAGCTGATCGAGGCTGAAGGCGGAAATCTGCGTGGCGGTGAGCGCGCCGGCCTGCGTCGATGTCAAAGCGCCGATTTGAGTCGTGCTGAGCGCGGCGATCTCCGTCGTGGTGAGCGCCGCGACGGCGGTGTTGGACAACGCGCCGATCTGCGTTCCGGCGAGCGCGCCGAGCTGCGTCGTGGTCAGAGCCGCGGCCTGGAAATCGGTGAGGCCGGAGAGCTCGGTCGTCGTCATGGCGGCGAGCTGCGTCGCCGTGAGCGCGCCGAGTTGAGCGAGCGTCAGAGCGCCGAGCTGGAGACTGGTGAAGCCGCGCAGCTGCGTGGTGGCGAGCGCGGCGACGACGCTCGTCGAAAGGCTCGCGACGCCGTCAAAGGAGAGGCCGGCGATCTGCGTCGCGACGAGCGCGGCGATCTGCGTCGTGGCGAAGGCCGCGAGCTGCGTGTCGACCAGCACGCTCATTTGCGCCGTGGTCAGCGCGGCGAGCTGCGTCGTGGTGAGCGCGGCGATGTCGCTCGACGACAATCCGGCGACGCCTGTCGTCGAGACGGCGGCGAGCTGCGACTTCTGCAGGACCGCGATCTGCGCGACGGAGAAAGCCGCGATTTGCGCGTCCGACATCGCGCGCATCTGCGTCGAGGTGAGCGCGGCGACCTGCGTCGTCGTGAGGGCGGCGACATCGGCCGTCGACATGGAGGCGATCGCGGTCGTGGCGAGCGCCGCGATCTGCGTCGTGGCGAGCGTCGCGCGCTGCGTCATCGTCATCGCGGCGATCTGCTCCGCGCGAAGGCCGGACATTGCGGCGGCCGAGAGCGCGCCGATCTGCGTCGTGCTCAGCGCCGCGATCTGCGCATCGGACAAGACCCCGGTCAGCGGCGCGCCGAGCGCGCCGATCTGCGTCGTCGTCAGCGCCGCGACGGCGGTGGCGGCGAGGGCCCCGAAGCCGGTGGTCGAGAGCGCGGCGACCTGCGTCGAGGTGAGCGCGCCGAGCTGCGCGGCGGAGAGCGCGCCGACCTGCGTGTCGGCGAGCGCCTTGACCTGCGCCGAGGTCAGCGCGGCGACCTGCGCAGTCGACAATTCCACGATCTGGCTCTGCGACAATCCGCCGATGGCGACACCCGCGAGCGCTGCGATCTGCGTCGTCGTCAGCGTGTCGATCTGCGTGAGCGCGAGCGCTGCGATCTGCGTCGACGTCAGCGCGGCGGCTTCGGTCGACGTCAGCGCGGCGATCTGCGTCGTGCTCAAGCTCGCGATCTGCCAATCGGCGAGCGCGCGCGTCTGCGCCGCGGTCAGCGCGCCGATCTGCGTCGTGGCGAGCGAAGCGATCTGCACGCTGGCGAGGCCCGCTGTGGCGGTAGAAGTGAGGGCGGCGATCTGCGTCGTGGCGAAGGCGGCGAGCTGGGTCGTCGTCAGCGCGGCGACCTGCGTGTCGGCGAGGCCGGCGAAGGCGCGCGCGGGCAGGGCCGCGAATTGCATCGCGCTCAGCGCCGCGATCTGCGTGGTCTCGAGCGAGTTCATCTCGGTCGCGGTGAGACCGGCGAGCTGTGTCGTCGTCAAGCCGGCGATCTGCGTCGTGCTGAATACATCGAATTGCGTCGTCGTCAGCGCGGCGATCTGCGCCGAGGTGAGGCTCGCGAGCTGGCTCGCGGAAAGATTGCCGAAGGCGACGGAGCCGAGACCGGCGATCTGCGCGGCGGCGAGCCGCGAGATCGTCAACGCTTGAAACTGCGTCGTCGTCATATCGTCGAGCTGCGTCGTCGTGAGCCCGCGCGCCTGCGTCGATGTGAGCGCCGAGAGCTGCGTCGTCGTCAGCCGGTCTATGGCCGCGGCCGAAAGTCCGCCGATCTGCGCCGAGGTGAGCGCCGCGGCCTGCGTCGAGGTGAAATTCTGAAGCTCGGTCGTCGGCAACAGATTGAGGAATGTGGTGGAGAGAGCCGCCATCTGCGTCGAGGCGAGCGCGGCGACTTGAGCGGCGCTCAATCCGCCGTCGCCGCTCGAGACCAGCGCGGCGATCTGCGCGGCGGTGAGATTGGCGATCGCGAGCGACTGGATCGCCGTCGTCGTCATGGCCGCGAGCTGCGTCGTCGTCAGCCCGCGCGCCTGCGTCGTGGCGAGCGCCGAGAGCTGCGTCGTCGTCAGATTGCCGACCTGCGTCGTGGTCAGTTTGGCGACCTGCGCGGCGCTGAGCCAATCGACCTGCGTCGTCGTCAGGCTCTCGATCTGCGTCGTCGTCAGCGCGTTCAGCAGCGTGGTCGTCAGCGCGCGAATCTGCGTCGAGGAGAGCGCGGCGAGTTGCGCAGCGGAGAGATCGCCGAAAGTGGCGGCGCCGATCGCGCCGAATTGCGCGGCCGAAAGATCGGTGACGTCGAGCGATTGCAGCGCCGTCGTCGAGAGATGGGCGATCTGCGTCGCCGTCAGTCCGCGCGCCTGCGTCGTCGTGAGCGCGACGAGGCGCGTCGTCGTCAGATTGGCGAGCGTCGTGTCGGAGAGGCCGGAAATCTGCGCGGCGGTGAGGCCCGAAAATTGCGTCGTCGTGAGCGAGCCGAGGCGCGTCGCCGAGAGGCCGTTGAGCGCCGTCGTCGTCAGAGCGGCGATCTGCGTCGGCGCGAGCGCGGCGACCTGCGCGTCGGAGAGATTCCCGAAGGCCGTGGCGGCGAGCCCGGCCAGTTGCGCATTGGACAGATTCGCGACGGAGAGCGCCTGAATTTCGGTCGAGGTCATCGCCGAGAGCAGCGTCGTCGTGAAGCCGCGAGTCTGCGTCGTGGACAGATTTGCGAGCTGCGTCGTGTTGAATTCAGCGAGATCCACGGTCGTCAACGCCGCGATCTGCGTCGCCGCGAGGCCGCCGATCTGTGTCGTCGTCAGCGTCTGAATCGCCGTTTGCGAGAGACTGTCGAAAGCCGTCGTCGTAAGCGAGCCGACTTGCGTCGAAGAGAGAGAGGCGATCTGCGTGGTGGTGAGACTGTCGACGTCGGTCGCGTTCAGCGACCTCACCTGCGCCGCGGTCAGATTGCTCACCTGCAGCGCGATGATCTGATCGAGGCTCAGCGCGTCGAGCTGCGTCGCGGTGAGGCCGCGCACCTGCGTCGAGCTGAGGCTCGCGATCTGCGTCGTGGTGAAATTCGCGAGCTCGGTCGTCGAGAAAGCGGCGATCTGCGCGGCGGTCAGCGCTTGCAGCCGCGTCGTCGTGAGGCTGCCGATCTCCGTCGCATCGAGCGCATTGAGCTCCGTGCCGGTGAGCGCCGAGAGCTGGGTGGTGGTGAAGGAATCGAAGTCGCTCGAGGCGAGCGCCTGGAATTGCGACAGATCGAGGCCGGCGAGCGTCGACCTGGAGAGAGACGCGACCTGAGTCGTCGCCAGCGCCTGTAGATTGGTCGTCGAGAAGCTGTTGAGCTGAGACGCCGTCAGCACGGCGATCTGCGTCGTGTCGAGCGCCTCTATGTCCGAGGTGTCGAGCTGACGAATGATGGTCGTCGGCAGACGGGCGATCTGCGCGGTCGTCAGCGACGAGTAGATCGACGTCATGACAGGCCCCGCTCCGCGCGCATCTCTTCCGAGCCGGCGGGTCGCGCGGCGGCGCGGCTGCGGCCGGCGCGACGATGTTTGCCTGTCGAGGCTTGCGTGGAACTGGCTGTGGTGGGACGTCAGAGTCTTTTCGTGTTTCATCGAAACACGAAAAGACTCTGGATTTTTGTCTTGACGCGTTTCCGACGCCGAACCGGCGTCCACCTCGGCTGGAAACGCTTCAGGCGGCGCCGTCGCGCGTCGTCGCGCGCGCGGCCCAGTCGAGATAGGCGGGATCGCCGGCCGCAATGTCGAGGCGCAGAATTTCCGGAACCTCGTAAGGATGCGCCGCGCGTAGGGCGGCGGCGAGCGCGTCGTAATCTTCGGCGCGCGCTTTGGACTGCACCAGAAATTCCGCCTCCGCGCGCGTCTCTCCGTTCCATACGTAGAAGCTGCGGATAGGATAGACCTGGACGCAGGCGGCGAGCCTGGCGGCGAGGAGCGCGCGGGCGATCCGCTCGGCGCCCGCCTCGCTGTCGATCGTCGTCTGAACGACGCAGAATTTCGGCTCGTTACCGCTCATTTCGGGACTATGGGCGCGGCTGGGAGCGAAATCAACGCGGCGCTTTTCTTGCTGGGAGCGTCGCGAGCGGCCGCGGAGCGCCGGCCGGCATTCGGAGATGCAAGGACATGTTCACCAGGGTCTGCAAGGAAGACACGGTTTTCGAAGGCGAAATGCGGCTCGTCATCGCCGATTCCCATTTCATCATCCTGGCCTGGGCGTTCGGCGGCGAGATCAAGGCCTTTCAGGGCGTGTGCCCGCACACCAACGCGCCGTTGGAGACCGCCGATTTCGACGGGGAGGTATTGACCTGTCCGCTCCACAATTGGACATGGGATCTGCGTACCGGCGATCCGATCCATCCTCAGGAAAGCCGGCTCGCCGAATATCCGGTCAAGATCGAGGACGGCGTCGTCTATATAGACACGGACGGCGTCGCGCCGCTGTTCGCCGCGCGCTGAATGCGGGCGTCGGCGCGGGCGCGGCCGGACTCGCTCGAGGATTTACAAGCGGTTGATCTCATTGCGTCGAGCGCTAGGTGCGGTTCGACGCGCGTGGGATCGACGAGAGCGGCCGTGAGCGGGCGCGACGCATAAGGAGAAGATTCTGCTTTTGCCGAATCGTCAAAGTTCTTATGTTCCGCGCCGGATGCGTCTCTAGGCCACGAAGAGAGGTAGGAGATGAACCTGTCCGAACAGCCCCCCGTCGCCGAGGAGGCGTCGACCGGCGTCGAAGCCGTGAGCCTGGACGCGCAGCTCGAGGCGGTGACCGCGGAACGCGATCGTCACGCCAAGGACAAGATCGAGCTCATCACCAAGGCGAGCGCTCTGTCGCGCGAGCTCGACGCGGCGCGCGCGCAGCTCGCCTCCGCGGCGGAAGAGAAGGATAGGGCGGTCTCGGCCGTCTCCGTCGAGCGGGACGGCGCTGCGGCCGACCGCGATCGGCTGCGCGCGGAGCTCGACGCGCTTCGCGCGGAACTCGCCTCCGCCAATGGCGCGCGGGAGAAGGCGGCCGCGCTCGCCACTCAGGTGACCGCCGAGATCGCTTATTTGAAGGACCGGCTCGCCGCCGCCGGCTCGCCCGATCCGCTCGTCGTGCTCACCGACTATGCGCGTGAGAAGACCAAACTCGCCATCGCCTGGACCCGGGCCAAGATCCCGGAAGGCCATCCGGCGTTGCCCTGGTTCGACCGCACGGTCGAGGGCGTCGCGACCGCCGGCCGGCTGAGCGCCGATTTCCTGCGCTGGCTCGCCCCGCGCCTCGTCGAGGCCTATCAATGGGCGAAGCCCCGCGCGCTGCAGCTCTACGCCAAGGCGAAGAGCGAGATCGAGGCGCGAATCAAGCAGAGCTGAGCGCTCGTTTCCATTCCGAACGACGCGCGTCTCGCGACGGGCGTCGTTGTCATTTGACGGAGATCTCGCGCAGCGCGCCCTTCGTCATGCCATTTGCGCGCCTCGGCGAGCCTTTCGTTGCTCCGCGCCGGATCGGCCGCGAGGGTCTTCTTCGCCTCGACGCCCAATTCGGCGTCCAGGGCGCCGAGCTTGCGGTCGGCGCAGACGAGCCGCTCCGCCGCCGTCGTCGCCTTGGCGCAGTCGAAGCTCTGGGCGAGGGCCGGCGCGGCCGTCATCAGGCAAAGCGAAAAACAGAACCGCGAGAGCATGGAAAATCCCTCGGTCCACAGCCGCTCATCGAGCGGACGGGCTGCTTCGGCGGACCCGCCGGGACGCCGGATTTCGACCTTCGACGCTTCTTCGCAGGACGCGCGCCGCCTCGCAAGCGGAGGCCCTTCTCAATCGCGAAAGAAAGCGGTTCGCCCTTCCTTCCGGCCGTGAATCGTATAATGAACCACGGGCTCGAAATTCGACTGCGCCACGTCCGGATAGAGCCGCAGATAGGCGGCCTCGTCGAATTTCGCGCGACGCAGCCGGGCGGCCTCTCTCGTCACATTCCACTTCGCCGCGAGGCTGCGCAACGCGTCCCGGAAGAAACTCACGCCGCTTTCGCCGAGAGCGTGATCCGCGGTGGCGGAGAGCCGTATCAACTCCTCGCGTAGCCTCTCCGCATCCCGCGACGCCTCGGCCGCGATCCGCTCCGATTCGGCGCGTCGATCGTCCTGCTCCTCGATCGCCGCCTGCGCCGCCGCGAGCTCTGCGCGCAGGCGCCCGGTTTCGTCGCGCAGTCTCTCCTGCTGGTCGACGGCCGCGCGCGCCGCCGCGAGCTCCGCGCGCAGGCGCTCGGTTTCGTCGCGCAGTCTCTCCTGCTGGTCGACGGCCGCGCGCGCCGCCGCCAGCTCTACGCGCAGCCGCTCCATTTCCTCGCGCAGCTTCTCCTGCTCGTCGAGCGCCACATGCGCCTTTGCGCGCAGGCGCTCCGTTTCGCCGCGCAGCCTTTCCTGCTCCTCCATCGTCGCCCGCGCCGCCGCCAGCTCCCCGCGCAGAACCTCGGCGTCATTCGCGGCGCTTTCCAGCGCCTTTTGCGCATCCTCGCGTGCGGAATGCCCGCGCGCTCTTTCGCGGCCGTTCTCGGCCAGCCACTGGTTCACATATCGTTCCGACAGCCCCGTGCCGGGACATAATTGGCTCAAAAGCTCGCGCCGCGCGACGCAATAGAATTCCTTATCCGGATGGAACTCCCATGGGCCGCCATAGGGGGTCGTCGGAGACCCGAAACAGACGTCTTCGGAGATTTCGAGCAGCCGCACGCCGTCATATTTTGAAATGAAGTCGTAGACATCCGCCAGCCGCGCATTGCGCCGCCTTATTTCGACGAAAGATTTGAAAGGCTCCGGCTCGCCTTTGACGAGCACGATCTCGGAAAGGAAATGGCGCAGGAACAAAATCTTTTGTCCGGCTATAATCTTGCCGTAGAGCACGCCGCGATAGAACTCGTCGAAATAAAACTTCCACATATTCCAATAATAGTCGGAATCTGCCCAGATCACCTTGTGACCTTTCAGCTCGGGCACGTCGTCATAGGACAGATCGAGCCATTTTTCGCCGAAGAGCCCGCTCCTGAAATCGGGGAATATCGTGTCTCCGATTACGACGTGCTCTGTGGCGAAGTCTCCGGCGACATCGAACAGAAACGCGTCGGCGTCGTTGTCGCGCAGCAGATCCGTGATCTGCTTTTCGGTTTCGCGCGTGAAAAAGTCCGACGCTTCTTTGAAATCGAGAACTTTGGATCGAAGCTTCAGCTTCGACGAGGCGAGGCTCGGAATGGTCGCGCGCCAAATATGCTTGCCGTCGACGAGGTGTTTTATTCCGGACAGAATATGCTCAATGTAGCAACTACCGAAGCCGATGACAGATTTCATTGCCGGTCGCCTGGAAAATGATGAAAGCTCATCTGTCGGTTTCGGAAAATGATCGGAATTCATGCTGACGAGCGTATCCATAATCTAGCCTGCCCTTGCCGCGTCCGACCTGGGGGGGAACGGTTAAAATCGAGACCGCCCCACCGGCCGTCGGGGCGAGGCAAGGCTTATATGTCCGTATTTTTACGTGCGGACGACAGTCGTCCCGTCCCGATCGCGAAGCGTCGTCGTTTTGCGGCGGCTCGGCGGGCCGGCCCCGGTCAAATCCGCTTCCCTTCCCACCCCGGCGCTGCTATCCCCGCCGCTATGACGACGCGCAAGATCGACAATATCCGCAATTTCTCCATCGTCGCGCATATCGACCACGGCAAGTCGACGCTCGCCGATCGGCTGATCCAGGCGACCGGGACGCTGGCCGAGCGCGAGATGGTGGAGCAGGTGCTCGATTCGATGGATATCGAGCGCGAGCGCGGCATCACCATCAAGGCGCAGACGGTGCGCCTCGACTATAAGGCCAAGGACGGCAAGGATTACGTCCTCAACCTCATGGACACGCCCGGCCATGTCGACTTCGCCTATGAGGTCTCGCGCTCGCTGAAAGCCTGCGAAGGCTCGCTGCTCGTCGTCGACGCGAGCCAGGGCGTCGAGGCGCAGACGCTCGCCAATGTCTATCAGGCGCTCGACGCCGGCCATGAGATCGTGCCGGTGCTCAACAAAATCGATCTGCCGGCGGCCGAGCCCGACCGCATCAGGCAGCAGATCGAGGACGTCATCGGCCTCGACGCCTCGGACGCCGTGCTCATTTCCGCCAAGACGGGCGTCGGCATTCCCGATGTGCTGGAGGCGATCGTCACGCGCCTGCCGCCGCCGCAGGGCGACGAGGCGGCGCCGCTCAAGGCCATGCTGGTCGACAGCTGGTACGACGCCTATCTCGGCGTCGTCGTGCTGGTGCGCGTCATCGACGGGCGCATGCGCAAGGGCCAGAAGATTTTGATGATGGGCACCAACGCCCATTACGAGGTCGACAAGATCGGCGTCTTCAAGCCGAAGATGCTGGATGTCGCCTCGCTCGGGCCGGGCGAGGTCGGCTTCATCACCGCGCAGATCAAGCAGGTCGCCGACACGCGCGTCGGCGACACCATCACCGAGGACAAGAAGCAATGCGACGCGCCGCTGCCGGGCTTCAAGCCGGCGCAGCCGGTGGTGTTCTGCGGCCTCTTTCCCGTCGACGCCGCCGATTTCGAGGATTTGCGCGCGGCGATCGGCAAGCTGCGCCTCAATGACGCGAGCTTTTCCTACGAGATGGAGACCTCCGCCGCGCTCGGCTTCGGCTTCCGCTGCGGATTTTTGGGCCTGCTGCATCTCGAGATCATCCAGGAGCGCCTGCATCGCGAGTTCAACCTCGATCTCATCGCGACGGCGCCCTCGGTCGTCTATAAGATCAAGCTGACCAATGGCGAGGAGATCGAGCTGCACAATCCGGCCGACATGCCGGATGTGGTGAAGATCGAGGAGATTCTCGAGCCTTGGATCAGAGCGACGATCATGACGCCGGACGATTATCTCGGCTCCGTGCTGAAGCTCTGCCAGGACCGGCGCGGCGTTCAGGCCGATCTGAATTACGTCGGCAAGCGCGCCATGGCGGTCTATGATCTGCCGCTCAACGAGGTCGTGTTCGATTTCTACGATCGGCTGAAGTCGATTTCCAAGGGCTACGCCAGCTTCGACTATCATTTGACCGACTATCGCGTCGGCGATCTCGTGAAGATGAGCATTCTGGTGAATGCGGAGCCGGTGGACGCGCTCTCCATGCTGGTGCATCGCACGCGCGCCGAATCGCGCGGCCGGCAGATGTGCGAGAAGCTCAAGGAGCTGATACCGCCGCATATGTTCCAAGTGCCGATCCAGGCGGCGCTAGGGGGCAAGATCATCGCGCGCGAGACGGTGCGCGCCTTCCGCAAGGATGTGACGGCCAAGTGCTACGGCGGCGACGTCACCCGCAAGCGCAAGCTGCTCGAGAAGCAGAAGGAAGGCAAGAAGAAGATGCGCCAGTTCGGCAAGGTGGAGATTCCGCAGGAGGCGTTTATCGCGGCGCTGAAGATGGAGGAGTAGGGGCGGCGGCTGGCTCGGTCGAGCATTGCCGCAGGCGCACGTCGCAGCCTTGCAAAGGTACGCATTCACGTACATATTCCCTCGATGCGCACCACATCCTACAGCGACCTCCGCAAGAATCTCGCCGCGACGCTCGACCGCGTGACCGAGGATCACGAGCCCGTGGTGATCACGCGCGATCGCGGCAAGCCGGCCGCCGTGCTCATCTCGCTCGAGGATTTCGCCTCCTATGAGGAGACAGCGCATCTCTTGAAGAGCCCGCGCAACGCCGAGCGGCTGCGGGCGGCGATCGAAACGCTCGACGCGGGCGAGGGAACAGAGCGCAAGCTCGCAGAATGAAGCTCGTATTCGCAGAGCAGGCCTGGGAGGACTACCTCTACTGGCAGGCGCAGGACGTGAAGATTCTCGAACGCGTCAACCAGCTCATCAAGGAATGCCTGCGCACGCCCTTTTCCGGCGTGGGCAAGCCGGAGCCGCTGCGTGGCGACCTGCGTGGCTGGTGGTCTCGGCGGATCACGCTCGAGCATCGGCTGGTCTATCGCGTGGAGGGCGAGAGCTTGCTGGTCGCGCAATGTAGATATCATTACTGAGGGCCTGAGCCGCCTATGTTCCAGGCGGTGATCGACAACGCAAAATCACGCCGTCGCTATCAGCCCCTCCAAAAATCCGGCGAGGTCGCTCGTCACGAAGTCCACATGCGGCTCGCGTCCATGGGCGATCTCCCAGGCTTCGCGCCGGTCGTCGTGGCCCGTCTCCGGCGTCACCAGCACCGTCGTCATGCCGCGCGCATGGGGGATGATCAGATTGCGCGCTATGTCCTCGAAGAGGGCGGAGCGTCTCGGCTCCACGCCATGGCGGTCGAAGAAGCGCTCATAGGCGTCGGCGTGCGGCTTGGCGATGAAATCGGCCGCGACGATATCGAACACGTCCTCGAAAATATGGTCGATGGCGAGCTGTTTCGCCGTATCGAGCGCATGTTCGCGCGAGCCATTGGTGAGAATGAGCTTGCGGCCGGGCAGCGCGGCGATCGCCGCCGCCAGCGAATGATTGGGCAAGAGCGACGAGCGATCGATGTCATGGACGAATTTCAGGAACGCCTCGGCGTCGACGCCATGCTCCGTCATCAGTCCGCGCAGCGTCGTGCCGTAATGCTTGTAATAATGCTTCTGCAGCGCGCGCGACGATATGCCGTCGAGGCCGAACAGGCGGATCATGAAGAGAGTGATCCGCAGGTCGATCTTCGGCCAGAGGTCGGATGAAGCCGGATAGAGCGTATTGTCGAGATCGAAGACCCAAGTATCGACATGGGCGAAGCGATTGGCGATGGTGAGCAATCGCGGCTGGTCGGTCGGGTCCGTCATCGCGCGCGCCGCTCTGGACACCGGCCGGTCATTACGAGCGAAGCGAAGCAATCCAGAGTCGAGAGGCGGCCCCTGGATCGCTTCGTCGCTTCGCTCCTCGCAATGACGCGCGCAGGCAATTCGTCACCTCGTGATCAGCGTGCCCGCGCCATGGTCCGTCAAAAGCTCGATGAGCACGGCGTGCGGCAGCTTGCCGTCGAGAATGACGACGCCCTCGACGCCGCGCTCGATCGCATACATGCAGGTCTCGACCTTGGGGATCATGCCGCCGGTGATGACGCCGTCGGCGACGAGGCCGGGTATGTCCGAGACCTTCAGCTCCTTGATGAGCTCCTTGTTCTTGTCGAGCACGCCGGGAACATCGGTCAGGAAGAGGAGGCGCTTGGCGCCGAGCGCGCCGGCGATGGCGCCGGCGAAAGTGTCGGCGTTGATATTATAGGTCTCGCCATCCGCGCCCTGCGCGACGGGCGCGAGCACGGGGATCAGCTCGCGGCCGAGCACCTGATCGAGCACTGTGGTGTCGACCTTGGCCACCTCGCCGACGAAGCCGAGATCGACTGTCCTGCCGGCCTCATGGCTCGGCCGCGCGAGCTTCTCGGCCGTCACCATGCGGCCGTCCTTGCCGCACAGGCCGATGGCGCGTCCGCCCTCGGAATTGATGAAGCCGACGATCTGCTTGTTGATATAGCCGGCGAGCACCATTTCGACGATTTCCATCGTCGCCTTGTCGGTGACGCGCAGCCCGTCGGCGAATTCGGATTTTATGCCGAGCTTTCCGAGCATGGCGCCGATCTGCGGCCCGCCGCCATGCACCACCACGGGGTTCACGCCCGACTGCTCGAGCAGCACCATATCGCGGGAGAAGTCGCGCGCGACCTTGTCGTCGCCCATGGCGTGGCCGCCATATTTCACGACCACGATGGCCTCGTCATAGCGCAGCATATGCGGCAGCGCCTGCATGAGAATACGGGCCTGCTGGAGCGCGCTGTCGGCCGAGTCCTCGGTCATGGGTCCGCCTCGATGAGAGTGGCGAATCGCGCGAAGGACTGCGACGGCCCACCTCCTCCTGAAAGGGGAGGGTGGGGGCCGCAGTCTTTCACCCGAATGAATCTCGTCGTCTTAGAACCGACGAGGCTGCAATATTCAAGCGTTTCGTTCGGCGAGAAGCCGCGCGATCCCGGCTCTGAGCTCGGCCACGCCCTCGCCCGAGCGGGAGGATGTCACGGAAAGGCGCGGGAAGGCGGCCGGGCGCTTCGCCAGCGCCGCCTCGACCGCAGCGACGGCGGCCCCGCGTTCGGAGACCTTCAGCTCGTCGCGCTTGGTCAGCACGATCTGATAGGAGACGGCGGCGCGGTCGAGCAGATCGAACATCTGCTCGTCGAGATCCTTCACGCCGCGGCGGCTGTCGATGAGCACGAAGACGCGGGCGAGCGAGGCGCGTCCGCGCAAAAAATCCTCCATGAGCCGCGTCCAATTCGCGACCTTCTCCTTGCCGACGGCGGCGTAGCCATAGCCCGGCATGTCGACGAGGCGCAGCGGCTCCGCGCCCGGCGCGGCGCCGAGGGCGAAGAAATTGAGCTGCTGCGTGCGGCCGGGAGTGTGGGAGACGCGCGCCAGCGCCTTGCGGCCGGTCAGAGCGTTGAGCAGAGAGGATTTGCCGACGTTGGAGCGGCCGGCGAAGGCGATCTCGGGCGGGCCGATCGGCGGCAAATCGCCCGATTTCGCGCTGGCGAATATGAATTCGCAGGGGCCGGCGAAGAGCAGCCGGCCCGCCTCGACGAATTCCTCTTCGGCCGCGTCCAAGGCTCCGCTCGCGGTCAGGCGGGCTTCTTGAAGTCGAAGGTCTTTTTGAGATTGTCCCAGAGCTCGAACTTCACGCCGGCGCGGCGCATGATGAACCATTGCTGCGCCACCGAGAGAATATTGTTCCAGGTCCAGTAGATCACGAGGCCGGAGGCGAAGCTGCCGAGCGAGAAGGTGAAGATCACCGGCATCCAGGCGAAGACGGTGCGCTGAATCTCGTCGGTCGGCTCCGGATTCATCTTCATCTGCACCCACATGGAGACACCCATGACGAGCGGCCAGATGCCGAGCCACAGGAACGGGCCGAAGACCGGGATCTGGGTCGGATCGAAGGGGATGAGGCCGAAGAAGTTGAAGATGTTCGTCGGGTCCGGCGCCGAGAGGTCCTTGATCCAGCCATAGAAGGGCGCGTGGCGCATCTCGATGGTGATGATGAGCACCTTGTAGAGACAGAACCATACCGGGATTTGCAGCAGCATGGGCACGCAGCCGGCGGCCGGATTGATCTTCTCGCGCTTGAACAGCTCCATCTGCTCGCGGCTCATCGCCTGCTTGTCGCTGCCGTATTTCTCCTTCAGCGCCTGAATCTTGGGCTGAATCTCCTTCATCTTGGCCACCGCCTGATAGCTCTTGTTGGCGAGCGGCAGGAAGGCGATCTTCACGAGCACGGTGACGGCGAGAATGGCGAGGCCGAAATTGCCGAGCACATGGAACAGGCTGTCGATGATGCGGAACATCGGCCGGGTGAGGAAGTAGAACCATCCCCAATCGATGAGCCGGTCGAAGAGCTTGACGCCTTGCCCTTCATAGGCGTCGAGCGTGTCGACGACCTTGGCGCCGGCGAAGACGCGCGAGGCGACGGAGCCCGAGGCGCCCGGAGCGACGGTGAGCGGCGCCTCGACCGTATCGGCCTGATAGGCCTTGGTCGGCCCGGCGCCCGCCGCCGAGAAGCGCGCGACCAGCGTCCGGTCCTGCTGCGGCACCAGCACGGCCGCCCAATATTTCTCGGTGAAGCCGAGCCAGCCGCCGGTCGCCTCGAAGGATTTGGCGCCATGCGGCTCCTTCTCGATCTTCTCGAATTTGAGCTCCTGCAGGCCCGCCTCGCCCACGACGCCGACGAAGCCCTCGTGCAGGGCGGCGTAGCCGGCGCTCTGGAATGCGCCGAGGCGCGACACGCGCATATAGGGATAGACGGTCACGGGCGACGTTCCGTGATTCTCGACGGCGTCCTCGACCGAGAACATATATTGATCGTCGACCGCAATTCTGCGCTTGAAGACGAGGCCCTGGCCATTGTCGAAGGAGAGTGTCACCGGCTGGCCGACGGAAAGCGTCTCGCGATCGGCGCTCCACAGCGTCTCATGCGTCGGCAGGGCGGGCGGCGCCTGATCCTTGTCGGAAGCGAGAAAGCCGGTTTCGGCGTAATAGGGCTGCGGCGAGCCTTCCGGCGACAGCAGCACGATGATCGGGCTCTTGGGGTCGACCGTCTCGCGGTAGTTCTTCAGCGAGACGTCGTCGATGCGTCCGCCCTTCAGCGAGATGGAGCCGACGATCGAGGGCGTGTCGATGGCGACGCGCCTGCTTTCCGCGAGCGCCTCGGCGCGCGTCTTGGGCGCGAGCTTGGCCGGCGCGGCCTGTCTGGGCTGCGCCTGCTGCGCGGCGGGCGCCTGATTGGCGCTCTGGGCGGCGGGCTTGGGCTGCGCGGGCTTTTGCTGCTGCTGCTGCGCGATCTGCGTCTCTTTCTGCTGCCGCTCGAGCTTGGGGAAGGCGTAGAAGTAATCCCAGCCGGCGATCACCAGCATCGACAGGCCGGCCGCGATGAGGACATTCTTCGTATACTCTTTCATGGCCTGTCTTTCGAGTTGCGCTGGCGCCGGCTCTTGTCGCCCGGCCTGAGCTTCGCCAAGCCGTCGACGATCTGCGCCGTCAATTCCGGAAAAGGCGTCGTCAATGCGTCGGGCCGGGCGATGAAGACATAATCATAGCCCGGCAGCCCGGAAGCGCCGCAGAGGCGCAGCGCTTCCTTCAAGCGGCGCCGGATGCGGTTGCGACCGACGGCGCCGGCGATCTTCTTCGTCACGGTGAAGCCGAAGCGCGACGGCTCCGCGTCGCCGCCCTCTCGCGCCGCCGCCTGCAGCTTGAAAGCGCGCGCGCCGCGGCTCAGACCACTCTTGGCGGCCCGCAGGAACTCGCGCCGCTTGCGCAAGCGCTGCGGCTTCGTCTTCCTCGTCCGGGCTCGGTCTTCCTCGCTCATGCCTCCCGCCCTGTCTGGTCGAGAAGCCGGCGGCACTCAGGCCGACAGGCGCTTGCGGCCGCGGGCGCGGCGCGCCGCGAGGACATTGCGGCCGCCGACGGTCGCCATGCGGGCGCGAAATCCGTGGCGGCGCTTGCGCACCAGTTTGCTGGGTTGATAAGTTCTCTTCACCTTGGGGTCTCCGCTCGCTCAGGTCGCCGATCGAAGAGCCGCCATCGCCACGCGCCGATATCGCCTCGCGCCGACTGCTCGTCATCGGCCGGCCGCCGCCACGGCCCTCGATCTTTCGTTCAGGTCTTTTAAGGACGATCACCGCCCGCGGTCGCCTCGTTCCGCCTTTGTTGCGGGCGCAATCGCCCCCGCACGAGACGCGTCTGCCGACGCCGCGCCGGCATATAGGAGAAAGCCCGCGCATAAGTCAATCGCGAGCGGCGCGCGGGCGCATCGGGAGGGCGTCGTGGCTTTCGCGAAGCTTTCGCCGCGGCGTTTGCGTAGCGCCGGCCCGCTTCGCAGGCGGGCGAGCCGCTTGTATAAACAATGTGAAGCCGGTCGATTCGTCCCCCTCGAGAGACGCTGTTCCGGGCTCGCGGCGGCGCTCGGCCGCCGACGATTAAGGTTGTGGTTGGCCGCCGGGCCGAAGGTCAGGGTTTGTTAACCATTACCGCTTAGCGTTTCGTCAAATGGATATAAATCTTGGCGTGCGGCCGACGACGCTCGGCGCATCGTCGACGCTCGGGCGACGCGATGGCGTCCGGGGGAAGATTTGGTGGAGCTGGGTGGGGACCGAAAATGCGCGTTTTACTGATAGAGGATGACAGCGCGACCGCTCAAAGCATCGAGCTCATGCTCAAATCCGAGAATTTCAACGTCTATACGACGGATCTCGGCGAGGAAGGCATCGACCTCGGAAAGCTCTACGATTACGACATCATCCTGCTCGATTTGAATCTGCCCGACATGTCCGGCTACGAGGTGCTGCGCACCTTGCGCGTCGCCAAGGTCAAGACGCCGATTCTCATCCTGTCCGGCCTCGCCGGCATAGAGGACAAGGTGAAGGGTCTGGGCTTCGGCGCCGATGATTATCTGACCAAGCCGTTCCACAAGGACGAGCTCGTCGCGCGCATTCACGCCATCGTGCGCCGCTCCAAGGGTCACGCCCAATCGGTCATCACCACGGGCGATCTCGTCGTCAATCTGGACCAGAAGACGGTGGAGGTCTCCGGTGCGCGCGTGCATCTGACCGGCAAGGAATATCAGATGCTCGAGCTGCTCTCCCTGCGCAAGGGGACGACGCTCACCAAGGAGATGTTCCTCAACCATCTCTATGG
Source organism: Methylosinus sp. Ce-a6 (assembly GCF_009811655.1). Taxonomy (GTDB): domain Bacteria; phylum Pseudomonadota; class Alphaproteobacteria; order Rhizobiales; family Beijerinckiaceae; genus Methylosinus. The sequence continues at coordinate 53,214 of NZ_BGJX01000009.1, read as the reverse complement.
CGGCATGGACGAGCCGGAGCTCAAGATCATCGACGTCTTCATCTGCAAGCTGCGCAAGAAGCTCGCCAACGCCAGCGAAGGCCGCAACTACATCGAGACGGTATGGGGCCGCGGCTATGTGCTTCGCGAGCCGAGCGAAGCCGACGAGCGCATCACCGCCTGAGGAAAAACGCGGCATCGCGAAAGGCGCGAGGGCCCGATTCGGGCCCTTTTGCACGTCGGCCGCCCATGGCGGACCTGGGCGGCGAGGCGCCTCACGCGCCGAGGGCGGCGAATTGCTCGGCCGCAGCGGGCCTCCGCCGGCGCCGCGAATAGCCGTCGGGCGCAACCGGCGTGAAGCGCGGATCGGCGTCGCCGATCGTCTCCGCCGCTCCGAGGACGAGACGGCCGTCCTCGGCGATCGCGTCGGCGAGCCGCGCGAGCACGTCGCGTTTCACCTGCGGCTCGAAATACATGAGCACATTTCGACAAAAAACGATGTCATGAGGCTCGCGCCTCCGGAAATCCTCGAGCAGGTTGAGCTTGCGGAAGGCGATGTTCTTCCTCAGCTCATCGCGAATTCGCCAGAGGCCTTCCCTCTGATCGAAATTGCGCAGCAGACGTTGCGCGGAAAGGCCGCGCTGCGCTTCGAACGCGCTGTAGACGCCGCGCCGCGCCGTCGCGAGCGCGCTCTCGGAAATGTCCGTCGCCAGGATATCGACGGTCCAGCCGGCGAGCGCCTCGCCCATTTCCGCGAGCGCCATGGCGATGGAATAGGGTTCCTGGCCCGTCGAGCAGGCGGCCGACCAGATGTGCAGGCGGCGCGTTTCGGCGCGTCGCGCCATCAGTTCGGGCAGCCATTCGAGCTTCAGCTTCTCGAAGGGGAGGCGATCGCGAAAGAACGAGGTCTCGTTGTTGGTCATGGCGTCGACGATTCGCTGGAGCAGCGCCTCGTCGCCGCTGCGTTCGACGAGGCGCATGAGCTGCGCGAGATCGAGACAGCCATTGGCGCGCTGGATCGGCTCGAGCCGGCTCTGCGCGAAATAGAGCTTGTCGGCGTCGAGCGAGATTCCGGCGAGCGCGCCGATGAGGCGGCGCAGCCGCGCGAAAGCGAGGATCATCGGCGTCCCCTCGCGGCGTTCGCGCGCGCCGCGCCGGGCTGAAAATGGCGAGCCGCCGCTATTTTCCGCATTCCGCCGTCGCTCGAAAGAGCGCCTCTCGTTTCCGCCGCCGCTCGCCCGATTTCAGATGACGCCGATCTCCTCGAGCTTGGAGCGCACCACATGCTGGTCGAAGGGCTTCATGATGTATTCGTCGGCTCCGGCGTCCATCGCCTGGGCGATATAGCTCGCCTCGTTCTCGGTGGTGCAGAACACCACTTTGGGAGCCGCGCCGCCCGGCATCCGCCGCAGCGCGCGCAAGAATTCGAAGCCGTCCATCTCCGGCATGTTCCAGTCGAGCAGGATGGCGTCGGGCATGGCCTGTTCGCAGGCGACGAGGGCCTTGCGGCCATTCTCCGCCTCGATCGTGCTGAACTGCATCCCTTCGAGAATGCGTCGGGCGACCTTGCGGATGACCGCCGAATCGTCGACGACCAGAATCTGCTTCATATCTCTCCTCCTCGGGATACGTCTCTCGAAACGGTCTCGCGCCCGCCGCTGTCGCTCGATTTCGACAGACGTCGCAGCAGCGCGTCTATGTCGAGGATCGGCAGGAAATCGTCGCCGAGACGGTAGCAGGCGTTGGTGGTCTCGATGAATTGCAGCCCGACATGGGTCGGGCAGGCGATGCGGTCGTCGTCGTCACAGGTGACGACGTCGCCGGTGTCGTCGATGAGCAGAGCGTAGCGCTCGCCATTGTGCTCGATGCAGACGGCGAGCGCCGAATCGGACACGCCGCCGTCGTCGATGTCGAGACAGCGGTCGAGCCGCAGCGCGGTGACGATGCGGCCGCGCAGATTGGCGACGCCGGCGATCTCGCGCGGGGCCAGCGGGACCGGAGTCACCTGGTCGATATGGAAGATCGTCTTCACGCATTCGACAGGCAGGCCGAAGGTCTGACCGCGCACCTTTATCGTGAAGTTGCGCGTCTGCGCTCCGGGCGCCTCGAACCGACCCTGAGCGCTCCTGTCGTGTTGCGGCTTCGTCATGCGGCGAGCTCCGACATGATGCGCAATTCGAGATCGCGCGGCGCTGTGTCCGTCTTGTCGAGCAGGCCGCGGACGCATTCGATCAGCGCGCGCCGGTCGAACTTGCCGGCGACGGCGGCGATGCCGCAGGCTTGCGCGGCGGCGAGAACGCTCGGCGCCGCCTGCGCCGCCAGCGCCACCACTGGCAGCTCCGCGAGGCCGGGCAGAGCATGCAGCGCGCGCGCGAAATTATAGCCGTCCATTTCCGGCATGTCGGTGTCCGTCACCACCGCCTCGACGGAAAGCCCCTTGCGCAGGAAGGACAAAGCCTCGGGCGCCGAGGCCGCGGTCGTCACATCGTAGCCGGCGGAGGCGAGGATGGGCGCGAGCATGTCGCGGAAAAAGGCCTTGTCGTCGACGAGCAGGATGCGATGCCGCTTGTTGACGCCGCGCGCCAGAGCGGCGGGGCAGGCGATGCGCATGAAATAAGTGGCGTCGAGAAATTCGACGATCTCGCCGTCGAGCTGGATCGAGCCGAGGATATGAGGCGAATTGCTCTCCCGCTGCAGGTCCAATATCTCGTCGGTGACGTCGATGATCTCCTCGGTGAGCAGTCCCATGGACTGGCCCGCCCCGGACAAGACGAGGATCGGGTAGGAGGCGCGCTGGAGCGGATCGTCCGCCGTCGCCGGAATGATCGGCAGGAGGCCGTCGCGATAGGCCATGACGAAGGCCCCGTCCGAGGCGATCAGCCGCTCGCGCGGCACGTCCTCGATCCGCAGCACGAGCGACAATGGCAGCGCCTTCAGCGGACCGGGCCCCGCCTTGACGATGATGATCCGCGTCTTCTCCGCGCGCGGGACGAAGACCTCCGGCGTCGCCGCTTCCGCCGGACGTTCGGCGAGCCGCTGCATGCCGGCGTGATCGAGCAGAGCGGCGGGATCGAGAATGAGCACCACTGATCCGTCGCCGAGAATCGTCTGGCCCGAGAAGACGCCGAGACGCGCGAGCGCGCTTACCAGAGGCTCGATGACGACCTCCTGCACATCGGCGATCGTCTCGACGAGCAGACCGAAGCGCGCGCTGCCGACGCGCAGCACGACGACGAAGCCGTCGCGGTTCTCCACTTCCTCCGCCGAGCGGCCGAGACCGAGCGTCGCGGCGAGATCGATCAGGGGCAGCACGTCGTTGCGCAGGCGCAGCACCGGCGCGTCGTGAATATATTGGATCATATGATCGAATCCGCGGCCGACGCCGACGAGCTCGATGACGGTCATCTGCGGAATGGCGAAGCGCGAGCCATTGCAGGACAGAATGAGCGCCGGGGTGATGGCGAGCGTCAGCGGAATGCGCAGCGTCACGCAGGCGCCCTTGCCGTAGCGCGAGGTCAGCGAGACCGAGCCGCCGATGGACTGGATATTCTCACGCACCACATCCATGCCGACGCCGCGGCCTGAGATTTTGGTGACGCCGTCCACGGTCGAGAAGCCGGGCGCGAAGACGAATTCGAACAGCTCGTTGTCGGTGAATTTGGAAATGTCCGGCTCGCAGACGAGCCCTTTGGCCAGCGCTTTGGCGTGGATGCGCGCGACGTCGAGCCCGCGGCCGTCGTCGGCGATGTCGATGGTGATCTGGCCGGCGTCATAGGCCGCGCGCACCGAGATCACGCCCGTCTCGCTCTTGCCGATGCGCGCGCGTTCCGCGGGCGGCTCTATGCCATGGTCGGCGCAATTGCGGATGATATGGGTCAGCGGCGCGCGAATGAGCTCGATGACCTGCCGATCGAGCTCCGTGTCCGAGCCTTCCGTCGTGATGACGATCTTCTTGCCGAGATCATGCGCGAGATCGCGCACCAGCCGCGGCAGCGTCGAGAACAGCCGGCCGACCGGCTGCATGCGCGCGCTCATCACCGCATCCTGCAGATCGCTGGTGATATTGGAGAGCGTCTGCACCGTGCTGGTCATGGCCTCGTCGCCTCCGCCCCAGGCGCCCGAGAGTTCGAACAGCCGATTGCGGGTAGAGACGAGCTCGGAGACGATGCCCATCAGCCGGTCGAGCACATTGACCGAGACGCGGACCGTCTCGCCCATATGGCCGACGCCATTGGAATAGGCCTCGCCCGCCGCGGCGCGCGACGCGGGAGCGAAGGAAGAGGCGTCTTCCGTCTCCGCTTCGTCCGGCGGGGGCGCGTCCTCGCCGAGGCGCGTGCGGCGTGTCGCTTCGTCTATGGCGGCGACGAGCTCGTCGTCGTCGCCCGGCGGCTCTTCCTCCGAGTGGCCCATCTCGGCGAGAATGTCCTTCAGCCGGTCCACGGCGGCGAAGATCAGCGTGACATGCGCGTTGCGGGTCGGCGCGCCGTCGCGCAACGCGCCGATGAGCGCCTCGGTCGAATGCGTCAGCCGGCCGACGCGCGGCAGCTTCAGGAATCCGCTGGTGCCCTTGATCGTATGGACATGCCGGAACAGGCTGGCGATGAGCGCCTGATCGCCGGGGTCCTTCTCGAGACAGACGAGCTCCATCGTCGCCGCGTCGATATGCTCGGCGGTCTCGACGAGGAAATCATTGAGGAGCTCGTCCATGGCGTCGTCTGTCGCGAGCCGCTCGCGCGGCGTGGACGCCATTCATGACGCATTCCGGTTAAGAGAACTGAAATTCCCGCGCTCGAGGCCGACCGCCCGCTTCGATTGTCACGGGAATTCGCCGGGAGCGGCGGCGAGCCGCTCTAGAGCGGTTACAGCCGAAGTGGACGCCGGTTCGGCGTTGGAAACGCGTTAAAACAACAACCTAGAGTCTTTCCGTGTTTCAATGAACCACGGAAAGACTCTAGAGCGATTTGAATTCGCATGTTCTTTTCCGAAAACCGCTTCGCTTTTTTCGGGAACAGGCCCTAGGCTTCGAGCGCCGCCGGCGTATCCGCCTCCTGCGCCGCTCGGGCGGCGGCGGGCCGGGCGGTGATCGTCACATGTTCCGGCTGAGCGGAGATTTCGACGTCGAGCCCGCTCGCCCGCGCGACGAGGCCGGCGTAATAGGCCTGAATGGAGCGGGCGTCGATGACGCCCTCCTCCGGCTGGCCGGCGAGCAGGCCAGGGATCGCCGCAGTGATGCGGGCGTTCACGCCCTTGGCGTCGATGGTGAAGGCGACCTCGTCGCCGGTCCCGGCCGAAGCGACCGAGATCACGCCGCCGCGCGGGATCGCCGCATCGGCGATCAGGCAGAGATTGAGCAGCAGCTTCACCTTGTTCTTCGACATCAGCACGCGCGGCACGCTCCACTCGAGCTTCGTGCGCTCGTCGGCGAGCAGCTGGCGCGTCACATGCTCGGCGTCGCCCGTGTCGATCTCGGCGCCCTTGGAGCCCGCCGCGCCGAAGGCCAGCCGGCAGAATTGCAGCCGCGCGGAAGCTTCCGCCGCGCTCGATTTGATGAGCGCCAGCGCATGGCCGCGCATCTCGGCGTCCTTCTCCTCCTCGAGCACCTCGAGCCCATTCACGATCGCGCCCACGGGGGAGATAACGTCATGGCACACGCGCGAGGAGAGCAGCGCCGCAAGATCGAGGGAGTCGAGCGCGAATTTGGTCATGAAGCCATCCGAAATGATCCGCCGGCGATCCGGCGTCGGCGCGGCCGAATCGCCTCGGCCAGCCTCTTATTCGTAGCCGCGGCGGACGAGATTTGAAAGCGGCGCGTCGGGCCCGGGGCGAGCGACGCCTCGGACTCGCCAAGCCTCGGACAAGGATTGATTGCGAAACGGCGATCGCCTAATCAGGAGCTCGACCGGGGTGAGCCTCCTAGCCGTACGAAGCGATTTCCCCGCGACCAACCCTGACGATTTGGTGAAAATCCTTTTTAGAGTTCATGGTGACGGAATGTCTGAGAATTTCGATTTCGACGGCGTCTTCGCCGAGCGGGATGCGCGCAAACGTTCGGCCGGACCCGAGAATTGCTTGGAATGGATGCGCGAAAGGCGCGCCGCCGCTCCGAACGACCCGGCCGTCGCGCTCAATCTGGGAATCTGCCTGAGAGAAGCCGAGCGACATGTCGAGGCGCGGGAGGTCCTGTCGCCGGTCGTTGCGGCGGAGGCCGAGATTCCCGATCGCTGGTTCCAGACCGCCGTCGAATATTATTGCGCCTCGCTGCGCGCGCTCGAAGGCTCCGCCGCCGCCATCTCCTTTGTCTTCGAGGCGCTCGGGCGGTTGCCCAGGCGGCCGCAGGCGGCGCGCGCGGCCCTGTTCTCCTTTGCGATCACCGAGCTCTTGGGACCGCTCGAGATGGATCGCTTCGCCGAGGAATACGGAAGGCGGACCTCCGCCTTCGGCTTCACCCGCGCTGCGACGCGAAAGCTCTACGAAATCTGCTCGGCCGTCGACCGGCTCGATTTCTTCGAAGAGGTCTTCCGGGGCGAAGTCGGCGATGCGGGCGAGCGTCGGCTCGCGGCGATGCTGCACGAGACAATGGACAATGAGTGCTGGCGTGTCGAATTCGAGCATCTTCTCGCGGGTGGCGCGCTCGCGCCTTTCGACGCCTATCGTCTCGCGCTGCAGGCGCCCTCGAGACTGCCCGCGGCCGACGCGGAAAGCGCTCTGAAGAGGCTCGTCGGATTCGGAGAGGATCACTGGCCGTGCCTTCGCCCGCTCGGCGCTTTCTACGAGCGCGAGGGGCGCCTCGAGGAAGCGATCGAAGCCTATCGCCGCGCGAGCCTCTGCGATTTGCAGGCGCAGGGACAGAGCGTGGACGCGATACGATGCGTCGACCCCGAAGAAGTGAAGATTTCTTGCATCGCGCTCTGCTTCAACGACGCGCCGCTGATCGAGAGCTATTGCCATGCGGTCATGCCGCATTGCGACGAGATCATCGTCAATGACGGCGGCAGCACGGACGGCTCCGTGGATATATTCGAGCGGATCGCGCGCGAAGCAAATTTTCCCATTCATGTCATTCGGGATCGGCAACGGGGTTTTCGAGATCGGTCCATCTATACGAAGGACGCCTATCGATCCGAAAATTTGGGCGGTGTGGACGGCTTCGAGGCGGATCGGCGCCGTACGACCACCTTGATGGCCGCGAGCCACGAATATATCCTCATCGCAGACCTGGATGACTACTTTCCACCCTTCCCCAATCTCAAGACGATCGTCGCTGCGGCCTATGGCGTCGACCATTTCACCGGATCGAAATGCGAATTATACGATCGGGATTCTTATTGGGACCTGTATCAGGATCCGCGATCCGGCATCCCCACCTTGTTCCGTAGGCATAGATTTCACGTCTTCGCCGGCATTTCCGGCAATGACGAATATCTCTCTCGCCTCGATGGCCCCCTGACGGAGCTGGCGTCTCACCAGATGACCTATCTGACGAAATGCTACCAGTTCTGGCATCTGAAATATGTCCTCGATCCGAGGAACCGGGCGACGATCGAACGGCATCAAGGCCCGAGATATTCCGTGGCCGCGAGAGCGGATCGGCCGCCGGCCGATCTATTGAACGGCCGGCCGACTCCGCGCGCGATCCGGCCCAAGCCGCTCGCCGCGCCGAAGGTCGCGGCCGCCGCTTTCGTGGAAAGTCGGCTTTCGTCCGCCCGCTTCCAGCCGCTGCATGCGGTAGTCACTGCTTTTCGAGGCCCATCGCGGCGCGGCCGCGATAATGGCTGAGCCGCGTCGTGGAAAAGCGACTGTTGGCATTCCGCGATCCGGCGGCGACGAGAGCCTCGATCAGAACGTCGCCTTGGCGCTGAAAAAAAAGCTGCGCCCGGCCTCCGGATAGCCGTCAGCCGGTGTAGAGGAACATCTTGCCGTCCGGCACGCCCGTCGGCTGGAAGTTGAGGATGTAGGGCGCATAGACCGAACGGCGCATCAGCGTCAGATTGCCGCCGAGCGAGAGCTCCTCCGCGACTCGATAATCCACCGAGATCTCGCCGCCCCAAAAATGGCCTTCGCCCACATTCTGGCTCTGGGTGACGCCCGCGTCATAGGCGGGAAGACTTTGTTCGAGAGAGCCCAAAAAAGCGAGCAGCGCCTCGCGCTCTTCGCGCGCGAGGCCGCGAAACCCCTGCGCCGCGGCCTCCGCCTCACCTCCATGCCAGAGGATCGCCTCCATGACGCTGCGGGTGCGGCCGTCATGGAGGAAATCCGCTTGCGCTCCATAGCGGCCAGCGAGGCCGAGCCCCCACAACGGCGGCGTGCGCCAGTCGCGCGGGCCGGCTTCGAAATCCTCGCGCCCGTCGGCGAGCCCTTCGCCCATGTCGTGCAGCAGAAGCTCGATATAGGGATGGATGTCCGTCCCGCTCGGCCAGGGCGCGAAGGCGACGGCGCCGAGCTTCATTGTCTCGCGATGGCATACGGCGCAGCCGATGTCGCGGAACCGCGCCTCACCCCTCGTCCAATCCCGCGAGCGGCCGCGAGAAGACGTCGCCGTCGAGCTTGGGACTCTCATAGGGCGCGCCGGCGGACAGAGACAGCAGAGCCAAAGGAAGGAGTAGCCGCCGCCTCACAGATGCGGCCCGGCGGAAGCGACGAGGCTCAGCGCCTCGGCTCGGGCCGATGAAATCTCTGCGCGCCAACGGGCGGCGATATCGCCGTCCTTCGACTCGCGGTTGGAAAAAACGATCGAGAAATGCGGGGTCTTTCGCCGCTGCCGTGTCAATCGACACGAGCGCTCATTTTATCGCCGAGTAGCCCGCCGATTGATCTTTGATCCGCTGATATTGTCTTCGATTTCAGTCGACCGCGAGAATGACGTTGGTCGGGCTGAAGCTCGCAATGGCGCGCTCGCCTTCGGCGATGTCGAGGTCTTCCGCCGTCTGGCGTGGCACGACGGCGGTCATCGTCTTGCCCGCGCCTATGTCGAGCAGCACTTCGCTGTTGCGCTCCGCGTCGATTCGTCGCCGCACCACGCCGGCGAATTGATTGCGCGCCCCGGCGGGGGCGTGGTCGGCCGGCGTCAGATTGACGAAGGAGGATTTGATCAGCGCGAGAGTCTTGCGTCCCGGCTCGAGGCCGAGCTCGGTCGCCGAATCATTGGTGACGATGGCGTGAATGGAGGTCTCAGGCGACACGCGCAGCGTCACCTCGACGTCGACCGGCCATTTCTTCACCGCCACCACCTCCGTCTGGAATACATTGCGCGCGGAAATTTTGACGCCCACGCTCCAGAGCAGAAAATCGTCCTGATCCTCGAGCCCCTCCTCGGCGATGAGCGAGGAGATGCGCGACAGCCGCTCCTCCAGCCGGTGGAAGGTGGCGATGAGCCGGCGCCCTTCCGCCGTCACCTCGGCGCCGCCGCCCGAGCGGCCGCCCGCCTTGGTGACGAAGGCCGGGCTCGGCAGCAGGTTATTGATGGCGTTCACCGCGTCCCAGGCGGTCTTGTAGCTGAAGCCGACGACCTTGGCGGCCTTGGTGATGCTGCCATATTCGGCGACCGCCTCGAGCAGCTTGACGCGATCGCGCCCAACCAGGAAGCGCCCCTCGCTGCGAAGCGCCAGCAGCGCGTCGATCTTGTTGGCTGTCATAGGTCTCTCTTTGGTTTGTCGGGCGAATATAAGCCATGGGATCGCCTCATCAAATCGTCTGCCACCTGAAAAAGGACATATCGTCTGCTATCGACAGCCCGTAATTTCGCGAGTTGGCGTGAGTAGGCAATGGGGCGAAAGTCGGCGCGAGGGCAATCATTAGGCCGCTCCGCCATCGACGAGACCGGAAAGGCGCCGAATCGAATGCTGCCTCTTTTCGTTCAAAAGACCCACAATCGCTTGCGTCGGCGGCTCTGGGGATCGCCTCTTTCGGCCATGCCTGCGCCGCTTCAGCCCACGGCGAAGCGCGACAGGATGGTCGCGGCCGAGATCGCGTCCCATGAAAAATCCGCCGGCGCGGCCCACGGGGCCGGCTCGCTCCCGCTTCGAACGCTGATCCGCATCGAAAACCTGCTGAATGGGTCGTCCGTGGTCTCGGCCGAAACGGGCTGCGGCAAGTCGACGATATTGCTTTCCCGCATCGCGACGAGGCACAAGGTTTTCTGCCTGGACGACCGTGACCGGAACGACGCCTCGAGCGTCGCCTATTTCATGAACTGTCCGGCGACGCGCCTCGAAACGATCGAAACCGTTTTCGGTCCGACGCAGTTGACCTTGCCGAGCTATGAGAGGCACGCGCCATACGATCTCGTGCTGATCGACGGGCCGCACGGCTTCCCGTTTCCCGAACTCGAATATTACTATTTCTATCCGCATGTGAAAGCGGGCGGCCTTCTCGTCGTCGACGACGTCAATATACCGACCATCGGTCGTCTCGCCGACTTTATTTCAGAGGATCGAATGTTCGAAACGGTCGAATTCATCGGCGCGACGGCGGTGTTTCGGCGAACCGACGCGCCGGTTTTCGATCCCGTGGGGGATGGCTGGTGGCTGCAGGACTACAACCGGCGTCGCGCCGATTTCGCCAGGGAGATTTTCTTGCGCGACGGCAAACGCCGCGCTCCCATCAATTTCGAGGGACGTTACTGAGCGCCGTGCGGCCCCCGCCTGGATGACTCGGCTCCCGACGCGAGGAGACGACGCCGACGAGAATTCGCGCTTCCGATCCTTCTGGATCGAAAGCTGCTCTGGCGTTTTCCGTAGCGGAAAGCGCTCTAGCCGGCACGGCCGGAGTCGGATGGCTTCGCCGGAATGGCGGCCGGCCCGCCGGCGAGCGCCTCCACCGCCCGGCGCAAATGGCCGCGCGCGGCGTCGAGCGCCGCCTGCGCCTCGCCGAGCCCATGGCCCTCGAGCAGGAGATAGGCCAGCTTGACGCTGCCTTTCGCGCGTCGGAGCGCATCGTCGATCTCCTCCGTCGCGCGGCCGGTGAGGCGCGCGAGAATGCGTTCGCTGCGGCGCGCGAGCTTCTTGTTGGAGGCCTGCACGTCGACCATCAGCCCCTCATAGACGCGGCCGAGCAAAATCATGACGAGCGACGAAAGCATCAGCAGAGCCACGCGCTGCGCCGTGCCGGCCTTCATGCGCGTCGAGCCGGCGATCGCCTCCGAGCCCGAATCGAGAAACAGCGCATGTTCCGCCTCTGTGAGCAGCGGCGCGTCGCGATTATTGGCGACGCCGATCGTCAGCGCGCCGCGCCGTCCCGCTTCCCGCAGGCAGGCGAGGGTGAAGGGAGTCGTGCCGCTCGCGGCGACGGCGATAACGACGTCGTTCTCGCCGATCTCGTGGCGGCGCATCAGCTCGGCGCCTTTGCCGGCCTCGTCCTCGGCGCCTTCGACGGCTTTCAGCAGCGCGTCGTCGCCGCCCGCCATCAGCAGCAGCAGCCGCTCCGGCGGCCAGCTGAAGGTCGGCGTCAGCTCGGCGCCGTCCTGCACGGCGAGCCGGCCCGAGGTTCCGGCGCCCACATAGACGATGCGTCCGCCGCGCGCCAATCGCTGCACGACAGCGAGCGCCGCGGCCTCGATCGCAGGGCGCGCGGCGCGCACGGCGGCGACCGCGGCGAACTGCCCTTCGATCATCGCGTCGAGAATCTCGCGCGGCTCCCATGCGTCGATCCTCGTATAGCGTGGACTCGGATGTTCCGTTTCCATGACGCGCCTCCTCGAGACAAAGAGTTCGGCCCTCGCAGCGAAAATCGCAAGCGAAGGCGCGGCCGCGTAAGGGATTTCGCGCTCGCCCGACGCTCGGTCTTGTGAGATAAGGGCGCGGGCGGGGGGCGTGACGAAGCTGCAGCAGAGCCGCCGATGATCAGGCAAGACAATCGAATGGCGATCGAAGCGCGCGAGGCCCCGCATGCGGTCGCGCGCCAACAGGAGCTGATCGCTTCGCGCATCGCGCCGCTCGTCGCGCGCCTGCGCGATGTTTCTCCGCGCGTCGTCGTGACCTGCGCGCGCGGCAGCTCCGCTCATGCGGCGACATTCGCCAAGCATCTCGTCGAGCGACGTCTCGGCCTGCCTGTCGCCGCCGCCGCGCCGAACATCACCAGCGTCTATGGCGGCTCGCTGCGGCTCGACGGCCAATTCTTCCTGGCGATCTCGCAATCGGGCGGAAGCAACGACCTCGTCGAGCAGGCCGCCGCCGCGCGGGGTAGCGGCGCCGTCACCGCCTGTCTCGTGAACGAGGAGGAGAGCGATCTCGCCGCGCAATGCGAATTCGTGCTGCCCATGGCGGCCGGGCCGGAATTCGCCGTGCCGGCGACGAAGACCTTCATCGCCTCGCTCGCCGCGCTCGCGCGTCTCGTCGCGCTGTGGTCGCAGGATCCCGCGCTGGACGAGGCCCTCGCGCGCCTGCCCGAGCGTCTCTTTCGCGCGGCCGAGCTCGACTGGTCGCGAATAATCGACGCCTTTTCGCGCGCGGAGAGCCTCGTCGCCATCGGGCGCGGGCCGACGCTCGCCATCGCGCGCGAAGCGGCTCTGAAGCTGAAGGAAACCGCCAATCTCCACGCCGAGGCGTTCAGCTCGGCGGAATTTCTGCACGGCCCCGTGTCGCTCGTCTCGCCGCTCTATCCGATTCTGATGCTGACGCCGACCGACGTGGCGGCGATCGGCATGCGTCGATTGGCCGAGGATCTGCGCGCCAAAGGCGCGGCGCTCTTTACGACCGATCGCGAGGACGAGACGCGCAGCCGCCTTCCGACTCTCGCGCCCGATCATCCGGAGACCGATGCGATCTGCCTCATTCAGAGCTTCTATACGATGGCGGCGCGGCTCGCCGCCGCGCGCGGCGTCGACGTCGATCGCCCGCGCCATCTGCAGAAGGTGACGCGCACGCGATGACCGAGGAGGCGCGCCGAACGATCGCCGCGGATGTCGTCTTCGACGGCGAATCGGCGCATCGCGACTGCGCCGTGGTGATCGAGGGCGAGAACATCGTCTCGCTCATTCTGCGCCGCGAGATTCCGCGCGGCGCGAATGTCGTCGAGCTGCCGAAAGGCGTCTGGCTCGCGCCGGGCTTCATCGACATTCAGGTGAATGGCGGCGGCGACATTCTGTTCAACGACGAGCCGACGCCGGCGGGAATTGCGGCAATCCTTCGCGCGCATCGCAAATTCGGCACGACCTCGCTGCTGCCGACGCTCATCACCGACACGGATGAGAAGATGATCGCGGCGAAGAGCGCCGTCGCCGAGATCATGCCGCAGGCCCCCGGCGCGCTCGGCGTGCATTTCGAGGGGCCGTTCATATCGCCGCAGCGGCTCGGCGCGCATCGCGCCGATCTTCGTCGCGCGCCTTTGCCGCATCATGTCGACATGCTGGCGCCGCCAGCGGGAGGCGTGTCGCTCGTGACGCTCGCGCCGGAGGAGGCGCCGCCGGGCTTCGTTTCCGAGCTCGCCGCCGCCGGCTGCAAGCTCGCGCTCGGCCATTCCATGGCGAGCTATGCGCAGACGCGCGAAGCGATGAAAGAAGGCATGACCGGCTTCACGCATCTCTTCAACGCCATGCGTCCGCTCGCGAGCCGCGAGCCGGGTCCGATCGCGGCCGCGCTCGAATCTTCGTCCGCTTTCTATGGCCTCATCGTCGATGGCGAGCATGTCGATCCGGCGATATTGCGCCTCGCGCTGCGGGCCGGCCTCGGCCATCCGATGCTCGTGACCGACGCAATGCCGCCGGTCGGCGGAAGCGCGAAGCAATTCGCGCTGCAGGGCCGGGAGATTTTCGTGGCTGACGGGCGCTGCGTGACGGCGGACGGCACGCTCGCCGGCGCGGCGCTCGACATGGCGAGCGCGGTGCGCAATTGCGTCTTGCTGCTCGATCTCCCGCTCGAGCGCGCGCTCGTCTTCGCCTCCACCAATCCGGCGAATTTTCTAGGACTCGGAAAGAGGCTCGGCCGGCTCGTCGCCGGCTATCGCGCCGATATGACGGCCTTCGATCCGCAGACCATTCGCATCGTGGCGACCTGGGTCGCCGGCGAGCCTTCCGCCGACGAGTGGTGAGGCGTGTGATGCGAGCCTTGAAGGCTCGCATTCGATCCACAGGCTTTCGTGTCACGCCTTCAAGCGCCGAATACGCGCGATCGCGGCGCGCGCATTGTCGCGCAGCGTGTCGTCCTTCTCGCAGGCTTCGAGCAGATCTGTCGCATAGCGCGCCGAATCTTCCTGCTCGTCCTTCATATTATTGCCGATGAGGATGAAATCGACGCCGGCGCGCAAGGCGCACAGAGAGGCTTCGCCCGTCGTCATCAGCTTCTGCACGCCCTGCATCTGCAGATCGTCGGTCAATATCACGGCGTCCGGCGCCCATTGTCGATATTTGCGCACGGCGACGGAGGAGAGACAGCAGGGCGTGTCCTGCTCCCATTGATTCACTATGCCATGGCTGAACAGCACCATTGGCGCGCGCGGCGCCAGCGTCTCGAAGACCTTCACTTGCGTGTCGGTGAGGCTGTCGGAAAGATCCATCACATGATCATGCGGATCGACCTTGGCGCCGCCTGTCCCTGGAAAATGCTTGAGGCAGAGTTTGAGCCCGGTCGAGCGGGCGACCTCGACGAGCGCCGCGACGCATTCCTCGACGATTTGCGGATCGGCGGAAAAGCTGCGCTGCGCCGAGCCTATGTCGGGACTGTCCGGATCGATGTCGAGATCGACGACCGGCGCGAGATCGGCGTCTATGCCGAGCTCGCGCAATTCGACATAGGCGGGCCGCAACGCTTCGAGCCGTTCGAGCGCCGTCATGCGGCCGAATTGGCGCGCGCTCGGCAAGGGGCGGAAGCCGCGCTCCTCCTTCAGCCGACGCACCTTGCCGCCCTCCTGATCGATGAAGATCAGCGGGCGCGAGGGCAATGCGTGAATCTCCTCGCAGAGCGCCTTCACCTGCGCCGGCGAAAAAATATTGCGCTCATATTTGCGGTCGATGCAGTCGTAATCGAAGAGGATGACGCCGCCGAGCCCATAGTCGCGCGCAAAATCCCGCATCCAGGGCGCAACATGCGGCGTGCGAAAGCCGAGCAGGAAGAGCTCGCCGATGGGCAGGGAAGACGACATGGGCGTGAGATGGCGCGGCGCGTGGCGCGGTCAAACGCGGCCGCGACGAAAATCGGCCAAACCGAGAGGCTCGCGCTTTCGCTCGCGCTCGACTATGACTGCGGCGTCGTGAATTGCGAGCGGGAAGGATTTCGGATGAGCGAGGAGATCGTCGAAGGCGCTCCGCAGACGGCGCGATACGCCACGGGCGCATTGTTCGGCGTCAGCGCGGTTACGGTCTGGGCGACATGGATCGCGGTCACGCGGCTCGGCGTGACGACGACGCTCTCGGTCTATGACCTCACAATGCTGCGTTTCGGCGCTGCCGGCGTGCTGCTCTTTCCCGTGGTGCTGCGCAAGGGCCTCGCGCTCGAGCGGCTCGGCCCGCTGCGGCTTTTCATTCTCGTCTGCAGCGCCGGCGCGCCCTATGTGCTCGTCGCCGCGAGCGGTCTCGAGCGCGCGCCGGTCGCCCATGCGGGAGCGCTGCTGCCGGGCTCCATGCCGCTTTTCGTCGCGCTGCTCTCATGGCTCCTCACGAAAGAGCGATTCGCCTCGGGCCGCCTCGTCGGCTACGCGCTCATCGCCATAGGCGGCGCGACGATCGCGGGACCGGGCGCCTTTTCGATGGGCGAAACGCAGATCGGGCATATTCTGCTTCTGAGCGCGGCTTTCACCTGGGCCGGCTATGCGATCGTGCTGCGCGCCTCCGGGCTCGATTCGTTGCACGCCGCTGCATTGGTCTCGACCGGCTCGCTCATTCTCTATGGGCCTGTCTATTTCGCCTTTCACGGCTTGCATGGCATGGATGCGCCGCTGCGCGACATTGTGATTCAGACCTTGTTCCAGGGCGTCATGGTCTCGATCGTCGCGCTCTTTCTCTTCGGCAAGGGCATAGAGATTCTGGGCGCTTCGGCGGGCGCGGCCTTTTCCGCTCTGGTGCCGCCCATGGCGGCGTTGATCGCCATTCCGATCCTCGGAGAAATCCCTTCGCTCGTCGAGCAGATCGCGCTGCTCTGCGTCTCGATCGGCGTCTATCTCGCGAGCGGCGGCAAAACGCCGAGCCTGCGCATCTTGCGCCGCGGCTGACGGAACCACTCTTGCCCGCCGGGGGTTATCCTCCGCCCCGCGTCGCCTTCCCGTGGCGCGGAGACGTCGGATGGGAGGAGCCCATGCCCGCGAAATCCAAGGCTCAGCAAATGGCCGCCGGCGCGGCGCTCGCGGCCAAGCGCGGCGAGATCCCCAAGAGCTCGCTCAAAGGAGCGTCACGCTCCATGCTCGAATCGATGAGCGAGAAGCAGCTCGAAGAATTCGCCGCGACGAAGCGCAAGGACAAGCCCGAGCACGCCTCAAAATCGTGAACGACAGAAATAGAGGAGGACGCCTCATGCATGTGGAAGCCATCATCGCCAGTCATCCGCAGGCGCAAGGTCGCGCCGATGCGGCGCTCGTCGATTGCGTCACGGCCTGCTTCGATTGCGCCCAGGCCTGCGCGGCCTGCGCCGACGCCTGCCTCGCGGAGGAGAAGGTCGCGGATCTGCGCCGTTGCATAAGGCTCGACCTGGATTGCGCGGACATATGCCTCGCCGCGGGCGCCATCGCGTCGCGCCGCAGCGCGACGGATGAGACGGCCTTGCGCGCCGTGCTGCAGGCTTGCGTCGATATGTGTCGCGCTTGCGAGAAGGAATGTCGGCGGCACGCGAAACATCACGAGCACTGTCGCATCTGCGCGGATGTCTGCAAGGAATGCGAGAGCGCCTGCCGTCGCGCCATGGGTTCGGCGCATTAGAGCGTTTCCAGCCGAATTGGACGCTGGTTCGGCGTCGGAAACGCGTCAAAACGAACAACTCTCGCCATCCGGCGGCGGAACGCCCCTTACGGGGGCGCTACGCCCCGCCTCGGACGGACGTCCCATAGGCCTTCAAAAACACCGCGAGACCGGCCTCCATCACGCGCCGATATTCCGCCTCGCTGCGCAGCTCGAGACCCAGCGCGACGCGCATGGGCAAATCAGAGACGGTGAGATGCAGCAATTGCTCCGCCGCCATTTGGGCGTCGTCGAAATCGAGCAGCTCTCTTGCTTTCGCCTCGTCGAGATAGCCGGCGACGAGATCGAGGACCTTCTGCTTTCCGCTGTTGAAATAGAGATGGCAGAGCTCGGGAAAGCGCCAGCGCTCGCTCGACACCGCCTGGAAAAAGGCGGCCGATTCCTTCGTGAGAAAACGCGCGACGAAATGTCCGCAGAGCTCGCGCAGCGCAGCGGCGATGCCCGCGTCGAACGCGGGTGAGGGAACGTCGGTGCATTTCTCGCTGCATTCGATCTCGATGAGATTGCGAAACAACGTCTCCTTGCTGGGGAAATAGGCGTAGAGCGTCGCTTTGGAGACGCCCGCCGCGCGCGCGATGGCGTCCATGGACGTGTCGGCGAAGCCCTGTTCGAGAAACTGCGTCCGCGCCGCCGAGAGAATCTGACATTCCTTTCGGCTCGGGACATGCTCCGCGGCCGGCTCCGTCGTGGTCGATTCCGCTCCTCCGGTCATATCGATCGGTCCACCCCCATCATCATGCTCCTTCCGCCCGCCGGCGTTCCCGCCTTCCTATCCCAATTTCATCCGCATGGAAAAACTGAACCGTTCAGTTTCAGCATTGACACTCGGCCTCTGCGTTAATATTAAAACTGAACGGTTCAGTTTTCGAGAGGACCATGCGGATATTTTCACGAACTTGTGTCCCACAACCGAAAACTCCGCTTTTTCAGCGGCGTGCGCGGCGTGCAAGGCGTGCTCGGCATGGCGCAGCCGCACTCGCCGCCTTGACCCTTTCCGCTTGCGCGGTCGGGCCGGATTTCGTCCCGCCGCCGCCGCCCGACGGAGCCAGCTATGGCAAGATCGGCGCCTCGACCGAATCTGCGACGGTCGCAGGCGGCGCAAGGCAGCGATTCGTCCATGGCCGGGACGTGCCCGGCGAATGGTGGAAGCTGTTCCGCTCCAGGCAGCTCTCGGCGTTGGTCATGGAAGCCGTGGCGAATCACCCCGACATAGCCGCCGCGGAGGCGGCGCTGCGCCAGGCGCGGGAGATGATCGAGGCGAACGCCGCGACCTTCCTGCCGCAGGCGACGCTCGGCGACGGGTATACGCGGCAGCAGGTGACGACCGCGCAATTCGGCGGTCTCGCCTCGTCGAGCTCGTCCTCTTCGTCGAGCTCCACATCGAGCTTCGTCTATGGCCTGCACAACGCCAATGTCTCCGTGTCCTTCGCGCCGGACGTCTTCGGGAAGTCCTGGCGCACTTTAGAGAGCGACACGGCCGCCGCCGAGCAAAGGCGATTCCAGCTCGAGGCCACCTATCTGGCGCTGACGGCCAATGTCGTCACCGCGGCGATCGCCGACGCTTCCTACGCCGCGCAGATCAAGGTGACGCGCGATCTCATCGCCGCCTATCGACAGCAGCTCGATCTGCTCGAGAAGCGTTTCGAGCTCGGCGCCGTCAGTCAGGCCGACGTGCTCTCCGAGCGCGCGCAACTCGCGCAGGCGCAGGCGACCCTGCCGCCGCTCGAAAAGGCGCGCGCGCAGACGCGCAATCTGCTGATGGCCTATCTCGGCCGCTTCCCCAACGCCGACAAAGGCGAGGCTGTCGATCTCGCCGGCCTGCGCCTGCCCGGCGAATTGCCGGTCAGCCTGCCCTCGACACTGGTTCGCCAGCGGCCCGACATTCTCGCCGCCGAGAATCAGCTGCATCAGGCGAGCGCGGAGATCGGCGTCGCCACGGCGAATATGCTGCCGCAATTCTCGCTCGGCGCCACGGGCGGCGCGCAGGCGATGAATTTCACGACCTTGTTCTCGCCGCAGACGATGGTCTACACGCTCGCCGCGCAGGCCTCGGCCAAGGCCTTCGACTCAGGTTCGCTGTTCCACACGCGCGAGGCCAAGGTCGCGGCCTTCGATCAGGCGGCGGCGCAATATCGCTCCACTGTCATCTCCGCCTTCCAGAATGTCGCCGACTCACTGCAGGCGGTGAAGCACGACGCCGGAACCTTGCGCGCGCAAGTGGCCGCGGAAAAGGCGGCGGCCGAGAGCCTCGAGATCGCGCGCGCGCAATATCACGCCGGCTCGACCACCTATTCGATCGTGCTCAACGCCGAGCAGACGCTGCTCAACGCGCGTCTCGCCCGCGTGAGGGCGCAGGCGGCCCGCTTCGCCGATACGGCGGCGCTGCTGCAATCGCTCGGCGGCGGCTGGTGGAACCGCATCGACGAGACGCCGGCCTCGCAGGCCAGGCCAACGGATATCATCGCCACATCGCCGATCGCCGCGGCGATCAGAGCCCAGGCGGAGGATGCTCAAAATGGTCGCTAGAACGCTGCTGCAGGATCGTTTCGGACCCATGGCGAAGCCGATGGCGATCATGCTCGCGATCGTCGCGCTCGTCTTCGGCGGACTTTACGGCTTCAACGCCTTCCGCAACATGATGATCAAGCAGTTCCTCGCTGGAATGGCCAATCCGCCGCAGACGGTGTCGGCGACGACGGCCGCCTTTCAGGACTGGCGGCCCAAGCTCACCGCCGTCGGCTCCTTCCGCGCGGTCAATGGCGCCGACCTCTCGCTCGAGGCGCCCGGAATCGTCGAGAAGATCCACTTTCAATCGGGCGAGGAGGCAGCGGAAGGCCAGCTGCTGCTCGAATTGCGCAAGGACACCGATCTCGCCAAGCTGGCGTCGCAAAAAGCTGCGGCCGAGCTCGCCGGCATAAATCTGCGCCGCGATCAGGCGCAATTGAAGATTCACGCCGCGAGCCAGGCGACGGTCGACACCGATCTCGCCAATCTGAAGAGCGCGGAGGCGGAGGTCGCGCAGCAGGAGGCGGTGATCGCGCAGAAAACTCTGCGCGCGCCTTTCGCGGGGCGGCTCGGCATTCGCGCCGTCGATCTCGGCCAATATATCGGCGCCGGCTCCGTCATCGTGACGCTGCAGGCGCTCGATCCGATCTATCTCGATTTCACTTTGCCGCAGCAGGCGCTGAACGGCACAGAGGTCGGCCAGCCGATCGACGCGACCGTCGACGCCTTTCCGGGCAAGACTTTCACCGGGAAGATCGTCGCGATCAACTCCAAGGTCGACCAGGCGAGCCGTAACGTGCAGGTGCGCGCGAGCCTCGCCAACGCCGATCACAAGCTGACGCCCGGAATGTTCGCTTCGATCGACATCGTGACCGGCAAGGCCGAGCGCCTGATCACCTTGCCGCAGACGGCGATCGTCTATGCGCCTTTCGGCAACTCCGTGTTCCTCGTGCAGAAGAGCGGAGCCACGGGAGACAAAGGCGCCGCCCTTTCGGCGCAGCAGACTTTCGTGCGTCTCGGCGCGACGCGCGGCGACGAGGTCGCGGTGCTCGAGGGCGTGACGGAAGGCGCGACTGTCGTCACGGCCGGACAGGTGAAGCTCAGAAACGGCTCGCCGCTGCATATTTCCGAGACGTCGCAACCGCCGGTCGACGCCGATCCCAAGCCCGTGGATCAGTGAAGGGAGACGACGCAAAATGCGCTTCACCGACATATTCGTGCGTCGCCCCGTGCTCGCCTCGGTGGTGAGCCTGCTGATTCTCGTGCTGGGCCTGCGCTCTCTCTTCACTCTGCCGACGCTGCAATATCCGCGCACGCAGAATGCGGTGGTCACGGTGACGACCTCCTATTTCGGCGCCGATCCCGCGACCGTCGCCGGCTTCGTCACCACGCCGCTCGAGAACGCCATCGCGCAGGCGAACGGCATCGACTATCTTTCTTCGACGAGCCAAGTCGGAACCAGCACGATCACCGCGCATCTGCGGCTCAATTACGATTCCGGCAAGGCGCTGACCGAGATCAGCACCAAGATCGATTCGGTGCTCAATCAGCTGCCGGCGGCCGTGCAGCGGCCGATCATCACGGTGAAGATCGGCCAGACGACCGACGCCATGTATATCGGCTTCAATAGCGATATTCTGACGCCGAGCCAGGTCACCGACTATCTGATCCGCGTCGTGCAGCCGCGTCTGCAATCTGTGCCCGGCGTGCAGACGGCCGAGCTCATCGGCGGCAAGACCTTCGCTCTGAGGGCGTGGCTCGACCCGGTCAAGCTCGCCGCCTATGGCCTCACCGCGAGCGAGCTCGCCGCCTCGCTGCAGGGCAACGACTATATCGCCGGCCTCGGCTCGACCAAGGGTCAGATGGTGCAGGTGACGCTCACCGCCGCGACCTCGCTGCACTCGCTCGAGGAGTTCCGCAATCTCGTCGTCAAGCAGGCGAACGGCGCCAATGTGAAGCTGCGCGACGTCGCCAATGTGACGCTCGGCTCCGAGGATTATGAATCCTCGGTGGCGTTCAACGGCAAGAAGGCGGTCTATATCGGCATTCTCGTCGCGCCCAACGCCAATCTCCTCGACGTCGTCAAAGGCGTCAAGGAGGTCTATCCGGACATTCTCAAATCGCTGCCGCAGGGGTTGAACAGCGAGATCGTCTATGACACGACCGATTTCGTGAACAGCTCGATCGACGAGGTGATCCACACGCTGATCGAGGCCATTCTCATCGTCACCGGCGTCGTGTTCGTCTTCCTCGGCTCCTGGCGCGCGGTGGTGATTCCGATCGTGGCGATACCGCTCTCGCTCGTCGGCGCCTTCACCGTTCTCCTGGCGCTCGGCTTCTCGATCAATCTCTTGACGCTGCTCGCGCTGGTTCTGGCGATCGGCCTCGTCGTCGACGACGCCATCATCGTCGTCGAGAATGTCAATCGACACCTCGCCGACGGAATGAAGCCCTTCGACGCCGCTTTGCAGGCCGCGCGCGAGCTCGCCGGTCCGATCATCGCGATGACCATCGTGCTGATCGCCGTCTATGTGCCGATCGGCTTCCAGGGCGGCCTCACCGGCGCGCTATTCGTCGAATTCGCCTTCACTCTCGCAGGCTCGGTGACGGTCTCGGCCATTATCGCGCTCACTCTCTCGCCGGTCAGCTGCGCCTTGGTGCTGAAGGCGCCGCAGCCGGGCCATGAGACTCTGGAGACGCGAATCATCGAATTCATCGACGCCAGAATGGATTGGGTCAGGGATCGCTATCACGCTCTGCTCGCGCGCTCGCTGAGATTCGTGCCGGTGACGCTGGTTTTCGGCGGCCTCGTGCTCGTGAGCATCTACTGGCTCTATTCCAACTCGAAGAACGAGCTCGCGCCCAATGAGGATCAGGGCGTCGTCTTCGCGCAATCGACCTCCGCGCCCAACGCCTCCCTGCAGCAGAAGCTGTTCTATGGCGATCAGGTCTACAAGACCTTCGCCAAGCATCCCGAGATGACGAGCTCCTTCCAGATCGTCACGCCGGGGCTGATTTTCGGTGGCGTCGTCCTCACCTCGGCCGACAAGCGCAAGATCACCGCCGAGCAGATGCAGCAGACGTTGCAGCAGGAGCTCGCGGTCGCCGTGCCGGGACAGCGTCTCGTCACCTTCCAGCCGCAGCCGCTCCCCGGTTCGGACGGTCTGCCGATTCAATTCGTCGTGCAGAGCACCGACACTTTCGAGAAGATGAACGATATTTCGCGCGAGTTCCTGTCCAAGGCGCTGGCGACAGGCAAATTCATGTTTCTCGACACCGATCTGAAGATCGACCAGCCGCAGATGTCGCTCGTCATCGATCGCGAGAAGACGGCGCAGCTCGGTCTTCGAATGATCGACGTCGGCGGCGCGCTCACCACGGCGCTGAGCGGCGGCTATACGCAATATTTCGGCCTCGACGGACGCTCGTACAAGGTCATACCGCAGATCGCGCAGCAGTTCCGGCTCAACCCGGATCAGATCTTGAACTACTACATCAAGACGGCGGACGGCTCTTCCGTTCCGTTGTCGACGGTGGCGAAGTTCCAGACCATGGTCGTGCCGGAGTCGCTCAATCATTTCCAGCAGATCAACTCCTTCACCATTTCCGGCGTCGCCGCGCCGGGCGTTATCGCCGGCGAGGCGCTCGAAACCTTGAAGGAGGTCGCGACGCAGGTGCTGCCGCCGGCCTATACGATCGACTATGCGGGCTCCTCGCGGCAATTCGTGCAGGAGTCGAGCGGCTTTGCGGCGACCTTCGGCTTCGCGCTCATCATCATCTTTCTGGCGCTCGCGGCGCAATTCGAGAGCTTCCGCGATCCGCTCATCATCCTCGTCTCCGTGCCCATGTCGATCGCCGGCGCGCTCGTCTTCATCATGCTCGGCTTCGGCGGCGCGAGCATCAACATCTACACGCAGGTCGGCCTGGTGACGCTGATGGGCCTCATCAGCAAGCACGGCATTCTCATCGTCGAATTCGCCAATGAGCAGCAGCATGCCGGCAAGACGAAATATGAGGCGATATTGGAAGCGACCTCGATCCGCCTGCGGCCGATCCTGATGACGACGGCGGCGATGGTGCTCGGCGTTCTGCCGCTCATCATGGCGAGCGGCGCCGGCGCGGCCTCGCGCTACAATATGGGCCTCGTGATCGCCTCGGGCCTCGCCATCGGCACGCTGTTCACGCTCTTCGTGCTGCCGGCGGTTTATCTCGTCCTCGCCGCCGATCATTCGCAGCGACGCGCCGCCGCCGCGGCGGTGAGCTCGAGCGAACATGAGGTGAAGCCGATCCGCGCCGTTTCGTAAAGGCGCTCAGCCTGCCGCCGCGCGCGGCAGTCGAAGCGTGAAGCGCGCGCCGCCCTCGGGCGGCGCGTCATATTCGATCGATCCGCCATGCTCATGGGCGATCGAATAGCTGATCCATAATCCGAGCCCCGTGCCTTCTCCGACCGCCTTGGTGGTGAAGAAGGGCTCGAAAATCCGGCTGCGCAACGCTTCCGGAACGCCCTTGCCATTGTCCTCCACTGTGACGATCGCCGCATCGCTCTCGCCGCGCGTGGTGATCTTGACGAGCGGCCGCTCCGCCTCGCACACGGCGTCGAGCGCATTGTCGATGAGATTGACCAGCACCGAATGGATCTGACCGCTTTGGCCGGAGGCGTAGAGCTCGGGCTCGAGATCGGTGACGATGCGCGCCTTGGCCTTCTTGCTGCGCGAGGCCCATTGGGCGGCGGTCTCGACGACCTTCGACAGCGACACGGCCTCGCGCGGCGCCTTGGTGCTGAAGGAGAGCCGCCGCAGATTTTTCACGATCTCGCTGATGCGCACCGCGCCTTCCAGCGTGCCGTCGATCAAGGGCTCGAGGTCGGCGAGAATGGCGTCTATGCCGCTCGTGCGGCGAAGCTTCTCCCGCTCCTTGACGCTCGCGCCCGTATGGATGGCCGCGAGATAGGCGGCGATCGTCCGGCGATAGCGGTCGAGCGTATGAATATTGCCATAGACGAAGCTGATCGGATTGTTGAGCTCATGCGCGACGCCGGCGACGAGCCGGCCGAGGCTCGCCATCTTCTCCTGCTCGACCAGGCGCGACTGCGCCTGCTGCAGATCGACATGAGCGCGATGCAGCGCCTCATAGGCGCGCCGCAATTCGCCGATCGGCCGGCCGGTGAAAACGGCGCCGGCGCGCCGCCCGTCCGAATCGAACAAGGGCGAGCAATTGATCGCCATGAGATCGGATGGGCCGTTGCGCGTGCGAAAGCGCGATTCGACGCTGGTCGGCTCGCGCGCCTGGCCGGCGACGATCGCGGCGGCGCGCGCTTCGTCCTCCTCGACGAACAATGCAGCGACTGCGGCGCCTTTCAACTCCGCCTCGCCGCGGCCGACGAGCTCCTCGAAAGCGGGATTGACCTGCAATATCGCGCCGCGCTCGTCGCAGACGATCAGCACATCGGAGACAGAGGCGATGACGCTCTGAATGAAATTGCGCGCCGCCTCGAGCTCGCCGTTCTTGCGCTCGAGATCGGCTTCATAGCCGATGAGATCGGCATAGACCTCGTCCATTTTCTTGATGACTTCGAGCCAAACCGACTCGCCGCCTTCCGACAGCGCGATCTCCTCCTTGCCGGCGACGAGGGCGATGAGATCGCCGTGCTTGGCGTAGGATTTCGTGTCAGGCTTCGTCATCGACGACGCGGGAGATGTCATAGCGGGCGATCTTGCTGCGCAATCCGACGCGCGACAGGCCGAGCTCGTCGGCCACATGGCTGATGTTGCGGCCATTGCGCTCGAGCGATTCCTTGATGAGCGCGCATTCCAGCATTTCGACGCGCTCCTTCAGCGTGAAACGGCCCTGCGGCTCTCCGCCCGTCGTCGCAGCGCGGCCATGATCGACGATCGCCGGGGAAAGAAGCTCCGGCGCAAGATTGGCGTCGCCGTCGCTCAGCACGATCATTCGCTGAATTTCATTATGCAGCTCGCGCACATTGCCGGGCCAAGAATAACGCTCCATCAGCCGCAGCGTCTCCGGCTCGAAGCCGGGCACGCGGCGATTGAAGGTCTGGTTCACGCTGACCAATATGCGCGCGGCGATGATGGCGATATCGCAGCGCCGCTCGGCGAGCGTCGGCAGATGGATAGGAAAAGCCGCGAGGCGGTAGTAGAGATCGCGGCGAAAGCGCCCGGCCTCCACCTCCGCGGCGATATTGCGGTTCGTGGCGGCGATGACGCGCACGTCGACGCGTCGCGGCCTTTGCGCGCCGAGCGGGCGAATCTCGCCCTCCTGCAGCACGCGCAGCAGCTTCACTTGAAATGACGGCGAGGTTTCGCCGATCTCGTCGAGAAAGATCGAGCCGCCGTCGGCGACCTCGAACAGGCCGACGCGATCCTGATAGGCGCCGGTGAAAGCGCCTTTCTTGCAGCCGAACAATTCGCTCTCGAGCAATTCATCCGGCAGGGCGCCGCAATTTTCCACGACGAAAGTCTTCTCGCCGCGCGCCGAGCCATGGTGGATCGCGCGCGCGAGCAGCTCCTTGCCGGTGCCGGAGGCGCCGGTGATGAGCACGGAGATATCGTATTCCGCCGCGCGCCGCGCGAGCGCGATGGCGGCGCGCATCGGGCTCTGCGGCGCATGAACGATGCGGCCGAATTCGAACATGCGCCGCTCCGCGCGACGCCTGTCGCCGGCGAGACGCTGCAATCTCTCGTGCGAAGGCTTGGCTTCGAGCGGCGGCGCGGCCCCGCCGTCCTTTTGGAACGCATAGAGCTGCGCCGCTTCGCGCACCGATCGGACGAGCCTGTCCGGATCCCAGGGCTTGGTCACATATTGGAAGATGCCGGCCTCGTTGACGCCGGCGATGATGTCTTCGGCGTCCGTATAGCCGGAGATGATCATGCGCACCGGCTCCGGCCAATGCTCGCGCACGCGCGTCAAAAATTCGACGCCGCTCTCGCCCGGCATGCGCTGATCGCAGAGGATCACCTGCACGAGATCGCCGGCGAGCACGGCCTCGGCTTCGGCCGCGCTGGCGGCGCAGACGATCTGAAACTCGCCGCCGAGCACGCGCCGCAGCGATTCGAGCGAGCGCTTTTCGTCATCGACGATCAGCACCGTCGCGCCGCGGGAGATCGGCGACGCCTCGCTCTCCATTTCGCTGCGATTCTCGCGCTTGTTCATCTCGCTTCTCGCTCAGCAGATGCGGGGCAATTGCTCGCCGGAGAGCCAGTCGATGACGCGGCCGCCGCCGAAGGCGGTCGTCATTTGCACGAAACAATGCGCGTCCTCGACGATCTCGCCGATGCGCGCGGCCCGCCCGCCGAGCTCATGCGCCCGCATCGTGGCGAGCAGCGCCTCCGCCGCCTCGCGCGCGACGACGGCGATGAGCTTGCCCTCATTGGCGACATTGAGCGGATCGAGCCCGAGCAATTCGCAGGCGGCCGCGACCTGCGGCGCGACGGGAATGGCCGTCTCCTCGATGCGCACGCCGACTCGCGACTGATGCGCGATCTCATTGAGCGTCGCCGCGACGCCGCCGCGCGTCGGATCGCGCATCAGACGAATGGCGGGTCCCGCCGTCTCCACCATGCGCGCGACGAGCTCGTGCAGCGCGGCCGTGTCGGAGAGAACTTCGGTGTCGAAGGAGAGATTCTCGCGCTTCGACATGACCGCGACGCCATGATCGCCGATCGAGCCCGAGAGCAGCACGACGTCGCCCGGCCGCGCCTTGTCGCCGGAAAGCTCGAGCCCGACAGGCACGATGCCGACGCAAGTCGTCGAGACGAAGACGCCGTCCGCCTTGCCGCGCTCCACCACCTTGGTGTCGCCGGTGACGATGGGAACGCCCGCCGCGCGCGAGGCCTCGCCCATGCTCTGCGCGATCCGCTTCAGCTCGGCGAGCGGAAAGCCCTCCTCGATGATGAAGCTCGCCGACATATGCAGCGGGCGCGCGCCCGCCATGGCGATATCGTTGATCGTGCCATGCACGGCGAGCTTGCCGATGTCGCCGCCGGGGAAGAACAGCGGCGAGACGACATAGCCGTCCGTCGTCATCGCCATGCGCCCGGCGGGAACGTCGAAGGCGGCCTGGTCATTGCCGGCGCCGAGCCATTCATTGTCGAAGGCGACGTGAAAAATCTCTCCGATGAGTCGCGCCATGGCGCGCCCGCCGGCGCCGTGCGAGAGCTCCACGCGGCCGTTGCGGAGGTCGAGCTTGCGGCCTGTCGGCTCGTGCTTGTTCATGAGGCCTTCCGCGTTTCGTTTTGCCGCGTTTCGTATCGCCTGAATCTTCCATAAGCCCAATAGGCCGCGCAAGAGCCTTCCGAGGACACCATGCAGGAGCCCATGGGCGTTTCCGGCGTGCAGGCGACGCCGAATAACTTGCAGTCCTGCGGCCGCTTCTGCCCGCGCAATATCGCGCCGCATTCGCAGGCCGGATTGTCGCGCGCCGGCCTGGTCTCCATCGAAAAGCGCCGCTCTGCGTCGAATTGCGCATAAGTCTCGCGCAGCTTCAGCGCGCTGCTCGGAATTTCGCCGAGCCCTCGCCATTCGAAAGCGTCGCGCAATTCGAATATCTCCGCCATTTCGTCGATGGCCTTGGCGTTGCCGCTCTCGGTCACGGCGCGGCGATATTGGTTCTCGATCTCGCAGCGCCCTTCGTTGATTTGCCGCAGCAGCATCAAAATGGCCTGGATCACATCCAGCGGCTCGAAGCCGGCGATGACGACGGGCTTGCGATAATCGCTCGCGAAGCGCCGATAGGGCGCGGAGCCGATGACGGTGGAGACATGCGCCGGGCCGACGAAACCTTCGATCTCGACGCCGTCCTTCGTGTCGAGAATGGCCTGCATCGCCGCCGGCGTCAGCACGTGATTGCAGTAGACGGAGAAATTGGCGAGGCCCTTCTTCTGCGCGAGGCGTATGGCGAGCGCCGTCGGCGGCGTCGTCGTCTCGAAGCCTATGGCGAAGAAGACGACCTCGCGTTCGGGCTCCTTCTCGGCGATGGCGATGGCGTCGAGCGTCGAATAGACCATGCGAATATCGGCGCCGTCGGCTTTGGCCTTCATGAGGCTCGCGCCGCCGGACGCCGGCACGCGCATCAGATCGGCATAAGTGCAGAGCGTGACCTCTTTGCGCGCGGCGAGGCGAATGGCGTCGTCTATGCGGCCCATGGGCAGCACGCAGACGGGGCAGCCGGGCCCGTGAATGAGGCGGATGTTTTCGGGCAGCAGGTCCTCTATGCCATAGCGCGAGATCGCATGCGTATGGCCGCCGCAGAACTCCATGAAGCGATATTGTCGCTCGCTCCGCGCCTCCTCGGCGATGCGCCGAGCGATGGCGCGCGCGAGCTCGCCGTCGCGATATTCGTCGATATGTTTCACCGTGCAGCTCCTATCATGGCGCAGCTCCGAGCGCGGCGGCCTCGCGCAGCAGCGCGAGCGTCGCCATGGCCTCGTCTTCATCGATCTTGGCGAGCGCATAGCCGACATGCAGCACGACATAATCGCCGATGACGAGACCGTCGACGAGCGCGATCGATACGATCTTGCCGACGCCGTCGACGCTGACGCGCGCCATCTCGTCGGGCAGCAGCTCCTCGATGCGGGCGGGTATGGCGAGACACATGACGTTTTAAGCCTTTCTCTGTCGTGCAATATAGGCTTGGCCGAGCGAGAGGCCGCCGTCATTCGTCGGCGCCGCGCGCGCGAGCAGCGCCTCTATCCCCAAATCGCGAAGGCGCGAGACGAGGCCCTCCGCGAGAATCTTGTTCATCATGCAGCCGCCGCCGAGCGCGACGCGCGTGTCGCCGCGCGCGCGCGCGGCTTCGAAAATCCATTGCGCGAGCGCCTCGATCAGCGTGCCGTGAAAGAGCTCGGCGCCTCGAGCGGCGGAAAGGCCGGGCGTCAGCAATGCGGCGAAGAGCTTCGTCAAATCGAGGACGCCTTCGTCGATACGATAGCCATCCGCGCGCGTGCGCGGGCGCGCGCACAGCGCCTCGAGCTCCATCGCCGCTTGCCCTTCGTATTGCTGAACGAGCCGGAGGCCGAGCAGCGCCGCGGCGGCGTCGAACATGCGCCCTAAGCTCGTCGTCTTGGCGACATTGGGCGCGCTCGCGAGCATGGCGACCTTGCCGGCGAGCTCCATTCCCGGAAAGCGATCGAAGACGTCGCCGCAGCGATCGAGCGCGGCGAGCGCGGCGACGCCCATGCGCCAGGGTTCGCGCGCGGCGCGGTCGCCGCCGGGCAAGGCCAGAGGCGCGAGATGGCCGAGCCTGCGCCAATGGCCCGCATCGACCAGCATCAGCTCGCCGCCCCAGGCGCCGCCGTCATCGCCACAGCCATAGCCGTCGAGCGCGGCGCCGAGGATCGCGCCTTCGATTCCATGTTCGGCGGCGATGGCGGCGATATGCGCGGCGTGATGCTGCACGCGCACGATGGGAAGCCCCGTCTCTTCGGCGTAGCGCGTCGAGGCGAGATCGGGATGAAGATCGCAGGCGACGAGCTCGGGCGTCACATCGAGAATATCGAGCATATGCGCGATGGTCTCGCGATGAAAATCGATCGTCGCGCGATCGTCGAGCGAGCCGATATGGGTCGAGACGAAGGCTTCGCGTCCGCGCGTGACGGCGATCGTCGTCTTGAGATGCGCGCCGAGCGCCAGAGTGTTCGGCCCATCGCTCGCGAGCGCGATCGGCTCCGGCGCGAGGCCGCGCGCGCGGCGAAGATAGGCGGGCGCGCCGGCGATGACGGAGGCGACGCTGTCATCGGCGCGCGCGACGATGGCGCGATCATGGCCGACGATGAGATCGGCGATGGCGGCGAGTTTTTCGCGCGCCTCTTCGTCGTCGACGATCAGCGGTTCGCCGCTCGGATTGGCGCTGGTCGCGACTAGCGCGAAATCCTGCGGCGTCTCGCGCCAGTTTGCGCGGGCGGGCGCGCCGGCCGCCGCGTGAAACAACAGATGATGCAGCGGCGCATAGGGCAGCATGAGGCCGATGCGCGAAAGGCCGGGGGCGACGGAAGGCGCGAAATCCTCGCGCTTCTCGACGAGGACGATCGGTCGCGCGATCGATTGCAGCAAGCGCAGCGCCTGCTCGTCGAACACGCCGGCGCGCATCGCCGAGGCCGCATTGGCGAGCATCACGGCGAAGGGCTTGGCGTCGCGGCCCTTGCGGCGGCGCAGCTCCGCGACAGCCGCTTCATTGCGCGCGTCGCCGAGAAGATGAAAGCCGCCGACACCTTTCAGCGCGACAATCCCGCCATTGCCGAGCGTCGTGATGATCTCGTCGATGATCGCAGCGTTTCGATGCGCGCCTGAAGGATCGCGATCCATTGCGGCGTCTGGATCGCGAGGCTTCAGCCTCGCATCCTTCGGCCAGAGTTTCCTGAGACGTGGCCCGCATTTCGGGCAGGCGATCGGCTGCGCGTGAAAGCGGCGGTTCGTCGGATCGGCGTAGTCGCGCGCGCAATCCGCGCACATCGCGAAAGGCGCCATGGAGGTCTGCGCGCGATCATAGGGCAGGCGCCGCGTCAGCGTGTAGCGCGGCCCGCAATGCGTGCAATTGACGAAAGGATAGAGATGGAAGCGGCTGTTCGGATCGAAGAGATCGCGCAAGCAATCGTCGCAGACGGGGGCGTCCGGCGTGATGCGCGTCAGCGTCTTGCCGTCGCGGCTGGGCTCGATCGAAAAACGCGCGTCCTGCTTCGGCGCTATGGTCTCGCATTCGAGACTGTCGATGCGCGCGAGCGGCGGCGGCTCGCGCCGCAATGCGGCGACGAAATCCTGAACGCGCGCGCCTTCCACCTCCATCAGCACGCCTTGCGCATCATTGCGCACGAAGCCGGCGAGCGCGAAACGGTCGGCGAGCGAATGCACGAAAGGCCGGAAGCCGACGCCCTGCACGGCGCCGGTCACGCGCAGCCTCAGCCTCGTCGCCTCGCTCGACGGCATACGCCTTTTCTCCTCACTTCGCGGCGGCGGCTCGCGCGCTTTTCACCGCCGCCCGTGCGGCGCGCGCCTCGATCCAAGCGTAGAAGGCCGCCATGCCTTCGCCGGTGCGCGCCGAGACGACCAATGTCTGCAGATCGGGATTGACCTTCAGCGCATTGGCGAGACAGCGGCCGACATCGAACTCCACATGCGGCAGCAGATCGGATTTGTTCAGCAGCATCAGATCCGAGGCCGCGAACATTTCCGGATATTTGAGCGGCTTGTCCTCGCCCTCCGTCACCGAGAGCACGACGACCTTATGCGCCTCGCCGAGATCGAACGCGGCCGGGCAGACGAGATTGCCGACATTCTCGATGAAGAGCAGCGAGCCCGGCGCGACGACGAGCTCGGCGAGCGCATGAGAGACCATATGCGCGTCGAGATGGCAGCCCTTGCCGGTGTTGATCTGCAATGCCGGAGCGCCCGTCGCGCGAATGCGCTCGGCGTCGTTGGAGGTCTGCTGATCGCCTTCGATGACAAAGATGGAAAAGCGATCTTTGAGATCGCCGATTGCGCGCACCAGGAGCTGCGTCTTGCCCGAGCCCGGGCTCGACACGAAGTTGAGCGCGAGCACGCCCGATCGCTCGAGCCGCGCCCTGTTCTCGCGAGCATGGTCATTGTTCTTGGAGAGTATGTCGCGCTCTATGCGGACGATGCGCTCCTGGCTGAGGCCGGGAACATGAACGCCCGCCGGTCCCGCGCCGTAATCGTGATCGTGGCCGTGGTCGTCATGCGCATGATCGTGGTCATGGTCATGGTCATGGTCATGGTCATGAGGATGCGCATCGCCGTGATGATGACCGTCATGATCATGGTGATGATGGTCGTGATGGTCATGATCGTGATGGTGGTCATGCCCATGCCCATGCCCATGCCCATGCGCATGATCATGCGGATGGTCGTGGTTGTGCTCTGGCTTTCCTTCGATGCTGGAAGTTCCGCAGCCACAGACCGTGCACATTAGTCGACCTCCAGTTCCTGCACCCGCATATCCTCGCCGCCGGTGACTTGCACGTGATATCCGCCGCATTCCGGGCAAGGGCCGAATCTCTCTTCGACGGCGACGGTCTTCGCGCAATCGAGGCACCAGCCTTCGCCGGGAATCCGCAGAATGTCGAGTCGCGCGCCTTCGACGATTCCACCATGCGCCACCGCCTCGAAACAGAAGCGGATCGCCTCGGGCTCGACATGGCTCAGCGCGCCGATCTCCAGGCGCACGACGCGCACGCGCGAAAATCCCTGCTTGCGGCTCTCTTCCTCGATCAGCTCGACGATGCTCTCGGTCAGCGCCATCTCATGCATAAGCGGCCTCCCGGATTTCGACGTGAAAGGCGACGCAAGGGTCGAAGAGGCCGGCGAGTCGCGTGATCGTCTGCGACGCCGCGGCGCGCGGAACAGACGCGCCGAGCAGCGCGGCGACGAAGGGGCCGGCGGGATGGAAATTCCATTCGGTCGGCGCGACGATCGCATAATCTGCGATTCTATCGTCCGGGGTGAGCCGGGCCCAATGATACAATTCGCCGCGGGAGGTTTCGACCGCCGAAAAACCTTCGCGCACGGCGGGAGCGGCGCTGCGGGAGGCGTCCTGCGGCGTGGACCGCTCCAGTCGCTCCACGAGCTGCGCGAGATCGATCATGCGGGCGCTAAAGCGTGCGCAGAGCGCGCCGCGCGAAAGATCGGTCTCGCGCCAATGGCGCGCGAAGGCGCCGGTTTCCGGCGCGCGGCCGGCGATGCTCGGGGCGGCGGCGAAGCTTTCGCCCTGCGCTCGGATTCCGTCGAGCACGGAGGCTTCGTCTTCCGGGCGCAAGCCGTCGGGCGCGCCGGCGGCGATGGCGGGGCCGCTTTCCAGCTCGCGCCACAATCGGTCGAAAGGCGCGCCGGCTGTCGGGGCGGCTGTCGCCGGATCGGCGGGCAGGCCGAGCCTCGCCGTCTCGCGGCGCAGCCTTGCGGCGATCGCGCGGCGGTCGCGAGGCTCGTCCGCGGCGAGCTGCCGCGTCAGCGCCAGAATCTCCCGCAAGGCCGCCGGCGGAAGAGCGTCGTCGGCCAAAGTCGCCAGCGCGCGCAGCGTTTCGGCAAGGCGCTCGCAATCCAGCGCGACGAGGCTCTGCCGCGCGAGTTGCTTTTCTTCCCCCCGCGCGGCGGCGATGGCGCTCGCGGCGGCGAAAGCGTGCCCGGCGCCGCATAGGGAGAAGAGCCGTCCGGCGAGCGGAGGGATTTCGGCGGCCGGGCGGCCGAGGAACAGGCGCGTCAAATGGACGGGCCGGCTCGATCGCACGCGCACCGAGCAGACGCGATCATCGGCGAGCTCGACGATGATGGAGATCGCGCCCGGCCCGAGCGCGCCGAGATCGCCCCGGCCGCTCATGGCGCGGCCTCCCCGGCGGCGCGCCGGCGGCCGCCGAACAGCGCGCGTCGATCCATCCCGCTCGCGGCCTCGCGTTCTCGGCCAGGCGCCTCGTGCAGAGCGGGATCGAGGAGCGCCTCCAGCGCCGCGCCTGCGGCGACCCGCGCCGCCTCGTGATCGGCGAATTCGTCCATGGGCGAGAAGAGAGAGCAGGAGGCGAGGGGGCCGAAGCCTTCGATCTCGCTCACATTAAAATCGACGTCGCCGGCGGGAAAGCGCAGCTTCAACTGCGCGGGATCCGGGAAGGGCGCCTCCGTTCCCTCGCTCGGCGCGGTGACGACGAGATTGGCGAACCAAGGCGTGACCATCACGCCGAGGACATAGGGGCCGAAGTCGCGAAAGCCGATCGCCTCCACCGCGAGCGCCTCGTTGCAGACGGCCGAGCCGCGCATCGCCGTCGCATGGACGCGGCGATAGAAATCCGCGAGCTTCTCGCCTCTCGCAACGGCGTCGCTCAAGTCTCGCACCTCAAGAATTTCTCGCGCGGCGCGTCGCATTCGGGGCAGCGCCAGTCGTCGGGAAGATCGGCGAAGGCGACGCCGGGCGGCACCTGCCAGACGGGATCGCCCTCGGCCGGGTCATAGACATGCCAGCAGACGCCGCATTCCATGCGGGCGTCGGGGGCGATGTCGCGAAGCGCTTCGTCGCTCATGTGAAATAGGCCTCGTGAATTTCGCGCAGACGTTCCGCCGAATCGTGGAAATCCTCGTCGGCGGCGCAGGCGGCGGCGGGCGTGTCGCCGATCTCCAGCGTGTCGAGGATGATCGTTCCCATGGCGTTGAAGAATTGCACCGACCACACGTGGCGCGCGCCGGTCGCGGTGATCTTGGCCGAGCCATAGCCGCGCGAGATCAGCTGCACGGAACCATTGCCCAGCGTCTGCTGCAAATGCTCCATGTCGATTTCAGAGACGGGCAGCAGCGAGAAATTGATGACATGGGAGGGATCGCCGGCTTCATGCGCGCGCATACGGGCGTCGATCTCGGCGAGCATGGGCATCACATTCATCGCGCCTTCCGGCTCCGGGCCGATCATGATCCGCTCCGCGGCGATGGCGGCGGCGCGTTCGACGACATGGGGAATGGCGGCGATCTCGAGATAATCGGCCGAGAGCTTTCCTTCCGCGTCGGTAAAGCGCACGCGCCAGAGGCCCGCCATGGAGGCCTCCTGAATTTGCGCGGCGCTGCCGTCGGGGAGGGCGGCGACGCCGCTCACCTCGCCTTCGCCGAGCACCTGGCCGATGAGCTCGCGCTCTTTCTCTTCATAATCGGTGATGTCGAAGAGCTTTCCCGGGGCGTCGGCGCGCTGCGCGGCAAGCGCGTCGGCGAGCTGCGGCAGCAGCGCGGCCGCGCGCGGGCATTCGGCGACGGCCTGCTCGCCGCTCGCCGTCGCCAGAAAGGCGATGACGCTGCGCCCCGCCTCCGCCTCGGCGTCATAGCCGATCGGCATCACCGTCATGGCGTCGTCGGAGCCTTCCGGCGAGATCCAGAATCCGGCTTTCATGAACTCGTTTCCCCTTCCGTGAAGGTGATGCGCACGCGCGGCTCTTTCGCCGGCGGCGTCTGCAATTGAAGCAGCGCGTCGATCCGCGAGAGATAATCCGCCCAGTCATAGACTTTCGGCAGCACGCCGAGCGTCTCGCGCCCATAGGTCACGACGAGGCTCGGATAGACGCAGACGCTGAAGCGCCCCTCCAGCGTCTTCTCGGCCGCGGGCGCGACGATGGCGGCGCGCAGCCGCCCGGCGAAGGCTTGGATCAGCTGCGGAAAAATGATCGCCACATCATGGCTTTCGCTGCGCTGCTGCGCATCGCCGCCGAAGAACAGCAGCGTATGCGCGGGCTGTCCAGGCCGCGGCGCGAGAAAGGCGTCGATCGTGTCGGCGTCCAGCAGCGCGAGGCCGGTCTTTTCGCTCAGCGACTGCTGCAGCGCGCCGGACATGCGATTCTCCCTTTTTTGTTTTCCCCAGGGTCTTTCGTTTTGACGCGTTTCCGGACGCCGAACCGGCGTCCACTTCGGCTGGAAACGCTCTAAAGAGCCGCAAGCGCCATGCCAGCGGCGGGAGGCCGAGGCGCCAAGCTA
Source organism: Methylosinus sp. Ce-a6 (assembly GCF_009811655.1). Classification (GTDB taxonomy): domain Bacteria; phylum Pseudomonadota; class Alphaproteobacteria; order Rhizobiales; family Beijerinckiaceae; genus Methylosinus. The sequence continues at coordinate 17,390 of NZ_BGJX01000009.1, read as the reverse complement.
GAAGACTGAGTCGAAAGCGGCTTTCCAGACGGAGAATTGGCATCGGCGATAGACGCCTGGAAAGATGCTATCCATTTCCAGACAAGCCTTCCAGTGCGGGCTATTTTCTCAGAAACTCCGGCAGCTCCGGCTCGCGGTCGACGAGATCGGCGAAAAGGTGATCGACATTCTCTCCGGCGAGCGCCTTTTCCACCGCGTCGAGCGCGTCGTCGATCTGCGCCGCTTCGAGCGGGTCCAACACGCGGACGGCCGAGCCGACATGCACCAGCACTTTCGTTCCGGCGGGCTGCGCGCCGACCAGCGCCATGGACACGCTATGCCGCTCGCCCCGGCAGTCGCAGAGCGCCTCGAAAGCGTCGCCTTCGACGACGGTCATGGGAAAGCCGACGCACATGGCCTTACATCCGTCAGCGCCAGGAGGAGGCGCGCCAAGACGTTGCGCGCCAAGGCTTGAACCAGAAGCCCACGGCGACCAGCATCGCGCCCCAGCCGAGCGCCACGGCCATGGTCAGCAGATGATCCGGCTCCGTGAAGATATGCGCGATATCGAAGGCGAGATCGTTCGGATGCAGGCCGGGATGGGCCATGGCGGTCGCCGGAAGCAGGCAGGCTGCGGCGCAGGCCGCGAAGCGGATCGTTTTCATGGTCTCGTCTCCTCTTCGGCGCCGCGGAGGCGCCTCTCATAGGCGTCATGGTCGAGGTCATGCGCGAGCAGGCGCGGGAAGGTCTCGGCGCTTGCCGCGCGCGGGCGCAGCTCGACGCCCCATTCCACCAGCGTATCGACAGCGGCGGCGAGCGCCGGCTCGACGGCCGCGGCGACGGGCGCGGTCAGCGGGCCGCCCCAGTTCTCGAGATCCTGCGGCTGGCAGCCGATCAGCGCGAGGCGGGAGGGATAGCGGCCGAGCAGATCGGCGGCCGAGAGCACCTCCTGAAAGCCGGTCTGATGCAGGCTCATCTTCTTCGCGCCCATGAAGCGCGGAACCTCGCCGTCGCGCACGATGCGCAAGGTCCCGGGCTCGAGACCGTAGTCGATGGCGTCGAAGACGAGCAACTGGTCGCAGGCCTCGACGAATTGCACCAGATAGAGGCCCTGCGTGCCGCCGTCGAGCACGGTCACATCTGCGCCCGTCTCATAGCGCGCGTGGAACTCCTCGACGGCGCGCACGCCGAAGCCTTCATCCGCCCAGAGAATATTGCCTATGCCGAGAATGAGAGTGCGCATGGCGCCTCCTTCGTCATCGCGAGCGGAGCGAAGCGATCCGAGGGCCACTACGCGACTCTGGATTGCTTCGTCGCTTCGCTCCTCGCAATGACGGCCGTCATCGCGAGCGCAGCGAAGCGATCCAGAGTCGAAGGGAGAACCCTCGAAGTTGCTCCTGCGACGACGCCGCTCACTTGTCGGCCTCGTCGCGGAACACGCGCTCGCCGGAGATCATCGAGGAGATGAGGCTCTGGCGGGAGACGATGTCCTCGCGCACGGCCGTGTAGATGTGGATGATCACGAAGAGGATGACGCCCCACATGGCGAGATGATGCCAGGTGTGGACATCCTGGCTGTTGGGCCAGATCCAGAACACCCAGCCGAACAGCTCATGCTGCCAGCTGTCGCGGCCCGCGCCTTCGGAATAGAGCGCGAAGCCCGTCACCACCAGAAACGCCAGGTTCAGCATGAAGAGATGCATCACCAGATGGCCGAGCGGATTATGGCCGATGTATTTCTTCGGCTGCTTCACCAGGAAGGAATACCAGCGCGCCTCATAGAGCACGCCCCACAGCCATTTGCGATCCCACACCGGCAGATAGAATATCTGCCTTGCGTGGTCGTTGCCGACGAGGGCCCAATAGAGGCGCATCAGCAGCGCCACGGCGAGCACATAGCCCGCCGAGAAATGGGCGAAGCGAATATAGCCCATCAGATATTGGGAGCTCGCTTCGCCGGGGGTCGAAGGCAATGGCGAGGCGATGAAATAGCCCGTCGTCGCCAGCACGACGATCGCCGCCGCATTGATCCAGTGCCAAAGCCGCACCGGCGCCTCATAGACATAGACGCTCTGCAGCTCGGCGGCCTTCTCGCCGTGGCTGTCGAGCACGCCATGGACTTGCGTCGCCTCGGTCATGATCTCGTCTCCGTCAGCGAACCTTGACTTGCGTCATTTCCTGTCCGTCCTCGCTCATCACGTGAGTGGAGCAGGCGAGGCAGGGGTCGAAGGAATGGATCGTGCGCAGAATCTCGAGCGGCTTTTGCGGATCGGCGAGCGGCGTGTCCATCAGCGAGGCCTCGAAGGCGCCGATATTGCCCTTGGGGTCGCGCGGGCTGCCGTTCCAAGTGGTCGGCACGACGCACTGATAATTCTCGATCTTGCCGTCCTTCACCTTGATCCAATGGGCGAGGGCGCCGCGCGGCGCCTCGGTGAAGCCATAGCCCTTGGCCTCCTTCGGCCAGCTCTCGGGCTTCCATTTGTCGATGTTGGCGGTCGAGGAATCGCCGGCCTTGATGTTGGCGATCAGCTTCTTGTGGAAGTGCTCCATCTTGCGCACGGCCCATTGGCATTCCAGCGCGCGCGCCGCCGTGCGGCCGAGCGTCGAGAACAGAGCGCTCGTCGGCGCGCCGAGCTTCTTCAAGAACTCGTCGGTCGGCTCCTTGAACTCCGGCTTGCCCTGGGCGTAGCCGACGATGTAGCGCGCGAGCGGGCCCACCTCGACGGCGTTGCCGCGCCAGCGCGGCGCCTTGATCCAGGAATATTTGCCGGCTTCGTCGAGCTCCTGAATATTGGTCGGCGTGCCCTTGGCCGCCGGGCCGAGCTTGTAATTGGGCTCGGTGATCCCGTCCCAGGGATGCAATCCCTTGGACTCGTCCGGATATTTGTACCAGGAATGGGTGACGAACTCCTGGATCTGCTCCGGATCGGTGTGATCGACCGGGAAAATCTCTTTGAGATTGCCGTTGAGGATCACGCCCTGCGGCAGGGTGAGATTGGCGGCGGAATAATCATTGGCGTGCTCGGGAATGTCGCCATAGGCCATGACATTCTTGCCGGAGAGGCCGCCGCCATAGAGCCAGTTCTTGTAGAAGGAGCCGATGGCGAGCACATCCGGCAGATAGACCTTCTCGCAGAAGTCGATCGATTGCTGAATGATCGAGGAGACGAGGTTGAGGCGCTCCATATTGATCGCGCCGACCGCGCCCACGCCGTCGACATTGATCGCGCAGGGCACGCCGCCGACGAGCCAGTTCGGATGCGGATTCTTGCCGCCGAAGATCGTCTGGACCTTCACGATCTCCTTCTGGAAATCGAGCGCCTCGAGATAATGCGCGACCGCCATCAGATTGGCTTCCGGCGGCAGCTTGTAGGCCGCATGGCCCCAATAGCCGTTCTTGAACGGGCCGAGCTGGCCGGACTCGACGAATTTCTTCAGCCGGATCTGCAGATCCTTGAAATAGCCGGGCGAGGAGAGCGGCCAATCGGAGATCGACTGCGCCAGCGCCGAGGTCGCCTTGGGATCGGCGGAGAGCGCCGAGACGACGTCGACCCAGTCGAGCGCATGGAGATGATAGAAATGCACGAGATGATCGTGCACCTGCAGCGCGAGCTGCATCATGTTGCGGATGGAGTTGGCGTTCTCTGGGATCGTAATGCCGAGCGCATTCTCCACCGCGCGCACGGAGGTCAGCGCATGGGTGCCGGTGCAGACGCCGCAGATGCGCTGGGTGAAGGCCCAGGCGTCGCGCGGATCGCGGCCCTTCAGAATGACTTCGATGCCGCGCCACATGGTGCCGGTCGATACGGCGTTGCGGATCACATTGTTCTTGTCGACATTGACCTCGACGCGCAGATGTCCCTCGATGCGCGTGACCGGATCGACGACGATGCGCTTGCCGGAATTGTCGAGATTGAAGCCGTTCGGCGTCTGAATGCCCATGATCGCGTTTCCTCGGCGGCGTTTGTTTTTCGTGTTCAGGGTGACTGACGAAGGCTCCCTCATCCCGAGGAGCGGCGGCAGGCCGCGTCTCGAAGGACGAGGGAGCCGTCAGGCGCGCCCTCTGGAGCCTCGCCCTCGTGCTTCGAGACGCCCGCTGCGCGGGCTCCTCGGCATGAGGGCGAGGGGGCGCCCGCTTTTGCTCCTCACCCTTCGTGCTTCGCCGTGATGCGTTTCACGGCGGTCACGCCCGCATGGACGGCGACGGCGCCGCCGACGACCGCGGCGGCGGCGAGGCCGACCTCATCGGCGTTATGCTCTATGCCGAATTGCTGGATCTTGGTCAGGCGATCGTAGAAGGAGCCCTTGTCCCAGAAATCCTCCTCCGAGCAGCCGATGCAGCCATGGCCGGACTGAATGGGGAAGGAGACGCCGCCGTTCCAGCGCACGGTGGAGCAGGCGTTGTAGGTGGTCGGGCCCTTGCAGCCCATCTTATAGAGGCAATGGCCCTTGCGCGCCGCCTCGTCGTCCCATTCCTCGACGAACTGGCCGGCGTCGAAATGCGGGCGGCGATAGCATTTGTCGTGGATGCGCTGCGAGTAGAACATTTTCGGCCGGCCCTGGCGGTCGAGCTCGGGCAGCTTGCCGAAAGTGGTGACGTAAGTGACGACGCCGGTCATCACCTCGGCGATGGGCGGACAGCCCGGCACCTTGATGATCGGCTTGTCCTTGATGACCTTGTCGATCGGCGTCGCCTGCGTCGGATTGGGCTTGGCCGCCTGCACGCAGCCCCAGGAGGCGCAGGCGCCCCAGGCGATGATCGCCATCGCGTCCTCGGCCATCCATTTCAGCTTCTCGACGAAGGGCTTGCCGCCGTCGATGCAGAACATGCCGCCCTCGTTCAGCGGCGGATTGCCCTCGACGGCGAGAATATATTTGCCCTTGTACTTTTCCTTCGTCTCCTCGAGGATCGCCTCGGCCTGATGGCCGGCGGCCGCCATGATCGTGTCGTCATAGTCGAGCGAGATCATCGACAGCACGACGTCCTTGGCCAGCGGATGCGCCGAGCGAATGAAGCTCTCCGAGCAGCAGGTGCATTCGAGCCCGTGCATCCAGATCACCGGAATGCGCGGATTGGTCTCCAGCGCATGCGCCATCTGCATGGCGGCGGTCTGACCGAGACCGAGGCTCGCGGCGGTGAGCGAGCAGAATTTCGTGAAGCTGCGGCGCGTGACGCCCTGACGGCGAATGACGTCGTAGAAGGTTTCGATGGCGGCCATTTCCCTTCCCTGCCTTTGTGCAATGCGGCATTCGCGCGACGGCGCCGCTTGGCCTAAGTGGCGCAAGTTGCAGGCCAGAAGCGGGAAGTGGAGAATTTTTCCAGATTATGAGGCGATTGCGACGGGTTTCTTCGGATGTGGAGGGGCGGGCGGCAGGAAGCCGCTTTCCAGGCGCGGAAAGACTCTAGACAGTCAATGCGCCGTGCAGACCATGCAGGGATCGAAGGAGCGCACGATATGCTGCACCGCGACATTGGTCGCGCCCTCCTCGCCGACCTCGAGGCCCGCGAGCGCCTGCTCGAGCGGACCGGGATTGCCGGCGGCGTCGCGCGGGGAGAAATTCCACGTCGTCGGCGCGACGATCTGATAGCGCTCGATCTGCCCGTTCCGAAAACTCGCCCAATGTCCGAGCGTCCCGCGCGCCGCCTCGACGAAGCCGGCGACGGCGCCGTCGGCGAGCGGCGCGTCGGCGACGCAATAGGGCTCGCCCGGCCGCAGCGCGCGCGTCCAGTCCTCCATCGCCTTCGTCAGCAGCGCGACTTCCAGAACCCGCGCGACGACGCGGGCGAAGACATTGGAGGCGCCGCCGTTCGCCAGCAGATCGCGGATCAGCGGATGGCCGGCGACGGCCTGGCGCGCCAGCGCGCCGACCTCGACGGCGCGCCCCTCGAGCCGCGGCGCCTTGGCGAAACTATAGGCTCCCGCGCGGCGGATGTCGGGCAGCGTCTCGGCGCGGGCTGGATCGGCGGCGGTATCGCGCATATAGGCGTGCGAGACATCCTCCTCGACCCGGGAGAGCAAAGGCTCGCGCAACAGGCCGGTCGCCGTGTCGAGAAGGCCCGCGGGAAAGCGATGGCCCCGCGGGCCGAGATAGGCGCCGGCGCAGAGCAGCGGGCCGGGGCCGCGCCCCATCTCCTCGAGGGCGAGATCGCGGGCGATGCGGATGAAGGCGGCGAAATCCCCCGCCGCGCCGGCGCCCTCCGCGAAGCGATCGAGCTCTCGCGCCGAGGACAGTTCGATCGCCGCATCGAGCGGGGCGGAAAAGAGCGCGCGCTCGAGGAAGGCGCGGAAATCCACGATGAGGGCGAGGAGACGCATCTCTTCGCCGAGCGCCAGCGCCCTTGTGACGCCGCCCGGGCGGAAGGCGAGGCTGTGCGGCCATTTGCCGGCGATGAGCCCCATCGTTTCCAGCAGCCGCGCGCGGGCCGGCAGCGCCTCGCGCAGCGCCGCGCCGGAGACGGCTTTGAAGCGCGCCTGCGTAGCCTCATGCCAGCGCCGTCCCGCATAGGCGGCGCGGGCGAAATCCGGCATGAAGAAGACGTAGAAATGCGTCAGATGGTCGGCGATATTCTCGGCCGCATGGGCGATATCGGTGGCGAGCAGCCCGTTCGGCGCAGGTTCGAGCCGCTGGGCGGCGCGCAGAACGGCGGCGGCGGCCAGCGATTGCGAGACCGAGCAAATGCCGCAGATGCGCGGGGCGATCGCCAGCGCGTCCGCGGCCGGACGGCCGAGCAGCAATTGCTCGAAGCCGCGATAGAGCGAGGCCGAGACGCGCGCCTCGCGCACCACTCCGTCCTCGACGTCGAGAGTCACCTCGAGGTCGCCCTCGACGCGATTGAACGGCCCGACGACGATGCGGCTCATGGCTTCTTCTTCTCGGCGCCGGGCGTCGGCGCGCGCGCGACGCGATCGCTGCGCGCATTCTCGCGCACGCGCTTCGGCGTCGCCGATTTGGAGAGGGCGGCGAGGGCGACGAACCAGGCCTTGGGCATGTCGAGCGGCAGGCCGACAGGAATGCCGCCGATCTTGGGCGTGCGATGGAAGCCGCGCGTCGCCTCGAAGCCCGGCGAGGTGCAGGCGATGCAGGTCGAGCCCGCCTGCGTGCAGGAGCCGCCGCCGTTCCAGGCGCGCTGATTGCAGTCGCCCACCGCCTGCGTCGCCTTGCAGCCCAGATGCTCCATCAGGCAGCCGCGCTCGGAGAAATCCTCCGCGCTCGCCTTGAACTCGTAGAATTCGTTGCGGCTGCAGCCGTGATGGGCGAGATGGTCGGCGAAGATGCGTGGCCGACCGAAATCGTCCATGTCGGCCTGTGTGAAGCGGCCGAGCGAAAGCGCGAGCAGTGTTTCCATGATCCAGCCGGGATGCGGCGCGCAGCCGGAGACATTGACGACCGGCAGCCCCTTTCGCGAGCGATAATCGGGGCCGAGCGCGCCGCCGAGATCGACGCCGGAAAATTGCAGCCCGCTGGCGTCGGTCGGGTCGGGCGTCCCGGCGGGAACGCCGCCGAAGGACGCGCAACTTCCGACGGCGACGCAATAATCGGCGCGCGGCGCCAGCGCGCGCGCCCAATCGAGCATGGTGCGGCCGGTGCCGGAAAGCTTGTTGAAGAGGCCGGTGCCCTCCGGACCGTGGAGGATCGAGCCCTCGATGCAGAGCGCGCCGAGCGTCTCCTCGCCGCGCTCGACGCGCGCGAGAATGGCGCGCGCCTCCTCGCCCGTCTCCTCGCTGACGCTCGGATGCCAGAGGAGGCGCATTCCGAAGCCGCGCAGCTCCTCGAACCAGCCGGCGGCGCCGCGCTCCAGCGCCGCCATGGTGCAGCCGCCGCAGCTGCCGGCCTGCAGCCAGAGCAGAGTGAAATCGTCGCGCTCCGTCGTCATCATCCGTTCCGTCGGGGAGACGCTTCGCGCCTCTCTCGGCCAGGATCGTATCGCAATTCGGCCGGGGCGCCCAAATCGACGCCATGGCGCTCGCGCTATCCGCGTCTGCCCGTACTTCAACATGGCTTCGTCGTTCAATATGAGTCTTTCGACCATGAGCGAATGGCGGCGAGGTGAAAGAGACGAAGAAGCGCTAGCGAGGCTCTCGAAATCCCAGCGAAAGTCCAGCGGCGCGAGAGCCGTGAAATGGTTCGAACGCCGCCCAAGGGCGTCATGGTGGAGCTCGAGATTCGATCCCGAGAGCGGCAGAGCGATCGTGGGCCGCGCCCGGGCAGAACCCGATCATTCGATTAGAGCGCTTTCCGCTCGAACGGAATCGTTCGAGCGACGAGAATTCGCTCCAAATGAAAAGCGTGACCAGTTTCCGATCCAAAAGGATTGGAAACTGGTCTCGCGCTCGAAGCGGAGCCTTTATGACCGATCCGAACTCGCTGACGAATGGGGCGACCTTCATGCCGGCCAAAGATGCGGCATCGCCGCGCGCCAACCTCGATACCGCGACAATCGCGAGCTTCGGCGACGAGTGGTCTCGCTACGATCAATCGTCGCTCGACGATGTCGAGCAACGCCGCATTTTCGAGCGCTATTTCAAAATTTTCCCATGGGAGAGATTGCCGCCGGGCGCGGAGGGCTTCGATATGGGCTGCGGCTCCGGCCGCTGGGCGCGGCTCGTGCAGCCGAACGTCGGCAAGCTCAATTGCATCGACGCCAGTAACGAGGCGCTGGCCGTTGCGCGACGCAACCTCGCCGATCGCGGCAATATCGCGTTCATTCATTCATCGGTCGATGGCGGGCCCGTGCCGGAAGGCAGTCAGGATTTCGGCTACTCGCTGGGCGTGCTGCACCATATTCCCGATACCGCCGGGGCCATGGCGTCCTGCGTCGGCCTGCTCAAGCCCGGCGCGCCGTTCCTCGTCTATCTCTATTATCGTTTCGACAATCGCCCCGCATGGTTCCGTCTCGTCTGGAAGGCGAGCGAGCTCGCCCGCGCCACGATCAGCGGGATGCCGAACGGGATGAAACATATCCTGACGGACATCATCGCGCTGACGATCTACTGGCCGTTGGCGCGGCTCGCATGGTGCGGCGAGAGGCTCGGATTCGATGTGCGCAATCTGCCTCTCTATGGCTATCGAGACTACGGGCTCTACACCATGCGCACGGATGCGCGCGATCGGTTCGGCACGCCGCTCGAGCAACGATTCACACGCGAGGAAATTCGCGCGATGATGGCTGCGGCGGGGCTTGTCGACATCGTCTTTTCCGATGACGAGCCATACTGGTGCGCCGTCGGCGTCAAAGCAGCGCGATAGCCGAAAGGGCAAGCAGCGGGCTGTGAGGGAATCTCGCCCTTGGCGTTCCCCGTCCGAGCGGACGCCGGTTCGGCGTCGGAAACGCGTCGAAACAAAAGCCTGGGGTCTGTCCGTGTTTCGACTGGTCACGGAAAGAGTCTAGAACTGCGCGTGCAGCCTCAGGCCGAAGACATTGATCGGGCCGCGCGCGGAATTATGCGCCGGATTGCCGATGAGCTGATAATCGAGCGTCAGCTCGACGCCGTCGCGGAGATTGTATTTGTAATAGGTCTCGAACACTTTCTCGCCGGCGTAGGAGAGCGCGCCGTCGCCGATATAGACGCTGCGGCCGCCGAGCCCGAAATAGCGAATGCGTGGCCCCGAGAGGCCAGAGAACACCACGGCGCCGCCGATCTCGTCCTTGTCGCGCCCCCAGAGCGCGCCGGCGGCGGTGAAGCCCGTCGACAGCGAGCGGTCGATGTCGGTGTAGTCGACCGTCTCGAAACGTCCGTCCGACATGCTGGCGCGCAGGAAGAAGCCGATCTCCTTGGAGAGCTGCTGCTGCACATTGATTCCGCCGCCGACTTTGACATGGCGCTTGCGCACAAAGGGATTGTTCACATCCGGCGGAAAGCTTCCAGTGAGGAAGGCGAAGTCGATGATGTCCTGGACCTTTGCGAGATTGCCATTATCGGCGAAGGCCAGGAATTTGACCACGCCCGACCGATCGAAGAGGTCGTAGCGCGCCTCGAATTCGGCGACGCCCATGAATTGGCGGCCGATCTGCGGCTCGATATAGGGGCCGTTCGGAACTTCCGAGAGCTGGAACAGGCCGCCGCGCGCGGTCCACCAATCCTGCTTCCATTCGAGCGCGGCGCCATAGGTGTAGCCCCAGGAGTCGGCGGCATAGTCGAAGGCGCCGAGCGTGTTGACGCCGAAATTCAGAAAGCCCGTCGTCGGGTCGTGGGCGTATTTGTTGTCGTCGAAAATATCCGGCACGCCGAATTTGCCGATGGTGAGGATCAGCCGATCCTTGTCGACCTTGCCGGAGAGCTGGTTCTGCGTCGATTCGAGCACTTCGTTGAAGGAGCCCGTATCTGGGTCCTCGATTTTCTCGCCGCCATCGAGTCCGATGATCTGGCGCAGGAAATAACGCTGGAAGCGCATATAGGGGGCGGCGCGCCCCACTTTCGCGACCGCGCCGTTCACATAAGACGCGGCCCCGAGGGAATTGGCGAGGCCGTAGCCCAGGTCGATCTCCGGATTGAGATAGACGGCGGCGCCCCCCCACAGCCGCAGGCCCATGAAGAGATTGCTGGTCGAGCCGGCGTTGGCGAGACCATTGGGCGGGAAGCTGTGCGCGCCCGAATAGAGCGCGGGGAACTCGGGATAGCCCTGCAGCACGGCGGTCGTCTGGCCGTGAAAGCTGTAGAATTCCTCCGAATTCTCGGGTTTCTCGTCCTTTGCGTCCTTTTTCTCGTTTTCCTCCCTTTTGCCCTTCTTCTTTTGTGTTCCCGTGTCCGCGCCTTTCGACTTGTCGGCGCCGCCGTCATTCGCCTTCGCCTTCTCGCCCGAGTCCGTCTCGCTCGCTTTCTCCTCTGCGCGCGCTTCTTCCTGCGGATCGAAACGATAGTTCAGGCCGAACCGCAGAATATGCGCTTCGCTGCGCTGGCGCGCGGCGAATTGGAAGGAGAGATCGTTGTCATAGACGCGGTTCTGCAATTGCTGATTGAGATAGAGATATTCGAGCCGCGCCGAGACATGGTCGGAGAGCGCATGTTCGACGCCCGCGCCGACCGCATATTTCATGCGTGAGGATTGCGAGACCGGCGCGAAGAAGAGTCCGAGCGGGCCGGCGTCGTAGAAGACGAGATTGGAGGCGCCGCGCCAGCCGCCGGCCGCGACGCCGGCGGTCGCATAGAAGAGCGAGCGGTCGAGCGCATAGCCGAGGCGGCCGCGAATGCTGGCGAAATAATCGCCGTTCTCGTCCGAGGTCAGCCCATAGCTCGTGATCCCGAGCGGTCCATAAGCGACGGGCGCCGGGAAGAGGCCCGTGGTGGCGCGGCGAATTCCGAGAAAATTGAGATCGGTTTCCAGCCCATAGACCCAGGGACCCTTTTGCCAGTCATAGCCGATCTGCGCGCCGAGGCTCGCGCCGGCGCGGTCGCGGTTCGGCGCGGGGAGATCGAAGGCCGGGCTCGCGAAGCCGCCTCCCGCCTCGAGCCTTCCGCCGCTTCCGATCGGAAAGCCGCCGCCCGCGTTCAGTCCAATATGGAGTCCGGCCCAGGTGTAGGCGGACGGGGGCGGCGTTTCGGATGGTTGATCGGCGGCGACAGCGGGGCCCGCGCAGGAGGCCGCGAGGGTCAGTGTCGCCACAGCGGCGAAATGGGCGGGCTTCATCGGCTCGACATCGGTGTTGCAAGCGATTCGCATTCTGTCAGAATTTCTTGTCTCGCGTGCGAATGGGGAAAACGTACGATCGAGCAAGCTGCAACTTCGGCAACCTGGCGAATCGAGGGTCGCGCCGACATTCTCGGTTGTGACGCGCAGCGCATGGCTTATCAATGGCCAGCGGACCGGGAGTCCTCGTTTCGATAGACGTCGCGTCACGCTTTCGACGATTCTTTTCATCATCTGGCTCGCTTCTTGCCACGTTCTGGCGGAGAGGCGCTATGTGCGGCGTGAGCGGCGTTCGCCGAAAAGCCGAGGGAGAGCGAAAAACGTGCTTTCGAAGGTGGCGCAATTCGACGAAATGGGGGGCTTCGAAGGCTCGACCCGCCCGCCTTATGAAAAGCTCGCCAAATGGCTGGGCTCGGTCGAGCCCGAATTCCTCGCCTCGCGCCGGGCGCAGGCCGAATTCCTGTTTCGCCGCATCGGCATCACCTTCGCCGTCTATGGCTCGCAGGAGGCGACGGAGCGCCTCATTCCCTTCGACATTCTGCCGCGCATCATCGCCCGCGCCGAATGGGCCGAGCTCGAGAAGGGCTTGATCCAGCGGGTGAAGGCGCTCAACCTCTTCCTCGCCGATCTCTACGGCGCCGGCGAAATATTGAAGGCGGGAGTCGTCCCGTCCGAGCTCGTCTACCGCAATCCCGCCTTCCGGCCGGAAATGGCCGGGCGCCGCGTCCCGCACGATATTTTCGTGCATATCGCCGGCATCGACATCATCCGCACCGACGACGACGGCTTCTTCGTGCTGGAGGACAACGCCCGCACGCCGTCGGGCGTCTCCTATATGCTGGAGAATCGCGAGGTGATGATGCGGCTGCTGCCGGATCTCTTCGCGCTCCACCGCGTCGCGCCGATCGAGAATTATCCGGACCAGCTGCTGGCGACGCTGCGCTCCGCCGCGCCGCGCGGGGCGGGGGCCGATCCGGTGAGCGTGCTGCTGACGCCGGGCCAGTTCAATTCCGCGTTCTACGAGCATTCCTTCCTCGCCGACAAGCTCGGAATCGAGCTTGTCGAGGGGCGCGACCTCTTCGTCAAGGACGACATCGTCTATATGCGCACCACGGAGGGGCCGCGCCGTGTCGACGTCATCTATCGCCGCATCGACGACGACTTCCTCGATCCTCTGGCCTTTCGTCCCGACTCGGCCCTGGGCGTCGCAGGCTTGATGGGCGCCTATCATGCAGGCAATGTGACGCTCGCCAATGCAGTCGGCACAGGCGTGGCCGATGACAAGGCGATGTACACCTATATGCCGGATGTGATTCGCTTCTATCTCGGCGAGGAGCCGCTGTTGCAGAACGTGCCGACCTGGCGCTGCCGCGAGAAGGACGCTCTCGCCTATGTTCTCGACCATCTGGGCGAGCTCGTGGTGAAGGAGGTCAATGGCTCGGGCGGCTATGGGATGCTCGTCGGCCCCCACGCCACGCGCGCGCAAATCGCGGAATTCGCCGGCAAGCTCGCCGATAATCCCGCCAATTTCATCGCACAGCCGACGCTGGCGCTCTCCACCTGCCCCGTGTCGGTGGCAAGCGGCGTCGCGCCCCGGCATGTCGATCTGAGGCCTTTCGTGCTCTATGGCGCCAATGGCGCGAGCGTCGTGCCCGGCGGCTTGACGCGCGTCGCCATGACGGAGAATTCTCTGGTCGTGAACTCCAGTCAGGGCGGCGGAACCAAGGACACCTGGATCATCGACGACGCGCCGCTCGCGCGCGCGTGACGACATCGCAAGAGCTGAAAAGAACGCGCGCCGAAACCACGGGACCTCATGCTCTCACGCACCGCCGACAATCTCTTCTGGCTGGCTCGATACATGGAGCGCGCGGATTTCCTCGCGCGCATATTGCAGGCGTCGAGGCGCCTCGCCACGCTGCCCAGGGCCTATGGCGGCATGGAGACGGAGTGGGAGAGCGCGCTTCTGTCCTCCGGCGCGGCTCCCGCATTTCACGCGGCGGGGCTCGCCGTCGACGAAGCCAATGTCACCCGGTTCCTGGCCTTCTCGCCCGACAATCCGAGCTCGATCCGCAATTGCATCGAGCTCGCGCGCGCCAACGCCCGCGCGGTGCGCACCGCGCTCACCGTGGAGATGTGGGAGGCGATCAACGGCGCCTTTCTCGAGCTGAAAGCCTTCGAGCAGGCGCGCGGCCGCTCCGCCGAGGATCTGACGCGCTTCCTCGATTTCGTGAAACAGGTGTCGGCGGCTTACGACGGCGGCGCGCATAGGACCATGTTGCGCAACGACGCCTATTGGTTCTCGCGCGTCGGACTCTATATCGAGCGGGCCGACAACACCGCCCGCCTCCTCGACGTGAAATATCACGTGCTGCTGCCGGAATCGGAGGCCGTCGGCGGCTCGCTCGACTATTTCCAATGGACGGCGATCCTGCGCGCCGTCTCCGCCCACACCGCCTATCATTGGGTCTATCGCGACAGTCTGAAGCCCTGGCTCGTCGCAGATCTGTTGATTCTGCGGCCGGAAATGCCGCGCTCGCTGATCGCCTGCTACGAGAGCGTGGTGCAGAACCTCGATCGTCTGGGCAAGTCGCACGGCAAGCAGGGGCCCGCACAGCGCCACGCCCGCGCCGTGTTCGGCCAGCTCGAGCAATCGACGATCGAGAGCGTCTTCCACAATGGGCTGCACGAGTTCATTCAGGGCTTCATCGCCGACAATCATCGCTTGGGCGCGCTGGTCTCGGAGCAATATCTTTTCTAGAGCGTTTCCAGCCGAAGTGGACGCCGGTTCGGCGTCGGAAACGCGTCGAAACAAAGCCGAGAGTCTTTTCATGTTTCAATGAAACATGAAAAGACTCTAAGATGACGCAGGAGCGATATTCCCGGCTCCCCTTTCGGTGATAGATGCAGATAAGAGTGAGGCGCGAGACGATTTTTCGCTATGCCGAGCCCGCCAAGGCGGCGGTCCAGAAACTGGCGCTGACGCCGCGCAACTACGATGGTCAGCAGGTGCTCGACTGGCGCATCGACGTCGACCGCGACTGCCGCCTGCGCGCCTGCGAGGACGCCTTCGGCAATATCGTGCATACGATCTACGTCGACGGGCCGCTCGAGCAGCTGACGACGATCGTCGAGGGCGCGGTCGAGACTTTCGACACGGCGGGCGTGGCGCACGGCGCGATCGAGCGTTTTCCGCCGGAGCTCTATCTGCGCGAGACGCCGCTGACCGGGGCGGACCCGGGGCTCTGCGATTTCGCGCTGGAGGCGACCTCGCGCCAGTCGGACGCGCTGTCGAAGCTGCATGCGCTCGTCGGCGCGCTGCATGAGGCGCTGATCGTCGAGGAGGAGCCGACGGCCGGCGCCGTGGCCGCGGCCGACATCTTCGCGCGCCGCCGCGGGGCCGCGCAGGATCTGGCGCATGTGTTCATCGCCTGCGCGCGCAGCCTGGAGATCCCGTCGCGCTATGTTTCCGGCTACGCTCTGCGCGGCGACGCCGGCGCCGCCGTTCACGCCTGGGCGGAAGCCCATGTGGCGGGGCTCGGCTGGGTCGGCTTCGATGCGGCCAGGGGCGCTTCGCCCGACGAGTCCTATGTGCGCGTCGCCGTCGCGCTCGACCATCTCGGAGCCGCCCCCATTCGCGCCGCCCGCGCCGGCGGCGGCGAGGAGACGATGGAGATGCGGGTGAGCGTCGCCCGCGCGCAGAGCCAGTTCCAGAGCCAGTCCTGAGCCGGAGCGGGCCGCTCACGCCCCCGGTCGGTTTCGAGTGTCATTTTCGGGTTGACAGGGGGGGAGCAAATTCCCCATATGCGCCCTTGCTTCACCGGCCCTCTCGCGGGGCCGTCGCTCGCGGGACCTTCAGGATCCGTCGAGAAGCTGGGGGAATGTCCCGAGCGGCAAAGGGGGCGGACTGTAAATCCGCTGGCTATGCCTTCGTAGGTTCGAGTCCTACTTCCCCCACCATTTCCCCTTACGGTATCGAAACAGGTTAGAGCTGAGTCGAAAACAACTTAAGGCTCGAACGCCCCAAAATACTTGATAGGATTGTTTCCAGACGTGTCTGCACGTAATTCCCGCTACCTTGAGCAACAAAACATATTCATAAAGCAAGATGATAATTGACTCGTTTATCGTTAAATAATGCTGCCGTGAATCATGGGTTTGTCTGCCTCAATAGGCTTTTTGCTTCATTTTTTCGACGTATCGAATAAAGCAATAATGTGAAGCTATGCCTTCACCTGTCCAGATCATCTTGCAAATGTCTTGCCCTTGGAGTGCCGCAAAACACGTTCCCAGGGGGCGTCGTCGAGGGCGCTATCGACCGACACCTACGCTGCTTTTCGTCGGTAGCGTGGCTTTGGCCGGCAATGAGCGGTCGCAATCGACTCTTCCTCGTCCGGCAGCCGGTGAAAGTGCTCATTAAATCGGCGGCCTCAATATTGTGCTAACTTCTTAGGCACATGTCCTCAGGCGACAGACAACGACAGGATCCCGCGCGTGAGCGGGATAGGATGGCTTCGAAGCCGTAGAAGAGAACCCTTACCGCAAGGATGCTCTTGACGGGGTCGTCACACGATCTTCCACCGAACCGGAAGACGGCTTTGCGCCATCCTCAGTGGAATCGTTCCATTCAATGGCGCAAAGCCGTGAATTTTTGTCGGAGGGGACGGAGTTCTTTCTTCAATGGCACTCACAGACAGGAGCACTACAGCCAGAGCCGTTGGTGCAGGACGCCGTCTGACCGGCGCTACAGTTTGTGGTGCAGGTCGAACCGCACGAGTTCGATGCTGTACACGCTATAGCGATGCTATCCAAGGCGACCACGGAGCAGATTGCCAACACGAAAATTTTCAGCACGGGCTTCTCCTTTGCACGTTTGGACACCGAAATCTTTCAACGTATCCAGATGCTCGTACGTTCCGTTAACTATCATTTGTAAGCGGTAAGACTTTCTCGGAGCCGAAAAACGCGACGGTCGATGCACAATGGCTACCCAGGCTCGCCGTGTCGGAGGTCGCGCAGCAGATCGGGCCGAATCAACGCTGCCGCGATGAAGACTGGGGACGACGAAGCCATTCCCGACGATTTGGCACAGGCAGAATTGGGATCGATCCTGCGGCCGGCTCTGAAGCGGGGGCCGATGGATGTGGCTCGCCGCTATCTCCGGGCTGAACGCTAGGAGCCCTCTGCGCTCCCGAGGAGGCACGAAAAGTGTTGCAGGAGCAAAAATGATCGCCGCAACGCTCGGTGACGGTTGGTTTCTGACCGTTCGCGTGCGCTTATCCTTTCCGCTCTTCGACTGACGCTTTCGCAAGGCGATCGCCGCCTTCTTGATATCGGAGAGTTTCGTCGTCGGAGCCGACGTGGCTCGTACTAGGAACGAATTACTCGGGGTTTGCCGTTGTTCTCACCAAGACGGGATCGGCGTCACGCGTTACGAATACGCAGAGGCTGTGGATGACGTAGCATCGCTCGCCTAAAGTCTCGCGTCAGCAGTGGCGTCGATTGAGAGCGCATGGGCCGTCCCGCGCCACCTCCGCGCAAGCTCACAGTCGCATCCTCGCCCGATGAACCGTGAGGGCTGCCGTCGCCTCGCCGCGGCTTGCGGCCATGGATCCGGAAAATAACGAGGCATGAAATTTCCAAGCGTAATTCTAGTCGATCGGAGAATGCGACGGGACGAAAAATGGGCTGGCAGGAGGTTGATATTAGAGCGTCGTCCGAGCATGGCGATTCAATAAAGCGTGGCGGATTCCCATATCTGAAGCGGAGCGCTGATCGGCATC
>NZ_BGJX01000008.1 GCF_009811655.1 Methylosinus sp. Ce-a6 | reverse complement strand
GGCTGGGCTCCGCAGACCTCGCTCGAGCAGCTGATCCATGAGATGGTCGACGCCGATCTCGAGCGCTTGAAGCGCGATTCGGGGAATCGATGAACCGAGGAATGGCGCCCCTGTCGACGGCCCGTTTCGAACGCATATTGATCACAGGCGGCTCCGGCTTCGTCGGGCGCTACATGCTCGACGCCTTGGCGCGCGACTATCCGTCCGCGCGTCGCGTCGCGCTCGCCCGCGCCGGCGAGGCCGCGCCCGACCCCGGCTGGAGCGCGGCGGCTTTCGATCTCTTGAATCCCGCGGAGGTCGATGCGGCCATCCGCGAGGCGCGCCCGGATCTCGTCGTCCATCTCGCCGCCCAATCCTCGGCCGCGCGATCCTTCGTCGCGGCGGAGGAGACTTGGCGCGTCAATTTCATCGGCTCCTTCAATCTCGCCTCGGCGCTCGCGCGTCACGCGGCCGAGGCCGTCCTGGTCTTCGCCTCCACCGCCGACGTCTATGGCGCCAGTCTGAGCGAAGGCGCGGCGCATGAGGACATGGCGCCGCGGCCGCTCAACGCCTATGCGCGCTCCAAGGCCGCGGCGGAGACGATGCTCGCCGACGTGCTGCCGCAATCCGCGCGGCTCGTCGTCGCGCGCCCCTTCAGCCATATCGGCCCGGGGCAAGACAAGCGTTTCGCCCTCGCCTCCTTCGTCGCGCAGATCGTCGAGATCGAGAGCGGCCGCGCCGAGCCGCGCCTCTTGGTGGGCGATCTCTCGGTGCAGCGCGATTTCCTGGACGTCCGCGACGTCGTCGACGCCTATTCGCGGCTCATCGCCGTCGCGCCCGGCCTGCCGTCGCGCAATGTGTTCGACGTCGCATCGGGGACGACGCGCTCGCTCGCCTCGATCGTCGAGAAGATGCGCGCCCTCGCGCGCCGCGAGTTCGACATCGTCGTCGATCCCGCGCGGATGCGTCCGGCCGATATTCCGATCGCCCGTTGCGCCGCAGCCAAGCTGCGCGAGACGACAGGCTGGAGCCCTCGACGGACGATAGAGGAAACGCTCGTCGATCTGCTCGACTATTGGCGCGCCGCCTCCGAACGGACGCGATGACCGGCGGCGACCGCGAGCGGCTCGAGGAGCGCAATCGGCTGCTCGAGCATCAGCTCGATTATCTGCGCGCCGAGCTGCTGCATCTCGTTCATGAGCGCGAAAAAAACGTCTATTCCGCCGCCTGGCTGATCTTCCGGCCGCTGCGGCGCGTCGAGGCCGCCCTCGTCGATGCGCTCGCTCCGCTGTTTCGTCGCCTTTCGCGAAAGCCCGCCGCTCGCGCCGCCGAAGCGCCCGCGCCAGACGCCGGCGAACGGAGCGCGGCGCCGCCGAAGACGAGAGCGCGGCGCCTGCTCGTCGATGTGACGGCGACCGCGCGGCGCGACGCCGGCACCGGCATTCAGCGCGTCGTCAAGAAGATCACGCAGGCGCTCTATCGCGACGACTCGCTCCCCATTCCGGCCATCGCCGTGCGCTGTGAGGGCGGACGGCTGCTCACATGCGAGGCTTTCGTCGCTTCTCTCACCGGCGGCCTTGCCGACGCCGATCGGGAGATCGCGATCGAGCCCGGCGATCGTTTCTTCATGCTCTCGGACAGCTGGAACGCATTCGAGGAGTTCCAGCCGGTCTTCGCCCGCATTCGCGCCGGCGGCGGCGAGATCGTCACCTGCGTCTTCGATCTCATTCCCGCCCTCTATCCGCACGCCTGCCATGAGGTGACGCCGCCGCGCTATGACGCCTGGCTGCGCCGCGCGCTCGTCGAGAGCGACGCCTTTCTGGCCATTTCGCGCACTGTCGCCGAGGAGCTGGCCGCTTTCGTGGAAGAGAGCCGCCTGCCGCATCGCCCGGGTCTCGCGATCGGCTGGTTCCATTGCGGCTCGGACATAACGGAGGGAGCGCCCGCCGCGCCGCGCGCGCAGATCGCCGCGGCGGCGGCCGGCGACGCGCCGGTGTTTTTGAGCGTCGGCACATTGGAGCCGCGCAAGGGCCATCGCGTCGCTCTCGCCGCTTTCGAGGCGCTCTGGCGCAAGGGACGCGACGCGCGGCTCGTCTTCGTCGGGCGGCGCGGCTGGTTCGAGGAGGCGATCGCCGCCGAAATTCTCGGCCACGCCGAGCTCGGACGGCGGCTCTTCTGGTTCGATGATGTGGGCGACGGCGAGCTCGCCTTTCTCTACGACAAGAGCAGAGCGGCGCTCGTCCCCTCCTACGCCGAGGGCTTCGGCCTGCCGATCGCCGAGGCCGCCCGCCGCGGCCGCCCGACGATCTGCAGCGATATTCCCGTGTTCCGGGAGGTCGGCGGCGCGGGCGCCCTCTATTTCCGCGTCAATGATCCGCACGCCCTGGCCGAGCGGATCGAAGAATTCCTCGACGGCCGCGTCACAGCGGATCCGGCGGCCGTCAGCCGCGCCTCCTGGGCCGAGGCGGCGCGCCGCGTCGTCCAGGCGATCGCGGCGGAGGATTGGAGCAAAAGGCTGCCCTGAGACGCCTTCTCGCCCTCTCTCCTACGAAGCCCCCCGAGACGCTCGACGAGTGACTCCCTTCCGAGGGCCGCAGGCGGGGAAAGGAGGAAACGCGCCTCACACCAGCGGCCCCGCGCGCGCCTCGATCCGCACCGCGCTGCGGCCGCCGCCGCGCTTCTCCACCCTGATCTGCACGGGAATGCGCTGGCGCAGCGATTCGACATGGCTGATGACGCCGACCTTGCGGCCCTGGCCGTGCAGCCGCTCGAGCGCGTCCATGGCGACGTCGAGCGTCGATTGATCCAGCGTGCCGAAACCCTCGTCGATGAACAGAGTGTCGACGAAGGAGCCGCGCCCCTCGAGGCTGCACAATCCGAGCGCCAGAGCGAGCGAGGCCAGGAATCTCTCGCCGCCGGACAGCGAGCGCGTCGAGCGCCGCTCGTCGCAGAGATCGCGATCGACGATCTGCAGGCCGAGATCGGCTGTGTCGCTCGCCGATCGCTCGAGCCGATAGCGCGTCGTCAGCGTCGCCAGATTGCGATTGGCGAGCGCGACGAGATGCTCGAGCGTCACGCTCTGCGCGAAGCGGCGGAATTTGTCGCCGCTGGCCGAGCCGATGGCTGCGTCGATCTCGGCCCAGCTCTTGTGCTTGGCCTCCGCGGCGTCGATCTCGGCGCCGAGGGTTTCGGCGCGCCCGCGCGCGAGATCGTCGG
This sequence comes from Methylosinus sp. Ce-a6, assembly GCF_009811655.1. Lineage (GTDB taxonomy): Bacteria > Pseudomonadota > Alphaproteobacteria > Rhizobiales > Beijerinckiaceae > Methylosinus. Next base: position 144,195 of record NZ_BGJX01000008.1, on the reverse strand, counting down.
CGGCGAGTCTTTCGCCGATCTCGCCGAGCCGCCGCGCGAGCGCCTCCAGCTTCGCCTCCGCTTCGGCGCGGCGCGCGTCCAGGACGGGAACATCCTGCTCCGGGCGACCGGCGGCGAGCGCTTCGGCGAGGTCGCGGGCGCGCGCTTCTTTCTCGGTTCGCGCGGCGGCGACGGCGGCGTCCGCCGCCTCCAGCCGCTCGCGCAGGCCGGCGCGCTCCTGCGGCGCGACGGCGAGCAGCGCGAGCGCCGTCTCTTCGTCGATCCGCTCGGCGCCGAGCGCCGCGGCGAAATCCTGCGCCGCAGCCTCGCTGCGCGCGCGCGCCTCCGCGAGCGCCTCCGTCGCATGGGCGAGGTCGCGTTCGGCGCCGGCGTGTCGCGCTTCGGCTTCCGAGCGTCGCCGCATCGCCAAATCCAGCGCCTGCTGGGCGAGGAGACGCGCCTCGTTGCGGCGCGCGCGATGGATCGCCGTCGGCTCGCCGCCGAGCAATTCGCCGCGCCGCGCGCGCAGCTCGGCGAGCGCCGCCGCGCGTTCCTCCCATTGCGTCGTCGCGCTCGCTCGCGCCTGCGCGCAGGCGCGCGCTTCGACCCTCAGCTCCGCGAGCCTCTGCGAGAGATCGGCGACGCTGCGCTCGGCGCGGGCGGCGTTGTCGCGCGCGTCGCGAAAATCCGCGCCGCGCTGCTTCAGCCGCCGCGTCGCGCTCTCGAGATCGCGATCGAGATCGGCGGGCGAAAGGTCGCAGAGCGGCAGAAAAGGCGCGAGCGCGCGATCGACGGCGCGCAACGCTTCCGTCGCGGCGGCGCGGGATTGGCCGAGACGCGAGGCCTCCTCGCGCGCGGCGGCGATGCGCGAGAGAATATCGTCGCGCCTTCGTCTGCGCTCGTCTGTCGCGGCGGCGAGGCGATCATATTTCTGGCGCAGCGCGTCCATATCGGCGCGCAGCGCGCGCGAACGGGCGAGCCGATCGTCGAGCGCGACGCTCTCGCGCTCGATCGCCCCGTCCAGCATGTCGAGCGCCGCCGCCTCTTCGATCGAATCCGGCGGGCCCGGCAGCGACTCGTCGCGCCAGCGACCGCGCATGTCCTCATAATTCGTCGCGGCGTCGGCGCATTCGGCGAGCGCCTCGTCGCGGCGGCGATTCGCATCGGCGGCGCGTTCCTGCGCCGCGACGAGGCGGCCGCTCGCCGCGGCGATCGCGCGCTCCGCTTCCGCTATGTCGCGGCGCAATCGGTCGCGCCGCGCGCGCAGCTCGGCGATGAGCGCGTCGGCCGCCTCGCTCGAATGCGCATGGGGATGCTCGCGCGCCCCGCAGACGGGGCAGGGCGCGCCCTCGACGAGGCTCGCGCGCAGCGCCAGCGCTTCCCTCGAGAGGGCGGCGTCGGCGATCTCGCCCAGCCGCTCGACCTCGCCGCGCTTCGCCTCGCCGATCTCGCGCGCCGCCTGCGCCTGTCGCAGCGAAAGCGTCTCGCTTTCATGTGCGGCGCTCGCGCCTTCCAGCTCCAGCGAGGCGCGTCGCAAGGCGTCGCGCGCGCGCGCATGGCGCTGCGCCTGCGTCTGCATTTGCGCGAGAAGCCGGGCGAGCGCCTCCAGCGCGCGCCGCCGCCCGCTCGCCTCCTCCTCCTTCATCGCGACGAGCGCGGCGCCGCGCGTTTCTGTTTGCTCGACGAGGGCGCCACGCTGCACATCGGCTTCGCGGTCGGCGAGCTCCAGCGCGGCGAGCTCTCTGTCCGCGAGGTCGATCTCGCCGGCGAGCTCTTCCCCTCGCGCGCCGTCGCGTGTAAGCGACTGCGCCGCCTCGCTCCGGCGCGCGAGCCAATCCGCGATCTCGTCGAAGCGCGCGAACAGCGGCTCCGCCGCGGCAAGACGCGCGAGCGCCGCGCTCGTCGTTGTCGCTTCGGCCTCGGCCATGACGACTCGCTCGGCCAGCCCCGTTTCTTCCGCCGACTTCTGCTCAGCGCTTTGCGCCGCGTCGCGCGCGAAACGCTCGGCTTTGGCCGCCTCCTGCTCGGCGGCGAGGATTTCGGCGTCGAGACGCTCGGCCTGCGACCATATCGGTCCGAAGGTCTCGAGCTCGGCTTCCGCCGCCTCCGACCCTTCCCGCTTTTGCGCCGCCTCGCCACGCGCCTCCTCGAGCGCCGCCTGCGCCGCGGCGGCGGCTTCACGCGCGGTCTTTTCGCGCTCGCTCGCTCGGACGAGAGCCTGCGCGGCGGCGTCGCGCGCGGCGAGCGGGGCGCGCAGCGGCTCGGCGAGATCGAGGCTTTTCAGCCGCGCGCGCGTCTCGGCGAGCGCCTCCTGCGCGGCGCGCGCCGCCTGGTGATTCGCGTCGGCGTCGGCGACACGCGTCTCCGCTTGCGCGATCGCCTCGTGACGGCGCAGCAGCGCCATGGCCTCCTCGCGCTCGCGCGCGGCCTCCGCGCGGCCGGCCTCCGCCGCTTCGCGTTCGTTCTCGAGCGCGGCGCGCGCTTCTTCCGGCAAGAGGCCGACCTCCTCGCGGCGCCGGCGCAGAATTTCGAGCGCTTCGAGGGCGGATTTGGTCCGCAGATAGACGCGCTTCGAAATCTCCGCATAGACGGAGGCGCCGGTGATCTTCTCGAGCAGATCGGCGCGCTCTTTCGAATCGGCGCGCAGAAAGGCGTCGAAATCGCCTTGCGCCAGCAGCACGGTGCGGCGGAACTGCTCGAAGGTGAGATCGGTGAGCTCGACCACCTTGGCGCGCACCGGCTCGACGCCCGAGGCCACCGCCGCGACGATCGCGCCGGTTTCGTCGATGCGATGCAGCGCGCGGCCGCGCTGCTGCAGATTGCCGGTGGCGCGGCCTCTCGCGCGCCCGATGTCGCAGCGGGCGCGATAGCGCGTCCCGTCGCGGCCGAGGAAATCGACCTCCGCGAAGCCGCGTCCGGCGCCGCGGCGCAGAATGGAGCGCGGATCGGCGGCGCTCATCGTCTGCCCGCTCGGGTCCGGCACCGCCTCATTGACGCCCTGCGCCGCGACGCGCGGAAAAGCGTCATAGAGCGCGAGGCAGAGCGCGTCGAGAATCGTCGATTTGCCGGCGCCCGTCTCGCCGGTGATGGCGAAGAGGCCGGCGCCGCGCAGCGGCTCCTGCTCGAAATCGATCTCGAAGCGCTCGGCGAGGCTCGCGAGATTTTCGCCTCTGATCGCGAGTATGCGCATCTATTCCTCCGCGGCGGCGGCGTGGAACAGCGTCATATGCTCGCTCGTCGGCTCGGATTTATGCGTCAGCGCGAAGGCCTCGCGGAACAATTCCACCGGCTGGCGTTCGGAGAGCCGCAGCGCGGCGGGCGCCGGCGCCTCCGTCTCGCGGCGCGGCGGGCGCTCCACTGTGAGCGAGGCGAGACGGATCGGAAATTTCTCCGCTATCGCATCGATTTCGGCGTCCAATCCAACGATCGGCCCGTCGGCGGCGACGGTCAGATGGACGAAGGGCTTGTCGTCGGCCGGCGTCGCGGGACCGAGGCCGAGCGCGGCCAAGGCCGCCTCGACATTCTCGCGCGCGAGGCCGCCGCGCGGGGGAATGCGCAGGCAGGGCGTCGGGCGGGGGAGCGGGACATGCTCTATCGTCGTCGCCGCCCCCTCGATCGCGACGATGGTCACGCCGTGGTTATAGTCGATCTCCGTCTTGGAGAGCGGAAACAGCGAGCCGGAATAGCGGACGCATTCGCGTCCGACCGACTGCGGGCGATGCAGGTGGCCGAGCGCGACATAGGCGATGTCTTCCGGAAAGACGTCCGAGGGAACCGCATGTTCGCCGCCGACGAGGATGCGGCGCTCGGCGCCTTCCGATTCGAGGCCGCCCGCGACATGCAAATGGCCGGTGACGACGAGCGGCGCCGCGCCGATGCGCGCCCGCGCGGCGGCGATGAGCTCGGCGTAGAGCGCGCGCACGGAGCGCACGACCGGCGAGCCCTCGCTCGCGCCGTCGAGGATCGGCAGATCGGCGGCGCGCGGATAGGGCGCGGCGAGCAGATGCGCCTCTATCGCGCCGCCGGCCCCGCGCAGCGGCAGGAGATGGACGCCGGCGTCGATCTCGCCGTCCTTGCGCGCGATCGTGCCGACGCCGGCGACATTGACGAGATCGAACAGCGCGCGCGGCGCTTCTATGCGTCCGGCCGGATCGTGATTGCCGGCGAGGAGGACGATCGTCGCCGCGGGCAGGGCGGCGCGCAGCTCTTTCAGCGTGTCATAGAGGAGCTTCTGCGCCTCGGCGGAGGGGTTGAGGCTGTCGAATATGTCGCCGGCGACGATCACCGCGTCGACGCGCCGTTCCGCCGCGAGGGCGACGAGGGCGCGCAGGGCCTTGCGATGCTCGGCTTCGCGCGGCCAGCCCTGCAGCTGCGCGCCGAGGTGCCAGTCGGCCGTATGGAGGAGAGTGAGCAACTCGGCGCCTTCCGTGTCTTCGCGGTCCGATCTACCACGAAGATACGAAGGACACGAAGGAGTCAGCGCGTCGGAGGCGGCTTTGGCCACAGGCTGGCGCCGGAGGGGCCGACGCCGGTCTCGAGCAGCAGGACCTCGCCATCCTTCGCCCAGCCGAAATGGACCGTCTCCGCCGGCACGACGATCGAATCGCCGGGGCCGAGGACGCGCAGCGATTTTTCGTCGAAGCTCGTCCCGACGCCGGCGTGGAAGCGGCCGGAGATCACCGTCACGACACGCGCGTCGGGATGGGTGTGCGGCAGCGATCTCGCGCCGGCGGCATATTTCACCGAGATGGCGTAGAGCGCGCCGGGCTGCGTCGCCGCGCCGCTCACCGGCGCGGCGAAGACGCCTGTAAAGAGCGGCACGGGCGAATAGTTCAACGCGCTCTGCAGCACCGCTTGCGGCGGGCCTTCGGCCCGCGCCTCGCCGGCCCAGAGGGCCAGCGAAGCGCAGAGGAGAGATCGCGCGAGCATGGACGCCCCGTCAGCGGAACAGGACGAAGGTCTTCTGCAGCGTGATCGACACGCCCCAGGCGAGCGGTATGCCGACGGCGGCCCAGGCGGCGAGCAGCAGAATGCGCGAGTCGCCGTTCTGCGCGGCGGCGGCGCGCCGCGCCTCGGCCGCCGCGGCTTCCGCCGCCTGTCCCTCCTCGACGAAATCCTCGAAATCGGCGTGGGGCTCCTTTTCTTCCGCCACGACGGCGGCGACGCTGGTCTTCTTCTCCGCGGCGACCTCCTCGTCGGTCATGAACAGCTTCTCGGCGACGGGCCGCACGGCGAGATCGCAGACGAGGCCGATAACGAGCAGGCCGGCGAGAATATACATGGTCTGATTATAGACCGCCTCGCGGGCGACGCCGTGGTCGAGCTGATAGTCGCGGATGTAATTGACGAGCACCGGGCCGAGCACGCCCGCCGTCGACCAGGCGGTGAGCAGCCGGCCATGGATCGCGCCCACGTAATGCGTGCCGAAAATATCCGCGAGATAGGCCGGTATGGTGGCGAAGGCGCCGCCATACATGGACAGGATCACGCAGAAGAACAGCACGAACAGCACCACATCGCCCTGCTGCGCCGCCCATGGCGCGGTGGAATAGAGAATGAAGCCGAGGATGAAGAAGACGGCGTAGGTCGTCTTGCGGCCGAGCTTGTCGGACCATGTGGCCCAGAACAAACGCCCGCCGATGTTGCAGAGGCTGAGCAGCCCGGTGAATCCGGCGGCGATGGCGGCGATCTTCGTCTTTTGCGCGGCGTCGAGGCTGGAAAATCCGATGTCGAGGCCGATGAGACGTCCGCCGAACACTTCCTGCAGCATGGGCGAGGCCATGCCGAGCACGCCGATGCCGGCGCTGACATTGAGCATCAGCACCGCCCACAGCAGCCAGAATTGCGGGGTCTTCCAGGCGACGTCGAGATGCACGTGGCGGCTCGTCATCATTTTATTGGCGGCGGTCGCGGAGGGCTCGAAGCCCTCGGGCTTCCAGCCGTCGCGCGGCACGCGATAGCCGAGCGCGCCGCCGACCATGAAGACGAAATAGATCGCCGCCATTGTGACGAAGGTCTGCCACACGCCGATCGAGGTCGGCGTCGCATAATAGGCCATCAGCTTGTCGGCGAGCGGCGCGCCGATCATCGCGCCGCCGCCGAAGCCCATGATGGCGAGGCCCGTCGCCATGCCGCGCCGGTCCGGGAACCATTTGATGAGCGTCGAGACCGGCGAGATATAGCCGAGGCCGAGGCCGATGCCGCCGATGACGCCGGAGCCGAGCCACAGCATCCAGATCTGATGCAGATAGACGCCGGCGGCCGAGATCAGCAGGCCGCCGCACCAGCACAGCGCCGCCGCGAGGCCGGCCTTGCGGGGGCCGGCGGTCTCCAGCCAATGGCCGAAGACGGCGGCCGAGGAGCCGAGAAAGACGAAGAACAGCGTGAAGGTCCAGCCGAGCATGCTGATCTTCCAATCGCAGCTCGTCGTGACGACGCTGGCGAAAAAGCTCATATCCGCCGGGCAGGCCTTGGGCTCGGCGCCGCCGACGGCGCGCGACAGCGGCAGCCAGAACACGCTGAAGCCATAGGCCATGCCGATGCAAAGATGCACGGCGAGAGCGGCCGGCGGCACCAGCCAGCGATTGAAGCCGTGCGCTGCGATCGAGCGCTCCCGGCTGAAGAAATGCCGGGAAGGCATGGCGGCTACCGACATGAAATCCTCCGATGACGAGCCGCGCCTCGAAGATGCGGCGTCGCGAGCGAACCGGGGCGCCGCCTTCGTGCGGCGCCCGCTGGCGCGAGACAATGCCGACGGCCGCGATTTTTTCAACTCTCCTATCGAAAAATCGCGACAGCGCGATCATAGATCAATATCGATTTCCCGTCGCTTTATTCGATTCTTCTATGACTGTCCTATCCGACGGAATGGACGCGAGCTTTCTCCGCTCTGATCAAAATTCGCACGAATCGCCAATGTTTTTAGGCTTGCCGGCGCTTGCCGCGCTCCCTATCCTGTCTCACGATATGTAACTGCCGTATATAGCAAACGCGGCGCGCGATCGAAGCGCCGGCGCGCATCTCGAGAGCATCGCCATGCGGTTCGGCGTCTTCTGCACCTATGAAAATCCGCAGCAGGATTACGCCCGCTGTTTCGAGACGCAGACGCGGCTCATCCGTCATGCGGAGGCGCTCGGCTTCGAGGAGGCCTGGGTCGCCGAGCATCATTTCGAGCCCGACGCGGCCTGCCCGTCGATCCTCGCCCTGCTGTCCTATCTCGCCGGCGTGACGACGAAGATAAGGCTCGGCTCGGCCGCGGTTCTGCTCGCCTTCCGCAATCCGATCCAGGTGGCGGAGGATGTCGCGACGATCGATCTTCTGTCCAAGGGCCGTTTCGACTTCGGCGTCGCGCGCGGCGGGCCTTTCGAATTGCAGAACCGGCATTTCGGCGCCGGCAAGGATTCTACGCGCGAGATGACGCTGGAGGCGCTCGGCCTCGTCAACCGCCTGCTCTATGAGGATAAGGTGACCTTCACCGGCGCGCATTACGAGGCCAATGGGCTGAGCCTCACGCCGCGGCCGCTGCAAAAGCCGATCCCCACCTATCTCGCCACCACCACGCCGGGGGCGATCCGCTACGCCGCGCGCAACGGCTTCGGCGTGATGGCCGGTCCGCCTTTCCCGATCGAGCAGATCACGGAGACGCTGCGCGTCTATCGCGAGGCGGCGGGGCCGGAGGGCGATCCGCGCTTCACCATGGCGCGCTTTTATTTCGCCGCGCCGCGGCGCGAGCAGGCGCTGGCCGAGGCGCTTCCCTTCCTCGCGCGTTTTTCCGAGCGCATGCGCGGCAATTTCGCCCGCCAGGACGGCGCGGCTCCCCCCTCGCTGACCGAGGAGGGGCTGCTCGAGCGCTCGCTGATCGGCGATTTCGACGAGGTGGCGGAGAAGATCGCCGCCTATCGCGACGAGACCGCCGCGCGGGCGATCTTGCTGAAGCCGATCTCCCGCGACGCGGAGAAGAATCTGCGCGCGCTCGAGGATTTCGCGCGGCATGTGCGGCCGATGCTGGGGGTGGAGGCGGCGGCGGCGCAGTGAGCTACCGCGGTCCACGACCTCCACGTAAATAGCCCAAAATATAATCTTGCTGTAGAGGCGCATATTTGGAGTCGGTGTCATTTGTTTGAATATGCTTGTTTTATTCCCGGTATGTAACCGGCAATGCCGATCCGATGATTTGCCTTATACAATATCGAATTTTCTCGCCCATTTATGTCTTTATACTTAAGATTAAATGATATGCCGCTGCGCTTTAATGACGATGCAGATACCTCGTCAAGGCTGAATAATAATACTCCTGTAATCATTGAGCCTGGATAGATAGGCGTCCTTGTCTTGTCGTACAACGCGTCTGTGCCAAATAGAGTTAGATTTTGCTTTTCATTCACGTCGACCGTCACCGTATTTGGCACCATTACGAGCTTACCTTGAAATGATTGGCCGTCTATGTTGAGCTCAAGGGAGTAGTTATCGACCACGCTTGGCATATTTCCGCGATTTTTGATCGTGGCAACCAACAAAACAGGATTCTTGAGGAGCGTATCTGGCTGTAGCTGATTGCCATCGGATTTTGAGGTTACATCTCCACCCCAGGCAATTTCAACTATGTTCCCTTCTAATGATGGGACGCTAAGTGTGGATTGCCCTAAAAGTAGTGATAAGAAGAAGAATAAACAAAACATCGGAACAATGAGGCGCAGTCCCTGAAGTTTTGCTTTGGGTTGAACGGTATTGATGATCGTTTTTATCACCTTATCAGTGACAAGTGCAGTGACGATGGCAAATAGGGCTTTTTTTCCAAAATCCCATGCAACATTTTGGACTAAGAAATCGATCGTAAGCCAGTCTGGAATAAAAGACATCGGGGACTCCAACGTAAGGCGGATGGGTCCTTCTGTATCGCGAATCCCCACTATCCGAAAGAGGTCTTGCGGAACGCACCGGGAACGCATATCCTCCCGTTCATGATTTGTTTATGAACCCGCGCCATCATGCGCGCGTTCGGTGGTGGCGCGCCGCGGGCGGGGCGGCGCCGGGGGGCTCCTATGCTGACCAAAAAACAGAGCGATTTGCTGCGCTTCATCCATGAGCGGCTGAAGGAGACCGGCGTGCCGCCCTCCTTCGACGAGATGAAGGACGCGCTCGATCTGCGCTCCAAATCCGGCATCCACAGGCTCATTCTCGCGCTCGAGGAGCGCGGCTTCATCCGCCGCCTGCCCAATCGGGCCCGCGCGCTCGAGGTGCTGCGCCTCCCCGAATCGGCGACGCCCCGCGTCGCCGCGCGCGGCGGCAAATTCTCGCCCTCCGTCATAGAGGGCGCGCTCGGCCGCGTGCGGCCCGTTCCGGCCGGCGAGCCGGAGTCCGATCAGCAGGTGGCGATCCCGGTCATGGGCCGCATCGCCGCCGGCACGCCCATCTCCGCGCTGCAGAACCGCAGCCACATTATCAATCTGCCGCCCGATCTGCTCGGCGGCGGCGAGCATTTCGCGCTCGAGGTGCGCGGCGACTCGATGATCGAGGCCGGCATTCTCGACGGCGACGTCGTCGTGGTGAAGAAGCAGGACACCGCCGACACCGGCGACATCGTCGTCGCCCTCATCGACGATGAGGAGGCGACGCTGAAGCGGCTGCGCAAGCGCGGCGCCTCGATCGCGCTCGAGGCGGCCAATCCCGCCTATGAGACGCGCATCTTCGGACCGGACCGCGTGCGCATCCAGGGCCGGCTGGTCAGCCTGCTGCGCAAATACTGAGGTCGCTCGCGCCGCCACGATCTCGCCGCCCTTTGCGGCCATCGTCCCTGCCGCGCGTTTCACGCCGCTGGGCGAGGAGCGGCGCGGCGTGGCGTGGGAAGCGGTCCCGGACGGGGCCGCTCGCTTTTTCTGCATGGATGCGGGAAGCGGTCCCGTATGGGACCGCTCGCTTTTTCTGCATGGACGATGGAATGTCGCACTCGACCGGCCCAATGCGCGAAGTCGAAGCATCGAAACCGGCCGCCGGCCGATCGCGTTTCCGCCGACCCTCGCGGCGCTGGCTGCTGGCGATGGGCGTCGCCGCCGCTCTGGCGCTCGGCGCGGCGCTCGCGCCCTGGACCTTCTCGACCAGCGCATTGCTCGAGGAGATTTCCGGCCAGCTCAGCTCCTCCTCGGGGCTCTATATCGCCGCCAAGGGCCGCTCGACCTTCTCCCTGCTGCCGCGCCCGCACATCACCATCGACAGCATCGCCTTCGCCGATCCGGCCGCCGCGCTCACCATCGAGGCGGAGCGGCTGCATGGCAATGTGCGGCTGCCGCCGCTCCTCGCCGGCCGGCTCGAGCTCGCCGACGTCGAGCTGATCAAGCCCTCGATCGAAATCGATCTCGATCGCAAGCCGATGACCTCCGCCGGCGCCGCCGTGCGCGCCGCGGCGGCGCGGCCCTCGACGCCGGAGGCCGAAAAGGCCGATCGCGCAAGGCTCGGGGGGGTCTCCATCGTCTCGGGCGTCGCGCGGCTCAAAACCGCCGGCGGCGAGGAGACGATCCAGGACATAGACGCGACGCTCGACTGGCGCACCGTCGGCTCGCCGGCGACGCTCGACGCCGCCTTCTCCTGGCGCGGCGAGCGTCCGCGCGCCATTCTCTGGGTGCTGAAGCCCGGCGCGCTCTTGCGCGGCGAGCAGACGCCGGTCACCGCCCGTCTCGATTCCGAGAGTGTGCGGCTCGAGGCCGAGGGCTTCGGCCAGCTCGGCGCCAAGCCCCGCTACACGGGCCGGCTGAGCGCTTCCTCGCCCTCGCTGCGCCATGCGCTCGGCCTCGTCAATGTCAGCGCGCCGCTGCCCGGCCCCTTCGAGAATGTCCAGCTCTCCGCCAAGGCCAGCGTCGGCCTGCGGGATTTCCAGCTCTCTGATCTCAAGCTCTCGGCCGACGACAATGAATTCGAAGGCTCATTCGCATTGCGCCGCGAGGGCGACAAGCCGATCGTCCATGCGACGCTCGCCAGCAATTTCGTCTCGCTGAAGCCGATCATCGTCGATCTGCCGCCGCTCGCCGGCGCCGACGGCCAATGGAGCCGCGACGGCTTCTCTCTCCCCAATATTCTGGACGCCGACGTCGATCTGCGTCTCTCGGCGACGCGCGCGCGCATCTTGCGGCTGAACCTCGAGGACGCCGCTTTGTCGCTGCTGCTGCGCGGCGGCCGGCTCGAGCTCGCGCTCGCCGAGGCGCAGGCCTATAAGGGCACGGTCAAGGGCCGCGCGACTTTCGCCGCCAACGCCGCCGGCGCGCTGGAATTCCACGGCGGCGCGCAATTGTCGGGCGTCGACGCCGGCGCGCTCGCCTGGGACCTCGCGGCGCGGCCCGATCTCGGCGGTGCGCTGGACGCGAGTCTCGCGCTGGATGCGACCGGCGACAGCGTCGCCCAGCTCATGCGCGACCTCGACGGCCGCGCGAGCTTCACGCTGACCGAGGGCGAGGTCGGCGGCATCGATCTCGAGCGCGCGCTGCGCCGCGTCGACAAGCGGCCGCTCTCCAGCGCGATGGACATTCGCTCCGGCCATTCGCTCGTCGACCGCGCCAGCGCGACGGTCAAGATCGTCAAGGGAACGGCGAATATAGAGGACGGCCAGGCGCATGGGCCGGGCTTCTCGCTCGCTTTCGCCGGTCAGACGCGCATTCCAGACCGCAGCCTCGCGCTGAAGGCGCAGGCGAGCGAGGCCGACGCCTCCGGCAAGCCGCGCGAGAAGGGCGTGCAGATCGGCTTCGATCTCTCGGGCCCATGGGACGATCCCGTCTTCGCGCCGGACGCCGCCGCGCTGATCAAGCGCTCCGGCGCCGCGGCGCCGCTGCTGCCGCGCGGCGATGCGGAGAGCGGGGCGGCGAAGGAGAGGTGAGCGGCGCCTCGTCTCGTTGCTGCGACGGCTAGAGCATGTTCCCGAAAAGTGCGAAGCGGTTTTCGGAAAAGAACATGCGAATCCAAATAACGCTAGAGCGCATTCGGACATGATTTGTCCGAATGCGCTCTAGCGTTCGTCTTTTTCGCTCCCGCTTATTTGCTCGAACTTAACGAGATCGAGCGCGAGCGTCGGCGTTTCGACTGGCAAACGCGCGAAGCCGTGATGGCGATAGAAGCCTTCCGCCGCCGGCGAGATCGCGTGAACGACGAGGAGACGGGCGGACACGTCGCGCGATGCGCGAAGGGCGCGCGATAGGGCGTCGTGAAGCAGAGCCCGGCCGATTCCCTGTGCTTGCCAATTCTCGTCGATGGCGGGACGCCCGAGGATCACCGACGGAATATGTCTCGGCATGTTTCGCCGCATCGAGCCCAGCGCCTCCCTATTGAGAATCTGTCCCATGGAGAGCGCGTAGAAGCCGATCACCCGTCGCGACCCCGCCGGGCAGAGGACATAAGTCTTGCTGGCGCCTGTCTCTATATTGGCGAGCGCGCGCTCGCGCAGCCATTCGTCGAGAACCGCCTCGCCGGACCGAAATTCCAAGAGCTCGTGTGTTCGCTCAGCGGCGCAGGCGCGTCGAGGGGAAGTCGCGCCTCAGCCACGCCGCCAGGGGGCCTTGCTCGAGGCGAGCCGTTTCATGCCCATTTCTTCCTCGGTCGACGCCGGCGCGTCCAACCAGTCCAGAACTTCGCGAAAGGCTCGGCGGTCTGCATAAAGGGTCGTCTGGTCTAGAAGGACATTCTTGGCCGCGCTCAAGGCGGAGGCCAACATGAATTGCGAGCGGTTGGCTCCCATCAATTCGGCCGCCTGGTCGATGAGCGATCTGTCCTGCTCGCGGGCGCGCAGATGGATGTTGACTTCGGCGAGCGGCTGCGGGGATTTCATGTCCGCAAAAATGGGATGGTGTGTTTACAATGTCGACATCTGCGGCGCTCACCCGGCCCCGCCGCCCTCGGCGCGGCCGCGGGTGATGAGCGCCGACAGGCCGAGAGCGGCGGCGACGAAGCCGAGCAGCAGCGTCGAAATGGCGTTGACCTCCGGCGACACGCCGAGCCGCACCTGCGAATAGATGCGCATCGGCAAAGTCGTCGCGCCGGGCCCGGTGGCGAAGCTCGCTATGACGAGATCGTCGAGCGAGATGATGAAGGCCAGGAGATAGGCGCTGACGACGCTCGGCGCGATCAGCGGCAGAGTGACGAGCGCGAAGGCGCGAACAGGCGTCGCGCCCAGATCCATCGCCGCCTCCTCGAGCGTGCGGTCGCAGCCTTTCAGCGCCGCATGGATCATCACCGTCGCGAAGCACATTGTGAAGGAGGCGTGCGCCAGAACGAGCGTGAGGAAGCCGCGCTCGACGCCGAATGCGACGAAGACCAGCAGGAGCCCGAGGCCGAGCACGACCTCCGGCATCACCAGCGGCGCATAGATCGAGCCCGCGAAGAGAGCGCGGGTGCGGAAGGCGCCGAAACGCGCGAGCGCCAGCGCCGCCAGCAGCCCGTTGATCGTTGCGATGAGCGCGGAGAGCGCGGCGGCGGCGAGGCTGATCTGCGCGGCGCGCAGCATCTGCTCGTCGTGAAAAAGCGCCGCGTACCATTTGGTGGAGAAGCCGCCCCATACCGTCACCAGCCGCGAGGCGTTGAAGCTCATCGTCGCCAGAATGACGATCGGCCCGTAGAGAAACACGAAGCCGGCGACGAGCGCGCCGAGGCGGGCGAGGCGCGCGGCGTTCATCGCGCGTCCTCGCGCAACTGCGCGCGCTCATAGAGGAGGATGGGAAACAGCAGCAGAGCGAGCAGCGCCACCGCGGCCGCCGAAGCCGCCGGCCAATCGCGATTGGCGAAGAAGTCGTTCCACAGAGTGCGGCCGATCATCAGAGTGTCGGAGCCGCCGAGGAGGTCGGGAATGACGAATTCGCCGACCGCCGGAATGAAGACGAGCAGCGCGCCGGCGACGATCCCACGCCGCGACAAGGGCAGGGTGACATGCAGGAAGACCTGCAGCGGCGTCGCGCCGAGATCGGCGGCGGCCTCGCGGAGCGAAGCGTCTTGTCCCTCGATCGCCGCATAGAGCGGCAGCAGCATGAAGGGAAGATAGGAATAGACGATGCCGACGACGACAGCGCCGCTCGTCGCGAACATGGGCAAAGGCGCGTCGATGAGGCCGAGCGCCATCAGCGCGTGATTGATGAGGCCCTCGTCCTTCAGCAGCGCGATCCAGGCATAGACGCGGATGAGAAAGCTCGTCCAGAAGGGCGCCACCGCAAAGCCGATGAGAATGGGCCGCAATCGCCGTGGCGCGCGCGCAATGGCCAAAGCGAACGGATAGGCGACGATGAGGCAAATCAGCGTCGCGACGCCGGCGATCGTCAGCGAGGAGAGATAGGAGTCGAGATAGAGATTGTCCTCGGCGAGGCCGCGATAGGCGCCCAAGCCGAACTGCGAGAGCTTCTCGAAAAGGCCGGCGACGCCATTCGCGAGGTCGAGGACGGGCTCATAGGGCGGTCGCGTCTGCGCCGGCTGCGACAGCGAGATTTTGACGATCAGCGCGAAGGGCGCGAGGAAGAACAGCGCGATCCAGGCGTAGGGCGCCGCGATGACGAGCATCTCGCCGCGGGTGAGCTTTCGTCTCTTGCCGCTCTCCGGCATTATTCGCTCGCAAAAAGGCGCGCGGCCGAAGGCGGGAAGGAGACGCGCGCGGCGTCGCCGATGGAGAAGGATCGCCCGCCATCGGCGCCGCGCGAGACGCGCAAAGTCTCGCCGCCGGAAAGGCGCAGGCGAAAATGCGTCGTCTCGCCGCGAAAGGCGACATCCTCGATCACGCCGCGCAAGCCTTCGGCCGCTTCGCTCGCCGGCGCGATGGCGAGCCGCTCCGGGCGAATGGCGAGCACGGCTTTCGCGCCGTCTTCGAGGCCGTCGTCGCCGGCCGGCAGGCGGCCGAAAGGGCCGACGAAGGCGCCGCTCTCCATGTGGCCCTCGAGGAAATTCATCTGCCCGATGAAGGAGGCGACGAAGCGCGTCGCCGGACGCTCATAGACCTCCGCCGGCGCGCCGATCTGCTCGATGCGGCCGGCGCGCATCACGGCGATGCGGTCGGCCATCACCAGCGCCTCGTCCTGGTCATGGGTGACGACGACGAAGCTCGTCTTCAGCCGGCGTTGGATTTCCTTGATCTGGAATTGCGTCTCCTCGCGCAACTGGCGGTCGAGCGCGCCCAAGGGCTCGTCGAGCAGCAGCAGCCTCGGCCTCGGCGCGAGCGCGCGGGCGAGCGCGACGCGCTGGCGCTGCCCGCCGGAGAGCTGGTCCGGGCGGCGCGTCTCGACGCCCTCGAGCCGCACGATCTGCAAGAGCTCGGCGACGCGCGCGGCGATCTCCGTTTTGCCCGCGCCCTGCCGGCGCAGGCCGAAGGCGATGTTCTCGAACACAGAGAGATGCGGGAACAGCGCATAGGATTGGAACATCAGATTGACGGGCCGGCGATGCGGCGGCGCGCCGCTCATGTCGGCGCCCGCGATCTCGACGCGGCCGGAGTCCAATGTCTCGAAGCCGGCGACGAGGCGCATCAGCGTGGTCTTGCCGCAGCCGGACGGGCCGAGCAGCGCGAAGAATTCGCCCCCGCCGACCTCGAGCGACACGTCCTCGAGCGCCGTGACCGCGCCGAAGCGCTTGGACGCGCCCTTGATCGAGAGTAGCGGCGCGTCGGTCATTTCGCTCCCGTTCCACGATCGAAGCGGAGCGAGCCTTCAGGCTCGCAAATCGCCCGTCAGCCGTCTCGGCGAAAGGCCGCCCGCCAATGGCGGACCATGGCGTCGGTCGCGGGAATATCCTCGAGCGTCTCGCAACGCAAGCCGCCCACAGCGAGCGCCGCGATCCGGCTCGGCGGCAGCGGCCATGGGGGGCCGGCGACCTCCTGTCCCTCGTCGCGGGCCCGCGCGATGACGAGCAGCAGCCCGCCCGGCGCAATGAGCGAGGCGAGCGCCTGCGCCGCTTCGTCCAGCAGCGAATCGGGGAGCGCCTGCAGCGTGTAGCATTCATGGACGAGATCGAAGCCGCCGCGCCATTCCGGCGGCGCGGCGAAGAGATCGGCCGCGCGATAATCGACCGCGCTCCGCGGAAAGCGGCGCTTCGCCCAGGCGACGGCGTTCTCGACGAGATCGAAGGCCGTCACGCGGGCGCCGGCGGCGGCGAGCGCCTCGGCGTTGTCGCCGAGCCCGCAGCCGATATCGAGCGCGCGGAGGTGGTCGAGACGGCGCGTCGCCAGCCAGTCCGCGAGCAGCGGATGGGGCGCGAGATTGGCCCAGGGCACATTCGCCGCATCGCCCTCGGCGAGGCGATAGACGGCCTCGAACCAGTCCTTGCGCTGCGGATCGGCCGTAGCGCCGCCCGCCCTCTTATGCGGATCGATCGCGTCGAGACGCGCCCTCGCGGCGGCGCGGCGCGCGAAAAACTCCTCGTTCACGCCTGTTTCTCCCATTTGCCTTCCTCGCTCTGGCGCCAGTAGGAGAGCGTGTGCCCCTCCGTCTTCAGCCGCCGCCATTGCTCGCGCGCGGCCGGCGCCGCCGCCTCGTCATTGCCGTCGAACATCAGTATCGCGCGCTCTTCCGGCGCGCTCCGCGCATCGGCGAGCACGGGAGAAAGCTCCGCATTCTCGACGAAAAAGCGCACATGGGCGCGATTGGGATTGTCCGGCCCGATCGTGAGGAAAATGGGCTGGCTCTCGGGATCGCCGTCCTTTTGCGCGCCATGCGGCAGAAAGCTCTCCGGCGAATAGGACCATAAGAGATCGTCGAGCGCCTCGAGGCGCCGCTCGCTCGTCGCCTGCACCACGACGCGCCAGCCGCGCGCGAGCGAGAGCTCGAGCAGCTTGGGCAAAGCGCTCTCGAGCGGGCGCCGCTGGAGATGGTAGAACCAGACGTCGGTCATGGCCCGCGCCACCCTCCGCGCTCCGTCATTGCGAGCGGAGCGAAGCGATCCAGAGCCGTGGGGCGGCCCCTGGATCGTTTCGTCGCTGCGCTCCTCGCGATGACGGCCCCGGTCACTCGAGCTCGCATCGGATCGGCACGTGATCGGAGGGCTTCGCGCCGGCGCGCAGCTCCTTGTCGATCGTCACGCTCTGCAAGCGGTCGGCGGCCTGCGGCGAGAGCAGCAGATGGTCGATGCGGAGCCCATTGTTCTTCTGCCAGGCGCCGGCCTGATAATCCCAGAAAGTATAGAGCCCGGTCGCATCGGTCGAAGCGCGCAGCGCCTCCGTATAGCCGAGGTTCAGCAGCTCCTGGAATTTAGCGCGCGTCTGCGGCAGGAACAGCGCGTCGCCGGCCCAGCCGACCGGATCATAGACGTCGCCTCGCGCCGGAATGACATTATAGTCGCCGGCGAGCACGACCTGTTCCTCGAGCGCCAGAAGGCTCGCCGCATGGGCGATGAGGCAATCCATGAAGGCGAGCTTATAGGCGTATTTTTCCGTCTCGGGCGGATTGCCGTTGGGCAGATAGATGCTGGCGACGCGCAGCGCGCCATGGTCGGTCGAGACCACCGCCTCTATGTAGCGGGCCTGCGGATCATGCTCGAATTTCGGCAGGCCGCGCACGACCTCTATTCTGTGCTTGGAGAGAATGGCGACGCCGTTGAACGTCTTCTGCCCATGCGTCTCGACATTATAGCCCAAGTCCTCGATCTCGGCGCGCGGGAAGGCGGCGTCCTCGCATTTGATCTCCTGCAGGCAGAGCACATCCGGCGCGACGTCGCGCAGATAGGCGGTGAGCGGCTCCAGCCGCTGGCGGACGGAATTGACGTTCCAACTGGCGATGCGCAAGGGCCTGACCTCTCGTCGCGGACAGGCCCTTTGTTTAGCGCGTGCGCCGGCCGAATGAAACGCTCAGCCGCGCCAGCGGATCGCCGTCTTCGCCACCCGCTCGCCCAAAAGCTCGGCCGTCTTCAGATCGGCCTGGGGCGGGCCGAATTCCGGGCCCTGGTCGGCGTTGGATTGCGCCATGGCGCCGAGAAAGCTGCCGAGCCGGTTCACATCCTCGACGCTGCCCTTGCTCGAATTATTGCCGGGAAGCACGCCCAGCCCCACCCAGATCATGCCGTGCTGGGCCGCGAAGACGGCGAGCTGCAGCAGGGTGGAGAGCTTGTCGCCGCTCTGGCTCGCCGAATTGGTGAAGCCGGCGGCGATCTTGTCCTTCCAATCCTGCGTGAACCAGCTCTTCGAGCTGGCGTCCATGAAGGCTTTGAACGGCGCGGAGACGCCGCCCATATAGGTCGGCGCGCCGAAGACGATGGCGTCCGCCTTCTGCAGATCGCCCCAATGGGCTTCGGCGTCCTCCGCCTTCACCAATTGCGCCGTCGCGCCGGGAACCGAGGCCGCGCCGCGCGCGACCGCCTCCGCCTGTTTCGCCGTATGGCCGTAGCCGCTGTGATAGACGATCGCGATATGAGTCATGAGAGCCTCCCGTCAAATCGACCAGCCGCCATTGATTTTCGCGGCAAAGGTCGTTTGGGCCTCGATCTGATTTTGCGCCGGCGACGCCGGCCTCGACGAGGCGAAAGCTAATCCGCGTCGGCTTTGAAATAATTCACCGATAATCGAATTGATTGTTCTATGGTGTCGAACAATGGATCTGCTGCAAGCCATGCGCGCCTTCGTCGCCGTCGCCGAGACGGGGAGCTTCACCGAAGCCGCGACGCGGCTCGGTCTCTCCCGGGCCATGGCGAGCAAACATATCATGGACCTCGAGGCCCATCTCGGCCTGCGGCTTCTCAATCGCACGACGCGCGCGGTCGGCCTCACCGAGGCGGGGGCGTCCTACGCCGCCCGCTGCCGCGAAATTCTCGACGCGATCCTATCGGCCGAGCAGGAGGCGACGAGCCGCGCCGCCGAGCCCGTCGGACGGCTGCGCGTCAGCGCGCCCGCCTTCTTCGGCAATAGATTTATCGCGCCGCTCGTCGCCGAATTCGCTCAGCGCTTTCCAAAGGTCGATGTCGAGCTTTCCGTCGACGACCGATATGTCGATCTCGTCGAGGAGAATTTCGATCTCGCCATTCGCATCGGCCGGCTCGCCGACAGTTCGCTGGTCGTGAGCCGCATCGCCTCGACCAAGCTCATGGTCTGCGGCGCGCCCTCTTATCTCGATCGGCGCGGGCGTCCCACGCGGCCGGCCGATCTCGCCGGCCACGAGTGCCTGCGCTACAGCCAAGCGACGATCGGAGCGGCCTGGCCTTTCGCCGGTCCCGAGGGCCCGGAGGTCGTGCGCCTATCGAGCCGTTTCGCCAGCAATAGCGCCGAGGCGCTCTGCGCCATGGCGGCGCGCGGTCTCGGGCTCGTCTGCGCTCCGGAATTCTACGTGCTGGATTATTTGCGCAGCGGCGCGCTGGAGCAGATTCTCGCCGATCATATGGTCGAGCCGCTCGGCGTCTTCGTCGTGCAGCCGAGCCGCCGGCATGTTCCTTCCAAGGCGCGACGCTTCATCGAATTCCTGACACAGGCCTTCGCTATACGCCCGCCTTGCGCGCCTTAGAGCATGTTCCCGAAAAGTGCGAAGCGGTTTTCGGAAAAGAACATGCGAATCCAAATAACTCTAGAGCGCTTTCCGCTCGAGCGGAATCGTTCGAGCGACCAGAATTCGCTCCAGACGAAATGCCGGACCAGTTTCCGATCCGATAGGAGCTTCTCATATGTTCGTGAAATCTCGCGTCACCACCGTCGTCTTCGACGTCGGCAATGTGCTCGTCGACTGGAATCCGCGCCATCTCTATCGCAAGCTGTTCGACGACGCCGAGGCCATGGAGCGTTTTCTCGGCGAAATCTGCACGACGGACTGGAATCTCGAATTGGACCGCGGGCGTCCTTTCGCCGAGGCGGTGGACGAGCTCGTCACGCGATTTCCCGATTTCGCCGAAGCGATCCGCGCCTATGACGCGCGCTGGAGCGAGATGGTCGCCGGGCCCATAGCCGGCAGTGTGGCGCTGCTGGAGCGGCTCGCCGAGCGCGAGACGCCGCTCTATGCGCTCACCAATTTCTCGGACGAGAAATTCGTCGAGACCTATGAGCGATTCGTCTTTTTCCGGCGCTTTGCGGGCGTCGTCGTCTCCGGCCGGGTGAAGCTGCTGAAACCCGATCCGGCGATCTATCGCCTCCTGCTCGAGACCTATGGGCTCGATCCGGCCGAGTGCTTCTTCATCGACGATTCGGCCGCCAATGTGGAAGGCGCGCGCAATGTCGGCATGCATGCGGCGCGCTTCGAGAGCCCGGAGCAGGTCGAGCGCGAGCTGATGGAGCTGGCGCTGCTGTGAGGCGCGTCCTCACGCGCCGACGGCGGCGATTTCCTCGACGATGCGCTGCGCGGCGGCGCGCGGATCCTCGGCCTGCGTCACCGGGCGGCCGACGACGAGATGGTCGGCGCCGGCCGCGATCGCCTCGGCGGGCGTCATCACGCGCTTCTGGTCGCCGAGCGCGGCGCCCGCCGGACGCACGCCCGGCGTCACCAGCGCCATTCGCGGTCCGACCAGCGCGCGAATCGGCGCGACCTCCTGCGGCGACAGGATGAGCCCGTCGATCCCCGCATCCTTCGCCTGTCTTGCGCGGCGCGCGACGAGCTCGGCGACGCCGATGGAATAGTTGGCCTCCGCGAGATCGGAATCGTCATAGGAGGTCATCACCGTGACGGCGAGCAGCCGCAATCCGCTCTCGCCCGCGCCCTGGCGGGCGGCGCGCATCGTCTGCGGAAAGCCGTGAACGGTGAGGAAATCCGCGCCGAGCCGCGCGATTTGCCGCGTCGCGCGCTCGACGGTCTGGCCGATGTCGTGGAGCTTCAGATCGATGAAGACCTTCTTGCCGGTGGCCTTCAGCTCCTCGACGAGCGGCAGGCCGCCGCCATAGGCGAGCTCCATGCCGATCTTGTAGAAGGAGACGGCGTCGCCGAGCCGTGAGACCAGCGCGCGCGCCGCCTCCACGCTGTCGACGTCGAGCGCGACGATGAGGCGGTCGCGCGCCGGGATCGTCGCGCCGTCGCCCATGTCAGCCGGCCCGGCGGCTATAACGCCACACGCGGGCCGGCGGAATATTCGCCCAGACCCGCGAGACCTCGGACGAGAAGGCGGAGCCGCCCGGATGGCGTTTCAGCGGCATGGGCGAGAACAGGCCATAGGTGAACTGAATGAGCACGCCGCCCGGCGCCATCATCTCGAAGGCCTGGTCGAGCAGGCGCAGCCGGTCCGATTCGGGCTGGTTCAGCAGCGGCAGGCTGGAGACGACCGCGGCGATCGGGCCTTCGAGCTTGCCGCCCAGCGTCTGCTTCAGCGAATAGGCGTCGCCCTGCACCACCTCGACGCCGGGAAAGCGCTGCCGCAAGAGATCGCAGAACGACGTCTCATATTCGACCAGGAGCAGGCGCGAGGCAGGAACCCCGCGCTCGAGCAGCGCCTGTGTGACAGGGCCGGTGCCCGGGCCGAGCTCGACGACCGGCCCCTCGCGGGAAAGATCGACATAGCTCGCCATGGCGCGGGCGAGCGCGGGCCCCGAGGGCGATACGGCGCCGACGCCACGGGGATTTTCCATCCAAGACCGCAGAAAGCGCGCATTGTCGGCGAGAGCGGATTTCAGTGGCTCGATAGTCTGTGACACGCTGAGACAGCCCCTCGATCGTTCCAAATGCGCGCGACCATGTACGAGGTCGCTCGCTCGGTCAATGGCGTCCGCTCACTTGCCGAAAAGCTCCTTCATCCGAGCGAAGAAGCCGGTCGCCTCGGGGTGGGTGTGGTGGGAGGACTCCTCCTCGAATTCGGCGAGCAGCTCGCGCTGGCGCTTGGTCAGATTTTGCGGCGTCTCGACGCTGATCTGCACGTAGAGATCGCCCGATTCGCGCCCGCGCAGCAGCGGCATGCCCTTGGCTTTCACCTTGATCTGCTTGCCGGTTTGCGCGCCTTCCGGAATTTTGATCTCGGTCTCGCCGCCGTCGATCGTATGCACGGTGATCTTGCCGCCGAGCGCGGCGCGCACCATGGAGATCGGCACGCGGCAATAGAGATCGGCGCCGTCGCGCTGGAAGAATGTGTGCGGCTTCACCGAGAGGAAGATGTAGAGGTCGCCGGGCGGTCCGCCGCGCAATCCGGCCTCGCCCTCGCCGGCGAGGCGGATGCGGGTGCCGTCCTCGACGCCGGGCGGCACATTGACGGAGAGCGTTCGCTCGATCGTCGAGCGGCCGGTCCCAGAGCAGACGGAGCAGGGATTGTCGATGACCTCGCCGCGGCCCTGGCAGGTCGGGCAGGTGCGCTCTATGGCGAAGAAGCCCTGTTGAGCGCGCACGCGGCCATGGCCGGCGCAGGTCGGGCAGGTCTTGGGCTTGGAGCCTTTTTTGGCGCCCGTGCCGGAGCAGGCCTCGCAGGAGACCGAGGTCGGCAGCTTCAGCGTTGCCGCCTTGCCGTGGAAGGCCTCCTCCAGCGTGATCTCCATATTGTAGCGCAGGTCCGAGCCGCGCTCGCGCGCCGCGCCGCGGCCGCCGCGTCGGCCCATCACCTCGCCGAAGAGATCGTCGAAAATATCGGCCATGGAGGCGGCGAAGCCGTCGCCGGCGCCGAAGCCGCCGCCCTGCTCGAAGGCGGCGTGGCCGAAACGGTCATAGGCGGCGCGCTTCTGCGAGTCGGAGAGGCATTGATAGGCCTCGTTGATCTCCTTGAAGCGCGCCTCGGCGTCCTTGTCGCCGGGATTGCGGTCCGGATGATATTGCATCGCGGCCTTGCGAAAGGCGATCTTCAGCTCGACATCGGTCGAGGTCTTGGAAACGCCGAGTATTTCGTAGAAGTCGCGTTTGGACATGGGTCGGTCATTGGCAAGTTGGGGAGCCGTCCCGCCGACGGGGCGCGTCGAGGATCGCGGACAGCCGATATATGAACTCGGGCGAATCTGCTAGCACGGTTTGCCGAACGACGCCAAAGCCGGGCAGTTCCGAATCTGCGATTCGTCGACCTCGCCCGGCCGCGCGCCGCATGGCGGAACCTCCCGCCGCGCGTCGCGGCGGCGTCGCGCATGTCGAATTTCGCCATTTCACCTTCGCCATTTCGACCTTCGCAATATATTGTCGACCAATCCTATTGAAATGTCGCGTACGGCCGCGACGCGCTGAAATTTCCGTGTTCCCCTTTGCTTGGACTTGCTCTAGTGGAACGCTGTTCGCGACAGGCCTCCCCCCGCCTGTCGCACTTTTGTTGGAGACCATCATGCCTCACCTCAAGACCATGCGTCTCGGCAGCCGGGGCGTCCTCGCCGCGATCGGCGTCCTCGCTCTGCTGGCGATGGGCGCGGCTCCGGCGCAGGCCAAGGTCCTCGCCAAGGTCAATGGCGTCGAAATTACCGACGACGACGTGAAGATCGCGCTCGACGACCTCGGCTCGGGCCTGCCGCGACAATTGGAGGGCAAGGCGCGTGAGAATTACATTCTCGATTTCCTCATCGACGAGCAGCTCGTGGTGCAGAAGGCGCAGCGCGACAAGCTCGGCGAGACGGCGGATTTCGCCAAGAAGCTCGCTTATTTGCGCGACAAGGCGCTGATGGAGGCGCTGCTCGGCAAGATCGCCAAGGACGCGACCACCGAGGCCGCCGTCAAGAAGACTTATGACGAGGCCGCCAAGAATCAGAAGCCCGAGACCGAGATCCACGCCCATCATATTCTGGTGAATACGGAGGACGAGGCCAAGGCGGCGCAAAAGCGCGTGAGGGGCGGCGAGGATTTCTCCAAGGTCGCCACCGAGCTCTCCAAGGACACGGGCGCGCAGGGCGGCGATCTCGGCTGGTTCACCAAGGACCGCATGGTGCCGGAATTCGGCGAGGCGGCGTTCAAGCTGGAGCCGGGGCAGACATCCGATCCGGTGAAGACGCAATTCGGTTGGCACATCATTAAGCTGGACGGCAAGCGCCCGAAGGTGTTCCCGCCGCTCGACCAGGTGCGCGACCAGGTCTCCCGCTATGTGGCGCAGAAGGCGCAGTCGGACCTCATCGTCGAGCTGCGCCAGGGCGCCAAGATCGAGCGCACGGAGGCGCCGCCCGCGGAGGCCAAGCCGGCGGACAAGCCCGCCGAGGCGAAGCCCGCCGAGAAGAAGAAATAGTCATGAGGCGGTAGTGAGTGGGGAGTAGTGAGGAGGCGGCGGACCGCTACGTCCGCCGCCGCTCACCACTCACCACTCACCACTCACTTCCCCCGTCACTCTCGCCTTTTTCAGGACCCATACCGAGCCATGGCCAAGGCCGCTCCCGTTTCGCCGCTCGCCCCCAAGACCTATCCCGATATTCCGCCGATCGACGGCGTCCGCTTCGCCGTCGCCCAGGCCGGCGTCCGCTACGCCGGGCGCACCGACGTCATGCTCGCCCTCTTCGACGAGGGGACGCAAGTCGCCGGCGTCTTCACCCGCTCCAAATGCCCGTCCGCTCCCGTCGACTGGTGCCGCGCGCGGCTCGACGGCGGCAAGGCGCGCGCGCTGCTCGTCAATTCCGGCAACGCCAACGCCTTCACCGGCAAGGCCGGCAAGGAGGCGGTGAAGCTCTCGGCCAAGCTCGTCGCCGCCGCCGCCGGCGTGCTCGAGAAACAAGTGTTCCTGGCCTCGACCGGCGTCATCGGCGAGCCGCTGGACGCCACGAAATTCGAGCCCGTGCTCGGCAAGCTCGTCGCCGAGGCGCGGCCCGACTCCTGGCGCGAGGCCGCCTCCGCCATCATGACGACCGACACCTATCCGAAGCTCTCGACGCGCGTCGCGAGGCTCGGCGACGTGGAAGTGCGCATCGCCGGAATCGCCAAGGGCGCCGGCATGATCGCCCCCGACATGGCGACGATGCTCTCCTTCGTCTTCACCGACGCGCCGATCGAGGCGGAGGCGTTGCAGAGCCTGCTCTCGAAATCGGTGCAGGGCTCGTTCAACGCGATCACCGTCGATAGCGACACTTCGACGTCGGACACTCTGCTGCTCTTCGCGACCGGCGCGGCGGAAAAGCGCGGCGCGCCCGCGATCGACAAGGCGAGCGACCGACGCCTCGAGGATTTTCGCCGCGCGCTGGACGAGGTGCTGCTCGACCTCGCCCATCAGGTGGTGAAGGACGGCGAGGGCGCGCGCAAATTCGTCGAGGTGACGGTGATCGGGGCCGAGAGCGCGAAAGCGGCCAAGCGCATCGCCCTCTCCATCGCCAATTCGCCGCTGGTGAAGACGGCGGTCGCCGGCGAGGACGCCAATTGGGGCCGCGTCGTCATGGCGGTCGGCAAATCCGGCGAGGCGGCGGATCGCGACAAGCTCGCCATCTGGTTCGGCGACATACGCGTCGCCCATAAGGGCCAGCGGGATCCGGATTACGACGAGGCCGAAGTCTCGCAGATCATGAAGCGCGACGACATCGCCATCCATGTCGATCTCGGCCTCGGCTCCGGCGCCGCGCGCGTGTGGACCTGCGATCTCACGAAAGAATATGTCGCCATCAACGGCGACTATCGGAGCTGATCTTTTGCGGATTCCTTCTCCCACTCGTGGGAGAAGGTGGCCCCGCGAAGCGAGGTCGGATGAGCGTCGCTGCGAACGCCGGCGATCTCGCGATGTCAGCCCCCATCGCAAGCCGCAGGAACGACGAGCTCTTCCGACCCTCGCTGACGCGAGGGACATCTTCTCCCGCGAGCGGGAGAAGGAGTCGAGGCCTTGACATGCGCTCGTGACCTCTTCGTCATCGCAACGTTTCGAGAATCGGTTTCTACTCGCCTCGGCTCGGTGGCGGCGAGGAAGCGGACGTGGTTTTTCCCTATCCTGTGGAGGCGGTCCTTTTCGACATGGACGGCACGCTCCTCGATACGGAGCGGCTCTATGTCGACGCCTGGCTCGCGGCCGGACGCGCCGTCGGCTATGACATCACGGAAGCCTTCTGCCATCGCATGATCGGCAAGCCCATGCAGGATTGCGAGACGATGATGATCGAGCGCTTCGGCGCCGATTTCCCGCTCGACGCCTGCATAGAGGCCTGCGGCTCCTTCGTCGCCCACGCCTCGCGCGCCGGCGTGCCGCTCAAGGACGGCGCGCGCGAGCTCGTCGATTATCTCACCGCCATGAATATTCCGCTCGCCGTCGCCACCTCCTCGCGGCGGCCGA
The DNA here is from genome assembly GCF_009811655.1 of Methylosinus sp. Ce-a6. Taxonomy (GTDB): domain Bacteria; phylum Pseudomonadota; class Alphaproteobacteria; order Rhizobiales; family Beijerinckiaceae; genus Methylosinus. The sequence goes on along the minus strand of NZ_BGJX01000008.1, from coordinate 118,191 downwards.
CGGCGGAGCATCATCTGAGCCGTTGCGGCCTGCTGTCGCATTTCTCCGCTCTGGTGACGCGCGACGATGTCGCGCGCGGCAAGCCGCATCCCGAATCCTATCTGCGCGCCGCGCGCGCGCTCGGCAAGGAGCCGCCGCGCTGTCTCGCGCTCGAGGATTCGCCCACCGGCCTGCGCTCGGCCGCCGCCTCCGGCGCGATGACGATTCTCGCGCCGGACATATTGCAGCCCTCGTCGGAGGAGCGCGCGCTCTGCCTCGCCGTCGTCGCGAGCCTGCGCGACGTGCTCGAGATGCTGCGCGCCCATGCGGATGCGCCGCGCCCCCTAGGGGCCTTTGCGCGCTGACGAGAACCGCCTCGGTTTCTAGACTGCGGAACGATTCGACGCTTGCGCCACGGAGATGGCGATGACCCCGCGCCGGCCGCTTTTCGCGGCTGTTCTGCTTGCTCTTTGCCTATCGCTCTCCGCCTGCGCCGGCGCCTATGAGGAGGCGCGGGACTATGCGGCGCTCTCCGGCGTCGCCGTGGAGAAGAGCGCGCCCGACGGCGATGCGAAAAAGGCCCGCGGGAAGAAAGGCGGCGAGAAGAAAGGCGGACAGAAAAAAAGCGCCGAGAAGAAGAAGCCGGCCCAAAAAAAGGCCGAGGACGACGAGAACGAGCCGCCGCCTGTCGGCGCCTGCGTCACCTATCAATTCATGGGGGGCGCGGATTGCGAGGAGGCGATCACCAAGCGCGATTGCTACGACAAGCGCATGAATGTCGTCGATTGGCGCAATGGGCTGAGCTGCGCCGCCGCCTTTCTGTCGCCGCCGCCGGCCGATCGCTGATGCAGTTTCTGGCTGATCGCTTTGGCCCGCAAATACAACTCCCTCATCCCGAGGCGCTTTTTGCGGGACGCAAAAAGCCTCGAAGGATGATCCAGCGCGCGCGGCTTCGACCCTTCGAGACGCCCGCTTCGCGGGCTCCTCAGGGCGAGGGATTGTTGCTTCGTCCGCGTATCGATCGGAAATCGCATGACAGCGCGAGGCCGAAAGCTGCCGAAAGCGCGAGCCTTGCCTTTGCGTGGCGAAGCGGCGACATTGGCCGCGCTTTTCGCCGTGCCGGGGCCGTTTTCCATGCGTCTTGTCGTCGTCTGCGCCGCGCTCGCGCCGCTCGCCCTTTCCGCCTGCAACAGCGCCGCGCCCGACCTGCGCTTCGATCCGGCCGAGGCGGCCTTCATCCGGCAGGAGGGCAAGGCGACGATCGAGGGTCAGGCTTTTCTGCGCGACCGGCAGGGGCATTTGAATGTGCGCTACGCCGCGGGCGAGGTGGTGCGGCTCATTCCCGCGACCGCCTATGCGCAGGCGCGCTTCGCGCAGTTCTACGGCACACGGAAGTTTATTCCCGCCCTCTTCATGCCGACGCCGACGCAGGAGGCCGAATATGCGGCCTATACGCGCACGACCAAGGCGGGCGCGACGGGCCGCTTCGCCTTCGACAAGGTCGCGCCGGGCCGCTATCTCGTGACGACGCAGCTCACCTGGGTCCCGAAGGGCGGCTTGCTCAGCGATGGCGGCGCGATGTACGACGAGATCGTCGTCACCGGCAAGGAGACCGATCCGATCGAGGTCGTGCTCTCCGGCAATTGAACGGGGAAACGCATTGTCCTTGCTTCTCGTCGTCGCCGCCGCGCTCGTCGACGCGCGGGGCCGCGTGCTGATCGCCGAGCGCCCGCCCGGCAAGCAGCTCGCCGGGCTGTGGGAGTTTCCCGGCGGCAAGCTGGACCCGGGCGAACGGCCCGAGCAGGCGCTCGTCCGCGAGCTCGCCGAGGAGCTCGGCATAGAGGTGGAGACGGCCGACCTCGCGCCGCTGACCTTCGCCAGTCACGCCTATGAGGCCTTCCATCTCCTGATGCCGCTCTATCTCTGCCGGCGCTGGCGCGGCGAGCCGCGCTCGCGTGAGGGGCAGGCGATCGCCTGGACGCGGCCGAGCGAGCTCGACCCCGCGCAAATGCCGCCGGCCGACGCGCCGCTGATCGCGCCGCTCGTCGCGCTGCTCGGCTGAAGCGGGGCCTGGGCCGACAAAAACGAAAAAGGCCTCCCGGAGGGGAGATCCGGGAGGCCATGCGTCCGCCGTCGCGCGAGAGGGGGCGGGGAAGCGGCGGCGGGCTTCGACGCCCCTGGCTTACCGGGCGTCGAATGCTTCGAAATCGAAAAAGCTCGAGCGTTTCCAGCCGAAGTGGACGCCGGTTCGGCGTCCGGAAACGCGTCAAATCCCTAGTTGCAGACCCGCACGCGGCGATAGGCGACGACATCGCCCCAGTCGTCGACGACCGGCTGATTGGCGAGATAGCAACCGCCGTAACCGTAGCCGTAGCCGTAACCGTAACCGTAGCCGTAATGCGGCTGCGACGCCGCGGCGGCGACCGCGCCGACGGCCAGAGCGCCGAGCACGCCCGCCGCGACGGGAGCGCCCCAGCCGTAGCCATGGTGGCCGCGCCAGCCATAGCCGGCATGGCCCCAGCCCGGACGCCATTCGTGACCGCCGTGATGGCCCCAGCCGCCATGGTGGTGGTCCCAGCCGCCGGGATGGCCCCAGTCGTCGGCGTGTGCCGGCGTGGCGGCGCCGACCGTCGTCGCGGCGATGACGCCAGCGACCGCGATTGCGGCGATTTTCATGATCTTGGCGTCCATGGACGCTCTCCTTCGCTCCGTCGGCCGCGCGCGGCGCGGGCCGGCAATTCCCGATGACGAAGGAAAGGTTAATTCCGCGAAGCTGAACGGCGCATGGCCGGTTCGTTCATCTGGCCTTCAGGAAACGCGGCAGGGCGCGGACATCAACCGACGCGCTTCCAGCCGTCCATGCCGAGCCGCTCCTGCGGCAGGAAGCGGGCCTTATAGGCCATCTTGCGCGAGCCTTCGACCCAATAGCCGAGATAGAGATGGGGCAAAGAGGCGCGGCGCACCCGCTCCACATGATCGAGAATCATGAAGGCGCCGAGCGAGCGCTCGTCCATCGTCGGATCGTAGAAGGAATAGACCATCGACAGACCGTCGGCGAGATAGTCGGTCAGGCAGCAGGCGACGAGCCTGCCCGGCCCGCCATTGACGTCGGGCGCGCGATATTCGACGAGCCGCGTCTCGACATGGCTGTCCTCGACCATCATCTGATAGTCGATCATGCTCATGTCGGCCATGCCGCCGTCATTGTGCCGCACGCCGACATAGGCGCGAAACAGCGCATATTGCTCGGTCACGGCATGGGGGCGGCGCGCCTCGGCGAAGATGTCGGCGTTGCGCCGCGCCACCCGGCGCAGGTTCTTGGACTGCTCGAACTCGTCCACCTTCACGCGCACCGAGATGCAGGCGCGGCAGGTCTCGCAGGCCGGCCGATAGGCGATGGTCTGCGAGCGGCGGAAGCCCGATTGCGTCAGAGTGTCGTTGAGCGCCGGCGCGCGGCGGCCGATGAGATGGGTAAAGACCTTGCGCTCCTCGCGGCCCGGCAGATAGGGGCAGGGCGCGGGCGAAGTGAGATAGAATTGCGGCGCGTCGCGGGGCTCTCTCGTCACGCTGGTCTCGTCCTGTCGCCGAATTCGATATACCGCACGCTCCGACGCCTTCCAGCGCGGACGGACAGCGATATTAGAATCGACGCGGGCGGCGCGCCAAGAATTTTTCTACTCGATATCTCAATCCGCGCGGCGCAGGACGATGACGTCGGCCAGAATGTCGTGCAGGCAGCGCTTGTCCGGGGTGATGAAGGTCGCGAGCAGCAGAGGCGGGAACAGCCAGCTCACATAAAAGAGCACGCCGTGGACGGCCGCGTTGAGGAAGGGCGCCGGCGCGCCATCGGAGAGGCGGACCTCGAGGTCCATGGCCCGCATCCCCGGCGTCGCCCGCCGCCAGCCGGAGACCGTGAGGCCGTTATAGAAGAAGGCGACGAGCGGAAACAGCGGCGGCAGCAGCAGAGCCGACAGGCCGAAGCTCAGCACCAGCAGCGCGAACCATAGCGCCGCCGACAGAAGCGCCACCGCGACGAAATCGAGGCAGACGGCGAGGATGCGGCGCGTGCGGACGCCGGCGAGCGCTTCCCGCGGCGGCTGGCCGGGCGAGACCGGATAAAGGCGGCCGTCGCCGCTGGCGTCGTACATTTTCGCATCCTCTCGGCGCCCGCAGCGGGCGGGCCGCGGTTGATGTCGGGGACGAAAGGCCGGCCGTCAAGCTCGGACGCAAGGAAAGCGGGGATTATTTCGTCCCGCGCTTGACGGCGCCGGCCGCGGCTTGGCATGGCTCCCCACCGCCCTGGAAGCGGGCGCCGCGCCGCCCCTCCAGAGCCCTCGAAGCCCCCCAGAGGAGAAGATCATGGCCAGCAACAGGGTCGCCGCCCGTGAGATGGAGGCCAGCGCCGGGATCGATCCGACCGGCGAGGTGAATGGCGGCCATTTGCGCTCCTTCATCGAGCGCATCGAGCGGCTCGAGGAGGAGAAGCGCGCCATCGCCGACGACATCAAGGACGTCTATGGCGAGGCCAAGAGCACCGGCTTCGATCCGAAAATCATGCGCAAGATCGTCTCGCTGCGCCGCCAGGACAAGCACAAGCGCGCGGAAGAAGAAGAAATTCTCGAGCTCTATATGGCCGCGCTCGGCGAATGAGCGCCTGAGGCTCGGCCGGTAAGCATCCGTTAACCATAACTCCTTAACGCTCGACTCCATCGCGCCTGCTTCGAAACGGGCGTCCGCGCGAGGGAACGAGTGGCTTCCGCCAAGTCTCAGAGCCGCGCCGCGGCAACGACGCTCATCGCTCTGTCGCTGGCCGCGCCGGCGGCGGTCGCGCCCTCGCGTCCGGCCGAGGGCCAGGCGCTCTCGCCGTCCTCGCTCGATATCGCCCCGCTGCGCGATCTGCCGGCGACGCCGCCCATACCGGGCCCCGCGGCCGCGCCGCCCGCCGTCACGCAGCCGGCGCCGGAGCGGCAGGCCGCCCCCGAGGTCTCGCCCGGCGCGCCCAATTATGGACCGCCGCGCGTGCGTGCGCGCGTGCCGCGACCCTATCCGCCGCCGCCGCGCCTGAAGCCGCCGCCATTCTCGCCGGCGCACCCGCTGCCGCCGCTCGAGCCCTATAAGACCTCCTACCAGGCCAAGGAGAAGATCAAGCGCCAGGCGAGGCTGCGCCTGCGCGGCTTCCGCGGGACGCTGGATCTGCCGCCCGAGCGCCCGCCGCCGCCCAATGTCGCACTGCCCGCGCAGATACCGACCAAGCCCAAGCCGGTCGTCGACGCCAATCCCTATGCGCCGCTGGGCGTCGGGGTGGGCTCGCTGCGCCTCTACCCCTATGCCGAGCCGACCTTTGGCTATGACACCAACCCCAACCGCCTGACAGCGGACGTCCACGGCTCGCAGTTCTTCCGCGTCGACGCGGGCCTGCGGCTGCGCTCGGAATGGACGCGCGACGAGATTCAGGGGAATCTGCGGCTCGGCTATGTCGATTATTTCAGCGTCCAAAACGCCGATCGGCCGGACGGCGCCGGCGACGTCTTCTATCGATGGGACGTCGCGCGCGACACAAAGGTGAAATTCGAGGGCCGCTTCACACTCGACACGCAGCGGCCCGGCGCGCCGGGCCTCGCCACCACACTGCCCAATGTCGTCGTCGTCAATCGGCCGCTCATCGTCTCGCTCGGAACCGCGGCCGGCGTCACCCAGAGCTTCGGGCGCCTCGACGCGACGATGCGCGCGACCTTCGACCGCTGGATCTATCAGAACGCCTATTACAACGACGGCTCCGTGCTCAATCTGATGAGCACGAGCTACAATGCCTACGGGATCAATCCCCGCCTCGCCTTCGAGCTCAATCCCTCGATGAAGCCTTTTGTGGAGGCGATCGTCGACAAGCGCGTCCACGATTCCTGGCTCGACCCTTACGGCTATGCGCGCGACAGCACGGGCGTCTATGGCCGTGTCGGCACGACCTTCAAGATCACCGATCTCGTCAGGGGCGAAGCCTCCGGCGGCTACGCTCAGCGCGACTATGCCGATCCGCGCCTGCCGCGCCTGCGCGGGCCGATCATCGACGCCGCCATCATCTATACGGCGACGCCGCTCACCACGTTCACGCTGCGCGCCGGAACGACGCTCTCCGAGACCACGCTGCAGGGCGCTGCGGGCATTCTCTCGCGCAACATCACCTTCGATGCGACGCATGCGATGTTCCGCAATTTCACCATCACCGCGACCGGCAGCTATCAGACCAATAATTATCAGGGCGCCGACACTCTGGAGCGCATCGGCACGGCGGGCGTGAAGCTCGAATACAAGCTCACGCGCTCGCTCTCCATCAAAGGGAGCTATTTCTGGCAGCGCCTCGTCAGCACGGCGAATTCGAACTTCACCGCCAATGTCATCATGGGCGGGCTTCGCTTCGAGCCGTGACGAGAGTTTCGTCTCGCGCCGCGCGCTCGGCCCATTTCACGCGGCCGACCTCGAGGCCCCAGACGGCGCCGAGATAGATGAAGAAATAGCGCCAATGGTCGATGTCGATCTGCAGCGCCTGCAGGAAGAACACGAACATCGCCGACCAGATGAGCTGCCCCTGCCGCAGATAGGGCGAGCGCGTGAGCGACAGGCGGAAGCCGACGAAGGTGGTCGTCAGCACGAGGCCGAGAAAGGCGAAGCCGCCGAGCCAGCCATTGGAGGCGAAGGCGTTGATGTAGGAATTATGCGGCTCGAGGCCGAAGGTCAGGCGGAATCGCAGCGGGCCCATGCCGTTCGGCCGCTCGACGAGCATGGGCAGCGAGCGCTTCTGATTGCCGAAGCGCCCCGTCGGGCCCTCGTCATAGTCCTGCGTCGCCGAGGCGCGCTTGAAGAAGAACTCGCGCACCGAATAATCGGTGAGCGCGACGCCTATGCCGACCGCGACGACGCCGGCGACGGCGAGCGCCATGGCGCCGATGCGCAGCCGCATCTTGCGGGAGTCCGCCGTGACGACCGACATGATCGTCATCAGCGCGATCGACACCACCGCCGCGCCCCAGGAGCCGCGCGAGAAGGAGGTGAAGAGCGCCGCGCCGCAGAGCGCGAGGCCGATGAGCGTGACGGGCCAGAATCGCCAGCGGCCGAGCAGCAGGCGCTGCACGAAAAAAAGCACGCCCGGCACCATATAGGAGCCCAGCACATTGGGGTCCTTGAAGGGCGCCATGGCGCGCCCGTCCAGCGTCATGGCGGCGTGATTGCCGAACAGCCCCGCCCAGGAGCCGACCGCTATGACCGCCGCCAGAATGCAGCTCGCCGCATAGCCGCTCATGCACAGATCGAAGCGCCTCGACGTGTTCTCCGAGAAGAACAGCATATAGAAGGCGCCCGTCGTCGAGATGAACAGCGTATGCGTCATGAACTCGACCGGGTCCGGCTCGTTCCAATAGGGAATGAGCGAGAGGTAGCCGCCGAGCGTCCACAGCGCGAGGAAAGCGACGCCCGGCAGCACCGCGCGATGAATGCGCACGCCGCCGAGCCCCCAGACGATGAGCGTGAGCAGGATCAGGAGGTCGTAAGGAGAGGGCTCGATGAACACCACCGAGCCGGAAAAGGAGGTGATCCAGAACAGCGCGCCGAGCAGCCGCGGATAGTTCAGGGTCCATCTCGGCTGCGCCGCCGCCGCCGCGGCCTCGGTCATCGCTTGTCCCATATCGGAACGATCCAGAAGATCGCGCGCCTTCGGGCGCGACGCGCGCGACATGAGGACGGCGCCTTGCGAATTTGCTAGCCTCTTCATCGTTAACAAAGCGTGACCTGAGCTTGATAGCGAAGCGACATCGCGCCCTCTTGCCGGACCATGATGAAACAGCTTCGATCCTTTCGCTCCTCGCCCGAATCGGGATTCAGCAAGAGATGAACCAGCGATTTTCGCCGCCGCGCCTGCGCCACGAGAGAGGTCACGACGACGAGCTCTTGCGCTCGGCGGAGGAAACAGGCGAGGAGACGCTCCGGCGCCTGAAAACCTCGCCGTCCGGATTGGCCGTGCGCGCCGCGGCGCTGAGGCTCCGGCGCGTCGGGCTCAATCGCATCGCCCGCGAAAGGCGTCCGAGCCTCATGCGCGAGCTCGCCGGCCGCGCCAAGAATCCGTTGAACGCTCTGCTGCTCTCGCTCGCTGTCGTATCCTACGCGCTCGGCGATCTGCGCGCATCCGTCGTCATCGCGGCGATGGTCGTGCTGAGCGTCGGCCTCGCCTTCTTTCAGGAGCATCGCTCCAACGAGGCGGCGGCGCGCCTGCAGGCCATGGTGCGCACGCACGCCTCCGTGCGCCGGCCGGGCGCGCATACGCCGGACGGTTTCGTCGAGGAGCCGATCGAGCGCCTCGCGCCGGGCGACATCGTGCGCCTTTCCGCCGGCGATATGATCCCCGCCGATCTGCGCCTGCTCGAGGCGAAAGACCTTTTCGTCAATCAATCGGCGCTGACCGGCGAATCCATGCCGGTGGAGAAATTCGCCCATGCCGAGCCCGCGAGCGATCCATTCGCCGCGCGCAATATCGCGCTGATGGGCGCCAATGTGGTGAGCGGCTACGCCACCGGCGTCGTGGTGGAGACGGGGCGGCGCACCGCTCTCGGCGCGCTCGCCGACAAAATGGCCGGCGCGCGCGTCGAGACGAGCTTCGACAAGGGCGTGACGCGATTCACGCTGCTGATGATCGGCTTCATGGCGGTGATGGCCCCTGCCGTCTTCATCATCAATGGCGTGACCAAGGGAGACTGGCTGCAGGCGCTGCTCTTCGCCGTCTCGGTGGCGGTGGGCCTCACGCCCGAAATGCTGCCGATGATCGTGACGGTCAATCTCGCCAAGGGCGCGATCGCCATCGCCCGCAAGAAAGTGATCGTGAAGCGATTGAACGCCATCCAGAATTTCGGCGCGATGGATGTGCTCTGCACCGACAAGACCGGCACGCTGACGCAGGACCGCATCATATTGAAGCGGCATCTGGATATTTTCGGCGAGGATTCGGACCGCGTGCTCGAATTCGCTTTTCTCAACAGCCATTTTCAATCGGGGTTGAAAAATCTGCTGGATCGCGCCGTGCTCGAGCATCACGAATTGGCGAGCGCGCTGCGTCCCGATCACGCTTTCGAGAAGATCGACGAAATTCCCTTCGATTTCGAGCGGCGGCGGCTCTCGGTGGTGGTGCGCCGCGACGACGGGCCGCATCTCCTCATCTGCAAGGGTGCGGTGGAGGAGCTCTTCGCCATTTCGTCGCGCTACGAGACCGCGACGGATTGCGGCGCGCTCGATCCTTCGCATCTCGAGGCGGCGCAGCGCGAGACGGAGGAGCTGAACGCCGACGGGTTCCGTGTCGTCGCGGTCGCCTACAAAGAGCTGCCGCAAGAACAGGCGAGCTTTTCTGTCGCCGACGAGAGCGCGCTGACGCTGCTCGGCTATATCGCTTTTCTCGATCCGCCCAAGGAGAGCGCCGCGCCGGCCATAGCGGCGCTCGAAAAATCCGGCGTCGCGGTGAAGATACTGACCGGCGACAACGAGATAGTGACGCGCAAGATCTGCAAGGACGTCGGCCTTTCGGTGGGGCGCGTCGCGCTCGGCTCGGAGATCGAGCGGATGAGCGACGAGGAATTGTCCGCTCTCGCCGATGAGGCGAGCGTCTTCGCCAAGCTCTCGCCGCCGCAAAAGGCGCGCGTCATCGATGCGCTGCATCGCAAGGGCCATGTCGTCGGCTATCTCGGCGACGGCATAAACGACGGGCCGGCGCTGAAGGCGGCGGATGTCGGCATTTCCGTCGACACGGCCGTCGACATCGCCAAGGAATCGGCCGATATCATCTTGCTCGAGAAGAGCCTCGCCGTGCTCGGCGACGGCGTGCTCGAGGGCCGCAAAGTGTTCGCCAACATCACCAAATATATCAAGATGGGCGCGAGCTCGAACTTCGGCAATATGTTCAGCGTGCTCGGCGCGAGCATGTTTCTGCCCTTCCTGCCGATGACGCCCATTCAAGTGCTCACCAATAATCTGCTCTATGATTTTTCGCAGACGACGATCCCCACCGACAATGTGGATAAGGAATATCTCGAGAAGCCGCGCCGTTGGGACATAGACAATATCGCCAAATTCGTGACTGTCGTCGGGCCGATCAGCTCCATCTTCGATTATGCGACCTTCGCGCTGATGATCTACGCCTTCGGCGCCTGGACCGATCCGTCTCTGTTTCAGAGCGGCTGGTTCGTCGAATCGCTGCTGACGCAGACGCTCATCATCCATGTCATCCGCACGGCGCGGGTTCCCTTCATCCAGAGTCGGGCGAGCAATGCGCTGATGCTGACGACGCTCGTCGTCTGTCTCTTCGGCGCGGCGCTGCCCTTTTCGCCGATCGCCGGCGTCTTCGGCTTCACGCCGCTGCCGCCGCTCTATTGGCCGGCGATATTCTCCTTCCTCCTCGCCTATTGCGTGCTCGCGCATCTCGTGAAGAGCTGGTTCGTGAAGAGATGGGGGATGTGATGGAATCATCGTGCGCGACTCCTTCTCCCGCCTGCGGGAGAAGGTGGCCCGGCGTAGCCGGGTCGGATGAGGGCTCGTCGCCATTGCCCGCGACATCGATGAAATGCGCGCCAGCGATGAAGGATTCGAATTCCGCCGTCGGCCCTCATCCGATCCCGCCATTAGCCCGGCGCTTGCGACGGGCGTCCTTTCGGACGCCCTATGGCGGGGCCACCTTCTCCCGCAGGCGGGAGAAGGGGCGCGCGTTCTGCGTGGCGTCGGAGGGCTTTGTCCCATGACATTCGGCGCGCAGGACGAGACCGTTCGTTTTCTCATGGCGCAGGGCGAGGACGCGCAGACGATCGTCACCCATATCTCGATCGTCGTGCTGACGAAGGAGCGCGCCTATAAGCTCAAGCGCGATGTCGTCTTTCCCTATCTCGATTTCCATACGCCACAGATTCGACTGGCGATGTGCGAGCGCGAAGTCGCGCTCAACCGCCGCACGGCGCCGCGGCTCTATCTCGCCGTGCGACGCGTCACGCGCGGGGACGACGGCGCGCTTGCCTTCGACGGCGAGGGGGAGCTCGTCGACGCCGTCGTCGAGATGCGGCGTTTCGAGGAGGACGATCTCCTCGACAATCTCGCCGTCGCCGGCCGTCTCTCGGCGCCGCTCGTCGAGCGGCTCGCCGAGCGCGTCGCGCTGTTTCACGATGGCGCGGAAGTGGTCGCGGGCCGCGGCGGCGCGGCGGTCATGGCCTCTCTGCTCGATCTCGGCGAAGCCTGCTCGCTCGCCAAATCGGCCGTTGTTTCCGCAGAGGAGCGGCGCGCGCTCGCCGACGATCTGCGGAGCGCGGCGCAGACGCATGGCGCGCTCATCGATCATCGGCGCGACGCCGGCAAAGTGCGGCGCTGCCACGGCGATCTCACCTTGCGCAATATCTGCCTCGTCGACGGCGAGCCGACGCCTTTCGACTGCATCGAATTCTCCGATGCGCTGGCGACGATCGACATTCTCTACGATCTCGCCTTTCTAATCATGGATCTGCGCCGGCGCGGGCTGGACGCGCTCGCCGCCTTCGCGCTCAATCGCTATCTCGATCAGCGCGACGAGGCGGACGGCTTGCCGCTGCTGCCCTTCTTCATGGCGCTGCGCGCCGCCATCCGCGCCGATGTCGCGGCCGCGCGCGCGCTCGACGCCGACGCCGATCATGCGGCGCTGAACAGAGAGACGCGCGATTATTTCGATCTCGCTCGCGCTCTGCTTCGACCCGCGGCGCCGCGCATCGTCGCCATCGGCGGCCTGAGCGGCTCGGGCAAGTCGAGCGTCGCGGCGGCGCTGGCGCCGCTTCTCGGCGCGGCGCCCGGCGCGCGCACGCTCAACAGCGATCGGCTGCGCAAGAAGCTCTTCGGCGTCGCGCCGACGTCGCCTCTGCCGCAGGAGGCTTACACTGTCGCCGTTTCCGCAAAGGTCTATGAGTCGATGCAGAGCGAGGCGCTGCGCGTCGCCGCTTTCGGCTGGCCTGTCATCGTCGACGCCGTCTATGCGCGCGAAAGCGAGCGCGATGCGCTGGAGGCGGCGGCGCGTGGCGCGGGCATTCCCTTCGCCGGCTTTTGGCTCGAGGCCGATGCGTCGCTGTGCGTTTCGCGCGTCGGCGCGCGCAAGGGCGATGTGTCGGATGCGACGCAGGAGATCGCGGCGCGGCAGCGCAATTACGATCTCGGCGCGCTGCGGTGGATGCGCATCGACGCTTCGCGAGAGACGGATGTGGTCGCCGAGGAGATAGCGGCGCTGACGCCCCCTCCCCAGCCTTCCCCCGCTGCGCGGGAGAGGGGGTAGGCTGCGCGCTTCATCGAGCCGCCGCGAGACGCCGATCGTCGGCGTCTCCCTCTCCCGCCGCAGGCGGGGGAGGGCCGGGGAGGGGGCGCTCACGGCAACAGCACCGCCGCGCCTTGCAGGCGCCCCTCGCGCAAATCCGCGAGCGCCTCATTGGCCGCGGCGAGAGGATAGCGCACGACATGCGCATCGACGCCGAGCTGGCGAGCGAGCGCCAGAAACTCGCGCGCGTCGTCGCGGGTGAGATTGGCGACCGAGGCGATCCGACGCTCCTCCCACAGCAGCGAATAGGGAAAAGAGGGAATGTCGCTCATGTGAATGCCGCCGCAGACGACGATCCCGCCCTTGCGCAGCGCCGAGAGCGCGCGCGGGACGAGGGCGCCGACGGGCGCGAAGATGATCGCCGCATCGAGCGTCTCGGGCGGCGCCTCGTCGGAGCCGCCGGCCCAGACGGCGCCGAGCGAGAGCGCGAAATCGCGCGCCCTCTCGTCCCCCGGCCGCACAAAGGCGAAGATGCGCCGCCCGCGCGCGATCGCGACCTGCGCGATGATATGCGCCGCGGCGCCGAAGCCGTAGACGCCGACGTTCCGCGCTTCGCCCGTCATTTTCAGCGAGCGCCAGCCGATGAGGCCGGCGCAGAGCAGCGGCGCCAGCGTCGCGGCGTCGCCCTCTCGCGGAAGCAAAAAGCAATAGGAGGCGTCGGCGACCGTATGAGTCGCATAGCCGCCGTCGCGCGTGTAGCCGGTGAAGAGCGGATCGTCGCAGAGATTCTCATGTCCGCTCGCGCAATAGGGGCAGGCGCCGCAGGTGTGGCCGAGCCAGGGAACGCCGACGCGCTCGCCGATCGCGAATCCCGTGACGCCCGCGCCGATCTCCATCACGCGGCCGACGATCTCATGGCCCGGAACGATGGGCAGCTTCGGATGCTCGAGCTCGCCGTCGACGACATGGAGATCGGTGCGGCAGACGCCGCAGGCCTCGACCTCGAGCAGCAATTCGCCTGAATCCGGACGGGGCAGGGGCCGGCGCTCGGCCGCGAGCGGCGTCCGCGGCCGGCGCAGCGCCATGGCCGTCATTTCCGGCGCGCTCATGCGGGCTCGAGCCTCTTGGAGAAGAACATGCGGCTATGGCCGAGTGGAAAATCGGCGATCTCGCCGAATCGGACGAAGCCGAATCTCTCATAGAGGCGAGCGGCGCGAGGGTCGAAACTGTCGATATAGAGGCCGAGGCAGTCGCGCGAGCGGGCCTCGCTCTCGGCGCGCCGCAGCAGCGCCGTGCCGAGGCCTATGCCGCGGCGCTCGGGCGAGACCCACAAATGCCTTATATAGAGCCAGCGCCAATGGAAGACGCCGTTGAGCCCGCCGATCAGCGCGCCGGCGTCGTCATGGGCGATGATGGAGTAGGGCGCCTCGTCGCGGGGGCGGAAACGGGCGGCGAGCTCGCCGCCGAGCGCCGCCGCGACGGCCGGGCTCTCGCGGGCGAGATCGTGGAAGACGACCGAAAGCGTTTCCCGCGGGGATTTCCCGTCAGGGTCTTTTTGGGGAGGAGTTTTCTCGGTCATGCGCCATCCCCCGCGAAGCAACGCGACGATCTCATTCTGGGCGCTCGCCGCCCTCGCCGCAATCGCCCCTCGCGTCGAGGCGCGCGAGGCGGCGCGCCGCGTAGCGGATTATCGGCCTGTCTTTCTGGAATGCCATGGGCCCTCCGGCGAGACGCGCCTCGCCATCCGCCGCATGCGGCTCGACGGCGAACGAATCGCGCTCACGGTCGATCCGGCGACGCTGGAGACGAGCCTCGAGCCCGAGAGCGCATGGCGCTGCCTCGAGACGACGGAGGAGGCTCAACAGGAGACGCGCTTCATGCGCGCGCTGCGGCCGCGGCCCGGCGCTCCGGACGAGCCGCGTCTCGTCGCCTCCGGGCGCAGCCTCTCGATCAGCGCCGGTCTCGGCCATGGGGCAGGGGCGGGCTCCTATCTCACCGGCGATCTCTGCCCGAGCCGGCGGCCGCTCGACCGCGACTTTCTGCGCAGCCTCGCCGATGTCGCGCCCGGCGCGCCGCTGGCGCTCTCCGTGTCCGGCCTCTGGCTCGAGCGGCACGGCGCGGATTTCGACTGGCTGATGAGCGAGGCGGCGAGCGGATCGCTGCGGATCGCCTGGGTCGGCCATTCCTACAGCCACCCTTACGCTCCGCGCCTCGCCGATGCGCAGAATTATCTGCTGCGGCCGGGCGTCGATCTCGACGCCGAAATCTTGCGGGTGGAAAAGCTTTTGATCGAGCGCGGGGCGACGCCTTCGGCGTTTTTCCGCTTTCCCGGCCTCGTCGCCGACGCGCGGCTGATGGAGAAGCTGCGCCGCCGCCATTTGATCGCGCTCGGCGCGGACGCCTGGCTCGTGCTTTCGCCGGCGCCCCGCGACGGCTCGATCGTGCTGGTCCACCCCAATGGCAACGAGCCCGCGGGGCTGCGCCTATTCTCGAGACTGCTGGAGCAGGGCCGGCTGCCCCTGCCGTTTCGGCGGATCGAGGAGGCGCCGGAGTGACGGGAGGGGGGTCGTCTTTGCAAAGTTCGGCCGATTTGCCATAGTCCGACGATGAAGGAGAGCTGCTATGCCGAGCGGCGTTCTACTCGAGCGGGACTTGGAGAGGGCCATCGATCGGCTGGTGTCGAGCGGCCGCTATCGTTCCAGGAGCGAGGTAATCCGCGAAGGCGTGCGGCTGATCGAAGAGCGCGATAAGCGAATGGCGGCGCTCGATGTCGCTTTGCAGCGCGGTCTCGCCGACGCTCGCGCCGGCCGGATCCATTCCGCTGACGAGGTTTTCGCCGAACTTCGCGCGCGCTATGGAGACGCAGGGGGCCGACGCTCCGAATGAAGCTCGCCTTCTCCGCCGAGGCGCGCGCTTTCATCTTTGTCGACGATCTCGAGGCCCGCTGCCGCGCCCTTCCGGCGACGCCGCTGGCCTATCCTCTCCTTCCTGGTCACGAAGCGAGCGGCATTCATCGGGTGGTCCATGGCAATTATCTGATTTTCTATCAAGTCTTGGACGAGACGGTCGTCGTCCTGCACGTCCTCTCCGGCGCGATGGATTTATGAATCGTGATTGTTTCCAAAAGGCTGACCCGCCCTGTCGGGTAAGCTTTCCCTTACATTGACAAGGGTTCTGGCGGCTCTTATCTCTCGCCCGGTCGCCGCGCCGCCGCTGCGAGCGCGAGCGCGCGGCCGCGCGCGCCTTTCGAAAAGAAATTGGCAAATCGAAAGGAACATGTGCGAAAAGGCGGCCTCCGCCGGCCCCTTCCCCGGGGCTCATCTAGAAAGGTTTGCGCATGCTCGGCGCCATCGCCAAGAAGATTTTCGGCTCGGCCAACGACCGTCGGCTCAAGACCTATCAGCCGAAGGTCAAGGCGATCAACGCCTTGGAGGCCGAGCTCGCGGCTCTGTCGGACGAGGCGCTGCAGGCGCGCACGATCGATTTCCGCGACGCGCTCGAGAACGGCAAAAGGCTCGACGATCTGCTCGTTCCCGCCTTCGCCACCGTCCGCGAGGCGGCCAAGCGCGTGCTCGGCCAGAGGCATTTCGACGTGCAGCTCATCGGCGGCATGGTCCTGCACGAGGGCTCCATCGCCGAGATGCGCACCGGCGAGGGCAAGACGCTCGTCGCCACGCTCGCGGTCTATCTCAACGCGCTCGCCGGCCGCGGCGTCCATGTCGTCACCGTCAACGACTATCTCGCCCGCCGCGACGCCGAATGGATGGGTCGCGTCTATCGCTTCCTCGGCATGAGCGTCGGCGTCATCGTCCACGACATATCGGACGAGGAGCGCGCCGAAGCCTATGCTTGCGACATCACCTACGGCACCAACAACGAGTTCGGCTTCGACTATCTGCGCGACAATATGAAATACGAGCTGGCGCAGATGGCGCAGCGCCCGCATGTCTTCGCCATCGTCGACGAGGTGGATTCGATCCTCGTCGACGAGGCGCGCACGCCGCTCATCATTTCCGGCCATTCGGACGACAAATCCGATCTCTACAACGCCATCGACAAGCTCATTCCGAAGCTGGGCAAGGAAGATTACGAGCTCGACGAGAAGCAGCGCACCGTCAATCTGACGGAGGCCGGCAATGAGCATATGGAGGAGCTGCTGGCGGAAGCCGGCGTGCTCGCCGACGGCGCGCTCTATGAGGCGCAGAACGTCACGCTCGTTCACCACGTCAATCAGGGCCTGCGCGCGCACAAGCTGTTCCAGCGCGACAAGGATTACATCGTCCGCAAGGGCGAGGTCGTCATCATCGACGAATTCACCGGCCGCATGATGCCCGGCCGCCGCTATTCGGAAGGCCTGCATCAGGCGCTCGAGGCCAAGGAGCGCGTGCCCGTCCAGCCGGAGAACGTCACGCTCGCGTCGATCACTTTCCAGAACTATTTCCGCCTCTATGAGAAGCTCGCCGGCATGACCGGCACGGCCTCGACGGAAGCGGAGGAGTTCGCCGAGATCTACAAGCTCGACGTCATCGAGATTCCAACGAACCGCCCGGTGCAGCGCATAGACGAGGACGACGAGGTCTATCGCACCGGACGCGAGAAGCTCGACGCCATCGCGCGCGAGATCGAGGAGGCGAACGCGAAGATGCAGCCGCTTCTCGTCGGCACGACCTCGATCGAGAAGTCGGAGCAGCTCGCCGAATTCCTGCTCTCCAAGGGCTATCGGCAGATCGACTTCTCGGAGCCGACCAAGGCGCTCGCCAAGCTCTACGAGGCGGCGCGCAGCGGCGAGCCGTCGAAGCAATTCGCCGTGCTCAACGCGCGCTTCCACGAGCAGGAGGCCTATATCGTCGCCGAGGCCGGCGTGCCGGGCGCGATCACCATCGCCACCAATATGGCCGGCCGCGGCACCGACATTCAGCTCGGCGGCAACATAGAGATGCGCGTCGCGCAGGAATGCGCCGGGCTCGAGGGCGTCGCGCGCGAGGCGAAAGAAGCCGAGATTCGCGCCGAGGTCGCCGATCTCAAGGAGAAGGCGCTCGCCGCCGGCGGCCTCTACATCATCGGCACGGAGCGCCATGAGAGCCGGCGCATCGACAATCAGCTGCGCGGCCGCTCCGGCCGCCAGGGCGATCCCGGCCGCTCGAAATTCTTCCTGTCGCTGCAGGACGATCTCATGCGCATCTTCGGCTCCGAGCGCATGGATTCGATGCTGGTGAAGCTCGGCCTGCAGGATGGCGAGGCGATCGTCCATCCCTGGATCAACAAGGCGCTCGAGAAGGCGCAGCACAAGGTCGAGGCGCGCAACTTCGACATACGCAAGAACATATTGAAGTTCGACAATGTCATGAACGACCAGCGCAAGGTGATCTTCGAGCGCCGGCGCGAGATCATGGCGGAGGAGAGCGTCGAGGAGACGGTGAACGAGATGCGCGAGGATGTCGTCGCGGGGCTCGTCGCCGAGCGCATCCCGCATGACGCCTATGCGGAGGCCTGGGACATAGAAGGCCTCGCCGAGGATGTGCGCAGCAAGCTCAATCTCGATCTGCCGGTCGAGGATTGGGCGAAGGAAGAGGGCATCGCCGACGAGGAGATCAAGGAGCGTCTGCTCGCGGCGGCGAACCAATCCTACGCCGAGCGCGTCGAGCGCAATTCGGAGCAGCTCTCGCGCATGATCGAGAAGCAGGTCGTGCTGCAGGCGCTCGACCATCTCTGGCGCGATCATCTCGTCGTGCTCGACCATCTGCGGCAGGTGATCGGCTGGCGCGGCATGGCGCAGCGCGATCCGCTCAACGAATACAAGTCCGAGGCGCTGGAGCTGTTCCGCAGCCTGATGACGCATTGGGACGAGACCGTCACCTCGCAATTGATGCGCGTCGAGGTCTCCTTCGAGGCGCCGCCGGCTCCCGCGGAGCTGCCGCCCATGGAATATATGCATCCGGACCCGAACGCCGCGGGCGCCGAGCAGAGCGCGCTCGCCGAGCTCAATGCGCGGCTCGCCGCCGCCGATTTTTCGCCGCAGGCGTTGGGCGGCGGCGTGGCGGTCGCCGAGGCTTCGGCGCGCGATCCCGCCAATCCGGCGAGCTGGGGCAAGGTCGGCCGCAACGAGCCGTGTCCCTGCGGCTCGGGCAAGAAGTTCAAGCACTGCCACGGCGCATTGGTGTGATGTGAGGCAGTCGGCAATAGGCGCTCGGCAGTCCGACGCACGTCTGCTCCGGCGCGCTTTTGCCACTGCCTACTGCCGACTACCCATTTGCCTTGCATAGGAGCTCTCGTGTCCGACATCGATTTCTCGAAAGTCCTCATCGCGCAGGGCGGAGGCCCCACCGCGGTCATCAATCAGTCGCTCGTCGGCGCGGTGCTCGAGTCGCGCAAGTTCCGCTGCGTGGATCGCGTCTATGGCGCGCTGCATGGCGTGCGCGGCATCGTCGACGAGGACTTCGTCGATCTGACGCAAGAGACGACGCATAATCTCGAAATGGTCGCGCAGACTCCCTCCTCGGCGCTCGGCTCCACGCGCGACAAGCCGGATCTCAAATATTGCCACCAGATCTTCGAGGTGCTGCGCGCGCATCGGATCGGCTGCTTTTTCTATGTGGGCGGCAATGACAGCTCCGACACGGTGCGCATCGTCTCGGAGGAGGCGGGGCGCGCCGGCTATCCGCTGCGCGTCGTGCATATTCCCAAGACGATCGACAATGATCTGATGATCAACGATCACACGCCGGGCTTTCCCTCCGCGGCGCGCTGGGTCGCGCAGGCCTTCGCCGGCGCCAATCTCGACAATTGGGCGCTGCCCGGCGTCTATATCGCCGTGGTGATGGGCCGCCATGCGGGCTTTCTCACCGCCGCTTCCGCGCTCGGCAAGAAGTTTCCGGACGACGGCCCGCATCTCATCTATGTGCCCGAGCGCGTCTTCGACACGGAGCGCTTCCTCGCCGACGTCAAAGCGACGATGGACAAATATGGGCGCTGCGTCGTCGCCGTCTCCGAGGGCGTCAGCGACGAGAAGCACACGCCGATCGCGGTCAAGCTCGCCGAGCAGGTGGAGAAGGACGCGCATGGCAATGTGCACCTCGGCGGCGGCGCTCTCGCCGACATGCTGACCGAGCTCGTCAAGTCGAAGCTCGGCTTCAAGCGCGTGCGCGCCGACACTTTCGGCTATGTGCAGCGCAGCTTCGTCGGCTGCGTCTCCGACGTGGATCAGCGCGAGGCGCGCGAGGTCGGCGAGAAGGCGGTGCAGTTCGCGCTGTGGGGGGATCGCGACGGCTCCGTGACGATTCACCGCACGGGCTTCTACTCGGTCGATTATCGGCTCACGCCGCTGGAGGCGGTCGCCGGCAAGACCAAGGTGATGCCGGACGAGTTCCTGAGCGCCGATGGAACCGATGTCACTGACGCCTTCCGACTTTATCTGCGTCCGCTGCTCGGCTCGGGCATGCCGGATGCGTACAGGCTGCGCCTCAATCCTGTCGCCAAAATTCTGAGAGCGTAACGTCTCGAAAGTGTCATGCGCACGGCGACGCCCTGGGTCAAAAGCTTGATTTCCAGGGCGTTTACTCTCTAGAAGGGGAAGCAGCCGGGAAAAGCCGCCGCCCCCCTTCCCAAGGCGCGATTCTTGCTTGATTTATGTGGGGCCGCCGTGGTTGCATTGGGGGCTGGGGCTAATAGACTGGTTCCAGCGTGGACGCCGGAGGCTGGGGCGGGGAATGCGGCGGGCCGTGCCTGCCTGCACCTTTTGTTAGGCCCTCGCTGATATCGAGTGAGGTTGGTTCGATTCGCGAGAGCGGGCCGATCGGTCAGGAGACGAGACATGAGCAAGGTCGGCAGCAGCGACTCGAAGAACACGCTCTACTGCTCATTTTGCGGTAAGAGCCAGCATGAGGTGCGCAAGCTCATCGCCGGCCCCACGGTCTTCATCTGCGACGAATGCGTCGAGCTCTGCATGGACATCATCCGCGAGGAGAACAAGTCCATCGTCAAGCAGCGCGACGGCATTCCGACGCCGCGGGAGATCTGCAAGGTTCTCGATGATTATGTGATCGGCCAGGCGCAGGCCAAGCGCGTGCTCTCGGTGGCCGTGCACAATCACTACAAGCGCCTCAATCACGCCGCCAAGCATGGCGACGTCGAGCTCGCCAAATCCAATATTCTGCTGATCGGACCGACCGGCGTCGGCAAGACGATGCTGGCGCAGACGCTCGCGCGCATTCTCGACGTGCCCTTCACCATGGCCGACGCGACGACGCTGACCGAAGCGGGCTATGTCGGCGAGGATGTCGAGAACATCATCCTCAAGCTGCTGCAAGCCTCCGACTATAATGTCGAGCGGGCGCAGCGCGGCATCGTCTATGTCGACGAGATCGACAAGATCTCGCGCAAATCCGACAATCCGTCCATCACCCGCGACGTGTCGGGCGAGGGCGTGCAGCAGGCGCTGCTGAAGATCATGGAAGGCACCATCGCCTCCGTGCCGCCGCAAGGCGGCCGCAAGCATCCGCAGCAGGAATTCCTGCAGGTCGACACCACCAACATCCTCTTCATCTGCGGCGGCGCCTTCGCCGGCCTCGAGAAGATCATTTCGGCGCGGGGTCGCGGCACGTCGATCGGCTTCGGCGCCAATGTGCAGGCGCCGGACGAGCGCCGCACCGGCGACATCTTCCGCCATGTGCAGCCGGAGGATCTGCTGAAGTTCGGCCTCATCCCCGAATTCGTCGGCCGCCTGCCGGTGATCGCGACGCTCGAGGATCTGGACGAGGAGGCGTTGAAGCGCATCCTCACTGAGCCGAAGAATGCGCTGGTCAAACAATATCAGCGCCTGTTCGAGATGGAGAGCACCGAGCTCACCTTCCAGGACGAGGCCCTTTCGTCCGTCGCCCGCAAGGCGATCGAGCGCCACACCGGCGCGCGCGGCCTGCGCTCCATCATGGAGGGCATTCTGCTCGACACAATGTTCGAGCTTCCCGGCCTCGAGGGCGTCGAGCAGGTCGTCATCGGGCCCGAGGTCGTCGAGGGCAAGGCGCGTCCGCTCTACATCTACGCCGAACGCAACGAGAAGAGCGGCGGCGCCAGCGCCTGACGCTTTTTTGGGCGCGGGAGCGCGCCTTTTTCGCCGCTCCCGCCCTCTCATGTCGCATATGTCTGTTTTTCCAGTATCTTGAATCGTTCCGCCGCTGGGCCCATTTGTTGCGTGATCGCCTTCGACGCCGTTCATGCGCTAGCGGGTTTGCGGAAGGCGGGATCGAGAGCCGTCCGAGCGTCGGGCCCGGAACTTGCAAGCGTCACTTTAACGTCAGAAGCGTCCCTCTGCGTCAGAGCGTCGCCTCGCCCCGCCTCGGCGGGGAGCGAAACGGAACAGGAAAAAAGAAATGACGAACGAAAAGCGCAATTCCATCGTTCCCGGCGCGATCGAGAGTTATCCGGTTCTGCCGTTGCGCGACATAGTGGTCTTTCCGCATATGATCGTTCCGCTCTTCGTCGCGCGCGACAAATCGATCCGCGCGCTCGAAGAGGTGACGAAGTCCGAGCGCCTCATTCTGCTCGCGACGCAGAAGAACGCCGGCGACGACGATCCGGCGCCCGACGCGATCTATTCGATCGGCACGCTCGCCAATGTGCTGCAGCTGCTGAAGCTTCCCGACGGCACGGTCAAAGTGCTGGTCGAGGGCGTCGGCCGCGCCAAGGTGCGCAACTATACGCGCGTCGATGAATATCACGAGGCCGACGCCGAAGCGCTCGGCGACGAGATCGACCAGCCCGTGGAGGTCGAGGCGCTCGGCCGCTCGGTGATCGCCGAGTTCGACTCTTATGTGAAGCTCAACAAGAAAGTGTCGCCCGAGATCGCCGCCGCGGTCACGCAGATCGAGGATTTTTCCAAGCTCGCCGACACGGTCGCCTCGCATCTCTCGGTGAAGATCGCCGAGAAGCAGGATGTGCTGGAGACGATCTCCGTCGCCAAGCGCCTGGAGAAGTGCCTCGCGCTGATGGAGAGCGAGATCTCCGTGCTGCAGGTGGAGAAGCGCATTCGCACGCGCGTCAAGCGCCAGATGGAGAAGACGCAGCGCGAGTACTATCTCAACGAGCAGATGAAGGCGATCCAGAAGGAGCTCGGCGACGAGGACGGCAAGGACGATCTCGCCGAGCTCGAGGAGCGCATCAAGAACACCAAGCTCTCCAAGGAAGCACGCGACAAGGCGGTCGCCGAATTCAAGAAGCTGCGCCAGATGTCGCCCATGTCGGCGGAAGCGACCGTCGTGCGCAATTATCTCGACTGGCTGCTGGCGCTGCCCTGGGGCAAGAAGTCCAAGATCAAGCGCGATCTCGAGCAGGCGCAGGGCGTGCTCGACGCCGATCATTTCGGCCTCGACAAGGTCAAGGAGCGCATCCTCGAATATCTCGCCGTGCAGAGCAGAGCCAATAAGCTGACCGGCCCGATCCTGTGCCTCGTCGGCCCGCCCGGCGTCGGCAAGACCTCGCTCGGCAAGTCGATCGCCAAGGCGACGGGACGCGAATTCGTGCGCATGTCGCTCGGCGGCGTGCGCGACGAGGCGGAGATCCGCGGACATCGGCGGACCTATATCGGCTCCATGCCCGGCAAGATCATCCAGTCGATGCGCAAGGCCAAGACGTCCAACCCGCTCTTCCTGCTCGACGAGATCGACAAGATGGGCATGGACTTCCGCGGCGATCCGTCGTCCGCTCTGCTCGAGGTGCTCGATCCGGAGCAGAACGCCACCTTCGCCGATCACTATCTCGAGGTCGATTACGATCTGTCCAATGTGATGTTCGTGACGACGTCGAACACACTGAATATCCCGGCGCCTCTGATGGACCGCATGGAGATCATCCGCATCGCCGGCTACACCGAGGACGAGAAGGCCGAGATCGCCCGCAAGCATCTCATCCCCAATGCGGTCAAGAAGCATGGGCTCGCCGCGGACGAATGGGCGATCGACGACGAGGCGCTGCTGACGCTGGTCCGCCGCTACACGCGCGAGGCGGGCGTCCGCAACCTCGAGCGCGAGCTGTCCAATCTCGCCCGCAAGGCGGTGAAGGAGATTCTGCTCTCCAAAGAGAAGGGCAAGAAGGTCTTTGTCACCAATGACAACATCACCGACTATCTGGGCGTCCACAAATATCGCTATGGCGAGGCGGAGCTCGAGGATCAGGTGGGCGTCGTCACCGGCCTCGCCGTCACCGGCGTCGGCGGCGAGCTGCTGACGATCGAAGGCGTGATGATGCCCGGCAAGGGCAAGATGACGGTGACCGGCAATCTGCAGGATGTGATGAAGGAGTCGATCTCCGCCGCCGCATCCTATGTGCGCTCGCGCGCCGTCGATTTCGGCATAGAGCCGCCGCTGTTCGACCGCCGCGACATCCATGTGCATGTGCCGGAAGGCGCGACGCCCAAGGACGGCCCTTCGGCCGGCACGGCGATGGCGACGACGATCGTCTCGATCTTGACCGGCATTCCGGTTCGCCGCGACATCGCCATGACCGGCGAGATCACGCTGCGCGGCCGCGTGCTGCCGATCGGCGGCCTGAAGGAGAAGCTGCTCGCGGCGCTGCGCGGCGGCCTCAAGAAGGTGCTGATCCCGGAAGAGAACGCCAAGGATCTGGCCGATATTCCGGACTCGGTGAAGAACGGGCTCGAGGTCGTGCCGGTCTCGCGCATGGATGAGGTGCTCGCCCATGCGCTCGTGCGTCAGCCGACGCCGATCGTCTGGGAAGAGCCCGCGGCCCAGATCGCCGCCAAGGTCGTCGAGGACGACGCGGCCGGCGTGCGCGCGCACTGAAGGCTTCGGCCGGCCCCTCCGCCTTCGGCTATGCCGCGGGGGAGGGGCCGCCGTCCTCCGCGCGAAGGCGGTCGAGGCCCGTTCGGGGCCCCGGTTTCCGCCTGTTTCCCCCATCGTCTCGCGCTGAGGCGCCCGGATTTCCAGGGATTCCGGCGTCGCGCTTTCTTCTAACCCTTGCTTTTGCTGAGATTCCGGCACATCACTCCTCTGTGCCGGGTCCGAACGATTCGACGCCGCTCGATTTTCGGCGCTCACGGCGCATCGACGACCGGCTCCGGCAAAAGCAGAAGGGATGAGACCATGGTCAATAAATTGGAACTGGTCGAGCATGTCGCGGAGGCGACCGAGACGTCGAAGGCCGCCGCCGCCGCCGCCATAGACGCGGTGCTCGACGGCATCACCAAGGCCCTCAAAAAGGGCGAAGAGGTGCGTCTGGTCGGTTTCGGCACCTTCTCCGTCAAGAAGCGCGCGGCGGGCAAGGGCCGCAACCCCGCGACCGGCGAAGAGATCAAGATCCCCGCTTCCAAGAGCGCCCGATTCAAGCCCGGCGCCACGCTCAAGGCGGCCCTCAACAAGACCAAGTAGAGGCAGGCTCCCGCCGCCTCCGGCTTCCCCCCTTTCGACCGGAATTCCAGCTCGCCGCCGGGGCGCGACCGTCGCCGGCGGCTTTGTCGTTTCGCCGCTCGCGCGACTCGTCTTGCAGGCGGGGGCGCCCTCCCGTAAACAATGCGGCGTCGATCCCGGTCGGCGCGCGGGCGGTTAGCTCAGTCGGTAGAGCGTCTCGTTTACACCGAGAGGGTCGGCGGTTCGAGTCCGTCACCGCCCACCAGGCCGCGATCCGGGAGAGAGCCGCGGGGGCGGGAATTGGCCGCATATGGGGATAAAGACGCAGCGCCGAGAGCATGAGCCGAAAATCCGTCCTTTTCCTCGCTCTTGCCGCGCTCGTCGCGTCGCCTATGGCGCATGCGGAGGAGATGTCCTTCCACCTCGCGACAATGGCCAACGCCGGTTGCGGCGATCATTGTCCGCGCGTCATCGTCGCGGAGGGCGAGATCGTGGAGGACACGGCCGACGCCTTTGTGCGTTTTCTGCGCGATCAGGGACGCGAGACGGAGCTTCGGAGCATCGTCCTCCTCGACTCGCCGGGCGGCCGCGTCGTCGCCTCCATGCAGCTCGGCCAGGCGCTGCGGCGGCTCGGCATGGCGGTGATCGTCGCGAGAGTCGAGTCCGAAGTCGGCGCGCTCGTCTCGGGGCGCTGCTATTCCGCCTGCGTCTATGCGCTGATGGGCGGCCGCAAGCGGGTGATCCCGCGCCAGAGCCGCGTCGGCGTGCATCGCATGTTCAATTATGTCGACGGGGTCGACCCGAGGAGCGGCGAAGTCCTGCGCGAGCGTCATTACGACGACGGAGGAATGCGCCGCGCGCTTCTCCGCTACAGCGCCTCCATGGGCGTGAGCCGCGATCTGATCGCGCTCGCCGAGCGCACTTCGCCCGATCGCGTCCATCTCCTCTCCGCCGCCGAGATCGCCCGCTGGCGGCTCGGCTCGCCCAGACTGTAAAACCAGCCGCCGAGGCTCGTCGGCGTTTCCACTCAACCGGCAGGATCGATCGTTCCATGAAACATATCATCGAGGGTCTCGAGCAGCGGCGCGCCTCGGCGCGTCTCGGCGGCGGCGTCAAGCGCATCGACGCGCAACATGCGCGCGGCAAGCTCACCGCGCGCGAGCGCATCGAGCTGCTGCTCGATCACGGCTCCTTCGAGGAGTTCGACATGTTCGTCGAGCACCGTTGCGCCGATTTCGGCATGGACAAGGGCGAGAAAATCTCGGGCGACGGCGTCGTCACCGGCTGGGGCACGGTGAACGGCCGCGCCGTCTTCGTCTTCGCCAAGGATTTCACCGTCTTCGGCGGCTCTCTGTCGGAGACCCATGCGCAGAAAATCACCAAGCTGCAGGACATGGCGCTGAAAAACAGGGCGCCGATCATCGGCCTGTTCGACGCCGGCGGCGCGCGCATTCAGGAGGGCGTCGCGGCGCTCGGGGGCTATGGCGAGGTGTTCCAGCGCAATGTGCTGGCCTCCGGCGTCATTCCGCAGATTTCCGTCATCATGGGCCCCTGCGCCGGCGGCGACGTCTATTCGCCGGCCATGACCGACTTCATCTTCATGGTGCGCGACACGAGCTATATGTTCGTCACCGGCCCGGATGTGGTGAAGACCGTCACCAATGAGACGGTGACGGCGGAAGAGCTCGGCGGCGCCTCCGTGCACACGACCAAGAGCTCGATCGCCGACAAGGCCTATGACAATGACGTCGAGGCGCTGTTGCAGATGCGCCGCCTCATCGACTTCCTGCCTTCCTCCAATAAGGAGGAGCCGCCGGAGTGGCCGAGCTTCGACGAGGCCGAGCGGCTCGACGCCTCGCTCGACACGCTCGTTCCGGACAATCCCAACAAGCCCTACGATATCAAGGAGCTCATCACGAAGATCGCCGATGAGGGCGATTTCTTCGAGATTCAGGAGACCCACGCCAAGAATATCGTCGTCGGCTTCGGCCGCATCGAGGGCCGCACGGTGGGCTTCGTCGCCAATCAGCCCATGGTGCTCGCGGGCGTGCTCGACATCGACGCGTCGAAGAAAGCCGCGCGCTTCGTGCGCTTTTGCGACTGCTTCAACATTCCGATCGTCACTTTCGTCGACGTCCCTGGCTTCCTGCCGGGCACGGCGCAGGAATATGGCGGCCTCATCAAGCATGGCGCGAAACTGCTCTTCGCCTATGCCGAGGCCACCGTGCCCAAGGTCACTCTCATCACCCGCAAGGCCTTCGGCGGCGCCTATGACGTCATGGCCTCCAAGCATCTGCGCGGCGATGTGAACTACGCCTGGCCCTCGGCCCAGATCGCCGTCATGGGCGCCAAGGGCGCCGTCGAGATCATCTTCCGCGCCGATATCGGCGACGCCGAGAAGATCGCCCAGCGCACCAAGGAATATGAGGACCGCTTCCTGTCGCCCTTCGTCGCCGCCGAGCGCGGCTATATCGACGAGGTGATCATGCCGAGCGCGACGCGCAAGCGCATCGCCCGCGCGCTCGCCCTGCTCCGCCATAAGGAGTTGGAAAACCCCTGGAAAAAGCACGACAACATCCCGCTCTGACCCATCTGTTCGGGCAGGTGCGCGCGCCGGCGGCCTTCAGGCGCTCGGCGCGCCCGCCGCCCAAGCCGAGAACAGCCTGCCCCGAAGGCGGGCGCCCTCAGCACAATTTCATTCCAGCGACGGGCTTTTTCGGATGACAAAACGCCCCGCCTGTCATAATGTCCCCTTCGCCGAGCTGGCTAAAAACATTTGAACGCAGAAAGCGTTCGACCAATTGCTGGCTGAGGTCCAAGTCGGGGAGGACGCCGGAACTCTGCACATCCGCGAGACGCTCCACACCTTTTCTCGCGAGACGCGCCCAAGGAAGAGTCCGGTTAAAGGACGGGTACCAAAGAGTGGGGAGAGGCGAGGGCCGTCCCCGCTCTTTGTGTATGTAGAGGCACGATAGAGATTTTCAGTCGATGGATAGCCCTGGCCTATGAAGCGCGGCGCGCTCCGCCCTCCCGCCCCGATACTCGTAACCCTCGGAGAAACGAAATATGTCCATCAAGCGGATCGGCGCCGGCGCGCGCATGAGCAAGGCCGTCGTGCATGGCGGGGTGATCTATACCGCGGGCCAGGTCGCCGAAGCGGCCAAGGGCGGCTCGGTCGCCGATCAGACGCGCGAGATTCTCGGCCTCATCGACACGATTCTCCAGGAGGCCGGCAGCGAGAAGGCCAAGATTCTCTCGGCGACGATCTATCTTGCGGACATCGCGACTTTCGCCGAGATGAACAGCATCTGGGACGTCTGGGTCGATAAGAGCAACCCGCCGGCCCGCGCCACCGTCGAGGCGAAGCTCGTCGCGCCGGACTACAGGATAGAGATCGCCGTCATCGCTGCGCTGTGACGCCGGTCAGCGGATTGTCCGGATCATAGGCGTAGCGCAGCGTCTCGAAGCGCATGGAGCGGGCGTCGAAGAGCAGCAGGCGCCCGGTGAGACCCTCGCCGAAGCCGACGATCTCGCGGATCACTTCCAGCGCCATCATCGCGCCGACGATTCCCGTCAGCGCGCCGAGCACGCCGGCCTCCTCGCAGCTCGGCACGGCGCCTGGCGGCGGCGGCGCGGGGAAGAGGCAGCGATAGGTCGGATTGGGCTTGCCGGTCGAATCGGTCTCGAACGGGCGCAGCGTCGTCAGCGAGGCGTCGAAGCCGCCGACGGCCGCGGTGACGAGCGGCTTTTTTTCGTAGAAGCAGGCGTCCGAGACGAGATAGCGCGTCGCGAAATTGTCGGAGCCGTCGGCGACGATGTCATAGCCGGCGACGAGCCCGCGCGCATTCTGCTCGTCGAGGCGCAGCGCATGGGTCTCGACATGCACATGCGGATTGAGCCGATGGATCGCCTCCCGCGCGCTGTCGACCTTCAGCCGGCCGACAGCGGTCGTCTGATGAATGACCTGCCGCTGCAGATTGGAGAGCGAGACCTCGTCGTCATCGACGATGCCGAGCGCGCCGACGCCGGCGGCCGCGAGATATTGGAGGAGCGGCGCGCCGAGGCCGCCCGCGCCCACGACGAGCGCGCGCGCTTTTTTCAGCCGCTGCTGGCCGGGTCCGCCGACCTCGCGCAGCACGATATGGCGGGCGTAGCGCTCGATTTCTTCGGCCGAGAGGCTCATGTCGTTTTTCCTGCGCCGAAGCTCGCGCGCCTCTTGTCTCCCAGTCGCGCTCGCCGCGATACTTTTACCATGAAGCCGCCGAGGAACGCCACGAAGGGCGGGCGGACGCGCGCATGACGAGCGCGACGGCGTTTTCGCGCTTGCATATAACGGCGTCGCAGACTTTGCTTGAATATGCGCGATTCGGCGCTTCTTGTCCCGCAAGGACGGCCTATGACTACTCTACCGGCTCCGCCCACCGGCCTCTATCCCGAAGACTATGAGCGAATCGAAGCCGCGGTGATGGAGACCGTGCGCGGCCGCTGGTTCCTGCTCGAATATGCGCGCCGCCAGCGCGCCGAGGAGACGGAGCGGCTCGTGGTGGCCGTCGATCGCCTGGAGCGCGTCGCGGCGCGCGTCGAGGCGCAGGAGGCGGCCGCCGATTGGCGCCTGCCGCGCCGCCTCGTCGAGCGCGCGCAGGAATTCGCGCGGACGCTGCGCGCGAGCGGCGTCGACGAGATGCTCTGCGCCCAGGCGGACGCGCTGGCGGAGCAGTTTTCCAAATTGCTCGATGCGCCGGCGGCGATGTCGGATGAAGCGTCTCGCGCAATCGCGGACGCCGCGCCTGTCGAGATCGTGGCGGATTACGTAGTCGCCGAGCCTTCCGCCGCATCCATCGCGATCCGGCCGGTTGCCGCGGCGGAGCCGATCGAAGCCGCGCAAGCGGAGTTCGAGCCGATCGATTCGGACCCGCTCGAAGTCGAGCCGGTCGTGGCGGAGAAGCCTGTCGCCTTCGAGCCCCAGCCTGTCGCCCGGCTCGAAGAGGAGCGGATCGCCGGGATCGGGGACATCCCCGCCTTTGCCGAAGCGCCGGCGTGCAATGGGATCGCCTTCGAGGAATCCGTCGCTTGGGCGATCCGGTCGGATGAGGTCGCGCCGCCGAAGGCCGCGCCGGCGCAGATCGTCGATCCGCGCCTCGCGGCCCTGTCACGGCTCGATCATCTCACCCTGCACGAAAAGCTCAGGCTGTTTGGCTGAGCAGGTCTTGCCGGAGGCGGCCTGAGACGCCGCCGCCGCCTCGACGCCGTTCTGATGAGCGAGCGCCACATTGCCGAGAAATTGCCGCGCGCTCGCTTCCCAGGTGAAGGTCAGCGCATGGGCGCGCGGAACAGCGCGCGGAATATCCGTCGCCGCGAGACAGGCCGCCTGCAAATCCTCGCTGAGCACGCCGGCGCCGCTCGCGCCGACGACGTCGAGCGGGCCGGCCACCGGAAAGGCCGCCACCGGCAGGCCGCAGGCCATGGCCTCGAGCAACACCATTCCGAAAGTGTCGGTGCGGCTCGGAAACACGAAGACATCCGCGCTGGCGTAGAGCGTCGCCAGCTCCTCGCTCGTCTTCAGGCCGAGGAAGCGCGCCTCGGGATAGGCCGCCTCGAGCGCCGCGCGCTCCGGTCCGTCGCCGGCGACGAGCTTCGTGCCGGGCAGGTCGAGCGAGAGAAAGGCTTCGACATTCTTCTCCACCGCGAGCCGGCCCGCATAGAGATAGATCGGGCGCTCGAAGCCGAGATCTGTCGCCGCGCCCGGATGAAACAGCTCGTGGTCGACGCCGCGCGACCAGCGCATCAGCCGGCGGAATCCCCGCGCGGAAAGCTCCTGCGCCAGCGTCTGCGTCGAGACCATCGTCCCTGCGCCGCTATTATGGAAGCGCCGCAGCAGCGCATAGGTCACGCAGACCGGCAACCGCGTGCGGGCGTGAATATATTCGGGAAAGCGCGTGTGATAGCTCGTGGTGAAGCGCCGGCCCTGGCGACGGCAGCAGGCGCGCGTGGCGAGGCCCACCGGCCCTTCCGTGGCGATATGGACGTGGTCGTAGCCCTGCGCCAATCGTTTCGCCACCGCCCCTGCCGAAGCGAAGGCGAGCTGAATTTCCGGATAGGTCGGCATTGGAACGAAGGAGAAATCCTGAGGGGTCAGGAAATCGATCGATGCGCCGAGGGCGTTCGCCGCCCGCGCCATCGCCTCCAGGGAACGCACGACTCCGTTGACTTGCGGACGCCAAGCGTCCGTCGCGATCAATATCCGCATCAGGCGGCGGCCCTCGCCTGTGTTTCGGCCTGCGGCTGCTGCGCGGCCTCGGCCGCAGCCTGCTCCTTGGCGGTCTTCTGCCAGTGGATGATCTCCAACCGGCCGTCGGCGTGCTCGGCGATCGCCGTGCAGCTCTCGACGAAATCGCCGGTGTTCACATAGAGCATCCCGTCGATCTGACGGATCGTCGCGTGATGAATATGCCCGCAGACGACGCCGTCGACTCCGCGCCGCGCCGCTTCCGCCGCCAGCGTCTGCTCGAAATCGCCGATGAAATTCACCGCATTCTTGACCTTGAGCTTGGCCCAGGCGGAGAAGGACCAATAGCCGACGCCGAATATGCGCCGCACGCGATTGGCCCAGGTGTTGGTGAAGAGCGCGGCCTCATAGGCCCAGTCGCCGAGGAAGGCGAGCCAGCGCGCATGGCGAACGACGATGTCGAACTGATCGCCATGGATGACGAGCAGCTTCTTGCCGTCGGCGGTCTCGTGAATGTCGGTCTCGGCGACTTCGACGCCGCCGAACTCCATGCCCGTATAGTCCCGGGCGAATTCGTCGTGATTGCCCGGCACATAGACGACGCGCGCGCCCTTGCGCGCCTTGCGCAGCAGCTTCTGCACGACGTCATTGTGCGCCTGCGGCCAATACCAGCCGTTCTTCAGCCGCCAGCCGTCGACGATGTCGCCGACGAGATAGATGGTGCCGGCGTCGTGATGCTTCAGAAAGTCGAGCAGAAGCTCGGCTTGAAGCCCTCTGGTGCCGAGATGGAGATCCGACAAGAACAGGGTCCGGAAGCGCCGGGCGCTCTGCGAGTCGGCCAAGGAATCCATTGCGGTCATATCGACGCGCCCGCCTCTTGATTGTGCCGCAGCGCCTCCTTCCCACCAGATTCTTGTTGCGTAACGATGACACCCATCGGGATCGACGGAGTCGTGGCGAATTTCTCGTTCGATATTTCGAACGAATTCGATTATCTAAGCGGCCGGGTCGAATGGAGCGGACGTCATGGGCGTGGAAGGCCGCGAAAAACAAAAGATTCTGGAAGCGGGGGCGTTGGCGTTGTCCGG
This sequence comes from Methylosinus sp. Ce-a6, assembly GCF_009811655.1. GTDB lineage: Bacteria > Pseudomonadota > Alphaproteobacteria > Rhizobiales > Beijerinckiaceae > Methylosinus. The sequence continues at coordinate 86,256 of NZ_BGJX01000008.1, read as the reverse complement.
TCAGCTCGGCGTGACTGTCCAGCGTTTGCGCAAGGCCTATAATCTGTCGCTGTCGGAGCTCTCCCAGCAGTCCGGCGTCGCCAAATCGATCATCAGCCAGATCGAGCGCAACGAGACCAATCCGACGCTCGCGACGATCTGGCGTCTCGCCCAGGCCCTCGACGTCTCGATCGAGCGCGTGCTGCAGACCACGGAGGACGAGCCCTTCCTGGAGAAGACCAGCCGGTCGGACACGCCGATCCTCGTCTCCGACGACGGCAAGTGCCGGCTGGCGATCATCGGCTGGATCAAGACCGTCGAATGGCTGCAGTGCTACGAATTCTCCGCCGATCCGGGGGGAGTGCTCGAATCGGAGGCGCATCAGCGCGGCTCGGTCGAGAGCCTGTCCTTGCGGGAAGGCGAGCTCGAGGTGGAGGTCGCCGGCGTGAAAGAGACCGTGCGCGCGGGCGAGACGCTGCGCTATCGCTGCGATCGTCCGCATGTGATCCGCAATCTCGGGCCGAGCGCCGCCCAGGCGACGATGGTGTGCATTCTCAAAGCCGCCGCTATGGAGTGAAGGTTTGACGAAATTCAAGAGCCGCGAGACGGCGCCGAACCGCTGCGCCGAGCTCAGGCTGTCGCTGCTGCAGGCGTCCATCTATGCGATCGTCGGCGTGCAGCTTCCCTTCTTCGCCATCTGGCTGTCGGCGCGCGGGCTCGACGCTCTCGAGATCGCCGCCGTTTTCGCGGCGCAGCCGGTGATCCGCATCGTCTCCATGCTCGCCGCCTCGCGTCGGGCGGATCGGATCGGCGACCATGGCGCGCTGCTCGTCGGCTGCATGGCGGCGATGGCGGCCGCCTATGCGGTGATGGGCTGGTCCGCGGGCTTCGTCCCGCTGCTCATCGCCGGCGCCATGGTCGCGCTGGCGCAGGGGCCGCTGGCGCCGCTCGCCGATGGCGTCACCTTCGGCGAGGCGCGGCGGCGGCGCGAGGCCGGCCTGCCACAGCTTCACTATTCCTGGGTGCGCGGCTGGGGCTCCATGTCGATTCTCGTCTTCCTCGCGGCGAGCGGGCCCGTCGCGGGAGCGCTCGCGGTCGATAACATCGTCTGGCTGCTCGCTTGCGTCGCCGCTCTCGCCTGCCTCGCTTGCGTCGGCTCGCTGATCGGCTTCGGCTCTTCCGGCCCCAGGGCCGAGCGCGACGCGGGCGGACGACTGTCGCGACCGGAGCTCGTCGCGCTGGTCATCGCCGCCGCGGCGCTGGTGCAGAGCTCCCATTCGATGGTGAACACATTCGGCGCGCTGCATTGGAAGGAGCAGGGTCACAGCGACACTTTCGTCGCTTTCGCCTGGGTCGCGGCGCTCGCGACCGAGGTCGTCGCCTTTCTGATGGCGGCGCGCTGGTTCGGCGGCGAGGCCAAGGCCGGCGCCTTTCTCGTCATCGGCGCGATCGGCGCCGTCTTGCGCTGGCTGCTGATGTCGGCCGATCCCGGCCCCTTCGGGATTTTCTTCGCGCAGGCGCTGCACGGCGCCTCATGCGCGGCCGTGCAGATCGGGCCGGCCTATCTGCTCGCCGAGCTCGGCGGCAAGGAGCGCCTCGCGCAATCGCAGGCCTGGCTCGCCGCGGCGATCGCGGGCGGAACCAGCCTGCTGACATTCCTGGCGGGGCCGCTCTATGCGCAGGCGGGCGAGCGCGGCTATCTGGCGATGGCCGCCGTCGCCTTCGTCGGCCTGCTGCTCTCTTGCGCCGTGGCTCAGCTCTGCGCGCCTCGCCGCGCCCGGGCGGAGGCGGGGCGGAAAGCCCACGCCGAGCCCGAGCATTCGAGCGCCTGACGAATCTGTCTTTAAGAGAGATCGCCCACGTGCTTTTGCGAGTAGAGCTGCACGCCGAGCTGCTTGATCAGCTCCAGCTGAGTCTCGAGGAAGTCGATGTGGCGCTCCTCGCTCTGCACGACCTCCTCGAACAGCAGCTTGCTGACGCGGTCGTGGATCGACAGCGCATAATCCGCCGCCTCGAGATAGAGCGCGCGCGCGTCGACCTCGGTCGCGAGGTCGAGGCGGATGATCTCTTCGACCGACTGGCCGATGCGCAGAGGATCGAGGCTCTGCATGTTCGGAAAGCCTTCGAGGAAGAGGATGCGATGCACGAATTTATCGGCGTGCTCCATCTCCTCGATCGACTCGTGGCGCCACTTCTTGCCGAGCTCCTTGAAGCCCCAATTGTCGAGAATGCGGTAATGCAGCCAATATTGGTTGATGGCCGTCAGCTCGGCGCGCACGCCGCGATTCAAATATTCGATCAGTTTCGCGTCGCCGCGCATATCTCGCCCTCCCGCCCGGCCGATGCGGCCGGGTCATGCAGCCAATTCGTCTGCGCGGCAATTATCGCATTCGCCGGCTCCGCTGCAATGATCGGAAGGGACCGCCGCATGCTGATCGACGATCGCGCTGATGTTTCGCGCGCATCGGCCGCATCGCGGCTCGCACCCCATATGCCGGAAGATCGCTCCGACGCTCGGCCGATCCGATCTTCCTCCGAGAGCCTCGCGGACTTGCCCGTCCGAGAGCACATTGCAAGAGCAGACGATCATCTCCGCACCTAGTTTGGAAGGGTTGTAAACTAGCTGTTAATTCAGTAGCTTAATCTACCATTCCGATCTTGGCCAGCAATCTTTGTCGGTTTCCCGACAGTGGTCGCGCGGCCTGCGGAGACGACGCAAATCGCGCGCCACGGCCTTTTGGCCGCGCCAGATTATTTGTTGTGGATAAAGCCCGCGGCAAGAGCGAGAGCATGCTCGCGCCCGACCCTTTTGAAAATCTCTCGAGCCGAGAAAGGCTCGGGACGACACCGTTCCGCACCGGCTTTTCTCGAACTCGAGGGCATGGCTCCGATGTCCGATCTCGCTGACCTCCTCCCCGGCTTCGCTTCGCATTGGATCGACGCGCCCGCCGGCTCCATTTTCGCCCGCTCCTTTGGCTCCGGGCCGCCGCTGCTGCTGCTGCACGGATTCGGCGAGACCCATGTCGCCTGGGCGAGGATCGCGCCGAAGCTCGCCGAGCGCTTCTTCGTCGTCGCCATGGATCTGCGCGGCTATGGCTGGTCCTCCGCGCCGCCGAGCGAGAAGGGCGAGGCCTATACGAAGCGCGCGCAGGGCGATGATGTCATCGTCGTCATGGAGAAGCTCGGCCATGTGCGCTTCTCGCTCGTCGGCCACGACCGCGGCGCGCGCGTCGGCTTCCGCCTCGCGCTCGACCATCCGGGCCGGCTGGAGAAGCTCGCCCTCATCGACATAGCTCCGCTCGAGGAGTCGATCGGCGACGCCGGCCTCATGCGCCTCGGGCGCGCGCGGCTGCTGTCGCAGCCGGCGCCCAAGCCCGAGCAATTGATCGGCCTCGACCCGAAAGGCTTTCTCGAGGGAACGCTGGCGAGCGAAACCAAATCCCGCACGCTCGACGCTTTCGATCCGCGCGCGCTCGCGCATTATCGCGCGGCGTTCGACGAGCCTTCGCGCATCCACGCCTTCTGCGAGGATTTTCGCGCCGGCGCGGGGGCCGACCGTGAGCTGGACCTCGCCGATCGCGCGGCGGGCGCGAAGATCGTCGTTCCGACGCTGGCGCTCTGGGGCGCGGCGAGCTTTTCCGGCCAGGGCGCCGCGCTGCTCGCGCAATGGCGCGAATGGGCGAGCGATATTCGCGGAGTCGAGATCGACAGCGGCCATTATCTCGCCGAGGAGGCGCCGCAGGCCACGCTCGCCGCGCTCTGGTCCTTTCTGTGAGCGCCTTCGGCTACAGCGTCGCGGTGGCGCTCGGCGGCGGCGGCGCGCGCGGCCTCGCCCATATCGCCGTGCTGGAGGCGCTGGATGAATTGGGCGTGCGTCCCCGCGCCATCGCCGGCACGTCGATCGGCGCGATCGTCGGCTCCGCCTATGCGGCGGGATTTTCCGGCGCCGATCTGCGCGCCCATTCCGAGCAGATTTTCGGCAATCGCGTGCGTCTGGCGCGCCGGCTGCTGCGCTCGCGGGCGCGGCGGCGCGCGCGCACCTTCTCGGATTTCGCCCATCCCGCGCTCGTCGACGCGGAGCGTTTCCTCGACGCCTTCTGGCCGCCGGGAATGCCGGAGAGCTTCGAGGAGCTGCGAATTCCCTTCATCGCAGTGGCGACCGACTTCCGCCTGCGCCGCGAGGCGGCGATCTCGTCCGGCCCGCTGCGGCCGGCGGTGGGCGGCTCCATGGCCATTCCGGGCCTGGTGCGGCCGGTGGCCTATGGCGACAGCTTTCTGATCGACGGCGGGCTCGTCAATCCGCTGCCCTACAACCATCTCGTCGGGCGCGCCGACATTGTGCTCGCCGTCGACGTCTCCGGCTCGACGAGCAGGCGCGCGCGCAATCGTCCGCCGTCGCCATTGGAGACGATCATCGTCGCGAGCCAGATCATGATGAACGCCATCAGCGAGCGCATGATCCAGGAGAGCCCGCCCGACGTGCTGATCGCGCCGGCCGTCAATCAATATCTCGCGCTCGACCTCTTCAAGGCGAAGCGCATCTTCGAGGCGGGCGACGCCTGCCGCGCGCGCGTGATCGAGGGATTGCAGAGCGCCGCGGCGCGGCTCGAGCGTCAGCGCCGCGCCTGAAAGAAGGCGCGCAGCAGCTCCGCCGCCTCGCGCTCGCGCAAGCCGCCATAGACCTCCGGCGCGTGATGGCAGGTCTTTAGCGAGAAGAATCGCGCGCCATGCTCGACGCCGCCGCCCTTGGGGTCTTCCGCGGAGAAATACAGCCTGCGAATGCGCGCGAAGGAGATCGCCGCTGCGCACATGGCGCAGGGCTCGAGCGTGACATAGAGATCGCAATCGGCGAGCCGCTCTGTTCCGAGCGCAGAGCAGGCGGCGCGAATGGCGAGCATTTCCGCGTGAGCGGTGGGGTCCTTGTCGCGCAAGGTGCGGTTTCCGGCGACGGCGATGACGGAGCCGTCGCGCGCGATCGCCGCGCCGACGGGAACTTCGTCCGCCGCGAAGGCGTCGCGCGCGGCGTCGAAAGCGGCGGAGAGGGGATCGGTCATCGCGCGCGAGCCGAGAGGCCCCCTCGCTTACCCTCCCCCGCTGCGCGGGAGAAGGGATCGATTGGCATTTCGCAGAGACGTCGATGAAGCGCGGAACCTGCTCCCTCTCCCGCGTAGCGGGGGAGGGCCGGGGAGGGGGCGTTCAGGAAACGGGCGTCGCGCCGCCTCACTCCCCGCCGTTCCATTCCACCTCCGCGCCGAGCATCCGCAAATTCTCGACGAAGCGCGGATGCGCGCGCTTGATCGGCGTGGCGTTGTGGATCACCGAGCGCCCTTCTATGCTCGCGGCGAGCATGAGCAGGGCGATGGCGACGCGGATGATATAGGGGCTCTCCACCTGCGCCGGCACGAGCGGCTTGCCGCCGAAGGCGATGAGCCGATGCGGGTCCGACAGAAACACATGCGCGCCGAATTTGGAGAGCTCGCCCGTCCAGCCGAGCGCGCCGTCATAGACCTTGTTCCAGAACATCACGCTGCCCTCGGCCTTCACGCCGAGCGCGATGAAGATCGGCAGGAGATCGACCGGCAGATAGGGCCAGGGCGCCGCCTCCACCTTCTGTAGGACGTTTCGGGTGAAGGGCTCGGCGACCTTCAGCGGGCCATTGGCTTTCGTCTTCGACCAGCCGTCCTCATGCACGATATGCACGCCGAATTTCGCGAAGGTGCGGTCGATGAGAGGAAACTGGTCGGGCGCGGAATTCTTCACCTCGACGCCGCCGCCGGTGATCGCGCCGAGCGCGAGAAAGGTCGCGACCTCGTGGAAATCCTCGGTCAGACGGAACTCGCCGCCCGAGAGGAAATCGACCCCGTCTATCGTGAGCTGCGAGGTGCCTGTCCCTGAGATGCGCGCGCCGAGCGTCTGCATGAAGGCGCAGAACTCCTGCACATGCGGCTCGGAGGCGGCGTTGGTGAGCCTGGACTGGCCGCTCGCCAGCGCCGCGCAGAGCACGAAATTCTCCGTCGTGGTGACGGAGGCGTAGTCGAGCCAATGGCGCGTCGCGCGTAAGGGTCCGGAAGACCGGATGACGAGCGAATCCTCGCTGCGCTCGATCGTCGCGCCGAAGGATCTCAGCACCTCTATGTGCGGATCGATCTCGCGGGCGCCGAGCGTGCAGCCCTTCACATCGTCCTCGATGCGCGCGACGCCGAAACGCGCCAGCAGCGGGGGCACGAGCATGATGGAGGAGCGCATCTCGACGGGCAGGCGATGCACCGCGGGGTCGAAGCGCGTCTCGCCATGGCGCAGCTCGAGCAGGCCGGTCGCAAAATCCATCCGCACGTCGCTGCCGAGCGTGCGGAACAATTCCAGTATCTTCTTGACGTCGGTGATCTCCGGCACGCCATGGATGCGCAGCGGTCGGTCCGTCAGCAGCGTCGCGCAGAGAATGGGCAGCACGGCGTTCTTGTTCGCGGAAGGGACGATCCTGCCGCCGAGCGGGCGTCCGCCATGCACGATCAGATGAGCCATACCGCCTCCGAGCCTCTCTTGCCCCTTTTAAAGAGCCGAAATAGGGGACGCCCGCCGCGTTTCGCGGGGCGCGGGCCATCTCCCTAGGGGATTTGAGGCCATAACTCGGATTCATGGCGAATGACGAGTGAAAAAGCGGCCGCCGCGCCTTTCTCTTTCGCCCTTCGACCTGCTATCAGGGCCTATGACCGACAAAAAGCCAGAAAGACCCGCCCGCCGTAAGGACGGCGGCGACCAGCCGCCGCGTCGCCGCGCTCCTGTAAAGCCAGCGCCCGACGATTCGGCCGCCAGCGCCTTCGAGGGCGAGCGCATCGCCAAGGTCATGGCGCGCGCCGGCGCCTGCTCGCGCCGCGACGCCGAGATTTGGGTCGCGGAAGGTCGAGTCTCCGTCAATGGCCGCGTGCTGGAGAGCCCCGCCTTCAATGTGCAGGAGGGCGACCGCATAGAGGTTGACGGCGTCCCGCTCGCCGCGCGCGAGCCGACGCGGCTGTTTTTGTTCCACAAGCCCGCGGGTCTCGTCACCAGCGCCAAGGATCCGGAAGGGCGCGAGACGGTCTTCGGCTTCCTCGAGGAGCGCTATCCCGATCTGCCGCGCCTCGTCAGCGTCGGGCGGCTCGACATCAATACGGAAGGCCTGCTGCTGCTCACCAATGACGGCGGCCTCGCGCGCACGCTCGAGCTTCCGGCGACCGGCTGGACGCGCCGCTATCGCGTGCGCGCCCATGGCGAGATCGACCAGGCTCGGCTCGACGAGCTGAAGAAAGGCGTCACCGTCGACGATGTCGATTACGCGCCGATCGAGGCCAAGCTCGACCGCGTGCAGGGCGCCAATGTCTGGATCTCCATCGCGCTGCGCGAGGGCAAGAATCGCGAGATCAAGCGTGTGCTCGAGCATTTGGGGCTCGACGTCAATCGCCTCATCCGCGTCTCCTTCGGCCCCTTCCAGCTCGGCGAGCTCGAGGAGGGCGTCGTCGAGGAGGTGCGGCTGAAGACGTTGCGCGAGCAGCTCGGCAAAGGGCTCGCCGAGCTCGCCGGCGTGGACTTCTCCTCGCCGCGGCGCGAGAGCGAGGAGCCGCCCCATGTCGCGGCGGAGGAGGCCCGCCAGCGCGCCAAGACGCGCTCGCGCAAACATGTGGCGACGATGCGCGCCGAACGCGAGGAGACACGCGGCAAGGGCCCGCGCGCGCGCATCGAGCGCGCCGCGACCAGCGACCGCAAGGGCCGTGCGGTGCCGGTGGAGAAGATCGTGCCCGTGCGCCGGGCCGAGGAGCCGGCGACGACGCGCAACGCCCGCCGCTTTCGCGCCGAGCGGGCGGAGGGCGCGCCCGCGCCTGTCGCGAGCGAGCGCCGCCGGTCGCCGCGCGCCGAGAGCGGGGAGGCGCCGCGCCGCTTCGCCGCCGAGCGCGGCCCGCGGCGGGACGAGGAAGCGCGTTCCTTCGCAGGCGAGCGCGAGCGGCGGCCGAAACGTTTCGAGACGAGCGAAGGCCGTCCGCCGCGCCGCGAGGGAGCGGAGCAGCGTCCGCGCTCGGGCGAGCGGAAGGAGCGTTTCGATGGCGTCGAGCGTCGCGGGGCGCGCTTCGGCGCCGGCGAAGGCCCGCGTCGCGAGCGAGCGCCGCGCCGCGAGGGCGAGGGACGTCCGCCGCGCCGCGAGGGAGCGGAGCAGCGTCCGCGCTCGGGCGAGAGGAAGGAGCGTTTCGATGGCGGCGAGCGTCGCGGGGCGCGCTTCGGCGCCGGCGAAGGGCCGCGTCGCGAGCGTGCGCCGCGCCGCGAGGGCGAGGGCGGTCCTCCGCGCCGCGAGGGAGCGGAGCAGCGTCCGCGCTCGGGCGAGCGGAAGGAGCGTTTCGATGGCGGCGAGCGTCGCGGGGCGCGCTTCGGCGCCGGCGAAGGGCCGCGCCGCGAGCGTGCGCCGCGCCGGGAGGGCGAGGGACGTCCGCCGCGCCGCGAGGGAGCGGAGCAGCGTCCGCGCTCGGGCGAGCGGAAGGAGCGTTTCGATGGCGGCGAGCGTCGCGGGGCGCGCTTTGGCGCCGGCGAAGGGCCGCGCCGCGAGCGTGCGCCGCGCCGCGAGGGCGAGGGACGTCCGCCGCGGCGGGACGGGGCCGAGGCGCGCGCGCCGTGTAAGGACGGGGACGCTCGCCCGTCGGGTCGCGGCGGCAAGAGCGGAGAAGCGCCGCGCCGCGGGCCGCCTCGCGGCGGCGACAAGCCGCGCGGCGGCGGGGCGGGCAAAAGCGCGGGCAAGGGGGGCGCGGGCAAGGGGGGCGCGCGCAAGCCCGGCGGCGCGCCGCGCAAGCCGCGCTAGCCGATGCGCATCGTCGCCGGCGCCTTTCGCGGGCGCGCGCTGAAGGCGCCGCAATCGCAGTCGATTCGCCCGACTTCGGATCGGCTGCGCGAGTCGATCTTCGACATTCTCGCCCACGCCTATGGCGATCCGGTTCCGGGGGCGCGCGTCGTCGATCTCTTCGCCGGCACGGGCGCGCTCGGCCTCGAGGCGCTTTCGCGCGGCGCCGAGCGTATCCTCTTCGTCGATGAAGGCGCGGAGGCGCGCGCGCTGCTGCGCGCCAATGTCGAGGCCTTGGGCGCAGGCGGCCTGACGCGCGTCTTCCGCCGCGACGCGACCAGGCTCGGCCTCGCGCCGCCGGGCGAATTATTCACCCTCGCCTTTCTCGATCCGCCCTATGGGCGCGATCTCGCCTCGCGCGCGCTTCGCTCGCTCGTCGAAGGCGGCTGGCTCGCCGAGGGCGCGCTCGTCGTCGTCGAAGAGGCGGCGGAGGCTCCTCTCTCGCTGCCCGCGGAAATCGTCGAGGAAGAGCGCCGCCGCTATGGCGACACGCAGATCGTCGTCGCGCGGCGATCGTGAAAATCTCCGCGGCGGCGGTCCTGGCTTTTCAGAACGGATTCCACGTCGCTTCGGGCGTGAATTTCAGATAGCCGAGATTGACGCCCAATCGCGCGCCGAGGCCGGCGCGGATCGGCGCGATGACGACGCCGTCGGCGGTGAGCTCGGTGAAGCCGAGGCCGCCGACGAGATAAGCGGAGCCGGCGACGCCGCCGAAGCGCGTGTAGATGGCGTCGACCGAAGGCAGATTATAGATGAGCATCATCGTCCGGTCGCCGTCGGCGCCGGCGTCGAAGCCGAGCGACGGCCCCTGCCAATAGACGCGCCGCTGCCCGGCGTTGCGCGTATACATCACGCCCTCGCCATAGCGCAGGCCGCCGATGAAGGCCCCCGATCCCTCCTGGCCGAGCACATAGGCGTTCGGCCGGCCCCAGCGGCGCGCCAATTGCTCGACGCCCTGCGCGAGATCGCGCGCGATGGCGCCGAAGAAGCGGTGGCCGCTGCGCACCACCTCGTCGCCGGACATGGGCTCCGGTCTTTGCTCGGGCCGCTCGCCATAGGCGGCGCGCGCCGGCGTGAGCGGCGACAGGACAGCGGCCGAGGCGAGAGCGAGCATCTCCCGGCGGGTCGCGAGCATCTGCCTGGGAATCGGATGAGCGGCGCGCATGACGAAAAATCCCGGTTGCAACGGATGCGAATCATTCCGCTGACGTTTCAATGCGATCGTGTCGCGCCCATGGCGCCGCGACGGCGCGCGTCGAGCGGCTGTTCTTCGCGAAAGAAGAATCTCGCCGCGTCCTTAACAAAGTCTTGCAGCGGCGCTGTCGCCGAAGGCGATGAAAGCTCCATTGCGATAGGATGCGTCCGCCTTGCCATAGACGAGCGGGCGGCCGGAGGGATCGACGACGCCGCCGCCGGCCGCGCGCAGCACGGCGTCGCCGGCGGCCGTGTCCCATTCCATCGTCGGGCCGAAGCGCGGATAGAGATCGGCCGCGCCCTCCGCCAGAAGGCAGAATTTGATCGATGAGCCGATTTCGCGAATGGCGGCGACATCGCGCTCTTTCAGAAAGGCGCGCGTCGCCTCGTCGAGATGGGAGCGGCTGACCAGCGCCGTCGGCCCCTCGGCGGGAAGCGCGCGCACGCGGAGCGCCCGCCAGGCGTCGCGCGGCGGCGCCGGAAGGCCGGGCGCGGCGTCGGCGGAGAAGGCGCGCGCGCCGGCGAACCACAATTTCCCGAGAACCGGGGCGAAAACCGCGCCGGCGCGCGGCGCGCCCGCGACGATGAGGCCGATGTTGATGGTGAACTCGCTGCTGCGCGCCAGAAACTCGCGCGTGCCGTCGAGCGGGTCGACGAGCAGAAACGTCTTTGCGCGTGCGAAGTCGGCGCCGGCGGCGGCGGCCTCCTCGGCGACGATGGGAACGCCGGGCAGCAGCTCGGCGAGCCGCGCGGTGAGAAAGGCCTCGATCTTCTCGTCCGCCTCGCAGACCGGGCTCGAATCCTTTTTCGCCCGCGCGTCGATGGTCGGGGCGGCGAGCAGCGCCATGGGAATAGCGCCGGCGCGCGTCGTGAGATCGGCGAAAGCCGCCGCGAGCGCGTCGAAATCCTCGTCGCTGTCCATCCGCATGTCGCCGTCAAAACTCCACATCGCCACGCCGCTCGACGAGAGCGGCCGCGTCCGTCTCCTCCCGTCGAAGATCGTGGACGCGCGCCAGCGCCGGCCCGCGCCGCGCCGTCGCGATAAGCGAATCGAGCGCGTCGCGAGGCCCGGCGGCGACGATCTCCACCGCGCCGTCGTCGCAATTGCGCGCCCAGCCGGCGAGCGCGAGCCGCCGCGCCTCCCGCGCGACAAAGGCGCGAAAGCCGACGCCCTGCACGCGGCCGCGCACGATGATGCGGACGACGAGCCGCGCCTCGCTCATCGCGGCGCCTCGACGGCGACATTGTCGATGAGCCTTGTCGCGCCGAGCTTTGCTGCGACCAGCAGGCGGATCGGGCCGTCGTGACGAAAGGCGACGCGGGCCAGCGTCTCGGCGTGGCGCGCTTCGAGATAATCGATGACGAAGCCCTTCGCCGCGATCTCTTCGCGCGCCCCGGCCATCACATGACCGATCGGCTCGCCCTCGGCGATGAGCCGCGCCGCCTCGGTCAGCGCGCGATGGAGCGCGGGGGCGACGGCCCGCTCCTCCTTCGAGAGATAGATGTTGCGCGACGACATGGCGAGGCCGTCCGCCTCGCGCAGCGTCGGCGCGCCGACGATCTCGGCGCGCAGGTCGAGATCGCGCGCGAGGCGGCGGATGACCAGCAATTGCTGATAGTCCTTCTCGCCGAACACAGCGACGTCGCAGTCCGCCTGGTTCAAGAGCTTGGCGACGACGAGCGCGACGCCGGAAAAATGCGTCGGGCGGAAATGGTCCTCGAGATCGGCGACGGCCGGCCCGCCCACGGTGACGGCGGTGGAAAAGCCCGGCGGATAGATTTCCTCCGCCGCGGGCGCATAGCAGAGATCGGCGTCGACGCGCGCGAGCCGCTCGACATCGGCGGCGAGCGTGCGGGGATAACGATCGAAATCCTCGCCCGCGGCAAATTGCGTGGGATTGACGAAGACCGAGACCATCACGCGCCGGGCGCGCCGGCGCGCCTCCTCGACCAGCGAGAGATGGCCGTCGTGCAGCGCGCCCATGGTGGGGACGAAGCCGACGCGCTCGCCGCGCGCCCGCCACAGCGCGACGCGCTGGCGCAGCTCGGCGAGCGTATGGACGGTCTGGATGGGAAAGGCGCTCATTTTCGGCTCATCCTCTGCTGCGCGGCTGGCGCGAGGCTCTCCAGAAAGGCGATATAGGCCGAAGGCAGGCCGAGCGAGCGCGCCGAGGCGGCGACGCTCTCGACATAGCCCGGCGCCGGGCCGCCCTCGCGCGCGGCTGTCCCGATATAGACGAGCGCCTGCGCCGCGCCGGCCGGCTTGCGCAGCACGGGCAGGATGGTCTTGCGGTAGAGGCCGCGGCCGACCTCCTCGTAACGATCGAGCGCCGGAACATCCGCCACGGCGAGGTCGAAGATGAGGCCATGGACCTGCGCGCGCCCATCCGGGACGATGGTGGCGAATCCGATCTCCGCAATTGCGAAGCGATAGCGCGCGATCCGGCCGAGGCCGAGCGGCCGCGATCTCGGGCAGCGCGCGGCCATTGCGGCGACGTCCATATTGGCGCCATAGGCGAAATAGAGCGGCATGAGGTCGTCCTGGATGCGGGCGAAACATAGAGCGATTTCCGCCGCAGAGGAATCGTTCGGAGGGGGGCGTCCGATAACAAAATATCCGCCTCTTTTCGATCCAAGGCGGGCCTTACGCGCCGCTGCGCCGCGAGCGAGACGCCGGCGCCTCGGCGCAGCCCCGTCGAAAAAAGGAAAGAGCCCGGCCTCGGCCGGGCTCCCGGGCGAGGACGGCCCCTGGGAATTCACCGCCCTCGCCTGATATTCTCATCATTGGACGTCGTTTTTGAAAGTGCGTCGAATCGACGCGACCAAAAGGAGAAGAAAAATGGAGGAGTTCGAAGGCGGCTTTCTTCGCAATACGGCGATCGGTCTCGTCCTGGCTCTGGCGGCGTCCATCGTCTATGTGTGGTTCCGCTAGGGCGCAGGGCCTGAGCGGGGCGCCGCAGCGGCCGGTTGACGCAGCGTCATAGAGAAGCGATAGGCTGTCGCCCGATTCCTCGCGCGCCGCCGGATGCTTTCGCGCGCGCGAAGAGTCGGGGGCGGTTCGGAAGGGTGGCCGAGTGGTTTAAGGCAGCGGTCTTGAAAACCGCCGTGGGGGAAACCCCACCGTGGGTTCGAATCCCACCCCTTCCGCCAGATCAATAACTTATGTCAATTTTTGCGTCCGCATATGGCGCAAATGGCGCGAACGGAAGCGGTTCGTCCAGGCACGATAGTCGGCACAGTTTGTTCCGGCGGCGTTCGATGCTCTTCCTGACCGACTTATTGGTGCGCAAAGAGTGCGCTTGTTCGAGAGAAGGCCTCCGCCGCCAGTCGAGTTCGGCACCGCTTGCGACGACCGACGCTCAGGGATGGGCGCCTCGTCCCGAGTGTAGGCTAACGTGACGCGTCCGTTGCGGATCCCGCTCTCGCGTGGGTCACGACGGTGAAGCGGATGGAGGCTTTCGGGCTTGCAGGCGAGAAAGCAGAGACTGGAGTTGGTATAAAGCCTTGAGAATTTCTTTTGCCAACTCGATGGAGTCTGCGGCCTCTTCGCTACCGATATTATCATATGCTTTTGCCTCGATGTGGGCGGCATCATTCCCGAGAGCTTTTAGTTCCATCATTGCCTCAAATAGCGCTTCTGGAAGAACGATCGTTGTTTTCAACGATACAAGCTTCTGATGAAGGTTGCTGCCTTGCGCGCTATTGAGATCGCAGATTTCCTCGAGCAGCCTCCGCACCATCATTGCAGCGGCGCGATGAGCGCCGGCCGCATGACATGAAATCGCTTCTCTCAACGTCGCCAGGATAGGCAACGGAAGGTTTTCGGAGTTGAAATCTATAAGCTCTGGAGGTTCTATTTCTACGACCCGTCCGTTCGCGAGGACGACAAAAACGAACCCAAAACATTCTGCATTTGGGCAAATTCTTATCGACGCAGAACAAATTTGCATCGCTGGGCGATGTTCTATTTGCCCATTTTTACTATATTCAATTGCGGCGCTGCCAAAAACAGAGAATGTTCCCAATTGACGGCAATGCGGACATCTGATCGTGATGGGCGCAGGCTTGATCTGTAGCTGCTGTAGGTTTCCTTCCGGTTGAAAGAAATTCGGATTATTCGGCTGAAAAATTGCCATAGACGCCTCACGACAGCTCGTCATCGTCGCGAGTTTCTAGCCGATCCTCGTGGGAGAATGCCATTCGATTTTTTCGGCTTCGACCGATGTCACGATCGAGCCGGCTACGATGTTCACTGAAGGGCTGCATTGATCGATCCTGCCAGCCTTGCCCCAGCGAGCGCGACCTGCCGCTCCGCAATTCTTTTCGCCTCCGCCTGATAGGCGTCGGTCAGCGCAAACGGCCCCGCGCCGTCGCCGATCGGCCCGACATAGACGAACCGCTCGGCAAGCTTCTCGCTCTCGCGCACCCAGGCCACAGGATCCTCGATGGCCGCCGTCGCATCGGGCGAGGGCAGGGTGGCCGCGAGCGCCTCGGCGTCCGAGGGACCGCCCCGATCGCCCAGCAGCCCATCCCAATAGGCATGGAGCTTGGCCCCGCATGTGAACGCGAGGCAGACGGTCTCCTTATTGCCGCCCTGATCGCCCTTCGGCATGCCGCGCGAGAACCGCGATGTTGCGTGCAGCGGCTGGTGAACATCGCCGACCAGATGGAGCAGCCACACGAGATCGTAGGACTTCACGTCATCGCTCGCCGAATTGGAGGCGAGGGCCTGCTGAAACGCCTCGATCTGCGTCAGCGCGTTCGGCGCCTGCGGCGTTTCGCCGGGCGTGCCGTCGGACGAGAACGGCAGGTCGACATAGTGCCAGTAGTCGTGGACGAGGTGGTCGGAATAGCCGGTGTTCGCCGTTGCGCTGGCGCCGTCCTGGGCAATCGAGCGCCGCTGGTAATTGTTGCTGCGCTTGATGTCGTCGGCCCAGGTCGCCGCATGGACGAAGGCGCAAAAAACTCGACGCGATGTATTTTTGCTGCAATCGTTATGGCTTAGGTGGGCGTTGATTGCGAGGAGCGCACATTTCGTTCGCCCACATTTCTCCTTGCGGCTGGGTGGGTTGCAGTTATGGAACCATTTACTCCCGATCAAAAGTCCCTCCACCGTAGTGTAATGGATGATAAAAACATCCTGAGCGGCCAATTCTGGGGAGAGCTGCGCGTGTTTCTCGCGGTGGCGAAGGCAGGATCATTCAATCGTGCAGCAGATATGCTAGGAATGAGCCATCCGACCGTAAGCCGTCAGGTCAAGCGATTGCAGGATCTTATGGGTTCTCAGCTTGTAGTGCCAACGAAACACGGAGTGATTTTCACAGAGAAAGGTGAGCTGCTTGCACAGTCTGTATGTAAACTTGATCAGCAGCTATTTGCGCTCAGCAGTGGCATAAAATCAAAGACAGGAGAAATAAAGGGAGTTGTTCGCATCAGCATCACCGATGCGCTCAGCTCGATTTTCTTGGCCCCGAGCTTAGAGGCTTTCTCTAGAGAGCACCCAAAAATTCAAGTTCATTTAAAAACGCCATATAATATCACTAATCTGAAGGAAAATCAGACAGATATGATGGTCGGTTTCAAAAGCGCTGATTCTGGGGAGTTGGCTTTCCAACCACTCGGATATTTGCATTTCATTCCGATCGTTTCAAAAACGTATATCCGTAATTATGGTTTACCAACGCAGGAAAACATAGCACAACATCGTTTCATTCAATCCGAGTTCTATTCAGCAAGAACAGGTCTTTGGGATAGCTGGTTAGATCTTTGTGACCGCGGCACCATAGCTCACTTCTGTGACCATGCTTTTGCCTACGGAATGCTTGTGAAATCGGGCCTCGGGATCGGGCTGTTAGCGAGCTATACAGTGCTTGAGCCGAGCTCGGTCCCATTGAACCTCGATGCCAGGATTTCGGTGCCGATGTTCCTGATCGCGGTAAGGCAGCGATTGGATTCCCGCCCCGTACGTCTCGTTTTCGATTGGCTTTCCTCGATTCTCGGGCCTGCAAACCCGTGGTTTGGGAAAAAAATAGATCTGCACGCGAGACCATCGGCCTACGATATCGGATTCCGATCTCTATTTAATATCGATGAATGATCGGTGCTGCCGACAAAGGTCAATGCGTTCCGTCTCGGAAACGATCAGGGGCGTGGAATCCCAGAATTTGCTGAATCTTCTCCTTTAGATGAGTTCGCTCCGGCGAGTCCATTCCTTCGAGTCGGTTCGAGACATGCCGCTCGATCGCTTCCCAGTTCGGGCCGAATAGCGTGACGGCTTCATTACAGAGATCCGCGAGAAGTGTGTATCCTCTGTCCTGGATAGGCCGGTACTTTTCATCTGCCATTTTTTCCCGCCTTGTTCGAACGTTTTTGAACAACCGATGAAAATAAGCAATATTCCATGATATTCAGCTTTCATCCACTATCCGCCACGGAACTTAGCTCACACTTTCTGGGGCCTTGGACATGGCGGAGACTAACGCATATAACCACATTCGTGTCGAAATTATAACCGAGTACGAGCAGCTCCTCCACGCTTTCGCTGTTCGCAGCATTTGCTTCATGGAAGAGCATGGCGTTCCTGCGCGCCAGACATTCGACGGCAACGACTATCAGGCGACGCACGTGATCGCCTATGCACATGATGAGCCGATCGGAACCGCGCGCCTGAGATGGTTTCGCGAGTTCGCGAAAATGGAGCGCACTTGCTTCCGAAAGGAGCATCGTGGTCCCCGCGTCCTTCAACATTGTTCTCGGTTCATTTTTGATCATGTGGCGCAGAAAGGCTACGAACGCCTAGTGACTCACGCGAAGCCGAAGTATGCGCGGATGTGGCGCGGAGTATTGGGTTTCGTCCCGGTCGATGGCAAAGAGCCGATGTATTTCGAAGGGGAGGAGGAGCCGTATCTCGAGCTCGTGAAATGCCTCGATCCCCACCCCAGGCCCGTCTCGGAACAGGCCAGCATTGCTGTTCTCTTTAGGGTGGAAGGACGGTGGGATAAACCTTCTCAATTCGAGAGCGCAGTTTGAGCGAAAGAACAGAAGAAGCAAAAATGGAAAATATATATCGCGATTTTCTGCAAGAATTATTGGGAATTCATGCCAGGATGATCGAGCGTTTGTTGCTCGATGAGCCAACACCGGTTCTCGCGGCATTGTTTTTAGATTTAGGAAAAACATATCTACGTATATCCGAGATACTGCAGCGATTAGAAGTGGAAGGTGACGAATACAAGCCGTAGCGCGCATGTTGTCGATGAGGAGGGTAGAATGGTAGTGCGAAAATCAAAAGCAAATGTAGCAATGAGTGAAGATCGTGACATAAATTCAATACTTGCAATGCTTGACTATATTATGCCGGAAGTGAAGAGTATCGATCAAGATGCTCTTGAGCTTCTTACGGCCGCGCGAGGGCGATTGTATGGCCGCCTCGTCGAGGACATGCATTGTGTGCATTGCGGATCGATAATGAAAAGAGCTTATTGACCCCACTAAGAAACAGGCCGGCACAGAAGTCAGACGCGTGTCATACAATCAATGAAATGCATTCGAACTCCTGGGAGCTTGCTCAAGCCGCCAATTCCTGACGACTTCCGGGATTCGGGCCTCGAAATCCGGCCATCGTTGGATCAAATCGCGTTCGATGAGGATAAGTCCTCTGCGTGCGACCGGAAATGGAATCCGGTCTTCCCGCAACAATCTGACCGTATAAGTTAGAGCGGTCACGAGCATGTCTTCAGGACGTAGGCTTTTCGTTTGCATGCCGCAGACTACTATGAAGGGGCTCGACAAAAATTTCAGAACGGTGGCAATCCACAAATATCTGCCGAAACAGAAGGCTCCACCGGTTGAAGTCGGTGGGGCAACGCGGGCAATCAGCGCATTTCAGGGCAAGTCGGGTCTCCGACGTGGGATTTTCATGATCGACAGACCGAATTTGGTTCGCTCGATCAGCCAGCGACAGAAATCGATCCCGGTTAGGCCGAGCGCGAATCCGGTCAGCCCCGGCACCGCATCGGCCGGCACGAGAGCCGGATCGACGCCGATCTGCCGGTAAAGCCAGTGCACGCCCGCGCCGACGAGTGGCGCGAAGATCGGCGTTCCGACGAAGCTGAACGCTCCGCCGGCAATGCCGGCTATGATGCGCAAGTGCCACGGGCCGTTGAGCAGCAGCGCGCTCACTCCGGCGCCGGCGAGCAAGCCCACGAGCGGCGCGACATGATAGGTGTCGTTGGATATCGGATCGGACATTTGCGCCTCCTCCTATCGCTTCGTTTCGCCGGCTAGCCCCGCGTCCCGCCGCTGTCGCCACCTCACATTGGCGCCATGCCGATCCCCGCATGTCGAAAGCGCCGCGCGATCGTGGCCCCATAGACGCTCGACCTCGCCCGCGCCGAGCGCGTGCGCCGGGAGCCTCACAGGGCGCTCGCACGGCTTGTCGAGATCGCCGGGGGCCTCGAACCGCGCCAGCTCCCGCACGGGCTCGGTCCGGCTGCTATCGGGCGAGCCGGTCGAGGCGCATGACGCTGTCGCGAGCGAGGCAAGGACGATGATCGTGGGCGGCAGACGCATCGGCGGATTCCTTGAGGCGGATTTCGAGGTCGAGGTTTTTCTTGGCGAGAGCATTCGATTCCGTCGCGCCGGCGGCGCGCGCCTCGGCGATGGCGGCCTCGCGGCGGATGTGCTCGGCGTCGGCGGCGCGCTGGAGCTCGGCGCGGAACGCCTCGGCGCGCGCGTCGCAGGCGGCGCGCTCGCGATGTCCGGCCCAAAGCCATGCGACCCCGAAGGCGACGGCGGCCGCGCCGATCGGCGTGCGGATCGCGGCGGAGAGGGCGTCGAGCGCGCCTTTGACGAGCGCGGGAATGAGGGCGAGAAAAGGCATGGAGATTATCTCCCCACATTGAGGCCGCAGGCCGCGTCGTCGACGCGCGCGGCCTTGACGATGGCCGCCCCGCGCCAGGCGCGCCAGACGAAATAGGCAGCAACCGCGGAGAGCCCGAGGACGGCGAGAAGTGGCCAATAGGTCCGCAGCGCCTCGAGCGCCGAGACGCCGCTCTGGATTGCCGTCGCAGCTTCCTGCGCCTGATCCGCGACATCCTTGACCTGCGACAGCGCCATCGTCGCGCCGCCGATGGAAATGACCGATCCGGCGACGCCCTGTTGCGCCTGATCGGCGCCGGCGATCGTGCGTGAGCCGGCGGCGCGCAGATAGGCGGCCGAGACATTTTCGCCCTCGACGCGCGACGGCGCCTCGACGAGGCGCAGCGCCCCCCGGTCGAGATGATTGTCTCCCGTCGCCGCGAGGAATTGCGCGCGCTCGCCGCGCCGGCGGCCGATGATTTCCTTCGGCTTGTTCCAAAGCAGGAAGGCGTCTGCGGCGCCCGCGTAGTCATAGGCGTTGAGGCGCTTGACGACGCTCGATTTCTCGAACGCGCCGACGCCGATATTGAAACACAACGACGTGAGCGCATCGAACTGGCCTTGCGAGAGGGGCGTGCGGACCGCCTCATTCACGGCGCGCTCATATTGGCCGAGATCGCGCGAGAGGATTGCATCGACGTCGGCCTTCGAGACGACGAGTCCGGGCGTCACGACGGGCGCGCCGGCCGCCGACGTATGGCCGACGCCGATCGTCCAGACGCCGACGCTGTCGCGATAGGCGCGCGTCTTGAAACCCTCGCGCTTGATGAGCTTGGCGCGGCCGTCCGCGCTCATTCGCATGGTCATGAGTCACCTTTTCGTGAGAGGCGCGCACGCGCGCAAAAAAGCCCGCCGAAACGGCGAGCCAAAGATCGAGGAACGGATGCTGTCGCGGGTGTGGCGGCGGCCTATCCGGGCCAGCCGCTTTCTATGTCGATCGCCGCCAGCGCCATCGCGTCGGCTGCGGCATCGATCTCGGCGGCGAGCTGCGCCTCGCGATCGAAGCAGCTCTGCACATGCGCGCGCACGGCCTGCGCCACGGCGATCAGCGCGGCGTGATCGAGCAGCGCGAAAGAGCCGTCGGCGAGCTTCCAATTCACCGCATAGGCGTCGTCGAGCACGCTGGCGACGACGGCCGCCGTCAGCTTGCCTTGCGTCTTCTCGTCGCTCGGCATGCTCATGCCGTTCACTATCGTTCCCGCCGTCTCGGCGCGCCAGCGGCGCTCAGCGAGGGCGGCGCGCTTGGCGGCTTTCAGCGCGGCGAGGGTCGCCGTCGGGACGGGCGTCGGCGCATTGCCTGCGGCGACCCAGGCCAGATAATCCCGATAATCGCGATTGCCCGGATCGGCGGGGATGAGCGCCCCATCGGCGTCGCGCCGGATGCAATCGGAGCCGGCGAGCAGCGAGTAGGACATGTCAGAGCTCCGCTGATAGGTAGATTTTTGCGACTGACGTGCTGCCGCCGCTAGCCCCCGCGCCGGATGGGTCCGTGTTGAATCCAATCGTCCCGCCGTCTGGACCGAGGCTCGAGCCAGAGACCGATATGGCGGCGCGGAGCGCATACCCATATTCCTCGAATGCGTTCGCGCCGTCGACGATGATAATAGTCGGCGTGGCGGCAAGGCGCGTGCGGAAAGCGCCCGCGAGGGACAGCACCGTCACGCTGGCTTGCCATCTGCCAGACCACCCGCTGAGGCGTTGATAGTATCGCTCGCACAGCATCATTTCTATTCCGGGCGGCCGGCGCTCGAAGGCGGAGGAGTGCGCCCCCGCCTCGAATTGCGGGCGCAGGACAGTCCCGGTCGAGAATTCCGCGGCCGTGAGCGTGTTCGCGGCCAGCCCTGTAACCGTGAGCCCATTGGCCGGAACCACGGCATAGGAGCCGGAGGCAGTCGTCTGCCAGACGCGCGCCTGAGCCGTGCCGGCGTGCGAGAGCACATAGGCGCCGCCTTCGATCAGCGATGCTTCGATGGGCAGCACGAGCGAGCCGGCCGTGATGGTGAGCGTCGTGTCGACGCCTGACGCCGCGAATGTGTAGGTCGCGCCGCCCGCGCCCGCCTTCACGCCGTCATGGCCATAGGCGCCGGCTGCGAGCGTCACCGTGCCAGAAACGGCGCGCTGGTTGATCGCGAACGAGGCATTGCGCAGGCGATTGCGGAAGCCCGCGAGCGAGGGCTCGCTCTGCCATGTGGAGCCCGAATAGACGACCGCGACAGAACGCGACGCGACCCACGCGCGCCATCCGTTCTTCGGCGTGTAGAACGCCCAGGCGCCGTTCTGATAGGCCGCGATCTTGCCCGCCTGTCCCGCCCATGCGCCCGAGGGGCTCGCGGCGACGATGTAGCGGTCGCCGTCCGCTGGCGAGCCCGGCGGCGTCGCGAGCGCATCGTCGATGACGGCGAGCTGCACGATCGCGTCGAGCGCGCGCAGCGCTTCATTGTGCGTGACGTGCTTTTGCGACTGGTTGGCGTCGATGAGGGCAAGCGCGAGGTTTGGCGTGCTCGTCATTGCTTTTCAACTTTCAGCTTGGCGATTTCGTCGCGCGCGACGGCGAGAGCGAGCGTTGCAGCGTCGAGAGCTTCCTGTGCTTCGTGGAACTTCGACGACAGCACGGCGGCGCGCTCGGACATGAGCCGCGCCTGGAGCTCCAGTTCGGCGATATAGCCGCGCAGCGCGGCCGGCATTTTGGAAAGGTCGGCCATGGTCATGAGATCCTCGCACCCCAGAAACTATTCTCACTCGCAAGCACGCGGCCGTCGTTGGTCGTGAAGAATATCTTCGCCGCGACGGTGTCGCTCGCGGCGAGCTTCAAGAGCGCAGTCGCCGCGACTTGTGTCTTCTGGTCGGTGATCGCGGCGTCTCCGGCCGTCCCGATCGTGTCCGAATTCGGCGCTGCGCCATTGACCGAAAGTCCGACCTGCATCTTCGTCGGCGCTGCCCCGCCCGTCGTCTCGAATGTGGCGGCGAGCCCGAACAGATAATGGCCCGCAGTCGGCGCGGTGAAGGTCAGCACATTGGCGGCGATTGTCGCGGCGTTTTGGTCGTTGTGACGCAGATTGTTGAACAGCAGGTCGCGCCATGCGCCGGCGACATAGTTCTGTCCGAAATTCAGATAGGCGGAGAATTTCGCCCCTTGCGCATGATCGACGGCGCCGGTCGATTTGTCGATCGTGAAACCTGTTTTGTAGCTCGAGCCATCGGCGCTCACCTTGAAGGTGAAATTGTCGTCTCCCAAGAGCCCGACCAGCGCGCGAGCGGAATAGCCCGTCTGGAAGGTCAGAGCGACATCATTGGCGCTGGCGGTCTTGTTGAACGTGAAGCGGCAATGGTCGGTCTCGGCATCGAAAAGAAAGGCCGTGCCCTTCACCCCGAGCGCGTTGTTGACGTCGGCGGCGAAGCCGTTGAGCCCGACATGGCCGGTCGATTTGTCGACGGAGAGCGCCTGGCGAAATGCCGCTCCGTCTGGCGAGACCTTGATCGTGAAATTGTCGTCGCCGAGCAGGCCGAACAGCGCGCGCGTGGACGCTGCGTCCTGGAACACGAAAGCTGCGTCCTTGGCGGCGGCGCTCTTGTCGACGGCGATCCGCATGTCGCCCGTTCCCGGCGTCACATCATCGTGCGAGAACAGCGCGGCATTGGATTTCACCGCGAGACGGTTCGTGGCGTCGGCGGTCGTGTTGACCCCGAGCAGCGTCGGCGCGGCGGAGAGCTTGCCGTCGAGCGCGGCCTGGAGCCCCGTCACATCTCCGATAGCGTGCGAATGCGCCGCCGGCGCGTAGCCGGCCGCCGCCTGCAGCGGCCGGAACTGCGCGCCGTCCCAAAACCATAGAGCGCCGGAACCGAGGTCATATCCGAGCCAGCTCGTCGTCAGTCGCGTGACGCTCATTGCTTCGTCGCCGCCGTTCCGCGCCCAATCTGGCCGCTCATCTGATAGACCCGAAACTTGACGCTCGTCAGCAGCGCCCCGAAATCGGCGACCTGCTCGGCTGTCTGGTAGAGATAGGCCGGCGCGCCGAGGCCTGTGATCGTGCGCACCACGGCGCTGCCGGCGCCGTTGAGGATTTCGACCTCATATTGCTCGGAGTCCTCATTCAACGGCACATCGGGCGGGTCCCACGCGTCGCCGCCGAAGCGCGTTCGGCGCAGCCATGTGAGCAAGATGTCGCCGCTCGCCTGCCATGTCGCGCGGAGCTGCGACGGCGACCAGGGCCGCAGGCCGACACCGCGCGGCGTGATGCTGTAGTCGTAATAGGAGGCGTCTCCCGGATCATAGAGCGCCGGCCCGATCTTGAGCGTCATCGCCTGCCCGATCTGGTCGACCGACATGCCGAGAGAGACGAGCGAGGATCTCTGAAGCAGCACGACGCGCGCGCCGGCCGCGATCGGATCGGCCATGCCCGACTCCGTTCCGAGCTGCGCGCGCAACAGTTTCGATAGCTTGTATTTGTTCGCCGCGACGAGCGTTGCCGTCGCGAATTGGATGATTTCCCACGCGCCGTCCGCCGCGTTCTTTACGGCTATCGCATTGGCGCCCGCGAAAACATCCGTGTCGCTCGCCGAGAGCAGCGTCGTCGCGCCGTAGAACTGGACATAGACCGCGTTGCCCATGTCCCAGACGGAGCGCGGCCCGCTGTAGAGCGGATCGGTCAGCTCGCCGATTGGCGTCGGCGCCGACACGTTGGCAATGAGCGTGTTCGAGCCGCCGGATGATCGATAGACAGAGACGCCGGTCCAAGGCTCGCCGAAGGCGGCGACCCTCGGCGCGTAAGGCGCGGGCTCTTCGCCGCTCTCCATCGGAATGTCGAGGATTTCGACGATCGGCGGCCCACTCGTGGTGCGTGCCGGCTTGTTCCGGCCGGCTTCGCCGACCGCCGGAAAGACCTTCGCCAATGACGGGTCGAAGCCTTGCGCCGTGAGCGTGCGGAACGTGCCGATATCGATCGTCTCGACTCGCATCGTCATTGCGACGCCCTCGAGCGAGATCGTGAGGCAGTCGCTCGGATCGAGGGCGGCCTTGGACGGCGGCAGCTTGATCGTGGCGCTTTCGCGCCCCGCCCAGGCCTGTTGCAGCAGCGAGCCTGCGATAGAGCGCGCGCGCGGCGGCTCGAGCACGGCGGGCGTGGAGACTTGAGCGACATTGTTCGAGGAGCCGACGTCCTTACGCTCGCTCACCGTGCCTGTCGCATAGTCCGCATAGGCGTCGACGAAGGAGAGATGCAAGGCGCCGGGCAGATCGGTCTCCTGCGCGCGTGTGAGCGCATAGCCGACATCGACCTCGCTCTCCATCACGAGATCGTCCGCGACGATCGTCGCGGACTGCGCGGCGATGCGCGACGCGAAGACGATCTTGCCGCCCGATTCATGAGCGCCGAATTGAAACGCGTTCTCGAGGCCTTCGATCACGTCTCGCGGCGAGACGACGCCGTCCGCCGCCGCGCCGAGGACGAGCGAGTCCGGGCCGAGCAGGCGCGCCGTGTCGAGATCGGTAACGCCGACTGAACCGCATAGCTCGGCGATGATCCATTGGAGTGGGACTTCCGTCAGACGCCCGGTCAGCCAATGGCCGAGCTCGTAATTATAGCCGTCCCGCCACGTCGAGGCCTGGGCTGGAAAGTCGGGAAACGGTCGCGCATCCCACGCCCAGGCGAACATATTTTTCGGCTCGACCATCTTGATCGCGCCGATCGTCGGCGCGTTGTCGCGCCAATAGGAGAGCATCGCCTCGAAATAGGCGCGCTGGATCGCGTCGTCGCGGCCGCCCGTCGAGAAATAGGGAAGAATGGATTCGGACGATTTCGGATCGACGAAGACATTCGGCTGGTTCGTTCCCTTGTCGACGGCGGCACAGCCGAACTCGGTGAACCAGATCGGCTTCGCTCCGGCCGTCCATGCCGTGGCCGAAATGTTCTCGACGCCGCCCGGACGGCTCTTATGCGCGTTCGACCACCGAGATCGAATGTCCTTGTTGCGATAGACCCACGGCTTGCCATAAGCGCCATCGGTGATCGGCGTGCGCGTCTGCGACGCACGGTTGGCGTCGCTCGTATAATACCAGTCGAAATATTCGCCGCCCTCGACATTCGCTTGCAGATAGGCGCGATCATAGATCGACTCTGGCGCTCCCGGTCCTGCGCCGTCCGCGTTCGGGCTCGTGTCGCGCCAATCGGAGATCGGAAGGTAATTATCGATCCCGACGAAGTCGATGTTCGAGTCGCTCCACAACGGATCGAGATTGAAGATCACGTCGCCCGTGCCGTCCGCCGGGCGGTGCGAATGATATTCGGACCAGTCTGCCGCATAACCGATCTTCGTCGCGCCGCCGACGATCGCGCGCACGCTCGCGGCGAGGCTCTTGAGGCGCGTGACGGCCGGATAGGCTCCGTCGCCCGGCGACGAGCGCACCTGCGTCAGGCCGACCAGCTCGGAGCCGATGAGGAAGCCGTCGACGCCGCCGGCGCTCACGCAGAGATTCGCGTAATGCGCCACCATCGCGTCGTATTGGTCGAAGAACGCGTTGACCTGCGTCGCCGCCGTGGCAGTCTTGTCGACCGTGCCGGCGTAGCCGGGCGCCGGCGAGCAGGTGATGCGCCCGCGCCATGGGAAGGCCGCCTGGCCGACGCCGGCCGCATTGGCGCTGTAGGGGTTCGGCAGCGTGTTGCCGGGCGGGATATCCATCATGACGAAGGGGTAGAAGATGCAGCGCAGCCCGCGGCGCTTGATCTCCGCAATTGCCTCCTTGACGACATTGTCGGACGGCGTTCCGCCAAAGGCCGGAACCGGGGCGCCGGAGGCGGTCGGGTCGAGGATGGACGGGTCGATTTGCGACGCGACTTGCGCGGCGGTTCCCAAGGGCGCGAGAAAGGCGCCGGGCGTGCCATAGGGCGCGCGGACTGGAAATCCGTTGACGAGCACGAACCATGCGGTCCCATTGCGCGTGTAGCCGGCGACCTCCCAATCCGCCGGGACCGTGTTCTTTTGGGCGATTTCGACCTTGGGAACGATCTGGCAGACGCCAGCGCGCAGATCGGTCCCGAACCATGATACGACGAGCATGACCGCGTCGGGGGCGCTCAATGCGCCCTCGGCCGCCCACCAATTGCCGCCGGTCGGCTTGTTCGGCGTTCCGGTCCAAGGCATGCTCCAAGCGGGAGCGGGCGGAAAGACCGCGGAATTGTCGCCGCTCCCGACGAGCTGGTCGAGCGACATCATGATATCGGCTCGCGCGAAATCGGCGTTGGTGTTCTGCGGCTGATAGCTCCCGGCGGTGAGGGCGGCCTTATAGACCTGCGTCCCGTAGACGAATTCGCCGGAGCCTGGAATCATGCAGACGGATTTCAGGCTGTTCGAGAGATCATTCGCGTCAGTGACGACGGGTCGACGGATGATTTCCGCGCTGATCTGCGGCACGCGATTGCCGAATTTCGACGCGTCGACGGTCTGGAAAACGAGATAGGCGATCCCGCGATAGGCCGGGACATTTCCGACGCCCTCGATCGACTCGATATGCGTGTCGGCGACTTGCTGATCCGAACCATTGTAAAAGCGCCACGTATATTCCGAAAGGTCGAGTTCTTTTCCATCGGCCCATACGCGGCCGAGAATCGTTCCGGGGCCGCCTTCGCAAAAGGCGACTGCGAAAGAGACGTCATAATGATAATTGACCGTCCAATTAACGCCGAGCTGCGAACCACCGCCGCCGCCGCCCTTGCCGGCGCTGGCGTTGACCTGGAAGCTCGGGTCGAGCGTCGTGCGCTCGGTGAAATTCGAGCACCAGATCAGATTGCCGCCGAGGCGCATGCGGCCCCAGAGCTTGCGGATCGACGCGCCCTCGGAAGAGCCGGAGAGATAGACGTCGTCGACGCGCTGCCCGAAGGTGATGTTCGGCTGGCGATTTCCCGCGTTGCGGCCGAGCGCGCGACCGACGAAGCCGAGCCCCGTCCCGACCGCCGTGCTGACGGCCGTCCCGATCAACATGTCCGTCATTGGTCGACGATCCCGGGGAAGGCAAAGGCGGCGACGATATGGCGCCGCCAATAGGGCGTGAGCGCGATCTCGCGCACGCAATCGGCCGCTTGCGCATGGATCATCGATCCCGGCCCCGACACGATCGCCATATGCTTCGCGATCCGGCCCTCGCGCATCCGAAAGACGATCACGTCGGCAGCGCGCGCATCTTGCAGCGCGATCGGCGTCATGTGGCGCGCCGCGGCCTCGAGGATATGCTCGACGGCGCCCGCCTCGCCCCAGTCCGGCGAGTAGGGCGGCGGCTCCTCGGGCTCGGCCCCATGGACCTCACGCCAGACGCCGCGCACGAGGCCGAGGCAGTCGCAGCCAGCGCCCTTGCACGCCGCCTGATGGCGATAGGGCGTGCCGATCCAAGCGCGCGCCGCGGCGACGATCTCGGATCGAGAGACGGCTTCGGTCATCCGAAGATCGAGCCGCCGCCCTGGTTCGGCGCGCCGCGCTTGGCGGTCGCGACGACATGATCGGTTCCCGGAATATGCGGGAAGCCACGGAAATTCGCTTGATTGGAGAATTTGTCGCGGCATGCGGAGAGGCTTTTCTCGCAGCCGGCCGTCACCGTCGCGACGTCGCCGAGCGCTATGGCGAAGGGCGGCGCATTCCACAGCTCGAGCATGTCCTGGCCCGAGGTGCGCGTATGCTTCTTGATTTCCATCGTGACGTCGGCGTTGGCCCCAGAGCTGAACGCCGCCTTGCCGTGCGTGAACCAATCGACGGCGAAAGAGCCGAGGCCTGTGACGATGACGAGGCGCGACGATCCGGCGGAAGCCGCCGTCGCCGTCCCGCGCAGCGCCGCTTTCGTCAGATCGATGCGGCACTTCGCATCGCCGAGCGTCGCGCTGCATGTGCGCTGATATGTCCCGCCGATCTTTTGGTTCAGCCGATGCGCGAGCGAACGGAATTCGGCGGTGAAGGCGAGGCCGGCGCGCTTGATCTCGCCGAGGTTTCCCTTCGAGATCGTGAGGAATTGCGTCGGGTCCGCCCAATTCACCCAAAGCAATTCGAGCGTCGCGTCGTCATAGCGGCCGGCAAGGATGTCCGTCTCGGTGATCGATGCGGACGAGAGCGCGCCGGCGGCGGTGAAATTATCGACCGAGAGGCCGAGGCTCGTTGCGATCTGCGACGCGGTGAAGCCAGTGGCAGCCTGGAAGGTTGTTCCGTCGCAGACGATGTTCTCGTCATGCTCGGTGAAGCCGAGCACGGTCGCGTCGCGCCGCGTCATGCGCCAGCAATAAGCCATCGTCGTCGCTCCGCTCGACAGATGTGCGGCGAGTGGCGCAGGGAGCGTCTTCACGTCTCGTCAGACCTTGATTTCGACAATCGGAATGTTGGGAATCTGCCCGGCCTCGAAGTGAGAGTAGTCGACTTCGAGATAGTCGATATCGAAGCGCGCAGGGACGTCGAATTCGAATCCCGCGCGAACGACGGCGCCATTTGCCGGCGCGCTCGCGAAGGTCACAACGCCCGTCGTCGTGTCGACGGTCCATCCGCTCGTTTGCTGCACGCCGTTGACGCTGACCAGCACCGTGCCGGCGACCGGCTTGCGGATTTGGCGCGACCAGGGCGCGAATGTCGAGCCATAGGTCTTGACGAGCTGAAATGTCGTCGCCGCGCCCGTCCCCGTGCCGATGGTCTGATCCGTCGACGTTGGGGTCGCCGCAGCCGCGCTGGATTTGAAATCGAGGCGATCCTTCCACCGGAACCCATAGAGCCGGCCGCGGCGCTCCTCCCAGAACGCGACCACGCGCTCGAGCTGCGCGAACGTCTTGACCCCATAGCCAGCGTTGTACTTGCGCCGGGAGCCCGCCCAGATCGAATTACGCTCTTCGGCCGCCGAGCGCGTCGTGACGACGTCCGTTCGGCGCTCCGGACCGCCGCGGGCGCCGAGAGAGATGTCGGTCGGAAATCGGACCTCATGGAAGGCCGCCATCGATGCGCTCCGCGCCGCCAGAGGCGATCAGATGTTCCGTTGGCCTCGCGCGGCGGCGCGGGTGAGAAGCGCCGAAATCTGGCTCTCCGAGCGCGCGAAGCTCGGCGCGTCCGGGCTCGTGACGTTGAAAGTGATGTGCTGGACGAGGGCGCGATCTCGCGGCGCTCGCGGCGCTGGACGAGCCGGAATAACGCTCGCCGGCCCGGTGATGATCTCCGGCCCGCGCTCGCCGGCTATGCCCCATTTGCCAGCCGGGATCGCGCCGCCATCGGCGAAGAGGCCCGCAAAGCCGTCGAAGAACCCGCCGCCGCCGCCTCCCGCGAGAGCGGCCCCGGAAAGCTGCATGGGCGCTCCAGCGCCGCCTCCAAATATCCCGCCGAAATTCAGTCCGCTGAAGAGCTGTCCGAACAGCCCTCCGACCTGGCCGTTTCTTCCGGACAAGCCGAGCGCCTGGCCGAACATGCCTTCGCCCGTCAGAGCCCCGCGCAGCGCGGAGTTTGCGAGCGTCCGCGCCAGATCGGCGAGAACATCCTTGGCGCTCTTTCCGCGTGTGATCAGCTCGCTGAGCGAGTTCGTCACAGTGTCGGCGAACTCGCGCATAGCGGCGTTCAGTTCTTGCTGCTTCTGTCGAAGCTCTTCGACGCGATCCTTGTATTGCTGCGTCGCGCCGGCGAGCGAAAGGACGCTCTGCCGCTGCTCGTCGGTTAGCGTCTTGCCTTCCTTGTCGGCGATGGCCTGCGCGCGGCCGAGCGCCACGGCTTGCGCACGCTCGATATTGCCTTTCGACCAGTTTTCGGCCTCCGCTTTTGCGATCGCTTCGGCCTGCTTGAGTTGCTCGATGTAGCGCTCGATTTGATCTGCCTTCTCGGCTCCGCCGCTCGTGTCCTTGTCATAGAGCCCGCGGATTGACCGCGTGCCGCTGCGCGAGACCGTGAGCGGTTTCCGGCCGGAATCTCGGTCGGCCATGGCGTCCTCGCGCTCCCGCTCGAGCAGCCGCGCGTTCAGCGACCGCTTGGCGATGTCGAGCATGGAGGCTTGATAGCGGCTCTCCGCCGCTCCTGGCGATCCGACCCCGACGCCTTCGAGCCCAGCCCCGATCGTCCTTCGAAGCTCGGCGTAGCGGCGCTCGATTTCGCGGGTGAGCTCGCCGAACTGAAACCCCATCTTGTGGAGGGCGTCGCCGATCGCCGCCAGGACCGCATACATGACGTCGATCGTCTTGTCGCGGATGTTCTCCCACACCTTGGTCCAGGCGTCTTGCAGATATTCCCACTTCCTGACCAGTTCGTTGTTCGTGCGTTCGCCGGCCTGCGTCGCGCTCGCCCCGAATTTCTCGACCGCTTCCGAGCCGCGCTCGAACACCCGCGCCATCTCCTCGGAGAGCCCGAGGAGCTTCAGAGCGTTTAGCTTGTCGACCTCGTTATCCGCGTCCCGGATCAGATTCGCGATGTCGCCGAGCACCTTCTGGAACGGCCGGGCGTTTCCTGTCGCGTCCTTCAGGGCGATCCCGTTCTTTTGCAGGAAGTCGGCGAGCTTGCCGCCGGCGACGGACGCTTCCCTGAGCTGCTCGGCGAGCTGGACGAGTTCCCGATTCATTTGGGCCGGATCGATCCCGAAGAACGATGCGGACTTGTCGAGGCTCTTGAGCGCCCTGGTCTCCACGCCGAGCGCGCGCGACGCTTCCTCGAGCTGGCGCGTTTTCTCGACGGCATCGTTGATCTCGCGCAGGAATGAACCGGAAATCACCCCGACCAGAGCACCGCGCAGCGTCGACGCGAACAGTCGCGCCGAGAGCGACATTTTTTGAATAGACTGGTTTGTCTCCTCCATCCCGCGCTGCATGTCGCGCGAGCTTTGCTGCGCTTGGTCGGCCATCTGCCGAAGCTGGGCCCGCGCCTCGGCCAGACCCGCCTTCAAATTGGCTGTGTCCGCCTTGAACTGATAGACGAGGCCGCCAACGATCGCTTCAGCCATGGGCTTTCAGCCTTCCCTGTTCATCGAGCCGCGCGAAGAGCGCGTCGACCTCGGCGCGCGTCGGCGCACCGCCGCCGTGACCGCCGCGACGCACGCCCTTGCTTTCCAGGTAGCCGTCGCAGGCCGCGAAGAACTCGGGAAGCGTCATGCGCCAGAAGTCGTCGGGGCGCATGCGCAGATGCCCGAGTCCGATTCTCATCCACGCTCGCCAGCGGTCGACGCCCGAGAGGCCGCCGGCGCGCCCAAAGGGGCGTCGGGGCCCTCCGCCTCGGGCGCATCGATTCTCGACATGCCGGAACGACCCATGATCTCGGACAACGCCTCCATGAATTCCGCGGGTGACATGTTGTCGATGGCTCGTCGGCGCGCCGGCGTCAGCTCGTGGCCATTGCCCTCGACCAGGGCCGCTAGAAACTTCATGAGCTTGGTGGCGCTCAGCCGCTCTCCGAAGTTGAGGGCCTCCTCGAAGGATTCCACTCCGAACGCATCCTCGATTTTCGCCAGCGCGCCGAGACCGAGGCCGATCTCGAGCGTTTCGTCGCCGAGGTGGAAGTCGACCAAGCCGCGTGCCCTATTCGCCATGGTCGCTACTCCGTCAGAGCGAGGCCGCCGGCAGCGCGATCGCCGCGAGCGAGAGATTGGTGATGGTTCCGGAATTGGCGATCGTCACCGTGCCGGTGGCGTCGATGTAGGCCTGCGGGATCGGGCCGATCATCTTGTCGCCGGTCGTCGCCGGAATAGTGACCTGGATCGCCGGCACGGCCACCTGCCCGACGCCTTGGACCTTGGCAGTGGTCGGAGAGACCGGGTTGATGGTGACGGTCGCCGTCGCGGCATTTGTATTCTTGGCGTGCAGGAACAGGCGCTCGTTGCCGTTCGCGCCGGGAATCGTGTCGCTCGCGGTCGCGGCCTGAAAGCTTGGCGTGAGTCCGGCAGCGGAGATGTTCTGAATCGTGAGGGCGGACATGGTTCGCGCTCCTTTCGAAAGACGAGATCAGGATCAGGAATAGATGAAGGTCGGCTGCCCGCTCGACATGAGTTTCACGGTGAAGGTCGTCGCGTCGTTGTAGGGGCCGGCCTCCTCGTAGCTGTCGACGAGGAACGTGCCGTCGATCTGGATTCCAGGCGAAACGAGACGCATGGTCTGAAGGGTCGAAGTCGACGCCGCCTGGAAGAGCAGCTTCGCGGTCGCGTCCTGCTGATAGATTCCTGCAGCGTCGATCTCGAGAGATTGCACGCCCGCATTGCCGAGCAGCTCCTGCCAGCGGCCGGCGCTGTCTGCGGTCGTCACGTCGACGTTGGTGTTGTCCACCTTGAAGCTGCGCGTGCGCAGCCCGGCGACGGGCACATAGCTGCCGCCGGACAGAATCGAGAGCGCCCATAGGCGCCCGGCTTGTGCGGTCATTTCGTGATGCTCCTATGGGATTGCCGCGCGTGCCCCGGGCGGCGCAGGAATTCAGGTATGGTCGACGAGCGCGCGAACAGAGACGAGGCCGTGGACGGTTCGGCCGTCGGGATCGCGGTAGGGGCCGATCTCATTGGTCACGCGGATCAGCGTGCATTTGAACGGCGAGGCGAGCGTCAGGCTCGCGGTGTGCAGCGTCTGCCGACACAGCGCCATGATCGCGCGCGCCGCGCCTCCCTCGGGCGTCTGCGAATCCGGCTGGTGCCAGACGTTGAGATCGAGCAGGACCTCTTGCCCGTCTTCGGTCGCGGTCGACCAGTCGTTCGAGCGAATGGCGATCGAGATATAGGGCGTCTGATGGCCCGACGGCGCGAGCGTCACGACCTTGCTGCCGGCGAGCATGCCGGCGAGCGTGCTATTCGCGAGCAGCGCCGACCGGACCGCTGCGATGAGCGAAGCGGCCGCGTCGAGCGGGAGTGATGCTGCCATCGGCGTGGACTATCCGGCAATCGCCAGAGCGCCGCGCGCGCTCATAGGAAAGCTCGGACGGCGTGACGCGGGTTTCCCCCCACGATCCGACGACCACGATCTGACCATTTTCCTCGTCGATCCAGATATCTTCAATCGCAGCGCGCGCGACGCAGACAGAAATCGCGTCATCATTTGAGGGCCGCTGCGATGTAGACATCGAACACTTCTTTCGAACGCTTGCCGGCTTCCTCTCCCGCGGGGCGCAGGAAGGGCCGCGCGGCCATGGCCACCGTGCCATATTCGAGGTGGATGGCGTGGGGGGCGAGAGCCCGTAAATCGACCTGCAATTTTTGGGTGATGTCGATTCTTATCGATCCGACGAGGAAGCCGAGATCATTGGCCGGCGCCTCGCCCAGAGCGGACGCGCGGTGCGTGATCTCGCCGCGCTTGTAGACGCGCCCTGTCTTCGGGCCTTTCAGAATGCGCCGTTGGGCGTCGGACTGCGCCATAAGGGCGATGGCCTTGAGCGCATCGAGCGTCCCTTTCTCGATGCGAGCCTGAAGATCATTCTCGACCTCCCGTATGGCGCCTTCCAACACGCTGACCTTGATCATGCGTTTAACTCCGAAAGGAAGACGGTCAAAAATTGCCGCTGCTCCGTTTCGTCCGTCACGCCCTCGACGTCGAAGCGCCGCCCACGCCAGACGATGCGAGAATTCGTGGTGATGTCTGTCCGGTAGCGGATCTTCATCTCATATCGGCGGATGGCGTCGTCGCGCCCGGCGAGCTCGACCTGACGCGCGCTGAGCGGCCGCATTCGAGCCCAGCACGTTGCGACCTGCGTCCAAGTCGTCGTGATGTCGCCGACGTCGTCGACGGCCTGCGTCTGCGCATAGATCGCGACGCGCTCGCGCATCGCGCCGATATTCGAAACCTTCATCGGAGTCTCGTCGCCCGATAGGAGCCGAAGATCGCGTCGATATGAGCAGGCACCTTTCCGATGCGGCCATCCGCTACTGGCTCACGGTTGTCGTACCAATGCTTGACGAGCATCTTGATCGCCAAGACCAGATCGTCCGGCACGCCGGAATAAGGCGCCGCGTCAAACCCCGCCGTGATGCTGATCTCGATCGCGCTCTTCGGCGCCATGACGATGACGGGCCAGATCGTCCCGAGCTTGCGTATGATGCGCCCGCGCATGTCGGAGACTTCCGAGTAGTAGATCGCGGGATCGACCGTCGTAAAGTCGCCATAGGCGTCGCGCAGCCGAATTTGCGTCACCGCCTGAAACGGTCGCTTCGGGATTTCGATGACGCCCGCCGGCGAGACCATCGCGAGCGGGGCCTCGCGGACCCCATCCCACCAAGGGGACGAGAGTCCGCCGCCGCTCGTTCCATCCGGCCAGCGGTCGAGCACGGCGACCCAGCTCTGCGTGAGCAGCGCGAGGCCGGTCTCCTTTTCGGCTCGCCGGCGCGCGGCGGCGATCAGCGCGGTGATCAGCGCGTCGTCGTCGGCAAGGTCGACGCGGGCATAGGCCTTCGCGTCGGCCAGGGTCAAAGGCTCGCTCGCCGCGTCGGTGACGAGGCGGAGGCGAGCCGTAGAGGAGATCATTGCTGCGGCGCCGCCGGGTTGATCGGAACGGCCGCGGCGGCTGGCTCGGCGGTCTGGATCGCGGCCGCGGTCGGAGCGGCCTCGAGCGCATCTGCCGACGCCTCGAGATAGGCGGCGGTCTTGTCGAGTAGGGCGTCGTATTCGGCCCGCGCCTTGGAGAGGTCGGCCACCAGTTGCGCCTTGTCGGCCTCGAGCGAGACGACCTCCGTCGCGCGCGTGATGGCCCGCTGAAGGGCGTCGCTGTGGCGCTGCGCCGCGGCGTCGTATCGATCCTGTGCTTGGGTCATTGGAGCCTCGGCTTCCTCGAGCTTTCAGCGTTTTCGGATTTTCAAGCCTTCGGCGGCTTCGGCGCGCCGCCCCCGCCGGCATTCTTGGCGGCGTCGAGCGCAGCTTTCGCCGCAGCCTCTTTCAGCGCTTCGGCAGCCGCAGCTTCCTTGGCGCGGCGCTCGGCTTCGGCCTTGGCGCCATCCTCCGCCTCGGCGTCCGCCTTCTTGTCGCCCGTCACCTCGATGGCGGCGAGCGTCTGTTCATCGGTGAGATCGTCGGCGAGCGCGTCGGGGACGTTGCGCTTCACCTCGCCCTTGAGCCACTTTTCGACGTCATAGCCATTGGGGCTGACGGAGAAGTTTTTCAGCATCTTGATCGTCTTCGGCATGGGATAGCCTCGATTTCGGCGATTTGCGTAAAGCGGGATTTCTCCCGCTCAATTTTGCGTGATGCGATCAGACGACCGGAGCGATATTCGGATAGCCGAGCACGGCCCACAATCCGACGAGCGTTCCCGTGGCGTGGGTGCCGCCGAACACGATGGACGCGCGCACATATTGCTTCGAGCCGACATAATCGACGCGGAACGGATCGCTGTCGGCCGATGCGTGAGCGGCGTTGATGAGGCGCACGAGCCCGTTCGCGTCCGGCGCCTGGGCGAAGTTCGTGCCCGCAGGGTTCTCGGCGCCGAAGACGACAGCCGCCGCCGCGGTGACGTTCGCGTAGGTCGATCCATTGTCCGAGTCTTCGAGCTTCAGTGCGAGATAATTCGTGGCGTCGAACGTGATTCCGCCGGCGCCGACATGGAAGGCGAACTGCAGCGCCTCCCAAACGCGGCTGTTGGTCGAGGCGCGATTGATGACGACGGCAGAGGGAGTCGCGGTGAGGGTGGCCTCCGCGATCAAGCGCTTCGGCTTGATGATGGAGGAGAGGTTGCGCATCATGGCGATGAGCCTTTCGAAGAGCGTTGCGGGGCCGTCGGCCGGAGCCGACGGCGTTTCATGCGATAGCCGGTCGCGCGGCGAAGCGATTGGCTCCGCCTGCGCGAAGCGCATCGCCTCCGGCGACGCAGAGCGTATCAGGACGTCGCGAACTTCAGCAGCTTACCGGCCTCGAAATTGTCGACGCCGCCGCCCACGCGTTTCGTGGTGTAAAACATCACGAAGGGCTTGTTGGTAAACGGATCGCGCAGTGTGCGAATGCCGACGCGATCGACGATCCGATAGAACTGCTTGAAGTCCGCGAAGGCGATCGAATAGGACGATGCCGCGATGTCCGGCATGTCTTCGAACTCGACCAGCGGATAGCCGTAGAAGCTCGCCGGCTGGCCGTTCTGCAGGCCGGGCGCCCACAGATAGTTCGCGTAGAGGTCCTTCAGCTTGCGCATCTGCGCCACGGTGCGACGGTTTGCGGCGAAGCGGGCATTCTGCCGATACTGATATTTCAGCGCCGCCACCAGATCGGCGAACACGTCGGCGCCCTGCACGAGAGGCGGGCCGGCGGCGGGGCCGGTGAACGCGCCGGACGTGCCGCTCGGGACATAGCCGACGCTGCCCCAGGACCAGGATGCATCCGCGACTACCGGGTAGGCGAGAAAGCCCTGGGGCTTCTTCACGCCGTTGCCGGAGATGAACGACACGCCCTCGCCCTGCGCGAAGATGACGGCGACCTCGTTGGCGATCCAATTCTCGGCGTCGATATAGGTGTCGTCGAGAAAGGACTGTGTGGCGCCGGGCTGCGCCCACATTTCATGCACGGGGATTTCGGTCTCGGCGATCTGCGAATTGGCCGTCGCCGTGCGCGGGTCGGTCTCGCCGGCCCAACCGAAGCTCGTCCCGCGCTTGTTGATGGGGAACCGCACGCGATCGGTGCTGATCGTCGTGACGTTCGCGACCGAGCGGACCGGAGATACCAGAATGGCGATCTCGGTCATGGTCTGCTCGATCGTCGGCAAGACGGTAAAGCCTGCCGAAGCATCCTCGCCGACCGTCAGCGCCTTAGCTTCGAACGCCTTGGCGCACGCCGCCTTCATCTCGCGGGGGCGGTCGTCGCCGCCGAACTTGCCGCGGAGATAGTCGTCGAACGTCTTTCGATATTCGACGAGCTCGGGCGCTTCCGGCTTCTTCGCGTCCTTCTGGCCTTCGAAGATTGCCTTGCGCTTGATGTCGAGCAGTTCGTCCGTGAGCTTCTTCTCGACCTTGTCGATCGCGTCATTGATGCGGTCGACATGCTCCTTCAGAACGACGTCGCCGGCGTTGAACTTCTTCTGAAGGTCGGCGACGGCCTCGTCGTTCTTCTGGCGAAACGCCGCCACCGTGCTCATGAGCTCGTCGGCGAGCTTCTTGAACTCCGGGTTCGTCGGCGCCTCTTCCTTGCGCTCCAACGGGTTGTAGGGCCCGCTGAGTCGGAAATGCTCCGTCATGTCTTCGATCCTGTGAGATCAGCGGAAGGCGGCTTGCAGCTTCCGCATGGCGTCGACCACATCGGTCGACAAGGCCGCCGCCTCCGCCTCACGCGGATCGATCGCGACATTCTCGCCGGCTTCCCGCAGGCGCTCTCGGAAAAAAGCGACAGCCTTCACGGCGTCGCCGCGCGAGAGGCCGGCGTCACGCAGGCCCCTTTCCCACTCGCGCGGGTTGAACTCTTTGACGGTCGTGACGACCGCTTGATCGTTCATCGCAAATGTTACGAGGGATACCTCGAACAAGCCGACTTCCTTGAGTTGGCGCACGCCGCTCTGGGTGAAATCGGCCTCGAGCGTCTTGTAGCCGATCGACATGGAGTCGATGACGCCGGCCTTCATGAGGGCGTAGGCTTCGGCGCCGCGTTGGACGTCGCGGAGCAGCGCGCCTTTGACGAAAAGCCCCTTGCTGTCCTCGGCCGCCTCGCTCCACACGCCGATCGGCTGGGTCCGGTCATGCTGCCAGAGCATCTTGATGCGCGGCGCCGGACGCGCGACGAGGCTCTTGGCGAAGGCGCCCGGCATGACGACGTCGTAGCCGCTGTCGACGTTGCCGAACGTCGAGGCGTAGCCCTCGAACGTGCCGTCATCCTTCACGGCCTTGGCGTCGAACTCGATCGGCAGGTGTTTGAGGCTATGAGCCTGCTTCAGTTCGCTCATGGGCTATTCTTCCACGTCGGGGAGAGGAACGGCGTCGCTTCGCCCGTGCCAACTGTCCGGCAAGAAGCGGATCATTCCGTTCTCAACGAAGGAGTGACAACGCTTCGGGCCATCCGGCATGCAGAGCATGCTCG
Source organism: Methylosinus sp. Ce-a6 (assembly GCF_009811655.1). GTDB lineage: Bacteria > Pseudomonadota > Alphaproteobacteria > Rhizobiales > Beijerinckiaceae > Methylosinus. The sequence goes on along the minus strand of NZ_BGJX01000008.1, from coordinate 48,372 downwards.
GCGAAAACGTCGGACGCTCGAAGTCCCCGTTGAAGGTCCAGTTCGGCCGCGTTTTCGATCCTACGGTGAACGGATGTTCGTAGCCGCAGGCCGGGCACATGACTGCGAAAATATGGTCACCGTATTGGTTCACCTTCATTTCGGAATCCTCGGAACCCAAAGCGTCACACAACGACAGTTTGCGCGCTGCTTTGCGCTCAGTGATGCGTCGCCGGGGAATTTGCAGCGCTCGCCGCCGACGACGAAATCGGCGTCCTTGTCGACGGTCTGTCCGTCCGCGTCGTGATGATCCGGCCTTGTGCGGGCGTCCTCGGTCGCGCCCCACTCCTTGTCGAGCGCGAGGCCTGTGGCGTTCGCTGCGGCCTCAGAGCCGACCTGCGAGGCGGTGTGCGTTTCCGTCCTCGCGATCACCAGCGCCCGCCTCTGTCCGATCTCGCCGCCGGTCTCGTCGCGCATCCGGCGCGCCAGCACGCGGGGCGGCTCGTTGGCCTCTTTGCCACGTTTCAGCGAGCCTCGGATCAGGCGTTTCAGCGATTGCGAGACACGCTGCACCATTTCGGCCGCGTGATGCGACAGCCAGTCGACGACAGCGCGCTCGGCAACGTCGAAGAGCGAGAGCAGCTTCTGTTCAAGCGCCGGCGCGCCGGTTTGCTCGAACACCACGCCGAACGCCTTCTCCCCCGTCAGCTCCTCGAGGACGAGTTGCGCGCTCGCCATTGCCGCAGTGCGCAGGCGGGCGCGAAGCGCTTTGGCGATGGCGGGCTCGAAGCCGGCCACAACCGCGACGGCGAGATGATCTTGTCCGGCCGCGACATGCGCCGCTGCGGCGCGACCCGCTCGAGCGAAAATCTTGCGAAGATCATGCGCAAGAGCGCGTTCATGGGATGCTGCAAGGCGCACATGGCGGGCAATGCGGCGTGCGCGGCGGGTGCGATTCATGGGAGTCGGTCACGCTCTGCGCAGGCGGCGATGGGGGCACAAACGATGTTAGGGCGTGGGGGCCGGCGGCCACCAATCGGCGGACTCTTCCTCAATCACCGGCGCGCCGATGTCCTGCATCACATAGGCGGACATCGTGACGCTCGGCGAGACGATCTGCGCGCCGGACCCGTGCGCTTCCTGGTGCGCCACGATCCATTTGCGGTCCACGCGCTGGCGCGGGATATCCCAGGTCTCGGTCCTGCCGCGAGGGTCGGTTTGGCCGTCTGGCGTCTTGCCGACGACGGCGCCACCCGCGTCGATCGCGTAGCGGCCGCGCGGAACAGCTCGCGCGCCCGCGCGTCGATCGCATCGACGGCCGCTTGCGCCTCGGCCTGCGTGGCGTAGACGAGGTATCTCACGCTGCGATCCTCCACCCGCCATCGGGCACGATCAGACGACGAGGCGGCGTGTAGATGCGCCTGGCGCGCTCGCGATTGGCGGCGAGGTCGATCACGCGCCAGCCTCGTTCGTCGGCCCACCTCTCCATCTCGTCGAGAGAGGCGCGCGGCGGTGCGTTTTTGTAGGGGTGGGCGGCAGGGAGTGACGACGCCGCGCCATACTGCCACGCCATATAGCTCTCGAGCTTTTGGCGTGTGACCGTGTCGAGCACGGCGTTGAGCACGACGATCATGCCGATATTTCCAGTATAGGTTTCTGCTCCGACGTTTCGTGTCCCGATTTCGGAAGTCGTGCTCGTAAATACGACTGAGGCGCTGCCAGAACCGGCCTCAGAACCATTGTGTGCAAAGCCGTAGGCGGCCCCGTCATAGGCTGCGATATCGACACTCACCGCACCGGCCACGCACGGGATTGTAGCGTGCCCTACTTCGACCGTAATACCTTTGACGATCGCAGCGAAGCCATCTGCTGCCCTGACTTGCACTTGATACCCGCCACTCGCCACACCCCCAATAATCGTCTGGTATGTCGCGATGTTGTTGACGACGTGCAACGCCGCGACCGTCCGAGGGACGCTTGAGCAATTCAGCGGGGTGTCCAGCCATCGAGAGCCGAACGTCAGACTTGGGCGGCTGTTTATTCCAGCAGCCGCGTAGATAGGCTGAACCGCTCCCGTCGCCTGCGTCGCCGATATCCCGCCGACTATCGACGCCCATGCGGGGACATTGGCCCCGGCGAGCGTGATGCTGCTCGACTCCAGCGCGCTCCACCACGCGGCGAGCGACGCGCCGAGCAGGAGCGGCGACCAGAGCGGGCGCTGAGACAGGGCGGCAGCCTTCATCATCGGCACGATCATCAGACAAACGCCGTGAGGCCGGAGGCCGTCGTGCCGGTCGCCAGGAACTTCTGCACGGCGAGGAAGACATATTCTCCGGCTGCGAGCGACGGAATCGTGAGCGTCGTTCCATCGGCGGTCTGAACGGCGACGTTGCCCGCCGTGCCGACGCGGAAAAAGTTCGCGTTCTGCGTCGCCGAGTCCGACAGCGTGACGTTGAACGCGTCGCGCGCGACATGCGCGCCGATCAGGACTCCACCGCCCATCTATTCCGCTCCGTCATTTGCTTCAGTGTTCGCGTCGTCGCTGACATCATCGGTCTCGTCATCCTCCGGCGCCGCGCCACCCTGTAGCGTCTCGCCCGCCGCCTCGAGCGGGATCAGCGCCGACGAGACGAGGATCACGTCGCCGCCCTTGACCGGCTTGCGGCCTTGAAGCTCGCGCTTCTCGTTGATCGTCAGCGAGGTCGATTTCTCGATACGATCCCACTGAGCGGCGCGCTCGTCGGCGAACACCTCGAGATCATCGGCGTCCGGCTCGATCCGAATATCTGCGCCGAACGCTGGCCCGAGCCACCACGACATCGCCCGGCACCATTGCGCGAGCAGCGGGAGAATCGTCTCGCGATACCAAGCCTTGTTCGCCTCTGCGTAATTCGCGAAGGTGTTGTCGCCGGGGATCCCGAGGATGAGCGGCGGCACGCCGAAGGCAAGGGCGATCAGGCGCGCGGCGCTGTTCAGGCCCTCGGCGAAATTCATGTCCTTGGGCGAGAAGCCCATCTCCTTCCAGTCGAGGCCGCCGTCGAGCAGGAGCGGCTTGCCGGCGTTCTGCGAGCCGGAGAACGATTCCTCGAGCTCGGCCTTCAGGCGCGCCAACTGCTCGTCCGTGAGCTTGTCGCCGCCATCCTTTGGCGCGTAGACGAGCGCGCCGGACGGTTGGGCCCCATTGCGCAAGAGCGCCACATTCCAGCGCAGCGCGCCGGTGTGCGCGTCGATCGAGAAGGCGGCCGGGTCGATCGAGGGCAGCCCGCGCCAATCATCGGTCGGGTTGTAATCGCGGACATGCAGGATCGGGACATTTCCCTTGGAGAGATCGACGTCGACCGTGCGTTCCTTGTCCCCGACCTTGAAGGTGTAGGCGGCGGCGAATCCGTCGGCTCCCGGCTTTACGGCCGTCTTCGCCGGCGACCAGCGGTAGAGTTCCTTCGGTTGCTTTCCGAGATCGACGCGCTCGGCGAAGAACTCCCCCGCGAGCATGAGATCGGCGAGCGTCGCCTGCACGAAGGCGGGCCCGTCCTGCGAGGGGTTCGGCCGGTTGAGGAGCGCGCGCAACTCCGGGATGTCTACCTCTTTGTCGCCCCGCATGATCGCGAGCGGCACCGCGGCGGCCGCGCGCGTCGTCTTCCAGACGCAGGCGTTGACGACGGGGTTTTGCTGATAGCCTTCCTTGGCGGACTGCTCGAACGAGCGACGCGGCCACTGCGGGAGATTGAGCACGCGCGCCGAGATCAGCGCGCCGACGGCGGAGGCTTTGTGCTCGATAATTTGTTTGCCCACTTTCGTGGCGGCGGAAATTATCGCCGGCCCGATTTTCTCCGTCAGCGGCGCATCCGCCCGACGGCGCGTGAACGGCCAGACCATCAGAGACGGCGAATCCGCGGTTCCGACCGATGCCCGGTCATGAGATCGGTCATGGCCCACACGAGCGCGTCGAGGCGGTCAGGGCTGTAGCCAGCTTTCTTCGCGTCGAAGTCCGGGGTCATGGCGCACATCTGATCCTCGAGCTTCGGGAACGAGCCGACATGATGCACGCGGCCCTGCGCGTAGATCATCGAAATCGGCTCGGCGCGGACGTATTTGCCGCGCGTGGCGTGCACGGCGCGGAATGGAATGTTCGGGTCGACCTGTCGCATGATCTCCTCGACCATCTCGCCGCCTTGGTTGACTTCGGCCACGATGCAGTCGGCGTTGAACATCTGATAGGCCGAGACCGCGCGCCGCGCCCATTCAGCCGGCCGATCGCCCTGGGAGGAATGGTCGGCAAGCACATAGCCCTGTCCGTCGGCGCAGCGGCCCGCGACGACGATTCCGCATTCGTCCGCCTTTTCGCCGGATGTCGCCGGCGGATCGATCGCGACCACGACGCGCGCGAGGTCCGGATAGGAGCGGACCCGCGTGTCGTCGATGAGCTTGCGGCTCCACAGCGCGCCGGGGATGTCCTCGAGCAGCTCGGCGTTCAGTTCCTGCCGGCCGAGGCGCGTGCCCTCATAGCGGCTGATGATCTGCCGGAAGAAGCCTTCCGCGAGATTGGCGCGGTTGTCGTAGGTCGAGCCCCGCGTGACAACGGTCGCGGGGTTGGCGAGCAGGTCCTTCAAGACCTGGATCGGCTTCGGCGTCGTGGTGACGACGCATTGCGGATTGCGGCCGAGGCGCAGGCCGAACTGCAGCATGTCCCATGTGTCCTGCGCGTATTGCCACGCGCAAAGCTCGTCCGCCCACCCCGCGCCGAACTGCGGGCCGCGCAGCGCCTCTGGGTCCTCGCCCGAGTAGAGCGTCGCGATTGCGCCGTTCTTCCAAGTCAGGCGGCGCTTCGAGGGCTCGTAGTGGGGCCGATCCCATGGCGGCGAGCACGCGAGGATCCCCGAGACGCCTTCGACCATGACGTCGCGCGCGTCGCCGGCGGTGGGCGCGACGAGCGCGAGGCGTCCGCAGGTTTCCTTCTTTTCCCGGACCCACTCGGCGCCGGTTTTGGTCTTGCCGAACCCGCGCCCCGCGAGGACCAGCCAAAACGACCAAACGCCGAGTGGGGCGAGTTGCTCGGGCCGCGCCCACGCGCGCCAGTCGAAGAGCAGCGCGCGCGCCTCACTCGGGCTGAGGCTCGCCAGAACCTTCGCGCGCTGCACCGGCGGCAGCGAGACGAGCGATGCGATCAGCGAGCTTGGATCGCGCGTCGTCGACTTCGATCGGACCGCCATCGGCCCCCGTATGTTCGTGCACCTCGCGCTCTTTCCAGCCCATGCGCGCCTTGGCCCAGAAGATGCCGGCGGATACGACAGGCGTCTGCTCGGCGCGGATCAGCTTGCCGCCGGCGTCGTATTGCGCGGGAGCGCCCACGGCCTGGCGGAACAGGGACTCGGCGACCTTCGCATTCGCGCGGACCATCCCGGTGTCGAGCTCGACGCGAAAATGCTTGTGCAGCGTCTTGAGGTCGATCGGCTTCCCCGTCCGCGGATTGAGGAGCAGCTTGCACATGTCCTCTTGCGGGATGCCGTAGGCGGCGAAGGCCTCGACCTGCTTTCGCTGCTCCTCTGTCGGCTCGAACGGCTTTCTTCCGGCCATGGCCCTTGACGCTCTCGGGATTTATTCTAGAATTACGAAGAAATCGGAAACGGAGGTGATTCCTTGGCGAAATCTACTGATTTGACCCTGGTCGAGCAGCAGATGTTGCTCGCGATTATGCGGTTACGTCCGAACGCCTACGGCGTGTCGATCCGTGACGAGATCAAGACGCGGACCGGGAAGGAATATTCGTTTGGTTCCGTTTACGCGGTGCTTGAGCGACTTGAGGATAGTGGACTGATCACGTCCCAAGAGGGCGAGGCGACCGCGGCGCGCGGCGGGCGGAAGAAGCTGTATTTCACGATTACCGGCAACGGCCAGAAGTCTTTGCAGGTGTCACTCTGTGCGATAGATGCGCTGCGCGAGGGATTCCCTTGGAAGGAGGCGTTGGCATGAACGTCTTCGTGGAGCGTCTAGGAATATTCCTTTTTGACAATCTGAAACGAGAGAAAGAGTTGATGGCTCGTGATCTCGCTAAACTCAAGCCAGATTTGGCCGTTGCGGGGACAGAAGATCTGGTCTTTTACAATAATAGAATTAGGCGGCTCGTAAAGGAGCGTCGTCTTCTCAGGAAGCAGTACGCTGATCTGAACGAGCAATTATCACTTTTCGAACAGGAACTTTGCTCGCCGCATAAGATGGACAGGCCAGCAGAAAACCTTGAACCTCCGCGAACAGCCGAGATGCTTGTTGGGGCTCTGACAAAAAAGCGATATCGAGACGCTTTGCTCATGGATCTAGATGAAGCCTTTCGACGTGACGTCACGTCGGGGATGTCGGTGGAGCGCGCCAGGAAGAGGTATTGGGCCGCGGCGCTCAACTCCGTCGGACCTCAGGTATGGGCGGCGGCGCGACGTATTGGCCTACTCGGGCTCCTCGCCGACTACGCTCGCCGCCTCTTTCACTGATTTGGAGCGTGCGGGTCCGCGCTGCCCGGCCGCTGCGCCGAATGGTGTTCGGCCATCGCCTGCTTCACACGCTTGGGATAGGGCTTCGCGAGCGGCACAACTGCCGACCGCATCTTGTCGTCCAACGGCATGAGGTATTTGTGCCGCACGAGGCCCCGTACCGCCTTCGCCGCAGGGTCGACGTTCTCGCGCAGCCATTCAATGTCGTGGCGCCCATACCGTGAGCCGACGCTGCGCCCGTGTCGCCGCTCGCCGCGTACCTCAATGGCGTAGGTCTCCTTCGCGCCCTCGTAAATCCAGCCGCCTGCCTGATACACGCCGCCATGGTGGCCCTGCTCGCCGGCGGCGTAGGAGATCACGAGCCGCATGCCTGGGCAGCGGTTGCGCAGCATGCGGAGCGCGATCGCGACGATCCTGCTTACCGGCGCTTCGTGCTCGCGAAGCGCGATGCGCGTCAACTCGCAGACCTCCAACTGCGTCAGCCCATAGGGCGAGCCGATCCTCGGCGTCGCGCCGCGGCTGAAGATCACGACGCCTTTGAACGCCTCGTTCTCCCATACACCGATGACGATGAGCCGGCCTGCGGGCACGGCGCGCGAATAGTGCCACTGTCGACAGGCGTAGGTGGCCGCGTCATGGCCGGCCCAGTCCAGCCGCAGCGTCATGACGGCTGGAAACGGTGTCCGCAGTTCGGACAGGCGACCGCCTTCTTTTCGTCGAGCGGCTTCACCGCGTCGAAGCTGATCGTCTCGAATTGCGGCGGCTCGCCGGGCAGTTCGACCGGATCGAAGCCGGCGAGCTTGAGATCGAACCCAACGGCGCCGAGCTCGCGCAGCTCGAAATCGAGCGCATCCGGATTCCACCGGCTTTCCTCGTTCGTGCGATTGTCGGCGAGGCGATAGGCGCGCGCCTGCTCGGGCGTCAGGTCCGCCGCGACATGGACGGGCACATGCGCGAGGCCCAGCCGTTTCGCCGCGAGCAGGCGCGCATGGCCGACGACGAGCACGTCCTCATTGTCGACCACGAGCGGCTGGCGCCAGCCGAATTCCTTGATTGCGGCCGCAACCTTCTTGATCGCGGTCTCGGGGATGATTCGCGGATTGCCCTCATACGGGCGCACGCGTTCGATCGGCCAAGCCTCCACGGCCAGCCCGGTAACGGTTTCTTGCATGACGATGAGCCAAGTTTCCCCGCCGTCGCGCACGGTGGCGGGGTGACCGGATGTCCGGCCGGCTTTCGGTCATGCGAGGTCACGACTCGCGGCTTGGGGCGTTGGCGCGCCCCGGCTCCCGCCCTTTTCAGGGCTGGAGAATTGGGATTTTCAGGGATTTCGGATGGAAGAAACGACAACGCCCGGCCGCTGGTGTCCAGCTCCGGGCGCGAATCTTCTCCGTAGCGATTTATGCCTTTCCGACTGTGCGCTGTCAATCGGCAATCGTTGGCCGATAGCCATCCGTCCCCCAATGGCCGAGCGCGCCTCGGTCCTTTCCCTTGGCGACGACGGCGAGGGCTTCGAGCGCCTCTCGGAATTCGGCGGCGATCTTCCGAGTTCCGCGGTCGCGGCCGAGGCCCTCGGACACGGCGATCTGCACGAAGGTCTGCCGATCCCCGAGCACGGCCCGCAGGATCAGGGCGCCGCGCTGGCCGCACTTCGAGCGCACATCGCGACATGCGGCGACGGCGGCGGCCGCGCGGTCGATAGCCCGCGCAATCACTGCTTCATGGTCGCCGGCGCCGGCGCTGGGCTCGATCGACACGGCTCCGCCGCCGATACGCGCCGCCTCGAGGATGCGCTCGAACGTCAGCCCGGCCTGATAGGCCTCCGTCGAGATTCGCCCGCGAGAATACTCCCGCTCGAGCGGATTGCCGGCGATGTTCACCGCAGCTTTCTGGCGCTTCAACCGCTCGCCCTCGATCGGGTTCGGGTCCGGCACCGCCGCGACGACGATCTCGATCTTGCCGCGCATCCGCCGCGGCGCGCGAGGCAGCGTAGGGCCGGGGTGCGTCGCCTCCTCGACCCGGTCATATCGCCCGTAGTTTTTTCGCCGCGCCGCCATCATGCCGCCCTCCGAACCATGTCGATGAACTCCGGACTGTCGATCCGAACCGTCGCCGAAGTTCGACCGCGCCTGACGATCGAGACCGGCCGCTCGAATTTTGGGCCGGCGACTATCCGGCCATCGGCGTCGATCTGCGCTCGCCGCATTCGCATTCGGACCAGCGCGACGCGCCAGAGCCGCGGCGGATATCCGTGATTTGCCCACGTCATGCCGCGTCATCCTCCGCCTCGGCATCGTCGCGCTTTGGCGGCCGACACGGCGCGTTTGGCTTTTCTGCCCGCGTGATCGTGATCCCGAGCTCCGCGGCGATCTCACGCAGCCGGCGCGACTGCGGCGGGATAGGGCCCCAAGCGTCGGCCCAAAACCCAGCTTCCTCCCAGCGCGCCAGATTGGCGCGGGCTGCGCGCTCCGGCCATTCGACGTCCAGCCAGCCGATGCGAAACATGCGCTCCGATGGTCCCGCGCTGTCCGCGGATGCAGTTCTCGACGGCCCCTCAGTCAGCGATTCTGCGACGATCCGCGCCCAGATTTTCCAAGTCCGAATCGGCTTTTCGCGGGGCCTCCGAGCCTCCGATGCGAGGCACAGCGAGACGCGCTCTTGCCCGGATTTCCTGACTATTTCGACCATCGGACCAATGACCTGGTCCTGCGGCGCAGCATCGCCAAGCGCAGCGCGACAGGCCCATTCGACCCGATCAAGCTCGGATTTCGTCAACCTCGCCCCGGGGTCGGGCGGCCGTTCGTCGGCAGGACGATCCGATTCCGCGGGCGCGCGGGGGACAGGACGCTGGGCTGGGGGATCATCAGTCTGTCCCTGTCCCTTACACTGTCCCTGTCCCTTAAGAGCGATTTCCGTAGGATTTCCCTTGCCTGTCTCTATGACAAAGCCGCCTTGTCCATCGGACATCCGTCGTTTGTTCCACGACACCTCCCTGCTTGTCGTCGTGACGTCAGAGTCTTGTCCCACGGACAACGCCGCATTGTCCCTCGGACATTCCGCCATTGTCCTGCTGGTGTCCCTCGGCTGTCCGGCGACGGTCTTCGCCATGTCCGCCGCGCGAGACGGGGACAGTGCCATCGGTTCCCCGGGCAGTTCGAGTGGCGGCAGACCCTTTTCCTTTCGCCTGGAATTCTCTTTCTTGACCCTCTCACACTCCTTCCGCCACCTGTGATGCGCCTTGTCGTTCCATGCGTTCGCCGCCTCTGCGCACACCGTCGGATGATAAAGGCGTCCGTCCGAGCATTTGATCCAGCCGCGAAGGGCGTCATCCCTCACGCTTGGCCAGCGTTCCGGAGAGCACATAGCTGCGTCGGCGAGAACGTCGTCATCGTCTTCCATCGACCCGGCTGGCAGCTCATGCCAGGACGCGGCCCACAAGTTCAGCGAATAGAAGCCGACCTCCGGGCGCCGCTTCGCGATGAGCCATTGTTTCGACCGCCGAAGCTGCTCGATGATGAGCGGCATGAACCGGAAGTCGCGCAGGTCGACGAATGGCGGGAGAAGAGGCTCGGGTAACGCGTTCACCATTTCCTCTCTCCATTGTCCAGGAACGATCGCGCGACGTCGCAGTAGAGATGGACAGTCTTCGTCGGCCCGAGACGGTTCTTCATGAGGATCACCTCGAGATCGTTCGCCCGAGCCGCCGCGCGCTCGCAGGCCTCGGAGTCGCCGTTGAGCACCTTCGGATCGCGCTGGTCGTAGTAGGAGGGTCGATGCAGGCCGATCACGACGTCGGCATCCTGCTCTATGGATCCCGAGTCCCGCAGATCGAACAGCTGCGGCCGCTTGTCGTCGCGCTTCTGATTTTCGCGGCTGAGCTGCGAGAGCAACACGACGGCGACCTCGAGGCGCTTTGCCATCGCCTTCGCGCCCTTCGTCACCTCGCCGATTTCGTCGACCTTGCGGCCGCGATAACGATCGCCGAAACCCATGATCTGTAGGTAGTCGATGAAGACCACGTCGAGCGTCTTCCCGACGCGCTCGAGGCGCTGCTTCGTGCGCTTGGCGCGGGATTCGATCTGCTCGATCGTGAGGCCCGGCGTCGCGTCGATCGTCACCGCGAATTCGTTGAACCGCTCCTCGACCTTGCGAAGCCGGTTGATCGCTTGCTCGTCGAGCGCGCCGGCGAGAATATCGCTGTAGGCGAGCGGCGCCGGGCCCGCGGCCATGGCGTTTGCCGCCATGCGGGCGGCGAGCTCGCGGCGATCGATTTCGAGGGAATAGACGTCGACGCCGAACTGGGGACGATCGTCCCGCACCCGTGCGACGCGGCGCGCGCTGGCGACGAGGAAGATCGTCTTGCCGGCGCCGGGATTGCCCGCGACGACATAGAGGCGGCCCGGGCGATAGCCGCCGCCGATGACCCGATCGAGGTCGACGAAGCCGGTCGAGGGAATGATCCGCGCGTTGCCGGCGGCCCGGTCCTCGGCCTCTCGAATGACGTCCGCGAGGCCCGCGCCGAGGGTCGTGCGTTCAGATTCCGCGCCGATCTGGCCGGAGTTGCGCAGGCCGATGATCTGCGCGTCCAGCTCGTCGAGCGTCGCCTGCAGGCGGCCGACGCCGGGCGCGCGCACCATATCCGCGGCCGCACCGGCGAGCGCGATAAGCTCGCGCCGCGCCCATGTGTCGACGATCATTTCGGCGTAGTCGCGAGCGTTGACGACTGTGGTCGCCTCGGCGGCGAGGCGCGCGAGATAGGCGCGGAGCGGCGGCGCGCCGTCCGGCATTTGCACATCGGTCAGCTGCGCGCCGACGGTGATGAGCGAGACCTTGCGGCTGGCGCCAGCCAGCTCGAGCATGCTCGAGTAGATGCGAGCATGCAGTTCTTCGCCGAAATGCCGGGCTTCGAGGAAGCCGACATTGGCGAGGGCGTGCTCGTTGAGGAGCAGGGCGCCGAGGAGGGCTTGCTCGGCTTCGATGACGACCGGGAGGGCGGCGTCTTGGCCGGGCGCGTGGGCGTTCATGCCGCACCCTCTAAGAGAGGGAGGTCGACCTTCCGACGCGCGCCGACAGGGGACGCGAGTTCGTCCGGCGCGTAATTGGCGGCGACCAGCGCTCTTGCCACAACGGGCGAAACGCTATTGCCGCACATGCGGATTTGTGCGGTCTTGGTGAGCGCGATCGGCCCATCCGCCGTCATGCCCATCTCGATGCGATAGCTATCCGGAAAGCCCTGCGCGCGAAACAGCTCGCGCGGCGTCAGCATGCGCATGCCGATGTCGTCGATCGCGTAAAGCTCGCCGCGCACCTCGACGAGGCCGAAGCGATCTTTCGTCGTCACCGTATGCAGCGGCTCGCCGAGACGAGGATCCTGATCGGAGCCGTAATATTTGACGAGGAAGGCGCGCACCTCGGCGGCGTGCGATCCGCCGGCGGTCACGGTCCGCGCCGGGTCCTGCAGGTCGCCGCCGCTCCCATCATTGGAGCCGTAGAGATTGGACAGGAACCCCGCGACGATGGCCTGCTGCGTCCCGCGATGGACGATCGTCGAGAGCGGCTCGGACGCATCGCGCCCGACATTGCCTGTATTGTGCTGGGCGAGAAAGGCCGCGACGACCGCCTGCTGCCGGCCGCTCGTCGTGAGCGTCGATAGCGGGGCTGCGGCTTCGCGCCCGATATGGCCATCGCCATTATGCTGTGCCAGATAGGCCGCGACGACCGCTGTCTTGCCGCCGCCGCCCGCGGTCACCGTGCCGACCGGCTCGTCGGCGGCGGAGCCGACCGAAGCGCCGAACTGCCGCGACAGATGCACGGCCGCGAGGCTCCCGCCATTCTGCGTCGGCACGACGGTGGCGATCGGCTCCTCGACCGAGCGCGTCCGCGGCTCCTGCCCGGGCCTCTCGCCATAGCGCGGAACGAGGAAAGGCGCGACCAGCGCATGCTCGCCGCGCTGTGCTGTCGTCACCGTGCGCAGCGGCTCGTCGATCCCGTGCACGCGCGCGTCGCCGGCATGGGTCACCGGGACGATGAACGGCTCGGCCACATCGAGCACATAGCGCTTCACGCCCTTGGCGATGCGCGCCATCGTGTTTGGCGCCAGCGGGCGATTGACGCCGATCGCGCGGCCTTCCTCGCGCGAGAGAAAGATCGACGGGCAGGGGATAGACCAATCGATGATCTCCGCCGCCGTGCGCCACGGTGCCCGCGCGCCGGCGAGGACCTCGGGCGACCCCGGCGCGCCATGCGTCGGCTCGGGCCAGACGATCGCGCGCCCGTCGCGCCTGGCGACCAGGAACAGCCGCTTGCGAATCGTTGGCGCGCCAAAGTCGCAGGCGCGCAGCTCGCGCCAGTCGACGCGGTAGCCAAGCCGACGCAGCTCGCCGACGAATGCGTCGAATGTCTGCCCCTTGCGCTCCTTGCACGGACGCCCTTCGAGATCGAGCGGACCCCAATCCCGGAACTCTTCGACGTTTTCGAGCAGGATGAGGCGCGGCCGCACCTGCCGCGCCCAGCGCACGACCACCCAGGCGAGATCGCGGATTTCACGCTTGACCGGCTTGCCGCCTTTCGCTTTCGAGTGGTGCTTGCAATCGGGGCTGGCCCAAAGCAGCCCGACGGGCCGCCCGCGCGTCACGCCGACTGGATCGACCTTCCAGACATTATGCGGCAAGTGCAGCGTCGCCGGATGATTGGCGGCGTGCATCGCAAGCGCCTCGGGGTCATGATTGATGGCGATGTCCGGCGAGCGGCCGAGCGCCATTTCGATCCCGAGCGACGCGCCCCCGCCGCCGGCGAATGAATCGACGATCAGTTCAGATGATGCGGACGAGCCCTTCATGCCGCGCGCCCCCGCTGCTGGCCCGGCACGTCGAACTTGCCGGCCTCGTTTCCAAACGTGTCCCAGCCGGCCCGCGACTCGCGCGAGAAGACTTCCGCATAGGGCCCGGCGCAATATTGCTCGATCCGCCGATAGGACTCGTCCGGCTTGCGGGAATGCTCGCGGCGCGGCGCGATGACGATCTCTCGCACGTCGCGACGAAGCCGCTTCGGCGCGCCGACTTTGAACAGGAGGCAATCCTCGCCGTTCTTACGAGTCGTGAAGCCCTGCCCGACGAAAAAGGAGTCGCGATGCACGAACATCGCCTCGCCGCCATTCGCCCCGACCTGGTGGGTCTTGATCCACAGAAAGGCGCGACCGGAATAGCGGACCCGCTGCTTCCGCCATGCCGGAGCGATGACGCGCCAGAACCGCTCGGCGATCGGAGACGTGATCCACACGAAGAAATGACAACCATCGGGGTGCGCCAGCTCGGCGAGCGGGAGGGCAGAGATCTCCGCGTCCGTCATACGGGGGTAGTGCTGCGGGCGGCCCTTCGTGCCGGCGGAAAACAGCCATGGCGGATCAACGACGGCCGCGCGATAATGATGCGGCGTGAGGTCGCCGAATGGCCAGTTCGTCACCGTGCGCCCCCGTCGTCTCTGAGCAGCGCCGCGACCTCGGCGCGCATCCCCTCCGGCAATTCCGGCAACCAACGCCGGAGCAGCGCGAGCGCCTCTTTCCCTTTCCGAACGCCGTTCTCGTTCTCCTTCAGCCACTCGAGCGTCCGCGCCGCCGCCTCGGCGTGCGGGGCCGCATAGGCGCGCTCTTTCGCGCTCGGCGACTTTAGGCCGGCGAGCACGTCATGACCGAGCCATGCGGCGGCGATCTGCTGTGTGATGCTCGGCTTCGCGGTCATGCGGCCCCTCGCTTCTGCGCGAGCGCCGACCGCTCGGGCGGCGGGTCGCCGCAGATCGCCGCCGTGACATCGCCGCGAGAACTGCGGGGACGGGAGCGCGGCGGCGCGGGAATAGCGTCGACGTCTCGGAGGATCGGCGCCGCCGCCGGCGCGCTCTTCCCCAGTGGGACGTCTTCGGGAAGCGCGCAGGGCGCCAGGGGCGTAACGGCTTCTGACGGGCCGGGTTCGACACCGGCTGGGTTCATCGGCGGTTGTCCGATCTCTCGGCTCAATGGCGTCGCCAATCCGCTTTCGCGTCCGAGGTCATTCCTCGGCCTGACCCGAGTTTGCCTTTCCGCGTGTCCTTCCACGCCGCCGTCAGAACTCTTTGCGGTCTCCTGCGAAGCCGCCGTCACTGCCAAGCGGATCGCCGCGATCTTCGCCTCGTCCCACCAAATCGGCCCTTTGCCGCGCCGATAGGATGCGAGCAGCGCGCGGGAGCCGACCATCGTGCTCTGCGTGAAGATCCCGACGCCTACGGCGATGGCGCGGTAGGCGTTCCCCGGGAAGGCGTCGACAAGCGCCGCGAACGCCAGCCACCGCGCGCGACATCCTGGAACGCCGCGCGCAACAGCCTCCGGATCCTCGCCCTCGAGGCGCGCCGCCGCGACGATGGCTGTGGCGATCTCGTCTGCGGTGCAGAATGCCGTCATGCCGCCCTCGCAGCTTTTCGATGTTTCTCGCGCCACTCGGCGGACGCGCGCTTTGCCTTCTCCGGCGTCGTGTAGCCGATCCGCGCGTGCTGGCCGCAGTAGGGCCGGCCCGCAGCGAGACTGGCTCCGCCCGCTCCGCAGAAATGGAAGTCGTCGGAACCTGGAGTCCCGATCGGCCAGCGGCATGCGCCATCCGTCAAATCGAACAGCTTGACGCGCTTCGATTCCTGGATCGCGACATCCGCGATCGGCGCGATGACAGGCGCCGGCGCCGCGAGCGCCTTCTCAGGCGGCACACGAGGCGCGATCGGGTTCGACATCGCGATCGTCGGCAGGTGCGTTGGCTCGAGGCGGGCCGGTTCTGACGACGCTGTCGGCTGAGGCGCCGGCTCCGTCGCTGCGAGGCTGACGGGCTTTTTGGCTCGGCGAATCTTCCGCGTATTCTGGACGCTGTGAAAATGCAGCCCCAGCCTCGTCGCCTTTCCAACGACGGCGTTTCGCGTGGCGTAGCCGCCAAACTCGCGGCTCAACGCCTCGGCCGCATATCCGGAGCTTTCTCCGTCTTTGACGAGCCGGCGTAACGCTTCGATCGCCGCTGGCGTCCAGTTGAAATCAGCCATTGGCCGTCTCCTCGAAAAACACGAGCTCGCGCGGCTGAACGCGGGCGAAGGTGGCGGCCGCGTAGTCGAAGAGGGCGCAGGCGTCGCTGCGATCGGTGTCTCGGCAATCGCGCGGCACATATCCAAGCGCCTTGGCGCGGTTGAGCACCGCGGCCTTCGTGTCTTTGCGCTCGCCCATGTTCGCGCGCCCCAAGAAATGCTTGCGGATCGTCGCCGGGTGCGGCTTCTCGATCCGCATTCCCCGCGCCATGCCCTCGGCGACTGCGACGCCGAAGCACATGAGCTGCAGGATCACCGCATCGGCGGACTTCTGCGCGGCGGGATTCAAGAAATGCTCGAGCGCGAGAAGGTCGAACCGCTCGAGTGTGAAGCGGTCGCGCAGGAAGGCGCGCATATTGAACGCTGCGACCTCCGGCGGCTCGCCGGGGCGCTTCAGGCGCACGCTCCCGGACTGCGGAATCGCTCCGGCCTCGCCGAAGGCAAAGCCGCATGTCGTCGCAATGTCGAGCGCAGCGATCCGCACGTGACGACCTCACTGATAGCGATAGCTGCCGGGAATTTCCTCAGTGACCGGCTCTGGTTCCTTCTTTGCGCGCCGCCGCGACGGCTTCTCGCTCGTCTCGTCGTCGAATTCCTTATCCTCTTCGGGCAGCGGCCCGATCCCCTCCATGATCGCTTTGCCGTTCGCTTCCGCCTGGGCCGCTTCGGCGTCGTGCTCATCTTGCTCGGCCTTGCGCGCCAGCTCATCGATGTCGCCGACGTGTTGCTCGCCAAACAGGCCGGCCTTCTCGAACTCTTCGTGATAGAGGATCAGGCACCGCCAGAATTCGCGCGCCTTGAGATCGTCCTTTTCGAACATACGCGCGAGTGCGCAGTTGAACTTGAACGCTTTGGCGTGCAGGTTTCCGTTCTCGACGGCTTTCGCGATGCGCTCGCCGATTTCGCCATTTATCGAGGCAACCTTGCTTTTCGATTGGTTGAAGGCCTTCGCCAGCGCGACCATTTGCTTCGTGTTCGCGACCTTCGTCGTGACCTCTTCCGTCATTTTTCAGCCCTTCGATAGAGAAGCGAGCTTCGCGCGCATCGCCATGAGCGCACGCAATTCATCGTCGACTTGTTTCAGCAGATCGCGCGCCTCGCTCGCCGAGACATCCCCGTCGCCCATCGCGACAAAGAGCTGCGTCGTCACGCGGCCGTGCTCATGCGCCTTGTCGGCCGCGATGTGAGGGAGATCGCCGTCGCCGATCTCGATCGGCATGAAGACGCCGCCGGCGAGCGCGGCGAGGTCTTCGGCGGCGGCCGTGGCTCCGCAGAACTCCGTGAGCTTGCGCACGAAATCATAGGACATGTGATCGGGGCTCGCCGGGTCACACAGCTCATAAAGGCGCGACACCGCGCGCTCGAGCAGGAAAGCCGAACGCTTCACGCCGCCGGCCTCGTCGACCAGGCGCGTCACGATGTCCTTCGTCGTTCCGTAGTCGCGCTGTTTCGTCATGCCCCGTATTTCCCGCGCTGCATTCTGGGTAGCCCTCCGCTCGAACGCGTGACCTTTATGCGGGCGGAACGCGGGCGATACACGCTTACGAAAAGGCCCCGACGCCGAAGCGCCGGGAAAGTCGAAGAAAAGAGAGAGTCCGCACATCAACCACGCTGCGGCACGCGCGCTTCCTGGGGAGGAAGATCAGGACCGATCGGCGAGCTCGCGGATCGGCTCGTATTCGGATGCGAACGCCGCGAGCAGCGCGTCGCCGAGGAATGAAAGGATCGTGGTCAGCATGGAGCATCCTTCGCGAATAGTTCCCGCTTCCCCTGTTGCTCGTACCTGCACGCCAGCGGTCGGCGCTGCGTCCCCCCGACAGGGGCATTCTTTGCGGTCGCGGCGGGAGCGCGGAACCGAGAGTCGGGACGCATGGGTAGAAGGGCGTCGAGAGGCCGGGAACCTCTCGACGCATAGTCCGCGGCGCGGCGATGTCGGGGCCGACGACGCGGAAATTGTTTCGGAGAGGCGCGCCGACATGTCACGCGGCCTCATGTGCGACGCCGAACCGGCGTTCGTGTTCGGCACGCAGCGCGCGCTCGAGGTCCTCGCCCGTGAAGCAGCGGATCGCCTCGGCCTCCGTCGCCACGTCGAGCTTCATGCAGATGCAGCCGATCGCCTCGAGCACTTCGTTGACCGTGAGCCCCTCGGCGCTCGCGATGTCGCCGTAGGTTGTGCCGCCGGCGCGCAGTTCGAGCACGCGCCGCTCTTTCGGAGTGAGGGCTCGGAAACGGCTCATGCCGCAGATCCTCTTGCTGCGCGCGCTTTCGCCAGGCGCTCGGCCGCCGCCGCCCGCTGTTCGTCGGACATCTCGCGCTCGGCGCGGAAGGGGTTCGCGCCCATCCGGAAAGGCCACAGAGCGCATTGCACGACCAGGCAGCGGCGCGTTTCGGATGGTGCGCCGCCGCTGCAATCCAAGCACTTCGCACGAATTGCGGAGAGAACTGGCGTCACCTCGTGCCCGCACGACGCAAGCTCTTCGCGCGTCATGTCGCGCGGGTCACGGCCGACGCGGACGTGCTCGGTCGGGTCGAGGATGAACGCGGGTGATTTTTCGATCGACAGCATCACGCTGCCTCCATCGGCTGAGGAGGTGGGTAGATGTCCGGGCGCAGCTGATGGCGCGGGACGCCAGTCTCGCGCTCGATCGGCAAAACATATTCGGCGGCGACGCCGACCTTCGTTTTCTTGAGCCAATTCGAGATAGTCTGCTGTGACACGCCGATGCTTTCCGCGAGAGCGGCCTGCGATCCCTTGATCGCGATGGCTTTGAGGAGTCCGCTTGTGTCCATGGCGCGGTTATAACAAGTATGATTGTTGATTGTCAACAAACAGAATTGTCGAGCAGCGTCACAAGCGCCCTTGTATCTTCGTGGGCCATGGACACGCTCGCGAACCGTTTGAAACAGCGCCGGAAACAGCTTCGCCTCAGTCAGGCCGCTGTCGCGCGCGCTGTCGCCAAGCTGCGCGGTCGCGCTTTTTCTCAGCAAGCCTATGCGGCTCTCGAATCCGGCGACTCGCAAAGCTCAGCGGAGATTGCGACCATTGCCGAAGTGTTGAAAGCGCCACTCGCATGGCTGCGCGACGGGAAAGGGTCGTCCCCGGAAGCGGTCGAACCTCCGTGTTTCGAGTCGGCGGTCGACGCTGATCTCGGCCGGGATAAGGACGAGGGGACGATTCTCGAAGCGGAGGTGCGTGCGGGCGCCGGCGGCGGTGGCGTGCCCGCAGGCGCCTATTATGTCAGCGACGGCGACGGGAACTCGTATCATGCGGAAGGGATCCGAGATCGGTGGGTCATCCCGCAAGCCGTCGTCCGCGAAATGCTTCACGCTTCGCCGACGCATGTCCGGATCTTCGAGGTCATCGGCGATTCGATGATCAACCCGGACAGCCGGGCCTTTTCGCTCTATCCCGGGGACAGGGTATTTGCAGATCTCCGCGACACGATACCGAGCCCCGAGGGAATTTTCGTCCTGTGGGATGGGCTGAGCGTCGTCGTGAAGCGCGTCGAGGTCGTTCGCGGAGCCGATCCGATTCGGCTCCGATTAATTTCGGCGAATCCCCAATATTCGCCCTACGAGGCGACGACTGACGAGGTTCGGATCATCGGCAGATATGTGGGGCGATTCACGGTGTTTTGATGCGTGGTTTTGTGTCGTTTTCTCGCCTGACGATCCGCGTCGGCATCGCTCTGGCGACATCGTTGTTCCTGCAGGCGCACGCAAACGCCTGTAGCGGCTGTGGCTGCCGTGGCGGCCCTGGCTACAGAGGCCCGAGCGGCCGCTGCGTTGGGTGGGCAGACATCGGGCGGGTCTGCGGGAGTCCGCCCACATCGAGATGCGCGGCGGAAGGCCCGAACGCGGGCGCGCAAGACGCCGCGGCGCGCGGCGCCCGAGCATCGAAGGCCAAGAGCAGATAGTCGCCACCAGGGGAGAGCGGGATGTTCGGATGGTGGAGCCGCCGGCGCGAATATCGCGCTCTTGTTCAACGGGACGCCGATGACCTGATGGCCCGTTTCGGCATTCAGGCCTACGCCGAGGCGAGCATGAGGTGGCGTATGGACACTGGCATTCTCGACGGCAATCGGCCAGATGGGCATTGGCAACTCGTGCAGGAGGAAATCGCAGAAAGAACCGGAAGAATCATCGGGTTGTCCGGCTACGAGCAGTATGGCAGGCAAAAATAACAATTATATTTGTTGACTTGTAACAAGCATAATTGTAGGCATGACTCACCAACCGAGGTGAGCCATGCGTGAGATTGAGTTTTCCTTCGAAGAGCTGCCGCTCGGCAGCGTCAGGACCGTCGACGGCCTTGTTTGCCAGTTCGAGGCCTGCGCCTGGGGGCGCGCCACCATTTCCTACGGCTCCGACGACTGGGCCGTCCTCCGCATCGACATCGACGCCTCTGCGAAGGTCGACGGTCGCTGGGTCACGCGCCCCGCGCTGCTCGAACGCCATCATCCGCTGTGGAAACTGATCGCCGACGCTCTGCGCGAGCGCGAGAACGATCGCATCAACGAGCGCATCGTCGACGACATGCGCGAGTGCGGCGGCGTGCCGTGGAATCCCGCTGTTGAGCATTCCACGCTCAATCATTGCCAGCAGGGGATCGCGCGATGACATTCCCCGTCAAAACCTCACCGGCTTTGCGCGCAGCCGACCGCGAGCTGTTCGAAAGCCTGATTCCAGGATTCAACGCCACGGTCGATGGGCTCGCGGGAAAGCTCGAGGAAGCTGGACACAATCTCCTTTCCGACGCGATCTCGTTTCGGCGCCAGATCGCCGGGAGCCCTTACGAGCGCCTCGTGCTCGCCGGCCGGCTGCTCGATATGTGCGACAGCGAAATTTCGGAGATGCTGAACCGCGAGATTGATGATCTGACATTCGACGATGTGCTCGCGTCGATCGAAGGACTCGCAACGAAGGTGCGCGCGCTAAAGGCGCGTGCCGAGATTCCGAAGGCGGCGGAGTGACGCACATGCCGACCTGCATCACCGCGCTCGTCGCCCCTCGCGCCGAACTACGAGTCTTCCGCGACACGGTCTCGACCGGCAACTGGCTGAACATTGGCGCTGCCGATGGACGCGTGCTGCTGCGCCTCAACATCACCGATGCGACGCCGGACGAGCTCGACGAGATCGCTGCAGCGTTCTGTTCGGTCAAAGGCGAGCGGCGTCGGATTGGTGACGAACAGAGAGCGGAGTGACGGCGATGCCGACGTGCGCCGATTGCAGGCACTGGGACAACAGCGAGACGGCGCGCGGAAATGATTTCGGCGCGACCGGACTGTGCCGGCGCGCGGCGCCTTTCGTCGACTTCCGCACGGGCCTCGGCGCGTGGCCGTTCGCCTTCGCCGATGATCGCTGCGGCGAGCATTCGCCGATCGTGCGTTGGCCGCGCGATCTGACGCGCAGGCGCGATCCCGACGACGATCTTCCCTTTTGAGGACTGACGATGATGCAAGAGCCGAAATTCACGCCAGGACCGTGGTGTCTCGACGGATTTTGTCTGACAACGGTTCTCAAGAAGGTCCGCGACAAGAGCGACCCGGAAGCGAAGCATCTTTGCGGCGACTTCGACGAGATCGGTAGGTTCAAGAAGATCGAGGATGCGCGGCTCGCCCACGCCGCACCAGAATTATATGAGGCGCTCGAAGCCGAAAGCGCTCTCATCGTGTCCGCGCAAGAGCTGATCGCGTCGTATTTGCCGCCCGATGGCATATCGAAAGACGCGCTCATCAACGGCCTGATAGAGCTGTTCGACGGCCCTCGCCAGCGTGCGGCGCAATCACAATCCAACGCCGCGTTCGCCAAAGCGCGCGGGGAGGGGTGACGATGTCGGGCCTCACCCCATCCCAACGCACCGCAATCGAGTCCGCCGAAGCGGAGATCGCGCGCATCATCGCCGCGCTCAGCGCCGAACATGAGCTGCTCGTCGAGAGCATCGAAACGAGGGCGGACACGGTCGAAATCGTGGCGTTCAATATGCAGGAGATCGGCGAATGACGATCGCGACGTTCCCGCAAACCTCCTTGGGCGCCGCGGCGGCCGCTGTAGTCGATCGGCTGGCGCCGGGCGGCGTTCAGCGTATCCAGTGCCCTGACGACGCAACGTGGCACGCGCTGCGCCGCCAAGACATCACAGCCAGCGTTGCGGCGGCGCTGCTCGGCGCGGCGGACCCGGAAGATCAGCACGCATATGCGACGCCCTACAAGCTTTACCTGCTCGCGACCGGCGCAATCGAGCCGGAGCCGATCGACGAAGAGGGGCCCGTGCTGCGCGGCTGGCTCATGGAAGAGCCGGCAGTGCGGCTGCTCCGCCGGCGCAATCCGAGCTGGATCGTTCGGCACAACGCCGGCGATGCGCGCGTCTATTACCGCGATCCTGCGGCGCGAATCGGCTGCACGCCCGACGCGATCGTGAACGACCCGCAGCGCGGGATCGGGATCGTCCAGATCAAAAGCGTCGAGGCGTCCATCTTCCGCAGGAAATGGAAGAACGACGACGGTGACTTCGAGCCGCCGCTGTGGATCGCGGTGCAGGCTATCGTCGAGGCGACACTCGTCGGCGCGTCATGGGCGGCTGTGGCGCCGATCGTCGTCGGGCACGGCGTCGAGATGCCGCTGATCGAGGTTCCGATCAAAGCGGGGATCATGGTGCGGCTGCGCGCTGCCGTCGCCGAATTCTGGCGGCGCGTCGCCGAGAAACGGCCTTATGATCCGGATTTCCGCCGCGACGGCGAGCTGATCGCGCAGCTTTACGATGACCCGGACCCCGGCGTGATCGTTGACCTATCCAGCCATCCGCGCATCGTTGAAATCGTCGCACAGCGCGAGGCTTTGAAAGAGCGCGAGGCCGACGGGAAAGCCGCCGAGAAGGAGCGCAAGACGCTCGACGCGCACATCATCTTCACGCTCGGGAATGCGGAGAGCGGCCGGCTCCCGGATGGGAGGATCATCACCACGAAGGCGACCCGGCGCGCCGGCTACGAGGTCGCGCCGACATCGTTCAGAACAGTCCGCATCAAGAGAGCCTGACCATGGAAGCCGAAGTCATTTCCCCGAACGACTACGTCACGATTCCACCAGCGGGCGCGCTCGCGCTCACCGTGCCCGAGGGACGGGCGCTCGCGTTCTTCACGACGGCGGGCGCGGTCGATCCGATCCTCGCAAAAATCCGGGAGGAAATCGATGCGTTCGCCGTGCCGGACGTGAAGACGAAAAAGGGCCGGGACGAGATCAAATCGTTCGCGCACAAGATCACGCGCTCGAAGACGTATCTCGAAGGCGTCGGCAAGGAGCTGGCGGCGGCACAGAAGGAAATCCCTAAGAAGATCGATGCGAGCCGACGCTTAATCAAGGATACGCTCGACAAATGGCATGACGAGGTGCGGGCGCCGCTGACGGCGTGGGAAGATGCGGAGGGCGCGCGGGTCGATCGGCATAAAGAGAAAATCCAATGGCTGGCGGAAATGTGCATCGGTATCCAGGCTGTTTCCGAAGCTGATGTCCTGCGCGCCTATTTGCGTGACGTGGACTCCCTCGAGATCGGCCCTGCCTGCGAAGAGTTCATCGCCGAATATGCATCCGCGAAGGACGCGGCCCGCGCGCGGCTGGCGGCCGCCATCACCGCTGCTGAAAAGCACGAAGCCGAACAGGCCGAACTCGACCGTCTGCGCAAGGAAGCCGCCGAGCGTGCGGCTAAAGAGCGCGAGGAGCGCATCGCCCGCGAGGCGGCCGAGCAGGCGCGGCAGGAAGAACAGCGCAAGGCCGCCGAGGAGATCGCGCGCAAAGAAGTGGCGGCGAGAGCAGAGCGCGACGCTATCGAGGCCAAGGCGCGCGCCGAACGCGAGGAGGCGGAACGCCGCGAGCGAGCGGCCGCGCTCAAAGCCGAAGAGGAGCGCCTGGCGGCCGAGCGCCGGGAGCTGGAATTGCGTCGGCAGGCGGAGGAGGCCGATCGCCGCGCGGCCGAGACGGAAGCTCGGCTCAAGCGCGAGGCCGAAGAGGCGAGGGCCCGCGAGAAACGCGAGGCTGCGGCTCGTGAAGCCGACCGTGAGTATCGGGCGAAGATCAACAGCGCGGCGGCGAAGGCTTTCGTCGAGGCCGGCTTTTCCGATCACGACGCGCGGGCCGTCGTGATCCTGATCGCGAGCCGGTCAATTCCGCATGTCACGATCAATTATTGAAGGGTGAGAAAAGATCATGAGCACGCAAGTCCAGACGCGAGACGCCGTAACCGCTTTCAAGTCCCAAATTGCGAACGGTGAAAATGAGTTCCGTGCAGCGCTTCCCGCTCACATTCCTGTCGAGCGTTTCAT
The DNA here is from genome assembly GCF_009811655.1 of Methylosinus sp. Ce-a6. GTDB lineage: Bacteria > Pseudomonadota > Alphaproteobacteria > Rhizobiales > Beijerinckiaceae > Methylosinus. The sequence goes on along the minus strand of NZ_BGJX01000008.1, from coordinate 24,508 downwards.
GCGCGTCGTCACCACGGCCGTGACGAGTAACCCAGACCTCTTGAAGGCCGATCGCCGCTCGCTGTTCGAAGCGGCGACAAAGGCGGCGCAAGACGGGCTTTTGCCGGATGGCCGCGATGGCGCGCTGGTGATCTTCAAGAACAAGGTCCAATGGATGCCGATGATCGGAGGCATCCTGAAGAAGGTTCGCAATAGTGGCGAGTTGTTGTCGATCAGCGCCTACGTCGCCTACTCGAATGACGAGTTCACTTACGAACTCGGCGACGAAGAGAAGATTTTCCACCGGCCAGCGCTCGACGAGCGCGGCAAGCCACGGCTCGTTTACGCCATCGCGAAGACGAAGGACGGCGGAATTTATCGAGAAGTGATGACGGTCGCCGAGGTCGAGAGGGTCCGTGCTGTTTCGCGCGCTGGGTCTTCCGGCCCTTGGAAAGACTGGTGGGACGAGATGGCTCGCAAGACGGTCCTGCGGCGGCTTTCGAAGCGCCTCCCGATGTCGAGCGATCTCGATGACCTCGTGCGCCGGGACGACGAGCTTTATGAGTTCGACGCGGCGAAGACGGGTGGCAAGAGCGACGACGTTGCACCTCGCACCCTTTCCAGCCGCCTCGACGCCCTCGCCGCCCCGCGCGAGCCCGAGCCTGCCCACGATCCCGAGACGGGCGAAATCACGCAAGACGATTCCGAGACCGGCGCCGAAGGTGACGCGGCGTCGCAGGCCGCGGGGGCGGAGGCTGGCGCACGGGACTCCGCCGGCGCTGCCTCTGCGGCCGACGCGGCCGCCGACGAGGACGAAAAGCTCCTCGACGCGGCACGCGCGAAATCGCTCGAAGGCCGCCGAGCATTCGATGCTTGGTTCAATCGCCTTCGCCCCGAGCAGATCGACGCCCTCAACCCGCATATGCGCGAGCTGATGGCGGCGGCGAAGCAGGCGGACGGGAGGGTGTGAGCCATGGCGACCAATCTGGACGACGACCCGCGTGTCACCGCGGCCGAAGAGGCCATTCAGAAGATCTTGCTCGACCTCGAGGATGAGATCGGCGCGAGCGTCGAGCTCGTCGATGTCGACACCCACAATTTCTGCCAGCTGCGCACGAGCATTTTCCTGACGAGCGAAAAGAGGATGTGATGGCGCTCTCGATTCCTCCCCGCCATGTGGCTGACCCGGGCGCTTTGACGCCAGCGGAGGCCGAATTCGTGCGCGCGCTTCAGAGCGGAGCGCGCGATCTCAATGATGCCGCGGAGCGTCTCGGGATCAGTCTGAGGTCGGCGCAGCGTCGCTCTGGCGTCATCTGCCAAAAGCTCGGCGTCGCGAATTGGCGTGAGGCGATCGCGATGTGGCGAGGACAGGCGGCATGACGAACTTTTCAGCGTCCGAAAAGCTCAAAGAAGTCGAGCGGGAGATCGCGCAGCGCCGGCGCGTCTACCCGCGCCTGATCGGCGCGGGGAAGATGTCTCGCGCTGCCGCTGATCGCCAGATCGCAATCCTCGAGGCCATCCGCGACGACTACCGCAGCAAGGCGGATGAAGAGAGGCTGCCACTTTGACCACGACCGCACTTACGCTCCTCGAGCAAGGGCATGCGCGCCAGTTGCCGCCGATTCTGCAGCGGCCCGACGATCGCGGCGCCATCGCGCATCTGACGCTCTCGATTTCCGAAGAGACGCCCGACGGGCGCGGCGGCCCGCGCTGGTCGCTGAAGGGCTCGCCGACCGCCGTAGTAATGGCGGACAAGCTATTCTCCGGCGCGCGCTGCTCGAAGGCCCGCGATGCAGTTTCGTGGCCCGCCGACTCGGCGTCCTTCGAAGATCTCTTGATGTTGATGCATCGCTTTCCGGTCTCCATCGGCCGCACCGCGGCGGAGCTTTGGGCGGAACAATATTCCGATTTGGTCGCCTCCTATGAGGAGCGGCTCGCGCTCGCGCCGATCGGCGCGCCAAAGGGCGGCGGCCGCTTCAAGGGAACGCTGCGCGACTTCCAGAAAGAAGGCCTCAGCTTCATGGTCGCGCATCGCAAGACGGTGCTCGGCGACGATATGGGTTTGGGCAAGACGATCCAAGCCCTCGCGCTGCTCGACCGCATCGACGATTGGCCCGCGCTCATCGTCTGCCAGCCGCACGTCATGAAACACTGGGAACGCAGCATCGAAAAGTTCCTCGATGCGCGCGACGCTTCAAGGCCGCTCACGGGCGCGGCCGGCGCGATCTCCTGGCTTTCGCTGCGCGGCTACAAGCAGGGCCGCGACACGCCCAAGGCCGATCTCTACCTCGCCCACTATCTCATCATGGGCGCATGGGAGAACTGGCTGCGTGCCCGTGGCGTCCGCACGATCATTTTCGACGAATGCCAGGAGCTTCGCCATCCCGGAACGAAAAAGCACGAGTCCTGCCGAACATTGGCGCGCAGCGCGAAGACTTCGATCGGTCTGTCGGGCACGCCGATCTATAACAAGGGGATCGAGGTCTACAACGTCTGGAACACGATCAACCGAGGATGTCTCGGGACAAAGGTCGATTTTCAGCGGACGTGGTGCTCGGAGTCGGACGTCTACCTCGTTGAAAATCCTCAGGCGCTCGGCCAATATCTGCGTGATCGCGGGCTGTTGCTGCGGCGGACGAAGGCCGAAGTGCTGTCCGAAATGCCGGAGAAGCAGCGTGTCATCGAGCCGATCGACGCGGACAACGCGAAGTTCGCCGAGCTGCTGAAAGAGGCGATCAAGCTCGCCAAGGACGCGGCGCTCGTGCGCGACCCGTTCGATCGCGGCAAGATGGAAGCCGAGGCGCTGGCGAAGACCAGGATGGCGACGGGCGTCGCCAAAGCGCCCGGCGTCATTGCATTCCTGCGCGCGCTCCTCGAAGCCGAACAGCCGACGCTCGTCTTTGCGCATCACCACGCCGTCCACGACCTGATCTCGGACGCGCTCGAGGACTTCGGCCCGGTCAGGATCACTGGGCAAGAGACCATGGGCCAGAAGGACACGGCAGTGAAGCGCTTCGCGGCCGGCGACACGAACCTATGCCAAATAGCGCTCCGTGCGGCGACCGGCATCGACGGGCTGCAGGCGCGAGCTCGCGTCGTCGTCTTCGCCGAGTTCGATTGGTCGCCGGCAATCCACTGGCAAGCCGAGGATCGCGCTCACCGCATGGGCCAGCGGGAGAGCGTGCTCGCCTATTACCTGACGACAGACCTCGGCACCGATCCTGGAATGCTCGAGGTGCTGTCGATCAAGGAGGCGCAGGCGCTCGGCGTCATGCACGACAAGATGTCGGACGAGTCCGACCACGCGCTCGCGCAGGCTGCGGCCGAGCGCCACAAGGCGGACATTCTCACGATGCTCAGGGGGCAGAAATGACGCGCACAACCCTTTCCCTTACGGCTGGCCTCCGCGAAATGATCGCGGGCGGCCGCCTGACTGAGGCGATGATCCCGGACGATTTTCAATGGCTCGAGGCGGCGCTTGAAGTAGCCGAGCGCGATCTCGCCGAGCTCGAAGACAGACGGCGGTCGACTTCATATTTCGGCGCCGAGACGGGCGATCTTCGTGACGCTATCGCCAAAATTATCCGTTCGTGCTCGTCGCCGACCGTTGAGCGCGGCGGATTCCATGCCCGCAACGGCAGTCAGGCCGGCTATATCGTCTATGAGCACGACGGGCTGCCGGGGGTGCAGAGCGGCATCCTCGATCTCTTCGGCCTTGTCGATCACCCGATCGCGACCGTCCCGCTGAACGAGCCCGTGCTCGTCTTCGACGCGGGAACCGGCGACGCCGCCATCATCGAACTCCGCCGGCCCGGCGAGTTCTGTCCTTTCGGAAGCCCGCGCAATCCGCGCCCGGCGACGCACTGGCGCCGGCTTCCGCCGAAGGGGAAGCGCCCGTGAAATCGATGCTTCCACGCTGCGCGCGCTGCGGCGCCTTCCCGATGGCAATCGACCTCGGCGCCGGCCATTGTTTCGATCGTCCGAGGGCGGAATTGTGCCTCTGGCGTCGGGCTCTGCGGAAGTGGCGGATGCCGCGCGCGCGGCAGGTGGTGGCGAGGATCGAGGAGCGGCCCAAGCGGAAAAGGATGCTGCGTCATGGTTGATCTGTCGATCCCCTATGGCCTCAAAGCACTGTCCGTTCGTCAACCCTGGGCGTGGGCCGTTTTCCACGGCAAGGATGTCGAGAACCGCACGCAAGCGAGCATCCGGCACATGAATTTCGCCGGCGTCGACCGCATCGCGATCCATGCAGCAAAAGGCATGACGCAAGACGAATATGACGCGGCGGCGCTCTTCATGTCGTCGATCCGCGTCGAGTGCCCGCCAGCGATCGAACTGGCGCGGGCCGGCATTATCGGATCAGCGCGCGTCGTCGGGATCGTAGGTCGCAATGGTTCTTCGGACCTCGCGCGATCGTTCTCGCTGACCCGGAGCCCTGCGATTTCATTCCCGTGGTCGGGCAGCTCGGGCTTTTCGACTGGACGCCTGCCGGGCCGGCGATCGTCCCGCAGCCGGCGCGATGGATGCTCGCCGGGCGGCCATCGAAGCCTGCCACGGAGCAGGCCGCGAAAGAGCCGGGGCTACCATTATGACGACAACCCCCACCACGAACGAGATGAAGGCGCAGATCGAACGCGGCGCCGAGATCGAACGGCGCGCCAGCACTGGTTGGTTCGCGTTGCTCTACAAGACCTGCGCCGAGGCCAGCAAGGCGAGAGGGTTCAGTCTCTACGACGCCTATGACGCACCTGATTGGAAAGCGACGATAGAGTCGACATTTCCGAATGGATGCGGGCAACTATTTCACAAGACCGCTGACGGCGGAATTACAGGGCTTCCTGGCTTCGTCGAGGCCTCCGCCGACGATATCCGGTTCATGGAATTCGCGCGTGCCTTCGTGCCGATCGCGATCCGGTTTATTGAGGCGCACCTGCCGGAGATCGAGCAGCTCGAAGCGCATGGCAAGCGCGCATTCGGCGCCGACTTGACCGATCCCGGTAATCGATTGTCGCTTTTCTCTTGGGACCAGGGAACGCGCGCATCGCTTCTGATCCACGCCTTTCGCACGGCGGAGATTCGCCGTTTGGAGAACAAGGCGCATTTGATGCGCGCCGGCTGCTTCGATGAGCGCGAGCGCGTTTCGGATGAGTCCTGGCGTCGGCGCAACGAAGAACTTTTCCGCGACGCTGAACAGGGCGCGGCGCTCGCGCAGGAAGCGCAGGAGGCATTGGATCATGGTTGATATTCGCCCTGTTCGCTTTCAGCTCTCGCGCCGCAAAGGCTTCGACCTGCAAGCGCTGTCGCGCGCGACGAATGGCCTGCCGGCGGTGAACTGCGCGCGGCCGGGCAAGTTCGGCAATCCCTTCACGATGGCCGGCTGCCGAGAAGCTGGATTCAAGGGCGATGACGCCGCTATCGCCGCACGTTGCGTCAAAGCGTTCGAGGCGTGGATCGACAGTCCATATTGGCGGACAAACTGGGACGGGCCAGAAGCCGAGCAGGCGCGCGCCGCAATTCTCTCCGGCCTCCCGCAGCTCGGCGGCAAGAACCTCGCGTGTTGGTGCGCGCTCCCGAAGCCGGGCGAGCCGGATATCTGCCATGCGGCGGTTTTGCTCGAGATCGCGAACCGCCAGACCTGCGAAGAGGTGACGCATGGTTGAGCGCTTCAGAACCGAGTGGGGTTCTGTCGTCGAAGTGAGCGGCGAGCATCGCGGCGCCTTCGAGATCACCTTCGACTGGCTCGAAGAAGGCGCCTGTGTCGAAGCGCGTGGCTCGGCGACTGTCGAACTGCTCGACGAGCCGAGGCTCTATTGGCGATGCGATTGCCATGGTGAGCGATCCGCGCGGCTCTTTCCGGTCTGCGAAGAGGTTACGCTGTGAAGCGCTCCGACCTCTTCGACACGCCCGTCATCAAGCGCGCGGTGATCTCGCCGTGCGGGCGCTATCGCTATTCGCTAGAGCGAATTTGGAATGCAACTCCGCCGCTCGTCTTCGTGATGCTCAATCCTTCTACGGCCGACGCCAGTGTCGACGATCGGACTATCGGGCGATGCATAGCGTTCGGCGAACGCGAAGGCTCCGGCGGGATATCCGTCGTCAATCTCTATGCTTTCCGAGCGACCGATCCGGAGCAGCTGTGGACCGTTGACGATCCGATCGGCCCGGAAAACGATGCTTGGCTCGATCGCATAGCGTCTATGCCGCGAACCGGACCGATCGTCTGCGGATGGGGCGTCAACGCCAAGAACTCGCGCTGGGTCGATGTGGTGGGGTTTCTCGATCGCGCCGGGGCGGGGCTCGCGTGCCTTGGCAAGACGCAGGACGGGAGCCCGCGCCACCCGCTCTATGTCCGCGCCGATCAGCCGTTGGAGGAGTTCCCGTGACTGACCACCGCGCCAAAGCGCTTGCTGACAAATATATCGGACGCACGGGTGGCGCGCCCGAACCGGCCGCGCGGATCAAGAGCCCGACCCGCGTTGGCGGCGAGTTTCTTGGGCCCGACAAAATCCGCTACGTCGCGACGCTGTTTGAATTCTCGGAAACGATCATCACCAAGGGGCAGCGGGGCTTCCCGCATCGCGGCGATATGGCCGCCGCCGCTTCGAAGGCGCAAAAGGCGCTCGCCCAGCTTCTCGGTGTCCCGGAGAGTGACCTTCGCAGCGCGGTCGCCCTCTATCTCAAGCAGGCGTGCTCATGACCGCCGATCGCCTCCAATGCGTCGTCCCGTTCTGCCGGCGGACGATGCGTGCCAACAGCAGTTTCTCAGAATGGATTTGCGCCGGCCATTGGCGGCTGATCGATCGGGATTTGCGGCGCCTCCACACGAAGGCGTCACGAGCTTTTCGCCATGCCGAAGCGGAGTGCGAGGCGATCGAACGCGAGGGGCGCGCGATGCGCGAGGTCCCGCCATCCCTGTTCGCGAAGCTCTCGAAAGCCGCCTTCCGGCGAGAGAAGAAGCTGCGACAGGCGCATCGGCTGTGGGAGCGCTGCAAGCGCCAGGCGATCGAGCGGGCGTTTGGGGGAGGGGAGGGGCTGTGAGCCGACGCGCCGCCCACTCGACGTCCACGGATGCGGAACGCATCCGCGCGACGGCCGCGGCCGCCATTCTCGGTTTGACCGTGCGCGGCGTCCAAGCGCTCGCGGCGCGAGGGGAGTTGCCCGGGGCCGCGAAAATCGGCAGCCTATGGACCTTCGATCCAGAGAAGCTCCGCCGGCATGTCGCGGCGAAGGAGGCCGAATGCGCGAGCCGAATCTCTATACCCGAGGCGGAGTCTTCTGGCTGCGAGCCACCATCCGGGGAGTCGAGCATCGAGAAAGCCTACGCACGCGCGATCTCGCGACTGCGCGGCGGCTCCGGGACAAGCGGATCGAAGAGATCTCAGCGGCGCGCTGGCGCGGCGAAAGGCGCCGGACGTGGCTCGAGGCCGTGACGGAATGGGCCGAGCACGAGTCTGGACAAATTGCTCCTTCGACCGCCAAGCGCTACGCCGTCTCGCTCTCGATGGTCAAACCCCACCTCTCCGCCTACGCGATTGAGAAAATTGACGGACAGGCGATAGCATCGATGATTTCGGCGCGCCGGCGGGAAGGGGCGACCTCCGCGACCGTGCGCCGTGACCTCACGGCCATCTCGCGGGTTCTGGACTATGCCGAGGCGATGGGCTGGCGCGAAGGCAATCCGACACTCTCCAAAAGGCGTCTGCTCAAAGAGAGGCGGAATCCCATCGCCCTGCCGATTGCTCGGGACATCGAGGCGGTTATTGCGGCTGCCTCGGCGCGTTTTGGCGCCCTGATCCACGCCGCGCGGCTCACCGGCTGCCGGCAGGACGAACTCGTCCAGGCGACATGGCGGGGCTTCAATCAGCGCGCGAAAACGCTCGAGGTCATCGGGAAGGGGAACAAGCGCCGGACGATTTCGCTGTCCGAGACAGCGGCGGCACACATCTCGGCACAGCCGGTCACGCTCGGCTGTGACCTGATTTTCTGCCGGGAAGGCGGCGAGGCCTTCTCACAGGCAGCGTCGGATTTCACCCATGTGCGCCGAGCCGTCATTGCCAAGGCGAAGAAGGAGAAGCGGGAATTTCAGCGATTCCGGTTCCACGATCTCCGCCATCTGTTCGCCGTCGAGGCGCTTCGCGGCGGCATGAGCATCTATGCGCTCTCGAAGCATCTAGGCCACACGAGCGTCAAGACGACCGAGATCTACCTCGATTTCCTGACACCGGAAGAGGCGGCCCGCGCCAAAGAGGGGGCGGCACAAATGCCGGCACAACCACGGCGGTCTGCCTGACGAAAGGCCGCGGTTTATCCAGCGATTTCAACGCGATTTTTGAATGGCACAGAAAAAAGCTTGTCGGTCTTGAAAACCGCCGTGGGGGAAACCTCACCGTGGGTTCGAATCCCACCCCTTCCGCCAGTCTCGCCAATTTCCCGCCGTGGCCCGATATCGCCGCCGAATGTTGCGCGAACATGCTGGAAGCGCAATTCCAAGAGCCGCTCGCCAGCGTCGCGGATTTGTAACATTGGTTTCCGACAATCCTTCCCGAGCCGCTCGCTGATCTGCCGATCGCGGGAGAGCTTCGGGAGAGTTCACAGATGCCGCATGTTTTTCGTCTCGGTCTCGCGCTCGCCGCTATTTTTCTTCTGGCGGAGCCTTGCGGCGCTCAATCGCTTTCCGACCGCCGGGCGTCCAAGGAGGCCGCGCAGTCGGTCGAGGTGGAAGTGGCCTGCGGCAAGCTCGACAAGGAGAATTGCGCGATCGTCGTGCCGGAGATCAATACGAAAACCTTATCGAACGGCGTGCGCCTCAAGCCGCTCGAGTCGAAAGGCAGCGTCGAATCGGTAAATGGGCTTTGCGATGGCGACGTGCAGGTCGCGGTCGTGCAGGCGGACGTGCTCGCGCAGCGCGCGAGCAAGCCCGACTGCGCCGGAAAAATCGTGGTTCTGGGCTCGCCGCTCTATCCATATCAAGGTTTCATGGTGGTGCGAGAGGAGACGCGCGAAGACAGGTTCGGCGAGATGGTCGGCCATCTGAAGCAAGGCGCGGTGCTTCGTGTGGCGGCGGGCGGCTCGGGTTCGGGGGGCGAAGCGACGCTGCGCACAATTCTCGTCCACGCCCCCGAATGGAAGCAAATCGCGGACATTGCGCCGGACGGCTCGGCGACGGCGCTGAACAAGCTGCGCGACCGCGAGCTCGACGCGTTCTTCGTCATGGACGGCCCCCATTCGCCGCTGCTTCAGGACGTGCGGGAGACAGTCGATCCCAAGTCGAAGAAGCGCGTGTTCAAATTCGTCGATATGCGCCCGAGTCAGAAACTGCTGGACTTGCAGTTCAACGGGCGCGCGCTCTATTCGACCGCCACTCTCGAATCCGGCTGGTTCAGCGCCATCAAATCGATCGCGACGCCAGCGGTGATCGCGATCCGCGACGACTATTACCGCGCGCAGCCGAACCTGTCCGCCAAGATCAGACAGGCTGCGGAAGATGCGCTTCCGTCGATCGCCGCCAAGGCCGGCGCCCTCCCGAACTGGCGTCAGGACTTCGAGCGGCGCTGACCGCGCCATCTCTTCGCAGTCCGATCCGTTATCACGAAGCGGGCCGCGCGGAATCATAGCCGCGGCGCGCCAATCGCCGGAACGCTTGCGGCGGTTGGCCGTAGATGCGCAAAAAGGCGCGGCGCATTCGATCCGGATCGCAAAAGCCGCTCGCTCGCGCGATTGTTTCGATCGAGCCGTCGCCGCTTTCGAGCGCGCTTTTCGCTTTGTCGAGCCGCAGGCGCTCGATCGCCTTCGCCGGCGTGACGCCGGTCGCGCGTGAGAAAGCGCGCGCGAAATTGCGCGGACTCATCCCGGCCTCCACGGCGAGATCCTCGACGGCGAGCCGGTCCTGCAGCCGCTCGCCCGCCCAGCGCAGCAGCGTCACGAATTTGTCCTGCCGGCTCTCCAATTCCAACAGCGCCGAGAATTGCGACTGCCCGCCCGGGCGCCGATGATAGACGACGAGCTGCCGCGCGACGGCGCGCGCGATTTCCTCGCCGAGATCGTCGTAGATCATCGCCAGCGCGAGATCTATGCCGGCCGTGATCCCGGCCGAGCTCCAGACGGCGCCGTCGCGCACGAAGATCAAATCCGGCTCGAGCAGAACCTTGGGAAAACGTCGCTGGAAATCGCGGCTGCGGCTCCAATGCGTCGTCGCTCTACGGCCGTCGAGAAGCCCCGCCGCCGCGAGCACATAGGCGCCCGAGCACACGCTCGCCATGCGCCGCGCGCGGACCGACTTTCGTTTGACGAAAGCGAGCGTCGCCGCATCCGTGGCGGCGGCGCGCGCGCCGAGTCCCCCGGCGACGAGCAGCGTGTCGCAGCGCCGCGCCGAGGCGAAGCCCGCGGCGGCGATGGCGACGCCCGAGGAGGAGCGCACGAGGCCCGGCGCGGCGGCGATCGTCCTCACCGCATAGGCGCCGGGGGCGATGCGCGCGGCGATCTCGAAGGCGGCGATCGGCCCGGCCGCGTCCAGAATCTGAAAGTCGTCGAAGATCAGCAGAGCGATGATGCGCGGGCTCATGCGTTTGTCCGAAAAAGCCGGAAACTTGTCATTTCAGACAGAGCCTAGCGGCGCCATTCTCTCCTCGTCAACAAGGGAGGCTCATGATGCCCGACCAGACATTCCGCATCGTCTTCGCGATTTTTCCGCGGCTCACGCAACTCGATTTCACCGGCCCCTTCGAAGTGCTGGCGCGCCTGCCCCGCGCGGAGGTCGTCGTCGCCTCGCGCGAGGGCGGCGCGGTGACATCCGATACAGGGCTCGAATTCGGCTCGACGCGCGCGCTCGCCTCGGTGGAGCGCTGCGATCTTCTCTGCGTTCCCGGCGGGCCCGGCGTCGAGGCGGCTTCGATCGATCGCGAATTTCTTGGGCAGATCGCGAGGCTCGCGCAAGGCGCGCGCTATGTGACCTCGGTCTGCAACGGCTCGCTGCTGCTCGGCGCCGCGGGCCTGTTGCGCGGCAAGCGCGCCGCCTGCCATTGGGCCTGGCGCGATCTTCTGCCTTTGTTCGGCGCCGAGCCCGACGCTGCGCGCGTCGCGCGCGACGGACGCGTCATCACCGGCGGCGGCGTGACCGCGGGAATCGATTTCGCATTGACGGTCGCCGCCGATATCGCCGGCGAGCAAGTCGCGCGCGCCATTCAATTGGCGATCGAATATGCGCCGGCGCCGCCTTTTGATTGCGGCCGTCCGGAGACGGCGGGCGAGGAGCTCATCGCATTCGTCGCGCCGCGCTTTGCCGAGCGAAAGGCGCGCTTTGCGGCGACGCATGGCTGACGCGCGGCGGCGCTTCCTCGCGGCGCGTTTCTGTGCTCTATCGCGGCGGCTCGCTCGCGCCTTCGATCGATCGCGATGATGCGCGGGCGAGGCTGTTCTCGCCGCAATGGATGCGCCCATGTCCGCCGCCTCGCCTGCGCTTGTCGTGATCGATGGCTTTCTCGGCGAGGCGCGGGCGCGCGAGCTCTTGGAATGGGCGCTCGCCAGGCAGGACGAATTTTGCGCGTCGCGTTTCTATACGAGCAAGCGCGACGCGCGCGTCGACACATCGGTGCGCGATTCTCTGCATCTCCTCGATCTCGGTCCGTTGCGCGCGGCGTTTTCCGCCTCCGTCGACGCGATCCTCGAGCGGCTGACGCGCGAATTGGCGACCGGGCCGCTCCCGCAGGCGAAAAAAGAGATCGAGATGGTCTGCTATGGCGACGGCGGCTTTTTCAAGCGTCACGCCGACGCGCCGCCGCGACCGGATGGGCATGACAGCGTGCGGGCGCTCACGCTCGTCTATTATTTTCATGCGCTGCCGAAGCGTTTCGAGGGCGGCGAGCTGCGGCTCCACGCGCCGCCGCAGGGGGCCGGATGTTCGGACATCGAGCCGCTCTGCGACCGCCTCGTCGCTTTTCCCTCCGCTCTATTTCACGAGGTCTTGCCGACGCGCTGCGCCAGCGCGCGCTTTGCCGATGGCCGGTTCTCGATCAATTGCTGGATCAGGCGGCCGCGCGTGGGGTGAGACGCGGTTCAGGCGGGGGTTCATTCGGCGTGCAGGCTGCGCTCTCTTTGTCGGAGCCCGATTCCGTGCTAGTTCTTCCACTATGCGGAAGCGTTCGAAGCCTTCCGCGACATCCCCGAGGACGAGGCTTTGAAGGCCGCGGCCGGGCTGAGCAAGCGCGACCACGATGTGGCGTCGCTGAAGGGCGAGCTACTCGCCATCAAATGGATGATGGAGTTCGTGCTGGCGTTTCAGGTGGCGATAGCGGTGAAGTTGTTTTTGAACTAGCAATGTGGTCAAGCTGAGATGTTGGTCAGTCGAGTATATGCGCCAAAGCCGGAAGAAGTATTTTACCACTACTGTTCTGTAGAGACATTTTATGCCATTTGCATGAATAAGAAAATCCGTTTCAGCGATATCAATATGATGAATGACTATCAAGAGGAACGGTGGGGCTACCGCGTATTTGAGCTTGCCGTCACCAATATCTTGAATGATGAATTGCTCCAGAAGAAATTTCCCTCGCTGAACGAGGCATTTTTTCAAAAGGTAGATGAAATTATTGCGCCACTACAGCTCTTGTTGTACCCTGTCATCTCGTGCTTTTCGAAGGATCCAGACGTACTAAGCCAGTGGAGAGCCTACGCTGACGACGGTAGAGGGTTTGCTCTGGGTTTCAACGGCGTCGCCCTGAACTCTATGCCTGTGACGTTGCTTGAGGTCGAATATGATCAAAAGATTCAAATTGAAGAGATGAAGACAGCGCTTCTTGCTGCACATATACGGAATTTAGAAAGCGGAAATGATTTCGGCTCCCAGTTCCGAACCGACTGCCAGTTGATAGGTGCATGGAAAGTCGGTTTCAAGAATTCTGCCTTTCGCGAGGAAAAGGAGGTCCGATCTCTTCATATGCTTGATGTATGTGTAGACGGTGATCGACCACGCCTCGTTGACGCAGGAGGCGAAGCCCTTGGAAAAGAAGTTAACGGGGAGCAAGTTGGATATCGCGTGCAAGATGGTGCAATAATCGCTTACGTTGATATTCCGATACCTCACCTAGACAATGCGCCTTTAATTCAAGAGGTGTGGGTAGGCCCAAAAAATATTAATGGAATAGGAAATATTGTTTATTTTATGAGCGAATGTGGCTTGAAAGACTATGCGATCCACCAGTCGAAGGCGTCTTATCGGTAGCCAACAGGGTATTTGGGCGCACTTCACTCCCCCTCGCGCTCGCCCTCCCGAATCGCTAAAATCCCCGTCATGGCCAAATCCGACGATCTCTTCGGCGGCGCCCCGCGCAAGGGCCCCGCCGCCGCTCCTCCCGTGCGGGCGCAAAAGGCGCCGGCCGAGTATGACGCCGCCTCCATCGAGGTGCTCGAGGGGCTGGAGCCGGTCCGGCGGCGGCCGGGCATGTATATCGGCGGCAAGGACGAGGCCGCCATGCACCACCTCTTCGCCGAGGTGCTGGACAACGCCATGGACGAGGCCGTCGCCGGCCACGCCAGCTTCATCGAGGTCACGCTCGAGCCCGACGGCTGGCTAACGGTCGTCGACAATGGCCGCGGCATTCCGGTCGGCCCGCATCCGAAATTCCCCAAGAAGTCGGCGCTGGAAGTGGTCATGACCATGCTGCACGCCGGCGGCAAATTCGATTCGGGCGCCTATCAGACCTCCGGCGGCCTGCATGGCGTCGGCGTGTCCGTGGTCAATGCGCTGGCCGAGCGGCTCGAGGTCGAGGTCGCGACCGGCCAGCAGCTCTACCGCATGGTCTTCTCGCGCGGGCTGCCGCAGGGAAAGCTCGAGCAATTGGGCCGTATCGCCAATCGGCGCGGCACCAAGGTGCGCTTCAAGCCGGACGGCGAGATATTCGGGCCGGCGACGCATTGGCGCCCCGCGCGGCTCTTCCGCATGGCGCGCTCCAAGGCCTATCTCTTCGGCGGCGTCGAAATCCGCTGGCGCTGCGCTCCAGCGCTCATCGAGCCGGGCTCCGACGTTCCGGCCGAGGCCGTGCTGCGCTTTCCCGGCGGATTGCGCGACTATCTCGCCCGCGAGACCGAGGGCAAGGAGCTCGTCGCCGATCAGCCCTTCGTCGGCAAGGTGCAGCGTGACGGCGGCCATGGCTCGCTCGAATGGGCGATCGCCTGGTTCGCCAATGAGGACGGCTTTTCGCACTCCTATTGCAACACCATTCCGACGCCGGACGGCGGCACGCATGAGGCGGGCTTCCGTCTCGCATTGCTGCGCGGCTTGAAGGATCACGCCGAGCGCATCGGCCAGGCCAAGCGCGCCGCGCAAGTGACCGCCGAGGATTTGATGGGCCAGTCGGCGGCGATGATCTCCGTCTTCATCCGCGAGCCGGAGTTCCAGGGCCAGAACAAGACGCGGCTGATGAATGTCGAGGCTTCGCGCCTCGTCGAGGGCGCGGTGCGCGACGCCTTCGACCATTGGCTCGCCGGCGCGCCCTCGCAGGCGGGCAAGCTGCTCGATTTCGCCGTGGAGCGCGCCGAGGAGCGGCTGCGCCGGCGCGCCGAGAAGGAGCAGGCGAGGAAATCGCCGACGCGCAAATTGCGCCTGCCAGGCAAGCTCGCCGATTGCACCAACACGTCGGCGCAAGGCTCGGAGCTGTTCATCGTCGAGGGCGATTCGGCCGGCGGCTCGGCCAAGGCCGCGCGCGACCGCGCCAGCCAGGCCGTCTTGCCGCTCCGCGGCAAGATTCTCAATGTCGCCTCGGCCGGCAGAGAAAAGCTCGCCGCCAATCAGCAGCTCGCCGATCTCGTGCAGGCGCTCGGCTGCGGCGTCGGCGCGCATTATCGCGACGAGGATTTGCGCTACGACAAGATCATCGTGATGACCGACGCCGACGTCGACGGCGCGCATATCGCGTCGCTGCTCATCACCTTCTTCTTCCGGCAGATGCCGAGGCTCATCGATGGCGGCCATCTCTATCTCGCCGTGCCGCCGCTCTACAAGCTGACGCAAGGCGCCAAGACGGTCTATGCGCGCGACGACGCGCATCGCGACGAGCTCGTGAAGAAAGCGCTGACCGGCAAGGGCAAGATCGAGACGAGCCGCTTCAAAGGCCTCGGCGAGATGATGCCGGCTCAGCTCAAGGAAACGACGATGGACGCCAAGAAGCGCACGCTGCTCAAGGTCGTGATCGCCGGCGAGGAGCGCGAGGAGACCGCCGATTGTGTCGAGCGGCTGATGGGCGCAAAGCCCGAGGCGCGTTTCGCCTTCATCCAGGAGCGCGCCGCCTTCGCCACGGAATTGGACGTGTGACGGGCGGAACCGCGACGCCGGTCGACGCGTTTTTTCTGCGCTCCCGCCATTGCATGGAGGGAAGCGACGAAGCGATCCAAGAGCCTTTCGGCTCGCGATTGCTCCACTTCGCGCGCGATGGCGGAAGGCCCTCGCCTGCCCATGAAGGTTCGGCTATGCTCTCCGCAACTCGAAGCGGGCCGAGGGCGTCGAGAGGTCGGTCTTGGCGGAAATCGACAGCAGCATGAGCGAGGCGTCCGCGCCGCAGCGGCCGATCGATCGCGACGAAACGCTCGCGCTCGAGCGAATGCGCATGGCGCTCGACGCCAGCCTCACCGGAATCTGGGATTGGGATCTCGTCACCGGCGAGGTGCATCTCGACGCGCGCGTGCGCGCGCTCTGGGCGCTGCCGGACGACGCGCCCGGCAGCTTCGAGATTTTCCGCAATGCGCTGCATCCGGACGGCAAGGCCCATACGTCCGAGGCGGTTCAGGCCGCGCTCGACCGCGGCCGGCTCGGCGATTACGAGGCGGAATATCGCGTCATCGGCCAGACCGACGGCGTGGAGCGCTGGATCGCGGTGCGCGGCCGCACCTTTTTCGAAGCGGGGCGCGCGGCGCGCATCATCGGCACGGCGCGCGACATCACCGAGCGCAAGCGGCGCGAGCAGCATGTCGATGTGTTGCTGCGCGAGCTCGTGCATCGCTCCAAGAATCTTCTCGCCGTCGTGCAGGCGATGGCGCGGCAGACGGCGGCGGACGCGCCATCGCTCGCCGATTTCCAGCGCAAATTCGCCGCGCGCCTGCAGGCGCTCTCCATGGCGCATGATCTCCTGGTGTCGCAGGACTGGCGCGGCGCTTCCATGGCGGAGCTCGTTCGCGCGCAAATGTCCTATTGTCTCGACGCCGGCTGCGTCGAGGAGCAGACGCGCGCCGGCGGCCCCGATCTGATGCTGAAGCCGGAGGCCGCGCAGAACATCGGCCTCGCTCTGCACGAATTGTCGGTGAATGCGCTGACGCATGGCTCTCTGGCGCATCCAGACGGGCGCATCGAATTGCATTGGCGCGTCGAGGACGGGCGTTTCGTGGTGGAATGGCGCGAGTTCGGCGGCCCGGCGGCGCCGAAGTCGCCCCGCGAAGGCTTCGGCCACAAGGTCATCAAGCGACTCGTCGCGCAGGCGCTCGGCGGGGAGGCGACGATCGGCTTTCCGCCCGACGGTTTCGAGTGGAGGCTCGCCGTGCCGGCGTCGCAGGCCTTGGCGGAGTAAAGGCGCGATCCTTCTCCCACTCGTGGCAGAAGGTGGCCTCGCGAAGCGAGGTCGGATGAGGGCCCTTCCCGCCACGGTATTATTCGCAATTAAAGCGCTGCGAACCGCGGCGGCCCTCATCCGACCCGACTTCGTCGGGCCACCTTCTCCCGCGCTGCGGGAGAAGGGAGCGCGAACCTTTTTTGCTTCGGGGAAGAAGAGGCCTCACCGCGCGAAATATGTCTCGATGATGCGCTTGTAGATCGCCGTCAGCCCGTCGACATGCTCGACGCGCGCGTGCTCGTCCACCGCATGGATCGACTCGTTGACGAGCCCGAACTCCAGCACTGGACAATCGCGCGTGATGAAACGCGCATCCGACGTGCCGCCGCTCGTCGAAAGGCCCGGACGGCGTCCCGTCACCGCCTCGATCGCGCCCGCGACCAGCGCGCTGAAATCGCCCGGCGCGGTGAGGAAGGGCAGCGAATTGCAGGGCAGAAACTCCACCTCCACTTTCGCGCCGGCGGCGGCCGTTTCGATGACGCGGCGGATTTCCGCCTGCAGCGTCTCCAGCGTCCATCGATTGTTGAAGCGAATGTTGAAGCGCGCGCGCGCTTCGCCCGGAATGACATTGGCCGCCTGATTGCCGATGTCGATCGAGGTCACTTCGAGATTGGAGCGGTCGAAATGCTCCGTCCCCTCGTCGAACACATGCGTCGACAGAGCGGTGACGATGCGCGCGACCGCCGGCGAGGGATTTTCGGCGCGATGCGGATGTGCCGAATGGCCCTGCTTGCCGCGCACGGCGAGCCGACCATTGAGCGAGCCGCGCCGTCCGATCTTGATCGTGTCGCCGAGCTCCTCGACATTGGTCGGCTCGCCGACGATGCAATGGTCGAAGGTTTCGCCATTGGCCTTGGCCCAGTCGAGCATTTTCACCGTGCCATTGACGGCGGGGCCTTCCTCATCGCCGGTGATGAGGAAGGAGATGGCGCCCTGCGGGACGCCATGCTCCGTCACATAATCGATCGCGGCGGCCGCGAAGGCGGCGATGCCGCCTTTCATATCGGAGGCGCCGCGGCCGAAAATCTTGCCGTCGGCGATCTCGCCGGAAAAGGGATCGAAGCGCCAGCGAGACGGATCGCCGCTCGGCACCACATCCGTATGTCCGGCGAAGACGAGATGCGGCCGGCCCGTTCCGATCTTGGCGAAGAGATTGTCGATGTCCGGCGTGCCTTCCTCGCGGAAGACGAGCCGATGCGTGGCGAAGCCGGCCTCCTTCAGGCGCTGCTCGAGCACGCCGAGCGCGCCGGCGTCGGCCGGTGTGACGGAGGGGCAGCGAAGGAGATCGCGGGTTATGGACAGGGCGGGGGAGAGGGTCATGGGGGGAAGGTAGGGAAAGGAGTGATTGGCTGCAACAGGTACGATGCTGAGGTCGACCTGTTGCTAATTTTTTGTTCGAAGATATGATTTAAACAAGAGTGCTTTCGTCAAACAGCGACAACCGCGGGGGTGATTCGCCGGTAAGAGCAAAGCTGATTAGTAGCTGAGAGGAAATTATGCCGTCCGAAAATCATGATGTAGATGTTGAGAAAGAGCTTAGCAGTATATACAATACGCTTCTTGCAATTAGGCGCTCTATTGAAGAGCGCGTCCGACGGTCGAGAGGGACAGACAAATATATTGAACGTCTAAAATCTGCGATTCTTAAAATAGAAGGGCATAGAATCGATATTACATTTGCGAGGCGGCGTCATGAAAGTGTGCCGATTGCTATTTTTGAATCTTTGAAAGAAGGTTTAATTCAAATTAAAAACGAATTCGAGCGCGACGGCTTTCTGGATGATAGGCTTTTCAATAGGGGGCCTCAGCTTCCGTTGCTTCCGGAGCTGCGTGATGGTCCGGTTCTGATCATAAATGGAATCGATTTTCTTATCGACCATTTGGAGAAAATTGTAACTTATCGTCATGATCAGGAAGAAGATAGTGAAATTCCGGGATATTCTACAACTATTACGGCGTTGCGTAACACGTTGCCTGAGCAGAAACTTGCACCTATCAGTTTTGATATTAAAGACAGTAAGCTTGTTGTTGCTCATCGTGCCGTTAATCCGAGTAGTGCTGATATCAATAACGTGAAAAATGCGCGCAATGCTCTATTGGAGCAGGGTATTGGTATTATCGAGGCTTTGGAAAGCTCAAACTGTGATCGCCGTATTATTGATGGTATAAAGAGACTGCAAAATGGATTATCGCGCTACGATAATATCATCGAGTTGGGGATAATTAACATCAGCGTCGACAAGGTTTGTAAGAGTGCCGCATCGGAGTTACCGGACGCATTGCTTGGCGCGATCGATGGGCATATAGCAGGAGTCGGGATGTACGTCGCTCAATTTGATGAGTGGCGTCGTTTCTCCCAGAATGCGTTGGATGTTGAACTAGATCCGAGCGACATCAAACATATTAGCGATGCAGCCAAAGCGATTATAGAACGAATAACACTGTACCCCGAAATAGCGGACGAAGAAATTCCGAAAACGCTGCTTATGCTTGGCAGCTTGATAGCGAACCCAGGTCAGTCTTCCCGGAAGGCTGCGTTTGCTACGCTTAGAACCGTAGAAAATCTTGTCGCTCGCGTTTACCAGCACGGATTGGATTTCCTTGAGCAGACGACGACCAAGACTGTAGACGGGCTGTCGTCAGCTGCTTCGAAGGTTGTCGTCGGAGCCTTGCTAGCCGTTGCTCTGGCTGCGACTGCCTCGTTGGGTGCAGTTCCGAGCAAGGTCGCCGAGGCCGCCTGGATGAAAACTGCTGCAGAGATCGTCCAGAAGCAAATTGAGGCGCTCTCGAAGTAAGGCGCTGCTCCTGGCCCGAAACCTGCTTCCTCGCGGTCACGGAGACCAATGTCCGAAAGGGAACAGGAAATGTCCGAGGCGACCGGGGGCTATTTCATCGATTGGGACGGCAAGATGCGGCCCATCGACAGGCCCGGCAAAGGGCTGCGCTGCGAGGTGGATTTGAAGGCCAAATATGTGATGGTCTTCAATAAATATGGCGGGCTCGACCATGAGTCGACCTGGTACGCCGATGAGGCGGCGGTCGCCAAGGCGGGCCTCAAGGTCGTTCACGCCGACACCGACGCGCCGATCAAGATTTCCTCGATCGACTGAGATTTGGGAGTTTTCCGCGGGGGCGGGAAGGGGGCGAGGGGCGCCCGCGGGCTGGCGGGCGCCCCGTTTTTCGTCGCCGCGCTCACGCGCCCTGCGGATGCGCCAGCGGCGGATGCTCGACATGGCGGGCGTGCAGGCGGAAGGCCAGAACGAGCTCCACTATGCCGAGCGCTATGGCGTAGATGCCGAGCCACCAGCTCAGCACCACCGCGCCGATGACCGGAGTCAGCAGCAGGAACAGGCCGAACGCCACCGCGAGCAGGCCGCCGAGGGCCAGCCACCAGCGGCCGTGATCCTCCTTGAGGTCCAGCGCCGAGCCGAAGGTGAGGCCGCCGCCGATGACCTCGCCGACGCCGAACACCATCACGAAGACGAGGGCGGTGATGCCCGGCCAGAAGGCGGCGAAGGCGCCCGCGGCGATCTTCACCAGCCCCGCGAGGAAGAGGAACAGCCAGGCTTCGCCCTGGCGCGCGGCGCGCAGGGCGGCGAGGATCGTCGCTATGCCGTCGACGGCCGCGAAGATCGCGAAGACCAGCGTCAGCGACAGGATCGCCACGCCGGGCATGAGCACGGCGATGAATCCGAAGATGATCGCGGCGAGGCCGCGCAGGGCGATGGCCCACCAATTATGGGCGAGGACGGCGTTCTTGGCGGCGAGCCTGTCTATGTCGAACGGGCCGCCGCCGCGACACGGATCGCCGGATACGCTGCTCGTGCTCATGCTTCGCTCCTCGGAATTTTTTCGGCGGTTGCTCGGCGGCGGCGCATCGACGAGGGCGCCCGCCGCCATTCATGACATTGGTCCGTTTCGTATCTCGTCCAGCTCTCCGCTCGTGCAGGCGCTCGTGCGAGCCTTTGCCTCGGGCGCTGCGTCGCGAGGCCGCGGCGCCGCCGGGCCGCGCTTTAACCAGTTCTCTACGGATTTTTCCGATGCTCTCCGCGCGGCCGTTTCTCGTTTTCCGTCGCTGATACGGCTTCCGGGTGATCGCTTCGCGCGGCGTCCGCCGCCTTCCTTCTCTTCGCTCGCGCGGAGGCGCCCGAAAGGTCGTTCGTCTTGACGCATAGGCTGCCGTATCTCTTTCGAAGACTTTATTCCTTGCTGAGCGTTCCGACGGACGACATGGAGCTCGTCCGCGCGCAGCTCCAGGCCTTCGCGCGGCAAATTCCGCTTCTCTATTGCATTCTGGCGATCAATGCTCTCGCGGTGATGTTCACTTTCGCGAAGTTCGGTCATCACTGGCTCTCGATCTATGCGCCGAGCGCGCTCTGCCTGCTCTGTCTGGCGCGCGGAATCGCCTGGTGGCGGATCGGGCGCGCGCCCGTGCCGGACAACGTCGCCATTCGGCACATGCAGCAGACCAACAGGCTCGCCTTCTTCATCGCCGTGGCCTTCACCGCCTGGGGGTTGACGCTCTATTCCTACGGGGACGGCGACGCCTATGCGAAGGCGCAGATCGTGTTCTTCCTCGCGCTGACGACGATCAGCTGCAATTTCTGCCTGATGCGTCTTCGCTCGGCGGCGCTCAACGTGACCCTCGGCGGCGTCGCGCCTTTCAGCCTGTTCTTCTTTTTCGCCGACGACGGGCATTTTCGCGCGGCGGCGGTCAATCTGGCGCTCGCCGCCATGGGCATGATCGCGATTCTGATGATCTATTATCGCGACTTCGCCCATCTCGTGGCCTCGCGCCGCTCGCTCCTCGAGAAGCAGGCGGAGACGCAGCGCTTGAGCGACGAGAATTCGCGGCTCGCCAATGTCGACAGCCTGAGCGGCCTTCCCAATCGCCGCGCCTTGATGACGCGGCTCGCCGCGTGCAGCCAGGACGCCGACGCGCTTCCCATCGCCGTGGTCTATATCGATCTCGACGGGTTCAAGGACGTCAACGACACTTACGGCCATGCGACGGGCGACCGGCTCATCGATATCGTCGCGAGGCAATTCGCGCGCGCCCTGCCGAAAGGCGCGATGCTCGCGCGTGTCGGCGGCGACGAATTCGCGGCGGTGATCTCGGCCAGCGAGGCGGAGCGCGACGCCAAGAGCTTCGCGGCGGGCGCGGTCGCGGCGCTGGCGCGGCCGATCCGCATCGGCGATCGCTTAGTGCAGGTCGGGGCGAGCGTCGGCGTCGCCTGCGCCGGGCCGGACGCGCGCGACGCGCAGGAGCTGTTTCGCCGCGCCGACATAGCCATGTATCACGTGAAGGCCAACGGCAAATCCGGGGTGAGGATCTATTCGCGCGATCTCGACATCGAGCGGCAGAGGCGGCAGGAGATCGAGGATCAGCTGCGCCGCGGGCTGCGCGAGGACGAGTTCGACCTCGTCTATCAGCCGATCGTCGATGCGGTCGAAAATCGCATCGTCGCCGCCGAGGCTCTGCTGCGTTGGCCACGCCGGCCGGAGGGCGAGCTGCCGCCCGACCAATTCGTCCCCGTCGCGGAGACGAGCGGGCTCATCAGCCAGCTCGGCCTGTTCGCGCTGCGGCGCGCCTGCGAGGATTTTCTGAGCGTCGACCATGTGAAGGTCTCGGTCAACGTATCGCCGGCCCAGTTCCGCGATCCCAATTTCGAGCTCACCGTCTCGAAGATTTTGGCGGAGACGGGCTTTCCCGCCGCGCGCCTGGAGCTCGAGGTGACCGAGGGCTATCTGATCGATCACCCGCAGCGAGCCTCGGGCGTGATCTCCTTCCTGAAGACGCTCGGCGTCGCGGTCGCGCTGGACGATTTCGGAGCCGGCTACACCAGCATCGCCTATCTGCAGAAATATGGCTTCGACCGCATCAAGCTCGACAAGTCTCTCGTCGATCGGGTGACGACCGACAAGACGGCCGGCGTTCTCGTCGCCGGCGCGATCAATATCGCGAATGCGCTCGACATGGCGGTGACCGCCGAGGGCGTGGAGACCAAAGAGCAGGCCTATGTGCTCGGCCTCGCCGGCTGCCAGCGCCTGCAAGGCTTTCTGTTCGGCCGGCCGATGCCGCTCGCGGCCTTTCTCGCGTGCGACGCCGCGGCGCAGCCTGCGGTCTCGGCTGCGTGAGTCCATCGGACCGACGCGGCGCTCGCGCTGGATTACCGCCCGCGCTGATCCCAGGAGCCGCCCATCGTCTTGACGAGATGGATGTAGTCGAAAAGGTCGCTCAGCATGAAATGGCGGTTCTCGATGGTCTTCATATGGGCGACCGTGTGTGGGTCGCCTTCGAGATAGCGGGAGGCGGTCGTTCGGAACTGCTCGGGCAGGCTGAGATTGAAAGAAGAGGGCTGCGTGAGCATGCGGCAGATCTGATCGAAAAGCAGCCGGAACCGTTCGTCTTCGGGGTCCATATAGACGTCCCCGAAATCCTCCTTGTAGCGGCCGAAAAGAGCAAGGTAGTCGTCGCTGTCGGGCTTGCGCTGCATCGGGTTCGTCCATCCCCGTTCGGAACGCGAGCGGGCATGAAAAAACGGCGCCACCGCCGTCCGGGCGGCGTCTGCGTCTCTCGGAGCTCGCCTTCGCGCGAGATAACGGGCGCCATCGCGGCGCAAATCCGCTATAGAGGATAGGCCGCGCCGGCGCGGCCTATCCTCCCCGAGGCGACCATAACCGTGACCTTTGGCGCTCCCGCTTCCCTCACCTCCGCTTTCACGCCCTTCGACGCCGGCGCCGAGGTCGTCGCCGCCGCCTTTCTGGGCGATGCGCCGGTCCTCGCGCTCGCCGACGGGCGGCTCGCCTTTTTCGGCGAGGAGGGCGTGCTCCGCCATTCGGTCGCGCATCCGGAAGGCGCGATATTGGTCGCGGCGAGCGACGGACGGCGGCTCGTCACCGGCGGCGACGATGGGCTCGTCGTCGCCTCCGATCTTTCCGGACGCCAGATCGTCGCCGATGAGAAAGGCAAATGGATCGACGCCGTCGCCGCCCGCGCGGATGGAACGCTCGCCTGGTCGGCCGGGCGCGAGCTGCGCGCGCGTCCGCCGAAGGGCGAGGCCAAGACGCTGCCGCTGCCGTCGAGCTCGCGCGGAATCGCTTTTTTCCCGAAGGGCTATCGGCTCGCCATCGCCCATTACAACGGCGTCTCGTTGTGGTTTCCCAACGCCGGCGCGCCCGAGTTTCTGGAGTGGAAGGGCTCGCATCTCGACGCCACCGTCTCGCCGGACGGCAAATTCGTGCTCACCTCCATGCAGGAGAACATGCTGCACGGCTGGCGCGTGGCGGACGGCAAGAATATGCGCATGGCCGGCTATCCGGCGAAGACGCGCTCGCTCTCCTGGTCCCATGACGGCAAATGGCTCGCCACATCGGGCGCCGACGCCTGCGTGGTGTGGCCGTTTCAATCCAAGGACGGGCCGATGGGCGAGGCGCCGCGCGAATGCGGCGTGCGGGCGGAGGTGAAGGTGACGCGCGTCGCTTTTCATCCGAGCGCGCTCGCCGTCGCGATCGGCTATGAGGACGGCATGGTTCTGCTCTGCCGCCTGACCGACGCCGCCGAGCTTCTGGTGCGCCGCCCGGACGAAGGCGCCCCCGCGCGCATTTCCGCGCTTCTCTGGGACGCGAAGGGAACGCGGCTTCTCGTCGGCGCCGAGACCGGCGCGGCGGGCGTGCTGACGCTGCCGCAAAAATAGAGCGTTTCCAGCCGAAGTGGACGCCGGTTCGGCTAAAAACGCGTCGAAACAAAAGCCTAGTGGTCTCGAACCGAAGTCCCGAGGCCCCCTCCCTCACCCTCCCCCGCTGCGCGCACGGCTGTCCGGGGAAAATCAGGCATAGTGGAGTTCCAGCTGGTCTGGGGATTTCCATCGGCTCGGGACGAGGTATTTGGGCGGCGGCTCGTCGAGGAGCGCGATGGGTCGGCGGGCGAAGAGGAA
>NZ_BGJX01000007.1 GCF_009811655.1 Methylosinus sp. Ce-a6 | reverse complement strand
TCGACACTCTGGCGAACGGCCTGCTCGAGTTCGAGACGCTGACCGGCGAGGAGCTGATCGGCCTGCTGCAGGGCAAGCGCCCGGTGCGCGAGGACGTTCCGCCGACGCCGCCGCCGACGCGCCCCTCGCCGGTGCCGTCCACCGGCCGCACGCGCCCCTCGCCCGAGCCCGACGCGGGCGGCCTCGAGCCGCATCCCGTCTGAGCGACGAGCGACGGACAAACAAAAATAAGCCCGGCGATGAGCCGGGCTTTTTTTCACGAAAGGCGCGCCTTTCTCTTTCGCGCTACTCCCGAACGCCGCAGCAAGGCGTCGCCGCCGGGTCCTTCGCCCGAGCTTCCTGGACGGGCGGGCACGGATGATCGCCATAGGAGCAGAAAACGCAGCAATCGCCAGCTTTTGGCCGCAGCAATACGCCACAGCCCCTGCATTCGTAGAAAAATTGGCAGGCGTCGGCCGGCATGGTCTCCAGAGCCCTATGTCCGCAATGCGGACAGGTGATTGTCGATGTGAGCTTCATTCCATGAATCTCTCAGTTCCTCGGCGTCGCCGGATAGCCGGCGTCGGCCGAAGCGGCCGCCAGAGAGCGTGGATCGGTCTTCGCATCGTCATAGGTCACGACCGCCGCCTTCTGCTCATAGGACACGACGACAGCGACGACGCCGGGCACGCCCTCGAGGCTGCGTTTTACGATGACCGGACACGCCTTGCAGGACATG
This sequence comes from Methylosinus sp. Ce-a6, assembly GCF_009811655.1. Lineage (GTDB taxonomy): Bacteria > Pseudomonadota > Alphaproteobacteria > Rhizobiales > Beijerinckiaceae > Methylosinus. The sequence continues at coordinate 165,978 of NZ_BGJX01000007.1, read as the reverse complement.
TTCGCCACGGCGAATGTCACCGTCTTCTCCGCCGCGAAAGCGGCCGGCATTGCGGTGAAAGCGATGGCCGTCACGGCCGCGCGAAAAAGCTTCGGCATTTTCCACCTCGAGACTTCAGCAGCCGCATCCCGCCAACAGGAGGCTGGCGGCGAGAACGACGACGATGAGCGGACGGGTCATGCGAGAACCTCATTCGAAGAGAAGCGGGATGACGAGGTCGGCCGCGAGCGCGACGGCGACGAGCGCGGCGGAGAGGACGAAGCCGATGACGACGAGCCGGTTCGTCGGCACAGTCGCGCAAGCCGCTCCAGTCCCACAGGCGTCCCGACGCGAGCGCCAGGCCGACCACAGCCCTAAGGCGAGACAAGCCGCCGTGAACGCGACGAAATAGGGCTGGTACGGCGCGAGACGCGTCAGCTGGCCGATCCATGCCCCGCCGACGCCGAAGCTGAACAGCGCCAGCGGCAGAACGCAGCATGACGACGCGGCCAGCGCGCCGAGAAGGCCGCCCGCCGCGAGCAGGCGCTGCGCGGAAGAAGACGCCTCGGCCGGCGCGGCCTTCCCGACCGGCTCGGAGCGGCAATAGGCGGAAGGCGAGAGGTTCTCATTGATCGGCATGGGAAGATGTTGCATCCTGTAGCGACTACAGGAGCAAGGACAATTTGCGATGGCCGCCGTCCCGGATGCGCGCAGCGAGGACATATCGATCGGCGAGCTGTCGCGCCTGACCGGCGTGCATGTCGAAACCATTCGCTACTACGAGAAGATCGAGATGCTGCCGGCGCCGCCGCGCTCGCACGGCGGTCGGAGAATTTACGACGCGGGCCACAGGCGGACGCTGGCGTTCATCCGCCACGCCCGGGAGCTGGGCTTCACGCTCGACGAAATCCGGACGCTGCTCGGCCTCGCGCGACCCGGCGGAACGTCCTGCGCGCAAGTTCGCGACATCGCCGCCGCACATCTCGGGAGCGTCCGCGACAAGATCGCCAATCTCATGCGGCTCGAGGCCATTCTCTCGCGGACGATCGCGCAATGCGCAGACGGAGCGCCGACGAGCTGCGCCGTTCTCGATATGCTCGAAACGCCCGACGCAGCCTCCGTCGTGCGCCGCGTCATGTCGAAAAAACCTAGCCGCGCGGACCGAAAAATATGACCGCCGCGCCGGCGAGGCAGACCGCCGCGCCCCCCAGATCCCATCGATCCGGCCGAACGCCTTCGGCCGCCCAGAGCCAGACGAGCGAAGCGGCGATATAGACGCCGCCATAGGCGGCGTAGGCGCGGCCCGCCGCCTCTGTCTCGACGCGCGTCAGAAGATAAGCGAAGAGAAAAAGCGAGGCCGCGCCCGGCGCCAGCCACAGCGGCGACTTGCCGAGCCTCAGCCACGCCCAGAAAGCGAAGCAGCCGCATATCTCGGCGAAAGCCGCGCCGACATAAGCGGGAATCGTCGTCGCGCCGAGGGGAGCGCTCATCCGAGCAGCGCCTCGACGGCCTCCGGCGGGCGGCACAGCGCGGCCTTCTCGCCCACGACGACGATCGGCCGCTCGATCAGGATCGGATGCTTCTCGATCGCGTCGAAGATCGCCTCGTCTTTCACCGAAGGAGCGTCGAGGCCGAGCTCCTCATAGGGCGTCCCACGCTTGCGCAGAATCTCGCGCACGCCCTTGCCCATCTGCTTCAGCAGCGCCTTCAAGGTCTTTCGGTCCGGCGGCGTCTTCAGATATTGCACCACCTCTGGCTCGAGCCCGGCCTCCTTCAGCCGCGCCAGCACCTTGCGAGACGTGCCGCAGGCGGGATTGTGATAAATGACGACCTTCATCGAGCCCCCCGGATCATGTTACCATTGCGCAGGAGCATAGCCTCGTCCGCAGGCGGGGCGAAGCCGCGGAAAGCGGGAGTTTCGGCCACGCTCGGGCATACGCGTTAACCACAAGGCGCGAAATGCGATGGAAGCGGTCAGTATGAACGGCGATATTTGTTCATACGCTTTTCCTATGACGCGGAAAGGGACGGCCCCCCGTCCGAAAACGTCCACAATCTCGAGTTCGACTTAGCGCGGCGGCGGCTTTCGCGCCTTCGAGGCGTCGCCGCCCTCGCCGTTTCTCGGAGAACGACAAGCAATGACGCGCAGCTATTTCGGCACCGACGGCATTCGCGGACGCGCCAATCAGAAGATCACGCCCGAGCTCGCCTTGAAGGTCGGCCAAGCGGCCGGCCTCGTCTTCAACCGCGAGAGCGAGCGGCGCCATCGCGTCGTCATCGGCAAGGACACGCGGCTCTCCGGCTATATGATCGAATATGCGCTCGTCGCCGGATTCACCTCCGTCGGCATGGACGTTCTGCTGCTCGGCCCCATGCCGACGCCGGCCGTCGCGATGCTCACGCGCTCGATGCGCGCCGACCTCGGCGTGATGATCTCCGCCTCGCACAATCTCTACGAGGACAATGGCATCAAGCTGTTCGGCCCCGACGCTTTCAAGCTCTCCGACGAGACCGAGGCGGAAATCGAGAAGCTCATCGACCGCGATCTGACGAGCCGCCTCGCCGGCCCGCACGAGTTCGGCCGCGCCAAGCGCGTCGAGGACGTGCGCGCCCGCTACATCGAATACGCCAAGCGCACATTGCCGCGGAACATGAGCTTCGAAGGCCTGCGCGTCGTGCTCGATTGCGCCAATGGCGCGGCCTATAAGGTCGCGCCGGAGGCGCTGTGGGAGCTCGGCGCCGAGGTCATCACCATCGGCGACCAGCCGGATGGCTTCAACATCAATCGCGATCTCGGCTCCACGGCCCCGCAGGCGCTGCGCGACAAGGTGCGCGAGATGCGCGCCGATGTGGGCGTCGCGCTCGACGGCGACGCCGATCGCGTCATCATGGTCGACGAGCTCGGCCATATCATCGACGGCGATCAGCTGATGGCCGTGGTCGCGCGCAGCTGGCGCGACGAGGGCCTGCTCGCCAAGCCCGGCGTCGTCGCGACCATCATGTCCAATCTCGGCTTCGAGCGCCATCTGCAGCGGCTCGGATTGAGTCTCGAGCGCACCGCCGTCGGCGACCGCTATGTCATCGAGCGCATGCGCGAGCTCGGCTACAATCTCGGCGGCGAGCAATCGGGACATGTGATCCTCTCCGATTACGGCACGACCGGCGACGGGCTCGTCACCGCCATGCAGGTGCTGGCGGCGGTGAAGAAGCTCGACCGCCGCGTCAGCGAAGTGTGCCGCTGCTTCGAGCCGCTGCCGCAGGTGCTGAAGAATGTGCGCGCCCGCGGAGCCGCCCGCGCGCTCAAGCAGGAGCCGGTCGTCGCGGCGATAGAGGCGGGACGGCGCCGGCTCGAGGGCTCGGGCCGGCTGGTGATCCGCCCCTCGGGCACGGAGCCGGTCATTCGCGTGATGGGCGAAGGCGACGATCCGGAAATCGTCGCCAGCGTCGTCGACGACATTTGCAACGCTCTTTCCCGCTTCGCCGAAGCCGCGTGAGCGCCGAGAGTGAGTGGTGAGCGGCGCATGGTGAGCAGGGCGTGGCGTGCGGTGAGCGGCGAGTCGTGAGTGGCGAGTAGCCGCCACCCACCACTCACGACTCGCCGCTCACCGATATACGCCTAGAGAGGATAGCCCATGCTTAATAAATTGAAACGTGCTCTTGAAAATATGCAGTATCTGTGTTTTCGTCCAGTTATAAATGAACTAACTAAACAATTCGGCGCACTGCAATCTCAGCATGACATAATTCTGCGCGCGGATATGGAACGATTGAACTTTACAAGCAAAAACCCACTTAACAAATACGGTTCTAAATACTTCTCGCAATCCGATGAGGATGGAATAACTCTTGAAATTTTACGACGGATTGGTTTAGATTGTGGGACATTTGTCGAATTAGGCGTTGGAAATGGACTGGAAAATAATACATTGATTCTTCTTGCCTCTGGCTGGAAGGGGTTTTGGATAGGAGGAGAGGATTTGGCTTTCAACGACAAGGCCAATCCTGAAGTATTTTTATTTTTCAAGGAGTTTGTCACAAGAGAAAACGTAGCACAACTTATAAAGTCCGGACTGGATAAGGCAGATATTTCATCTATTGATGTTTTATCCATCGACCTGGACGGGAACGATTTATATTTCATGCAGGAGATTTTAAGGTCTGGAATCAATCCGTGTGTCATAATTGCAGAATACAACGCCAAATTTCCACCGCCAATCAGGTGGAGCATAGAATATAATGAGAATCATGTTTGGGACAATAACGATTACTTTGGAGTATCACTACAGCTTTTGAGCGATCTTTTGTTAAAGCACTCTTATATGCTCGTCTGTTGTAACGCAGGCGCCGGCACGAACGCGTTTTTTGTAGCAGGTCGCTTTCGTAATATGTTCGAAGATGTTCCCTCTGATATCTCGGAAATCTATATACCGTGTCGCTACAATTTATATAAACGTTGGGGGCACCCTCCGTCTCCTAGAACGATCGAGCAAATGCTGGCCTCGCGTATGACCGAGTTGGAGCCGCTTCGATGTGAACCGCCCCCCGGGATGACTGCGGGTCGCGTAATAGTCGAGGATGGCGCGGATGACCTTTGCTCGCCGGCGCGGCGCGCTTAGGTACATCGCCGGTAAGGTTAACTCTGCTTTAAGCGTTCTCGCTCAATCTTCCTTCACATCGGCGCCAGCCAAGGGTCCGCGCCGCGGTTCTCTATCGTGAAGGGAAGATTTAATGGGCATGACCAGAGCCCTCATCATAGCGGCCGCGCTCGCTTCCGGCGTGAGCACGGGCGTTTTCGCCGCCGATCTCCTGCCTCCTCCTCCTTTGGTCGAGCCGCCCCCGCCCGAGTTCGGCGGCTGGTATCTGCGCGGCGACGTGGGCGTCGGCGTCAATCAGATTTCCGAGCTTCGCTCGACCTTCAGCCCGACCGTCCTCGTCCCGGCTCCGCAATTCGATCAATATTCGATCGGTGACAGCGCTTTCGCGGGCGCCGGCGTCGGCTATCAGTTCAACAATTGGTTCCGCGTCGACGTGACCGGCGAGTATCGCACCGCCGCGAACTATCGCGCGACGCAGAGCTACGCCAATATCTTCGGCCTCCCCTGCGGCCTGCGCTGCTACGACATCTACAGCGCGCAGCACAGCGCGGCGGTGTTCCTCGCGAACGGCTATGTCGATCTCGGCGCCTGGTACGGGATCACGCCCTTCGTCGGCGGCGGCGTCGGCGTCGCGGTCAATAGGCTGAACGATCTCTACGACCTCTCGGCCCAGCCGGCCGGCGGCTTCGGCATCGCCCAGGACGCGACCAAGACCAATTTCGCTTGGGCCGTCATGGCGGGCCTCGCCTATGACATCACGCCCAATTTCAAGGTCGAGCTCGGCTACCGCTATCTCGACATGGGCAAGTTCGAGACCAATGTGATCGGCTGCATCGCCGCCGGCTGCGCGGGCGAGCGCCAGTCCTTCCGGCTCGCCTCGCACGATATTCGCCTCGGCTTCCGCTACGCGCTGATGGCGCCGCCGCCCATGCTGATGGCGCCTCCCGGCCCGCTGATCCGCAAATACTGATCGGGGCTTCCTCTCCGAGATTGGGCGCGCGGCTCGAAGGAGCCTCGCGCCTTTTTTCTTTTGCAAGCGCATTTATGTGCCCAACGTACGCGCTCATTTTGAGACATCAGCTCTTTGCACTCATCGGACGAGCTTGATTTTTCAATAGCCGGCCGTATAACTCCTCGCCACCTATGGTCGGAGGTGATTTATGTATATTTTGAGCGTGCATAGAACATTTTTGGCTTCTGATGGAGCATCAGCGATAAAACAACTGCCGATTGGCGACAACAGCGACCAAAAATCATTCTTATCGCTGGACATATCTGACGTAGCCGCCGGGCGCATCAAGACCGGTCCATTGTCTGGCTATGATGTGATCGAGGATAACGGAACATTTTATTTTCGATGTGGCGAGCATTATTTGTGCGCCGACAGAGAGAGTCCCGCTGTCACAACCGATAGATTGACTCCGCACGCGTGGGAATCGTTCACGCTCGTGCATCCGGATCGCGTTGACAGCGTCAAGATTCATGGCTCCGCCGCCGAGGAGATGATGCGCTTCAGACAGCGTGTCGAGCAGCTCAGAGCGGAAGGTAAACCGATCAAACTCTACGTCGGAGCCGGCGAGGTTCCGCGACTCGGCTTTTTGAATATCGATCTCGTCCCCGCCAACGCTACATTCTCATTCAACCATTTCGAAGATTACTTTATATTTCCTTGCGTGGACATGCGATGGGATATCCCCGATAATTCTGTAGATTACATCTTTAACGAGGACTTCATCGAGCATATAGACCAGACTAACCAATTCCGATTTCTGGCAGAATCTCTGCGTGTGCTGAAACCTGGCTGTTGGCACCGCGTAAATACGCCTGACATCATTTGGTCGATGAAAACAAGGTCCGATTTTTCCCGCGGGATGGACGGAATCTATACTGGCGAACGGCAATGGGACCACATTGCCATTTTCTCGCACGCCTCACTCGCCGAGGTCGCGAGAACGGTCGGGTATAAAGATGTCGTGTTTACGAAGAAAAACGAAGGCGTCTCCCCTTACGCCGAGGCGGACCATCGGCCGCTCGACGATCGCGATCCCGTGCTCGGAAACATCTATGCCGATCTATTGAAGGAGTGAGCGTAGCGATCAATGAGAGATCCAGGCGCGCCGAGACACTGATATCGAGTCGTCGGCGATCCTGAAGAATTCCTGTGCCGGTCGCGGCGCCGCCGCAATCCACTGGACGACCGCCCCGCCCCCCCTCGCGGGGAGCCACAAAATCGGCCATATCTCGCCCATGGCCAAGCGCCCCGCCAAATCCCCCGCCCCCGAGGCCGACGATCCGCCCGCGCCGATCGCCGCCGGGCCCAATGTGCCGGAGCTCTCCGTCTCCGAGCTCGCCAATGCGCTCAAGCGCACGGTGGAGGATCGCTTCGGCCATGTGCGCGTGCGCGGCGAGATCACCAATTATCGGGGGCCGCATTCCTCCGGCCATGTCTATTTCAGCCTCAAGGACCAGAACGCCCGTCTCGACGCGGTGATCTGGAAAATGACCTTCCTGCGCCTGCGCGTGAAGCCGCAGGAGGGGCTCGAGGTCGTCGCCACCGGCAAGATCAGCACGTTTCCAGGCAAATCCTCCTATCAGATCGTCATCGAGACGCTGGAGCCGGCCGGCGCCGGCGCGCTGATGGCGCTGCTCGACGAGCGCCGCAAGCGCCTCGCCGCCGAGGGCCTCTTCGACGCCGAGCGCAAGAAACCTCTGCCCTTTCTGCCGGCGGTCGTCGGCGTCGTCACCTCGCCGACCGGCGCGGTGATTCGCGATATTCTGCATCGGCTGCTGGATCGTTTTCCACGCCGCGTGCTGGTCTGGCCCGTTCGCGTGCAAGGGGAGACCTGCGCAGCCGAAGTGGCGGCGGCGATCGAGGGTTTCAACGCCCTGCCCCCCGGCGGCCCCATTCCGCGGCCGGATGTGCTCATCGTCGCGCGCGGCGGAGGCTCGCTCGAGGATCTGTTCGGCTTCAATGAGGAGATCGTCGTGCGCGCGGCGGCGGCGAGCGCCATTCCGCTGGTCTCGGCCATCGGCCATGAGACCGACACGACGCTCATCGATTTCGCCGCCGATCTGCGCGCCCCGACGCCGACCGGCGCGGCGGAAAAATGCGTGCCGGTGCGCGCCGAGCTCGTCGAGCAGACGGCGACTCTCGCCCGCCGGCTCGCCAGCGCGGAGCGGCGCCTTCTCGACGCCAATCGGCGGCATCTCCTCTCGCTGCAGCGCGTGCTGCCGGCGGGGACGCAATTGCTGCTCGCTCCCGCCCAGCGCGCCGATCGCGCGGGCGAGCGGCTGCGCAGCGCGCTTCATCGCGCGATCGACGGCAAGCGCCTTGCGCTCTCGCGCGTCTCCCATGTCCTCGCCCGCCATTCGCCGCAGGCGGAGCTGGCGCGCGCCTCCGAGCGGCTGAAGGGCCTGCACGCCCGCCTGCGCCAGGGCCTCGCGGCGCGGCGCTCTCTGGCCATCCGCGAGGCCGAGAGCGCGCACAGGCGGCTCGACCACGCCGAGCAGCGGCTACGCTCGGCCTTTCAGCGCATCATCGACGAAAAGCGCGCGCGGGCCGAGCGGCTCGACCAGCTGCGCAAGACGCTCGGCTATGAGCAGGTGCTGGCGCGCGGCTTCGCCCTGGTGCGCGACGAGGGGGATGCGCTGCTGCGCCGTTCCGCGGACGTCGCTCCCGGCGCGCGGCTGACGATTCAATTCGCCGACGGAAAAATCGGCGCGCGGGCGGAGACCGGGGACGCGCCGCCCCCTCCGGCCCCAGCGTCCAAGGGGAGGCGCCCCAAGGGCGGGAGCGACGGCGGCCAGGGGTCACTGTTTTGAAACGACAAGGCAAAATTCCTCTCGGCGTGCGTCGCCGGCTCGGCTGCGCGGTTGCAGGCAGGGCGGCGGCTCGCCATATGCTCGAACAGGAGGCTCGCGCCATGTTCAAGCGCTCGTCGTCGCCGCAGCCCGAAGGTCTGAGGCTCCAAGCCATGGACGCCGAGGATCTCTCCTGCCTCTCGGCCCTGCTCCAGGACGCCTTGGTCAGGGTCGGAGACATCGCCTTTCTACCGGAAAAGCGCCGTTTCGCCTTCGTCGGCTGCCGCTATGACTGGGCCGCCGCCGAGCAGGGCCGGCGCGAGCGCTGCCACTCTGGCGTGCATTTCGACGGGGTGCGGCGCGTCCGGCGGCTGAAGATCGCCCTCGACCGGCCGGAGGCGATCTTGGAGCTGCTGGCCGTCACTTTCGAGCCCGCCGCCGAGCCGCCGGGCGGCGTGGTGACGCTGATTTTCGCGGGAGGCGCGGCGATTTCGCTCGATGTGGAATGCGTCGAGGCCCGTCTCCAGGACCTCGGCTCCCGCTGGGGCGTGAGAGCCTGTCCGTCACATGAGCTTGACGAAGACGGCGAGGGAAGGTCATGACAACCGGAAATTCCGGTTGGAGAAGAACATGACTTGGCGATTGGATGCGTCGGCGGCGGATTTCGAGGAGCGCTTCTCGGCGCTGCTGGCGACGAAGCGCGAGGCCGCGCAGGACGTCGACGACACCGTCCGCGGCATTATCGAGGAAGTGGCCGCCCGCGGCGACGCGGCGTTGATCGATTATTCCAAGCGCTTCGACCATATCGACCTCGCGCAGACCGGCATCGCGCTGACAAAAGAAGAGATCGACGTTGCCGAGGCCAAAGTGCCGAAGGAGACGCTCGCCGCCCTCGATCTCGCCCACGCCCGCATCAAAGCCTTCCACGAGCGCCAGCGGCCGCAGGATCTGCGCTACAAGGACGAGGCCGGCGTCGAGCTCGGCTGGCGCTGGACGGCGCTCGAATCGGTCGGCCTCTACGTGCCGGGCGGCACCGCCTCCTACCCCTCCTCCGTGCTGATGAACGCCGTGCCCGCCAAGGTGGCCGGCGTCGACCGGCTGGTGATGGTGGTTCCCGCCCCGCATGGGGTGATCGACCCGCTGGTCCTGGCCGCCGCCAAGCGCGCCGGCGTCGACGAGGTCTATCGCGTCGGCGGCGCGCAGGCCGTCGCGGCGCTCGCCTATGGCACCAAGACCATTCGCCCCGTGGCCAAGATCGTCGGGCCGGGCAACGCCTGGGTGGCGGCAGCCAAGCGCCGCGTCTTCGGCCTCGTCGGCATCGACATGATCGCCGGCCCCTCGGAAATTCTCGTGCTCGCCGACAGAAGCGCCAATCCCGATTGGGTGGCGATCGATCTGCTCGCCCAGGCCGAGCATGACGAATCGGCGCAGTCGATCCTCATCACCGACGATCCCGCCTTCGCCGACGCCGCGGCCGCCGCCGTCGAGCGCCAGCTGGCGACGCTGTCGAGGCTCGAGATCGCCACCAAGAGCTGGCGCGACTATGGCGCGATCATCGTGACCAAGAGCCTCGAGGACTCCATTCCGCTCGCCGACCGCATCGCGGCCGAGCATTTGGAGATCGTCGCGGAGAACGCCGAGGAATTGGCGGCGAAGGTGCGCAACGCCGGCGCGATCTTCATCGGCGCCTATACGCCCGAGGCGATCGGCGATTATGTCGGCGGCTCCAATCACGTGCTGCCGACGGCGCGCTCGGCGCGCTTCTCTTCGGGTCTCAGCGTGCTCGATTTCGTCAAGCGCACCTCGATTTTGAAATGCGACTCCGCCTCGCTGAAGGAGATCGGCCCCGCCGCCGTGGCGCTCGGCGACGCCGAGCGGTTGCAGGCCCATGCGCGCTCCGTCGCGCTGCGTCTCGACCAGCGCGGGGCGTGAGGTGGCGGAAAGCGCGACCAAGCGGCTGATCTCGGTCACGCTCGATGAAGCATCCATCGGGCGCGGCACGGCGGATCAGGAGCATGAGCGCGCCATCGCCATCTATGATCTCATCGAGGACAATAGTTTCGCGCTCGAAGGCCATGACGGCGGCCCCTACGCCCTCGTCATCGCCCTGCACGACGCCAAGCTCGTCTTCGACGTGCGCGACGCAACGGGCGCCACCGTCGTCACGCATATTCTGTCGCTGACGCCCTTCAAGCGGCTGCTGAAGGATTATTTCCTCGTCTGCGAGACCTATTACGCCGCGATCCGCACCGCGACGCCGAGCCGGATCGAGGCGATCGACATGGGCCGGCGCGGGCTGCACAATGAAGGCGCCGCCCTGCTCGCCGAACGGCTGAAGGGCAAGATCGACTGCGACACGGACACCGCGCGCCGCCTCTTCACGCTGGTCACGGCCCTGCATTGGAAGGGCTGAGCCCATGCGGGACGAAGGCGGACCCGCACGACGGCCGCATGCCGTGCTGTTCGCCTGCACGCAGAACGCGGTGCGCTCGCCCATGGCGGAGGCGCTGGGGCGTCATTATTTCGGCCGCGAGATCTATTTCGCCTCGGCGGGGCTGAAGCGCGGAGAAGCCGATCCTTTCGCCGTCGCGGCGATGGAGGAGGTCGGCGTCGACATCTCGCGCCACAAGCCGCACACTTTCGAGGATTTGGAGGATTCCAACTTCGATCTCATCGTGACTTTGTCGCCGGAATCGCATCACAAGGCGCTGGAGCTCACCCGCACCATGGCGGTGGACGTCGTCTATTGGCCGACGCTCGACGCCACCGCGACGAGCGGCTCACGCGAGACGATCATGGAGTCCTATCGCGCCGTGCGGGACTCGCTTTCACAACGAATATTGAAGCTGCTGTCGGTCGAGCATGGCTCCGACTGACGCAACCGAAAAAACAACCGTCATCGCGAGCGCAGCGAATGGATCCAGGGGCCGCCCCTCGGCTCTGGATTGCTTCGCTGCGCTCGCAATGACGGGAAACGTCACACGCGCGCGAGAATGGCGAAGAGCAGCGTGAGCTGACAGCCCAAGCCGATGAGGAACATGGGCGTGCGCGCCCACGGCAGGCCGAGCGTATAGACGACATAATGCGCCGCGCGCGTCGCGAAGAAGAGCGGCGCCGCGATCGCCGTCGCCGCCGTGCCGCCGCCGATGATCTGGATCGTCAGCGCGAGCACAGCGAAGACGAGGAGATTTTCGATCATATTCGTATGCGCGTTCTTGGCGCGCTGCGCCCAGGGCGCCTTCGTCGAAACGTCATGCAGCGGATCGCGAAAGGTCTCGATCGGGCCGAGCTCGACGATACGCTGCAGAATATAGGGAATCCAGAGAATGGAGGCGAGACCGGCGGTCAGCACGGTCCAATAGAGCTCGGGGGAAATCGCATTGGTCATCGCTTGGCGCGCTCCTCTTTCGTCGAAGACGGCGCGAAACTAGCGAAACGCTTTTCATTGGTGAATTACGCAGAAATATCGCATATACTGCTGCGTAATGCCGATACGGCAACATTGGATACTTACAGCGCGATTGGGCGACGAAGGGCGCATCCACCCTCCCCTTCAGGGAAAGGGTCGGCCTGCGAAGCAGGCCGGGGTGGGGTGAAGCCCGTGACTCGGCGCGTCACCCCCTCCCGATCGCCTTCCTTCATGCGTTTCCGGATTCACCCGACTGCCGTGAATGGATACAATCTCATGCGCAAGCAGCGACACGAGCAATATGACGAATGCCCGATCGAAGGCGCGATGGACATTATCGGCGGCAAATGGAAGCCGTCGATTCTCTTTCGTCTCGCCGACGGAACCAAGCGCTTCAGCGAATTGCAGCGCCTCTTGAAGACGATCACGCAGCGCACGCTGACGCAGCAATTGCGCGATCTCGAGCGCGATCGCATGATCTCGCGCCGCGTCTATCCCGAGGTGCCGCCGCGCGTCGAATATAGCCTCACCGAGCGCGGCCGCTCGCTGGAGCCGGTTCTGGCGCTGCTGTTCCGCTGGGGCGTCGACAATGTGCTGGCGGAGAAGGCTACAGCCGCTCGACAAGCCCCCGCGCCGCGGCGATCAGCCGCCGATCCGACCAGCGCGGGCCGATCAACGAAATCCCGAGCGGCGGCGCGCCCGCGGGTTGCGAAAGAGGGAGGCTGATCTGAGGCAGGCCGAAGAAGCTCGCGAAGAGGAAGGTGCGGAACATCGAATAGCGTTTGCGGTCGAGCTCCTCCTCGCCCTCGTCGAGCCGCGGCGCGGCGAAAGGCGTCGTCGGAACCACGAGCAGAGTTTTCGGACCAAACATCGCGTCGACGCGCGCGCGCGCCGCGCTGCGGAAAGCGTCGGCCTCGGCCTTGGCCGCTTTTGTCACCGTCGCCGCATAATCGAAACGTCCGGCGACGCCGGGCCCGAATTTCGGCTCGGCCGCCGCGATCCATGCGCCATGCGCGCGCCAGGCCTCATAGGCCTGGAGATTGCGGAAATGGCGCAGCGCATCTGTCCAGAACGCCTCGCCGAGCGAGACCTCGCGGCAGGAGAAATTCTGCGCGACGACGGCGAGCGCCGGCTCCATCGCCGCGCGCGTCTCCTCGTCGCATTGCGCGAAACTCTCCTCGAGGATCGCGGCCTCCTCCAGCGCGTCGCCGCAGAGATCGCGCGGCAGCAGCGCGTCCCCGACGCGCGCGAAAAGATCGAGATCGCGCGCGAACCAGCCGACGACATCGAGCGACTCCGCGAGCGGAACGACGCCATTCGCCGAGATCGCGCCATGCGAGGAGCGAAAGCCGAAAATTCCGCAAAAGGCGGCCGGCGCCCGGCAGGAGCCCGCCGTATCCGTGCCCAGCGCGAAATCGGCGAGGCCGGCGGCCACAGCGACGGCCGAGCCCGAGGAGGAGCCGCCGGGATGGCGGTCCGGCGCCGCCGGATTGATCGGCGTCCCGTAATGGGCGTTGGCGCCGAGCAGGCTGTAGGCCATCTCGTCCATATGCGCCTTGCCGACCAGCCGCGCGCCGGCGGCGAGCAGGCGGTCGACGACGGGCGCGTGCATCGCCGCAGGCGCGTGACTCGCCGCCCATGTCGGCTGGCCATTGGTCGAAACGCAACCCTCGACGTCTATATTCTCCTTGACGACGAAGCTCGCGCCGGCGAGCGGCGCATCCGCGCCCGCCTCATGCGCGATGTCGAGCGAAACAGTCGTCGCGGCGAAGGAATCCGTCATCTCTCGAGCCCCCCTCTCGAGACGATGATAGGGAGACTTTCGCTCCCGTCAAAACGCCCTTTCGGCGCGAGCCCCGCGCCCAAAGCTCGAGCGCGCGAGGAGAATTGCTCATGACCAATCGATGCGGCGAGAGCGCCGTCCTGCTCTTTCTCTTGTCTCTCGCGGCTCCGGCTTTCGGCCAGAGCCTCGATCTTTCCAAATCGACGATCGTCGATCTCACCCATCCCTTCGACGCCAAAACGATCTATTGGCCGACCTCGCCCTCCGGCTTCGAGCTCAAATCGCTGCACAATGGGCTGACCGAGCGCGGCTATTTCTACGCCGCCAACAGCTTCTGCTCGCCCGAGCATGGCGGCACCCATCTCGACGCGCCGCTGCATTTCGCGCAAGGCCATTGGACGAGCGCGGAAATTCCCGTCGACCGCTTCGTCGGGCCGGCCTTCGTCATCGATGTGAGCGCCAAGGCCGCCGCCGATCCGGACTATACGCTGAAGCCCGAAGACGTCGCCGAATGGGAGGCCGCGCATGGGCGCATTCCGGAGGGCGCGATCGTGCTGCTGCGCACGGGCTGGAGCGCGCGCTGGAGCGACCGCAAGGCCTATCTCGGCGACGATACGCCCGGCGACGCCTCGCATCTGCATTTCCCCGCCTATGGCCCGCAGGCGGCGGCGCTGCTCGTCGTCGATCGCCGGGCGAAATTGCTCGGCGTCGACACGGCGAGCGTCGACAACGGCCCCTCGCAGGATTTCCTCGTGCATCGCATCGTCGCCAGCGCCGACGCCGCGGGTCTCGAAAATCTCGACAATCTGGACAAATTGCCGGCGACGGGAGCGATCGTCTTCGCGCTGCCGATGAAGATTTCCGGCGGCACCGGCGGTCCGGCGCGCATCGTCGCCGTCATCGCCAGACGAGCCGACGGAAGGTGATTTGGCGGAAGGCCGCCGGCGAGCCCGCCGTCACGCCTCGTGTTCGAGCAGGTCGGGAATGCGCTTGGCGAGGCTTCTCAACACGCTATCCGCGCCTTTGAGCATGATGTCGTAGAGCGCGTCGGCCGCCGGATCGGCGTCTATCCCTTCCTGCACGAAGAGGAGATGCGTGCCGCCGTTCGGCAGCGGGGAAATGGTCCAGGTGACGGTCACGTCCATAAAGTGGCCGAAGCCCTTGAGCTCCTCATGGCCGCCCTTCCATCGGAAGCTGAGCTTCTCATTGGGGACGACCTCGAGCACTTTGCATTGGAACTCGCCGTCCCAACGCTCGATCGGGCGGCTCCAAATGGTGAAGGAATGCCCTTCGACGGGCCGAATGTCATTGGGAAAGAACCAGACGGCGAGCCATTCCGAATCCGTCATGGCGCGCCAGACGGCGTCGATCGGATGCTCGAAATCCTTCTCGGTCGTGATGCTTCTCGTCTCGGACACGGCTGTCGCTCCTGTTTCACGATTAATTGCAAGCAACAAGCAAGCCAAAGGCCGATCCGGAGCCGACCGCCCCGCCGTGGCGAAAGCGGCGGTCACGCCGTGGCGCGCGGCGCCCTGGCGGGGCCGAGGTCGACCTGAATCTCGTCGCCCTCGACCCTCAGCTCGTAAGGATGCAGAGCGTTGCGGACGAGATGCGTCACGCATTTGCCATTGGCGCCGTCGAAGCCCCATTGATGATAGTTGCAGAGCACCGTCTTCCCGTCGAAAGCGGCCTCGTTCAGCGGCATGTCGGCGTGCGGACAGCGGCCGCGAAACGCCTTGAGCTCGCCGCCCGCCGGCCAGACCAAAAGCACGCTCTTGCGGCCGGCCTGAAACAGGCCCATGGCCCCTTCGCTCACGGCGCTGGTGTGACAGATAAAGGTGAACGCCATCGGGATCGCCCTCGTTTCAAGAAGCTTCCCGCGGCGAGACGCAAGTTGCGGACCACGGCGCGCATTGCGACGGATCGAACGCGCAATCCAGATCGAGCCGATCGCCATGAGCGGCGCAATCGAGTCGAGGCCGTCCTTTCTTAAAAAAACATGGTCGAATCGAGAAAAAATCTGCGGCGCCGCAACGTCGGAATCGGTTTCTGATTACAACCTTCAATATGTGTCCGAGGTCGCTGCAATCGTCGCTGCGCGGCCGATAAATCTCGCATCTTCCGCACCTCATCCGTTCGAGGGATTTTGAGGCGCCGCGTTTGCCCTAGGATGCACAGGACCGAGCCTATGTTCCATTTTGGACAGGGCCCGGGCCGCGAAGGCCTGTCGAATATTGCGTAAATACAAAGTCTCTAGTTCCGCGTTGCCAAGTTCTCGATCGCTGCGCCAAAACGCTACAGACGACATATGCGATGAAAAAGAAAAGCAACCCACCGATCAATCACGAGCCGTCGCCGTCTCGGCGGCGCGCGCTCCCTCATGCGCCTTTGGACAATGAGAGAAAACCGCCGCCTGTCGAGCCGCTGGCGGACAAGCTGCGGCATGTCCGGGCGATCCTTCGCGCCGTCGAAGAGTCGCGGGAGCGGAATCTGATGACGAAGCGCCTTTTCGAGCCGACAGCGCTCGACTGTCTCAAACAGCTGGTCGCAGCGCTCGACAAGGACGAAGGCGTCGAAGACGCCCTCGCCGAGGCGCGCACCATATTGAAGACGGCGGGAATCGGCTGAACGTCACGCGGCCCGTCGGCTCGGCGACGGCGGGCGCGGCGATTGCGGTCCTACCGCGCGACGAGCTGCGAATTGAACAGCGTATAGGCCGCGACGGCGAAGACGACGATCGCGAAGGCGATGGTGAGCCGGCCCGTCTTCCTCGAGAGACGCCGCGCAACAGCCGCGCCCATCAGCGTGCCCGCGGCGCCGCTGCCGATGATGACGATGGCGAGCAGCCAGTCGACGAGGCCGGAGAGCGCATAGGTGATCGCCGTCGTCAGGCCGAAGACGGTGACGGCGACGAGCGATGTGCCGACGGCGTTGATCATCGGCATTCCGGTGGAGCCGACGAGGCCCGGCACGACGAGAACGCCGCCGCCTATGCCGAAAAAGCCCGAGAACAGGCCAGTGACGAGGCCGAAGGAGGCGACGCGCGGCGCCCGCTCCAGCGTGCATTCGACAGCGGCGTCGCCGGCGGCGCCGCGGCCGCGCAGCATCATCACGCCGGTCACGATCATCGCCAGCGCGAAGAGAAACAGCAGACGTTGCCCGTCGAAACTCTTGCCGATCGTCGAGCCGACCACGGCGCCGAGCATTCCGGCCGCGGCGTAAATGCCGCCGCAGCGCCATTTCACCGAGCCGGAGCGCGCATGGCGCCACAGGCTGAAGGCCGCATTGACGGCGACGGCGAATGCGCTGGTGCCGATCGCGACATGCGGGTCCTTCACGCCGACGACATAGATCAGCAGCGGCACGGCGAGCACCGAGCCGCCGCCGCCGATGAGGCCGAGCGTGAAGCCGATGGCGCCGCCGCAGACGCCGCCGATCAGATATTGAACGAGCTCGAGATGCACATGCGCCTCTTCATTCTGCAGGCTGCTCGCCTTTTTCGATCATATGCGGCTTGCACAGCCATTCCTGGCCCTCGAGCATGACGCGCCAATAGATCGGCGGCAGCAGCCGCTCCTTCAGGAACCAGGCGGCGCGAGAGGGCCGCGTTCCATCGATGAGCCATTTGGGGAAGCTCGGCAGCAGCTTGCCGCCATAGCCGAATTCGGCGAGCACGATCTTGCCGCGCTCGACGGTCAGCGGACAGGAGCCATAGCCGTCGTAACCGACATGCGGCGCCTTGCCGTCGAGAACCGAGAGCACATTGATGGCGACGACGGGCGCCTGCTTGCGCGCGGCGGCGGCCGTCTTGGCGTTGGTCGTCGCGATCGCGTCGCCGAGCGCGAACACATTCGGATAGCCCGTATGGCGCAGCGTTTCCGGATCGACGGCGATGAAGCCGGTCTCGCCCGCGAGCTCGCTCTTGGCGACGAAATCCGGCGCGCGCTGCGGCGGCACGGCGTGCAGCATGGCGAATTCGCGCTCGACGCGCACAGCGGCGCCGTCCGGCCCCTTCTGCTCGAAGGTCGCGACCTTCGCGCGTCCGTCGACGGCGACGAGCTTCGACTCGAGCCGCAGATCGACGCCGTAGCGCTTCACATATTCCATCAGCGCCGGCACATAGGCCGGCACGCCGAAGAGCGCGGCGCCGGCGTTGTGGAACTCGACCTCCATGTTCGAGAGCGCGCCGGCGCGGCGCCAAGCGTCGCAGGAGAGATACATGGCCTTTTGCGGCGCGCCGGCGCATTTGATCGGCATGGGCGGCTGCGTGAACAGCGCGCGGCCGCCGCGCAGCGTCTGCGCGAGAAAATGCGTATAGGGCGCGAGATCGGCGCGATAGTTGGAAGTGACGCCATTCTTGCCCAGCGTCTCGACGAGGCCGGGGATGGCGTCCCAATCGAGCTTCACGCCCGGCGAGGCGACGAGCGCGCGATAGCGCAGCCGCGAGCCGTCGTCGAGGACGACCTCATCGGACTCGGGCGCGAATTCGGCGACCGCTTTTTTGATCCAGACCGCCTTGTCCGGAATGACCGCGGCCATGGGACGCCTCGTCACCTCGGGCTCGAACACGCCGGCGCCGACGAGGGTGAAGCCCGGCTGGTAGTAGTGAATTTCCGCCGGCTCGATGATGGCGACGGAGAGCGAGGAACGGCGCTTCAACAGGCTCGCCGCCGCCGCGACGCCGCCGCTGCCGCCGCCGACGATGACGACATCATAGGAGGCCGCGCCGCGGTCGCCGGAAGGCGCGGCTCCGCGCGCCATGATGCGCGCTTTCCACGGCTCGAGATCGACTCCGGCCGCTGTCGCCCCGGCGAGAATCGTCTCGGCGCCGAGCGCCTTCGCCTGAGAGAGCGCCCAGAGCGCGCTCGCGCGCCGACCGGTCTTGCAATAGCCGATCGCGGGGCCGCCGGCGGTCGCGAGAGCGGCGGCGAATTCGGCGACGTCGGCGTCGTCTATATTCGCCGGCGTCACCGGAACATGTTTCGCGGCAAGACCGCGCTTCGTCGCCCATTCGGCGACGTTGCGAAAATTCGGCTGGCCCTGCTCTTCATCGTCGGGACGACAGTCGATGACGAGGCGAAAGCCCTCGCGCGCGGCGCGCTCGACATCGGCCTCGGAAATCTGCGGCGAAACGGAGAAAGCGGACGACATTTTCGTGAAGGCCATGATGTCTCGTTCCTCTTTTTTTGTTCGCTTTTTTGGTGTGCTGGAGAAGGCGGAGGCCGGCGCGGCCATGCGCCATTGAGGAGAGGAGCGCCGTCAAAAGACGTCCAGGGGCAGCTTCAGATAGCGCGCGCCATTGTCCTCCGGCGGCGGCAAGCGTCCGCCGCGCACATTCACCTGCACGGACGGCAGGATCAGATGCGGCAGATCGAGCGTCGCGTCGCGACGCGTTCGCATCTCGACGAAGGCGTCCTCGCCGATCCCGTCATGGACATGGATATTGCTCGCGCGCTCCGCGCCGACCGTCGTCTCCCAGACGTAATGATCGCGGCCCGGGGCCTTGTAGTCATGGCAGAGAAACAGCCGCGTCGCGCCGGGCAGCGCCATCAGCCGGCGGATGGAGCGATAGAGAGCGCGCGCGTCCCCGCCGGGGAAATCGGCGCGCGCCGTGCCATAATCGGGCATGAACAGCGTGTCGCCGACGAAGGCGGCGTCGCCGATCACATAGGCGACATCGGCCGGCGTATGGCCGGGCACATGCAGCGCGATCGCCGGAACGTCGCCGAGGGCGAATGTCTCGCCATCGTCGAACAAATGATCGAACTGCGATCCGTCGCGGGCGAATTCCGTTCCGAAGTTGAAGACTTTGCCGAAGACGTTCTGAACCGTCGTGATCTCGCGGCCGATGGCGAGCTTGCCGCCGAGCTCGGCCTGGAGATAGGGCGCGGCGGAGAGATGATCGGCATGGGCGTGCGTCTCCAGCAGCCAATCGATCGTCAGACTTTCACGTTTCACGTAATCGATGATCGCATCCGCGCCTCTGGTCGAGGTGCGACCGGAAGCCGCGTCGAAATTCAGCACGCTGTCGACGATCGCCCCATGGCGGGTCGCCGGGTCATAGACGACATGAGTCGCCGTGAAGGTGGGCTCGTCGAAAAGGCTCTCGACCCGGATCGGCGGGCGCTTCGCGGCGGCGAGGATCAGATCGCTGGCCCGCCCGAGTGCTGCATCGGTCATAGCGACCTCCCCTTCAATTTCATTATTACATTGTTTATGTAATCGTATAAATCGCTTGTGTCAAGCGAGCAATGGGAGAAGATGGAAGCCATGGAAAAAGAACCGATTCCCGTTGCGGCGGCGGGCGCGCGGGCGCTGCGCGTCGGCGATGTCGCGCCGGTCTTTCAGGCGCGCTCCACAATGGGGGATGTGCGGCTCGATCAGTTCCGCGGGCGCTGGCTGATCTTCTTCTCGCATCCGGCGGATTTCACGCCGGTCTGCACCAGCGAATTCGTCGCCCTCGCCCATGCCGCGCCGGGTTTCGAGGCGATCGGCTGCTCGCTGCTCGGGCTCTCGGTCGACAGCCTCTATTCCCATCTGGCCTGGGTGCGCGCGATCCGCGACATTTTCGGCGTCACCGTTCCCTTTCCGATCGTCGAGGATCCGACGATGACGATCGGCCGGGCCTATGGAATGTTGGACGAGACCGCCCGAGATTCCTCGGCGATGCGCGCCACCTATTACATCGATCCGCAGGGCGTGGTGCGCGCCCTCACCTGGTATCCGCTGACGGTCGGGCGTTCGGTGGAGGAGATGCTGCGCCTCGCCGCCGCATTGCAGAGATCGGCTTCCGGCGAGGTGATGACGCCGGAGGGCTGGCGGCCCGGCGCCGATCTTCTGCTGCCGCCGACCAGCGCCGCGGCCGAGGCGCTCGCGCCCGGCGCGACCGAGAGCTGGTTCTATCGGATTTGCAAGGACAGATGACCGCAATCTACGAATCGCGCGAGCGCGCCAATGAGGCCGCTGAAAGGCTGAAGATCTTCGCGCAGCCGCAGCGGCTGATGATCCTCTCTTATCTCCTCGCCGGCGAGCACACCGTCGGCGAGATCGAGGCGGCGACCTCTATCGGCCAGCCGGCGCTGAGCCAGCAGCTCGCGGAGCTGCGCCGCGCCGAGCTCGTCGAGACGCGCCGCGCCGCCAAGCAGGTCTATTACCGTCTCGCCGACGGTCGCGTCGCGCTCTGCGTCAAATGCGTCGAAGCCATTTTCGAAGGCGCCGCCGATCCACAAGGCGCGCTCACCGAAGCCTTGCGCGCGCCGCAGACCGAGCGCGAGGCGCCGGGCCAGGCGGGCGCCGCCGCTTTCGCCAAGATGGTCTGACGGACAGCGCGCGCCCACCTCCCCCTCGAGGGGGAGGTCGATCGCCGAAGGCGAGCGGGAGGGGGTGCTCCCCGAGTCTCGGGAAGCTCACCCCACCCCGTCCGGCTTCGCCGGCCGACCCTCCCCCTGAAGGGGAGGGTGAAGCTCGCGCCGGTCTCGCCTGCTCTCAGCGCATCCTCGCGTCGCGCCCGCCTTCCATGATATTCGTGAGACCATGACGAAAGCCGCCGAACCTCGAGGCGCGGCCAAGCCGCTGTTCTCCTATCGCAAGCATTGGGCGCATCGCTTCGGCGTCGCGCCTTTTCTGCCCATGTCGCGCGCCGAAATGGAGGCGCTCGGCTGGGACGGCTGCGACATCATTCTCGTCACTGGCGACGCCTATATCGATCATCCGAGCTTCGGCATGGCCATCATCGGCCGCCTTTTGGAGGCGCAGGGCTTTCGCGTCGGCATTATCGCGCAGCCGGACTGGCGCGACGCTTCCGCCTTTCGCGCGCTCGGCAAGCCCAACCTCTTCTTCGGCGTCACCAGCGGCAATATGGATTCGATGGTGAACCGCTACACCTCCGACCGGCGGCTGCGGCACAATGATTCCTACACGCCGGGCGGCGAGGGCGGCAAAAGGCCCGATCGCGCCGTCATCGTCTACGCCCAGCGCTGCCGCGAAGCTTTTCCCGAGGCGCCGATCCTGCTCGGCGGCATAGAGGCGTCGCTGCGGCGCATCGCCCATTACGACTATTGGTCCGACAAGGTCCGCCGCTCGATCCTCTTCGACGCCAAGGCCGATCTGCTGCTCTACGGCAACGCCGAGCGCGCTTTGGTCGAAGTGGCGCATCGCATAGCGAAGCGCGGCATGGCGCAGGATTTTTCCGATGTGCGCGGCCTCGCTTTGGCGCGCGAGGCGACGCCGGAAGGCTGGTCGGAAGCCTCGGCCGAAGACATCGACGGGGCCGACGAAGGCCGCATCCGCAAGGATGAGCAAGGCGAGAACATCGTCATTCGCCTGCCCTCTTTCGAGCAGGTCGCGAGCGATGCGGAATCCTATGCGCGCGCCTCGCGCGTTCTGCATAGGGAGAGCAATCCCGGCAACGC
The DNA here is from genome assembly GCF_009811655.1 of Methylosinus sp. Ce-a6. Classification (GTDB taxonomy): domain Bacteria; phylum Pseudomonadota; class Alphaproteobacteria; order Rhizobiales; family Beijerinckiaceae; genus Methylosinus. The sequence goes on along the minus strand of NZ_BGJX01000007.1, from coordinate 144,000 downwards.
AAGGGCGCTGACGCAGCGGCATGGAACGCGCGACATTTGGCTCACCGCGCCGCCCATTCCGCTGACGATGGCGGAGATGGACGGCGTCTATGATCTGCCCTTCGCGCGCGCGCCGCATCCCGCCTACGCGCAAGCGAAAATCCCCGCCTGGGAGATGATCCGCCATTCGGTGACGATCATGCGCGGCTGTTTCGGCGGCTGCTCCTTCTGCTCCATCACCGAGCATGAGGGCCGCATCATCCAGTCGCGCTCGGAAGGCTCGATTCTGAAAGAGATCGAGACGATCCGCGACAAGACCGAGGGCTTTACCGGAATCATCTCCGACATCGGCGGGCCGACCGCCAATATGTATCGCTTAGGCTGCAAGGATCGCGAGACCGAGGCTCTGTGCCGGCGACCCTCCTGCGTCTTTCCGGACATCTGCAAAAATCTCGATACCAACCACGAGTCGTTGATCCAGCTCTATCGCAAGGCGCGCGCGCTTCCCGGCGTGAAGAAAGTGATGGTGGCCTCGGGCGTGCGCTATGATCTCGCGGTGAAGAGCCCCGCCTATGTGCGCGAGCTCGTCGAGCATCATGTCGGCGGCTATCTGAAAATCGCGCCGGAACATACCGAGAGCGGCCCGCTCTCCAAGATGATGAAGCCCGGCATCGGCTCCTACGACCGCTTCAAGCGTCTGTTCGACGCCGCGGCGCAGGCGGCCAAGAAGCAATATTTCCTCATTCCCTATTTCATCGCCGCCCATCCGGGCACGAGCGACGAGGACATGATGAATCTGGCGCTATGGCTGAAGAAGAACGGCTATCGCGCCGATCAGGTGCAGACCTATCTGCCTTCGCCCATGGCGCTGTCGACCGCCATGTATCATTCGGGCTTCAACCCGCTGAAGCCGGTGCGCCGCGGCGCCTCGGAGAAGGTCGACGCGGTGAAGGGGCTGCGCCAGCGCCGCCTGCACAAGGCTTTTCTGCGCTATCACGATCCCGAGAACTGGCCCGTGCTGCGCGAGGCGCTGAAGGCGATGGGTCGCGCCGATCTCATCGGCCCCGGCAAGCATCATCTGGTGCCGGGATGGCAGCCGGCCGGAACCGGCAAAGCCGGCGAAGGCCGCCGCATCGGCCAGACGGGCGCGCGGCCGCAGGCGCGGGAATTCCGGACGAATGGACTGCGCTCGCGGGGGTCTTGAAAGCTTCGAACGATGGGAGAGCGCCCCCTCCCTCACCCTCCCCCGCTGCGCGGGAGAGGGGGCGGCAAACGCTGCGCGAACTCTCGATGAAGCGCCGACTCTGCTCCCTCTCCCGCGTAGCGGGAGAGGGCTGGGGAGGGGGAGCTCGCCGAGCCCGTCGCGACGACTCAGAACGGAATATCGTCGTCGAGCTGATCCGACAGGCGTCCGCCGCCGGCCGGCGCGGGAGAGCGCTCGGCGGGCGTGCGCTCCATCGGCGAGGAGCGGCCGAAGCTGGAGCCGCCGCCGCCGCTCGATTGATAGGAGCCGCCGCCCTCGTAATCACCCTCGCCGCGGCCGCCGCCCTTGCTGTCGAGCAGCTGAAGCTCGCCGCGGAAGCGCTGCAGCACGACATCGGTCACTTTGCGCTGCACGCCGTCCTTGTCCTGATATTCGCGCGTCTGAAGCTGGCCCTCGAGATAGACCTTGGAGCCCTTGCGGCAATATTGCTCGGCGACCTTCCCCAAATTCTCGTTGAAGATCGACACATTGTGCCATTCGGTGCGGTCCTTGCGCTCGCCCGTGTTGCGGTCGCGCCAGGATTCCGTCGTCGCCACGGAAAAGGAGACGACGCGGTCCCCCGAAGGCAGCGTGCGCACTTCTGGATCGCGGCCGAGATTGCCGACCAGAATGACCTTGTTGACCGCCATGATCCTCTCCGCCTCGATGATGCTCGCCGCACCTTAGTCCGAAACGCGCAGGCGCGGAGACGTTCCGCCGCCTTGTCCACAATTCGCGCGTGTTCTTTTTTTGTTCTAGCATCCCGCGTCTTCGCGCGCAACGGCCTCACTCCGTCGAGACGGCGGTCTCCACATCGCTCGGGTCGATGCGCTGCGCGAGGCCGGCGGCGAGCTTGTCATGGTCGAGCTCGCCCTCCCACCAGGCGACGACGATGGCGGCGACGCCATTGCCGCAAATATTGGTCAGCGCGCGGCACTCGCTCATGAATTTGTCGACGCCGATGACGATGGCCATGCCCGGCGCGAGACGCGGGTCGATCGAGGCGAGCGTCGCCCCCAGCGTGACGAAGCCCGCGCCGGTGACGCCCGAGGCGCCTTTCGACGTCAGCATGGCGACGGTGAGAATGACGAATTGCTGGCTCGCCGAGAGCTCGACTCCGAGCGCCTGGGCGATGAACAGGCTCGTCAGCGTCATATAGATATTGGTGCCGTCGAGATTGAAGGAATAGCCGGTCGGCACGACGAGGCCGACGACGGATTTCGAGCAGCCCAATCGCTCGAGCTTCTCCATCAGCTGCGGCAGCGCGCTCTCCGAAGAGGAGGTGCCGAGGACGATCAGCAGCTCGTCGCGAATATAGGCGACGAAGCGCAAAATATCGAAGCCGACGACGCGCGCGACGAGGCCGAGCGCGATGACGACGAATAACAAAGACGTGACATAGAAGGAGCCGACGAGCCAGGCGAGGCTCAGCAGCGATTGCGAGCCATATTTGCCGACGGTGAAGCCCATGGCGCCGAAGGCGCCGATCGGCGCGGCCTTCATCACTATGGCGATGACGCCGAACATCGCATGGCCGGCCTCGTCGATGACGCCGCGCAGCGCCCTGCCCCGCTCGCCCAGCGCCATCAGCGCGAAGCCGAAGAGAATCGAGAACAGCAACACCTGCAGAATATCGCCCTTGGCGAAGGCGCCGACGACGCTGTCGGGAATGACGCCGAGCACGAACTCGACCGGCGTGCGCTGCGCGCCCGCGTCGAGAAATTTGGCGACGGCGGCGGCGTCCGCCTTGCCGGAAAAACCCTCGCCCGGCCGCAGCAGATTGCCGACGAGCAGCCCCAGCGCCAGCGCGATCGTCGAGACCGCCTCGAAATAGACGAGCGCCTTGACGCCGACGCGGCCGACCTTGGCGGCGCTCTCGAGATGGGCGATGCCGGAGACGATGGTGCAGAAGATGATCGGCGCGATCACCATTTTGATGAGATTGACGAAGCCCTTGCCCATCGCCTCCATCCAGGGGCTCTTGGCGATGTCGGGGAAATAGACGCCGAGCAGCGCGCCGAGAATGATGGCGGCCAGCACCTGCAGATAGAGGCTATGCGCGCCCTTGCGCGGCGGCGCGGCGGTCTCGACGACGGCGGCGGTCAAATTTTCCATCCTTTTTCCGGGCTTCTCGCCTCGCCTTTTCTAGGGCGAGAGCCGAGCCGCCGCAACGGCGGGCGCGCGCGCCTTTGCCGCGTTCGTCTTATCGCTCATGCGCTCACGAGGTCGAGCCGCATCAGCGTCCGCGCGTCGAGCGCGAGCGTCGTCGCGCCCGAAATTTCCTCGAGCTGCGCGACGCTGTTGACGCCGACGATCGGCGCGGTCACGCCCTTTTGGGCGAGCAGCCAGGCGATGGCGACCTGCGCCGGCGTCGCGTTCAGCCGGCGCGCGGCGCTGTCGAGCTCGCGCAATATGTCGAGGCTGCGCTCGTCGAGAATGCGCGCGACAACGCCGCCGCGCGCCGCGCCGACCGTATCCTCGATGGAGCGATATTTGCCGGTGAGAAATCCCGCCTCCAGCCCCCGGAACGGCAGCACGCCCATATCCTCCTCGAGGCAGATGCGGCGCAGATCGCCCTCATAATAGGCGCGGGTGACGAGATTGTAATGCGGCTGCAGACAGCTGTAGAGCGGCAGCCCATGCGCTCTCGCCGTGGCGAGCGCCTCGGCGAGGCGCGGCGCCGAATAATTGGACGCGCCTATGGCGCGCACTTTGCCGCTCTCGATGAGGCCGGCGAAAGCATCGAGCGTTTCTTCGAAAGGCGCGGCCGTATCGTCGAAATGCGCCTGATAGAGATCGATGCGGTCGGTCCTGAGGCGGCGCAGCGACTCCTCGGCCGAGCGGATGATGTGCGCGCGCGAGAGACCCTTGCCGACATCGGGCATCGCGCCGCCGACCTTGGTCGCGATGAGAAGCCTGTCGCGCTTGCCGGTCGCCTTCAGCCAATTGCCGATGATCGTCTCGGATTCGCCGCCGCTGTGGCCGGGCGCCCAGGTCGAATAAGTGTCGGCCGTGTCGATCAGCGAGAAGCCGCGATCGACGAAAGCGTCGAGAATGGAGAAGCAGCTCGCCTCGTCGGCGGTCCAGCCGAAGACATTGCAGCCGAGCGCGAGCGGCGCGCAGGAAAGACCCGATCCGCCGAGCCGACGATGTTCCATGCGAAGGCCCCGCTTCCGGCTCGCATCCGCCGCTAGATATTGCTGTAATCTTCCGGGGCGATGCGGACGTGCATGCCGTCGAGGCTCGAGTCGAATTTCATCTGGCAGGCGAGGCGCGAATTGATCTGGCGGTTGGCGGCCTTGGCCAGCATGATGGCCTCGGCGGGCTCCATGGGGGGCATGGCGACGCCGTCGGGCGGATCGACATAGATTTGGCAGGTGGCGCAGGTGCAGCTGCCGCCGCATTCCGCGACCAGCTCCTCGACGCCCGATTTGCGGATCAGCTTCATCATCGTCGCGCGATCCTTGCCGGCGATCTCCGACAGCGTCCCGTCGCGCGTTTCGAGCGTGAATTTCGTCATCGTCAGTGTCCGATGTTCAAGGAGGCGAGATCGGCGCCGACCTCATGGCCGCTGGCGACCGAGCCGTCGCGCGCGATGCGGATGGTCGCGAGGCCGGCGGTCTTGGCGGCGTCCAATTCCTCCTCGCTCTCCGACAGGACGAGGATGGTTTCGGCGGCGACGCCGAGACGCTCGCAAATGTCGCGATAGGAGCCGGGCTCGATCTTCTGGCCGAGGGTCGTATCGAAGAAGCCCTCGAACAGACCCGTCACATCGGCGGACGAGCAACGGCTCAGCAGCAGCTTCTGCGCCGCCTGCGAATTGGAGGAATAGACGAAGAGACGCAAACCGGCGCCGGCCCAGGATTTCAGGCGATCGGCGACATCCGGATAGAGCGCGCCGCCGAGCGCGCCCGCCGCATAGGCCTCCTGCCAGATCAGCCCCTGGATGATCTTCAGCGGCGTCGCCTTGCGGCCCTGCTTCATCCAGCGCAACAGCAGAGATTCCGCCTGCGTGGGGTCGAGATCATAGCCGCCCATGAGCCGCCCGGTCTCCTCCAGCGCCTCCTCCACTTCCTCGTCTTCGGCGTGCTCGGCGATATAGCTCCCGAGCCGCTCTGCCGAGAGCGGCAGCAGCGTCTCGGTCATGAAGGACATGGGCAGGACGACGCCTTCGAGATCGACCAGGACGACGCGAATGGCTTCGCTCATCGCGCGGCCTCCCGCCGCTCATATGCGGAAAATTGTTTGATTAGCGCCATCGAACCGCTCGCCTTTCCCGATTGCCGCGGTCGAGACAGCATGATTTGTGCCGAGCCCGCCGGCTCCTCTGCTCGCGGCTGTGGATTACTGCGCCGCAGCATGGCAAGAGGGGAAGGAGGGCGTAAGATCGATGGTCGGTCGCCCCTCACTTGTCGAACCCGCCGCTCCAGTTCTGGTCGTGCACATGCGAAGCTCGAAAAAATCCGCCGCCGAAACGCTCGACGATCTCTTCGACGGCAAGGTCATCGCCATTCGCGGGGCGCGCGAGCATAATCTCAAGAATGTCGATCTCGTCATTCCGCGCGACAAATTCGTCGTCTTCACCGGCCTCTCGGGGTCGGGCAAATCCTCGCTCGCCTTCGACACGATTTATGCCGAGGGCCAGCGCCGCTATGTCGAGTCGCTCTCCGCCTACGCCCGCCAATTCCTCGAGATGATGCAGAAGCCGGACGTCGATCAGATCGACGGCCTCTCGCCCGCCATCTCCATCGAGCAGAAGACGACGTCGAAGAATCCGCGCTCCACCGTCGGCACGGTGACGGAGATTCACGACTATATGCGCCTCTTGTGGGCGCGCGTCGGCGTTCCCTATTCGCCGGCGACCGGCCTGCCGATCGAGAGCCAGACCGTCTCGCAAATGGTGGATCGCGTGCTGGCGCTGCCGCAGGGAACGCGCCTCTATCTGCTCGCGCCCGTCGTGCGCGGCCGCAAGGGCGAATATAAGAAAGAGATCGCCGATTACACCAAGCGCGGCTTCCAGCGATTGAAGATCGACGGCGCCTATCACGAGATCGCCGACACGCCGCCGCTCGACAAGAAATTGAAGCACGATATCGACATCGTCGTCGATCGCATCGTCGTGCGCTCCGACATCGCCGCGCGGCTCGCCGATAGTTTCGAGACGGCGCTGGAGTTGGCCAATGGACTGGCGGTCGTCGAATTCGCCGATAAAGTGAGTAGTGAGATAGTGAGTGGTCAGGGAGCCTCCAAAGCCCTACTCACCACTCACTACTCACAGGACCACATCGTCTTCTCCTCCAAATTCGCCTGCCCCGTCTCCGGCTTCACCATTCCGGAGATCGAGCCGCGGCTCTTCTCCTTCAACAATCCCTTCGGCGCCTGCCCGGTCTGCAGCGGCCTCGGCCAGGAGCAGGCAGTCGATCCCGATCTCGTCGTTCCCGATCCTAGGCTCTCGCTGCGCAAAGGCGCCATCGCGCCCTGGGCGAAATCCTCCTCGCCCTATTACCAACAGGCGCTCGAATCGCTCGGGCGCCATTACAAATTCCGTCTCGACACGCCTTTCGAGAAGCTCGACAAATCAGTGCGCGACATTCTGCTGCACGGCTCCGGCAGTGAGGAGATCCGCTTCTCCTATGACGACGGAATGCGCGCCTATGATGTGAAGAAGCCTTTCGAAGGCGTCGTCGCCAATCTGCAACGGCGTTTTTTGGAAACGGACAGCGAATGGGCGCGCGAGGAGATCGGCCGCTATATGTCGGCCGAGCCCTGCAAATCCTGCATCGGCTATCGCCTGAAGCCGGAAGCGCTGGCGGTGAAGATCGACATGCGCCATATCGGCGAAGTGTCGGACCTCTCCGTGCGCGCCGCGCTCGACTGGTTCCGCGCGCTGCCGGAAAAGCTCGACGCCAAGCGCAATGAGATCGCGCATCGCATATTGAAGGAAATCCGCGACCGCCTGACCTTCCTCGTCGATGTCGGCCTCGATTATCTCACCTTGTCGCGCGCCTCCGGCACTCTGTCCGGCGGCGAGAGCCAGCGCATTCGCCTCGCCTCGCAGATCGGCTCCGGCTTGACCGGCGTGCTCTATGTGCTGGACGAGCCCTCGATCGGCCTGCATCAGCGCGACAATGACCGTCTGCTCGACACGCTGCGGCGGCTGCGCGATCTCGGCAATAGCGTCATCGTCGTCGAGCATGACGAGGACGCCATCCTCTCCGCGGATTATGTCGTCGATGTCGGACCCGGCGCCGGCGTGCATGGCGGCAAAATCGTCTCCAAAGGGGCGCCGCAGGAGATCATGGACGATCCCAACTCGCTCACCGGCCAATATCTGACCGGCGCGCGCCAGGTGACGCTGCGCCATGCGCTGCGCAAGCCCGATCCCGGCCGCTGGCTGAAGATCAGCGGCGCGAGAGGGAACAATCTCAAAAATGTCGAGGCGAAGATTCCCTTGGGCCTCTTCACCGCCGTCACTGGCGTCTCCGGCGGCGGCAAATCGACTCTCGTCATCGAGACGCTCTACAAGGCCGTGGCGCGCCGCCTCAATGGCGCGCATGAGCATCCGGCGCCTTTCGACAAGATCGACGGATTGGAGCATATCGACAAGATCATCGATATCGACCAATCGCCGATCGGCCGCACGCCGCGCTCCAATCCGGCGACCTACACCGGCGCCTTCACGCCGATCCGCGAATGGTTCGCCGGCCTGCCGGAGGCCAAGGCGCGCGGCTATGCGCCGGGGCGCTTCTCCTTCAATGTGAAGGGCGGGCGCTGCGAGGCCTGCCAGGGCGACGGCGTCATCAAGATCGAGATGCACTTCCTGCCCGACGTCTATGTCACTTGCGACGTCTGCAAGGGCAAGCGCTACGACCGCGAGACGCTGGAGGTGAAATATCGCGAGAAATCCATCGCCGACGTGCTCGACATGACCGTCGAGGAAGCGGCCGTATTGTTCAAAGCGGTGCCGGCGATCCGAGACAAGATGGAGACCCTAAAGCGCGTCGGCCTCGACTACATCCGCGTCGGCCAGCAGGCGACGACGCTCTCCGGCGGCGAGGCGCAGCGCGTGAAGCTCGCCAAGGAACTGGCGCGCCGCTCCACCGGGCGCACGCTCTATATCCTCGACGAGCCGACGACGGGCCTGCATTTCCACGATGTCGCCAAGCTGCTCGAAGTGCTGCACGAGCTCGTCGATCAGGGCAATAGCGTCGTCGTCATCGAGCATAATCTCGAGGTCATCAAGACCGCCGATTGGATCATCGATCTCGGGCCCGAGGGCGGCGACGGCGGCGGCGAGATCGTCGCCGCAGGGCCGCCCGCCGAGATCGTCGCGGCGAAGCGCAGCCATACGGGCCGCTATCTCACCGAAGTGCTGAAGCGCCGTCCGCCGCGCGCGGAGAAGGCGAAGGATGCGAAAGCGGCGAAGGAGGCGCCGGCGCCGCGCCGCAAGCGCGCCGCGCAGGAGCAATAATCGATATCTGATATCGTTTCCGTGTGATCGCTTCGCTTGAAGAAGCGATGACCGCCCCGTCCGTCATTGCGAGCGAAGCGAAGCAATCCAGCGCCGTGGGGCGGCTCCTGGATCGCTTCGTCGCTCCGCTCCTCGCGACGACGCGCGAACCGATCAGTCGGCGCGGGCGGCGAAATAGGAATCGATCTTCTCACGCATCTCGCGCAAGAATCGCTCCTCGCCGAAGCCGAGCGCATGGGCGCGGATGCGCTCCGGCGAAAACTCCATGCGCTCGAAACGAGTGATCGCCTCGCTCAGCGATTCGACCGTCTGCGCGTCGAAAAAGACGCCGGTCTCGTTCTCCACGACGGTCTCGGTCGCGCCGCCGCGACGAAACGCGATCACCGGGCGTCCGCTCGCCATCGCCTCGAGCGGCACGATGCCGAAATCTTCCTCACCCGGAAAGATCAGCGCGCGGCAGCGCGAATAATGCCGCGTCAGAACATCGAAAGGCTGCGGGCCGAGCACCGACACTGTGGGGCCGGCCCGCCTGCGCATGGCCTCCAGATTGGAGCCGCCGCCGATGACGACGAGCTTCTCGCCTCGAGCGTTGAAGGCGTCGATGGCGAGCTCGGGCCGCTTATAGCCGACGAGCTCGCCGACCATGAGATAATAATCGCCGATCTCTTGCCCCGGCGCGATGGAGAAAGCGTCGGCGGCGACGGGCGGATGCACGATGTCGGCGGAGCGCCGGTAATAGCGCTCGATGCGATGCGCGACCGTCGTGGAATTGGCGATGAAATGATCGACGCGCGTTGCCGACAGAGCGTCCCAATTGCGCAGATAATGGGCGAGCGGCGGCATCAAGAAGCGCGTGAGAAATCCCGACTCCTCGCGATATTCATGATACATGTTCCACAAATAGCGCATGGGCGAGTGGCAATAGCACACATGCAGCGCCTCCGGCGGCGGAATGACGCCCTTGGCCGGCCCGGACTCGCTCGAGATCACGAGATCATAGCCGCGCAGATCGAGCTGCTCGCAGGCGAGCGGCATGAGCGGCAGATATTGCCGATAATATTTCGCCGCGCGAGGCAGAGATTGAATGAAGCTCGTCGTGATCGGGCGCGATCGAATTGTCTGCGAGACGGCGGCCGGATCGATGACATGGGCGAAGAGATCGGCCTGCGGAAAGAGTCGGATCAGGGCTTCGACGACCTTTTCACCGCCGCGCATGCCGACGAACCAATAGTGAACGATCGCCACGCGCATTCTACGTTCCCACCTCGACGCCCGGACAGAAGCGCAGGAGCGCGCAAACTACGAAGCCGGGCATGAGCCCGGCTTCGAGAATACCGTCGAAGTCATTAACATCCCGTGAGGATTCGATGCGCGCTCAGTTCTTGAGCGGCGTCTCCGGGACGCTGCGCGGACGCGCGCCGCGCGGCTGCGGCTCGGGCTTGCCCGACTCGCTCTCCTTCGGCTTGCGCGACTTGCGCGGCTCGCCGCCTTCGGCCGCCGAAGCGCGCTTCTTGCCAGCCTCGACAATGTCGCGCTCTGGACGCGGCAGCACCGGCCCCTCGGGGAAGACGAAGCCGAGCGTCTTGGCGCCATTGTCGTCTGTCACCACCACCACGCGCACCGCGCCGCCATTCTTCAGCCGGCCGAACAAGACCTCGTCGGCGAGCGGCGTCTTGATATGCGTGTGGATGACGCGGCCCATCGGACGCGCGCCCATGGCCTGGTCATAGCCATGCTCGACGAGCCAGGAGCGCGCCTCGTCGGAGAGCTCGATCGTGACATTGCGGTCGGCGAGCTGCGCCTCGAGCTGCAGGATGAATTTGTCGACGACGCGGGCGATCACCTCTTCCGGCAGATGGCCGAAATGGACGATCGAGTCGAGACGATTGCGGAACTCCGGCGCGAAGAGGTGATTGATCGCCTCATTGTCCTCGGCGCTATGCGTCTTGCCGCGCGTGAAGCCGATGGGCTTCCTCGCGAGATCGGCGGCGCCGGCGTTGGTCGTCATGATGAGGATCACATTGCGGAAGTCGATCTGCTTGCCGTTGTGGTCCGTCAGCTTGCCGTGGTCCATCACCTGCAGCAAAATATTGAAGAGATCGGGATGCGCCTTCTCGATCTCGTCGAGCAGCAGCACGCAATGCGGATGCTGGTCGACGCCGTCGGTCAAGAGGCCGCCCTGATCGAAGCCGACATAGCCGGGAGGCGCGCCGATGAGCCGGCTCACCGTATGGCGCTCCATATATTCCGACATGTCGAAACGTAAGAGCTCGATGCCGAGCGAGGTGGCGAGCTGGCGCGCGGCTTCCGTCTTGCCGACGCCGGTCGGGCCGGAGAAGAGATAGCAGCCGATCGGCTTCTCCGGATCGCGCAGGCCGGCGCGGGCGAGCTTGATCGCCGAAGTGAGCGCGGTCAGCGCCTTGTCCTGGCCATAGACGACGCGCTTCAACGTCTCGTCGAGATGGGCGAGCACCTCGGCGTCGTCCTTGGAGACGGTCTTGGGCGGAATGCGCGCCATGGTCGAGATCGTCGTCTCGATCTCTTTGAGGCCGATCGTCTTCTTGCGCTTCGACTCCGGCACCAGCATCTGCGCGGCGCCGGTCTCGTCGATGACGTCGAGCGCCTTGTCCGGCAGCTTGCGGTCGTGAATGTAGCGCGCCGAGAGCTCCACCGCCGCCTTCAACGCTTCGTTGGTGTAGCGGATCTTGTGGAACTCCTCGAAATAGGGTTTGAGCCCCTTGACGATCTCCACCGCGTCCGGGATCGACGGCTCATTGACGTCGATCTTCTGGAAGCGCCGCACCAGCGCGCGGTCCTTCTCGAAATATTGGCGATATTCGCGATAGGTGGTCGAGCCGATGCAGCGCAGCGTGCCCTGCGCCAGCGCGGGCTTCAGCAGATTGGAGGCGTCCATCGCGCCGCCGGAGGTCGCGCCGGCGCCGATCACCGTATGGATCTCGTCGATGAAGAGAATGGCGTTCTTATGCGCCTCGATCTCCTTGATGACCTGCTTCAGGCGCTCCTCGAAATCGCCGCGATAGCGCGTGCCGGCGAGCAGCGTGCCCATGTCGAGCGCGAAGACCGTCGCGCCGGAGAGAACTTCCGGCACCTCGTTGGAGATGATCTTGCGGGCGAGGCCTTCGGCGATCGCCGTCTTGCCGACGCCGGGATCGCCGACGAGCAGCGGATTGTTCTTCTGCCGGCGGCAGAGCACCTGCACGGTGCGCAGCACCTCCGGCTCGCGGCCGATCAGCGGATCGATGCGGCCCTCGCGCGCCTTGCGGTTCAAATTCACGCAATAGGCCTCGAGCGCGCCTTCCTTCTTGCGCTGCTCGCCCTCGCGGCCCTCGCGGCCCTCGCCCCGCTCCGCCTCGTCCTCGACGCCGCGCGGCGAGCGCGACGCGTCGGAGAGGCCCGGCCGCTTGGCGATGCCGTGGCTGATGTAATTGACCGCGTCATAACGCGTCATGTCCTGCTCCTGCAGGAAATAGACGGCGTGGCTCTCGCGCTCGGCGAAGAGCGCGACCAGAACATTGGCGCCGCTCACATCCTCGCGGCCGGAGGACTGCACGCTGATGATGGCGCGCTGCACGACGCGCTGGAAGCCGGCGGTCGGCTTGCAGTCGCCCGCCGATTCATTGACCAGATTGTCCAGCTCGTGATCGATGTATTCGCGCAAATTCTTGGCGAGCAGATCGAGATCGACCGAGCAGGCGCGCAGCACGGCGGCGGCGTCCTGGTCGTCTATGAGACTGAGGAGCAAATGCTCCAGCGTCGCATATTCATGGCGCCGCTCTCTCGCCGAGGCGAGCGCGCGGTCGAGAGACTGCTTCAGGTTGCGCGAGAATGTCGGCATGGATCGTCCGCCCTCACTTCTTTTCCATGATGCACTGAAGCGGATGCTGATGCTTGCGCGCATAGTCCATCACTTGCGTGACTTTCGTCTCCGCCACCTCATAGGTGTAGACGCCGCATTCGCCGACGCCGTGATTATGCACGTGCAGCATGATCCGAGTGGCTTCTTCCAGGCTCTTGTTGAAATATTTACGCAGGACGATGACGACGAACTCCTGGGTCGTATAGTCGTCGTTGAGCAACAAGACGCGGTACATGTTGGGCCGCCGCGTCTGCGTTCTCGTGCGGGTGATCAGCGCCGTTCCCGACCCCGACCCCCCATCGCCGCCGCTGCTTTTGCGAGGCTCTTTCCCGCCCGCATGGGGAGGCGCGCCGCGTTCGTCCGCAGAGGAAGAAACCCGGCTGTCGAGCGTAAGATCATCGATCACAGTCACCTCGGCTTTCCTCATTCCCCTTTCCGATATTCGCCCGCGACAGGCCTGCCGAATGTCCACGTAGCATTCTCTGTGCCGCGGGCCTTCGCCGGCGCTCGCGGCGCGGGCGAGGCGGAGAGGACCCGAGTTTTCTTTCTCGCAGGAGCATTGGCAAGACCCGAAAAGGTGAAACGGCCAAAAAAGTCCGAAGCGCTGCTCCGGCGCGGCGCCGCCTTTCGCGCCGCCCCTTCCACAATCCGACTAGGAGATAATGTGCCGGCGCGGCGGAACAAGTGAATGCGGGCGTCGGCGCGCCCCATCGCCGGCGCAGGTTTCCAACCGGCGCCGCGAATGTCTGGATTTGGCCACGCGACGCGACCCGCTTCGATCCACATATCGATAACCGCGAGCGTAAACACGTCCTTTACCGCCGCTTTCTATGGTCGATCGAAAGCGAGGCGCACGATTGAAAGAGGCGCGAATGTCGATGCTCGATCAATTTCGGCGGGACGCGGCGGGCACGCTCGTCGAGAAAGTGGCCTTGGTGTCGGCGGCGCTGGCGCTCGCCTGCGTGCTCGGGGTCAATCTCCTGTCGGCAAAGTTACAAAACGGCGAGCTCCCGCTCATCGCTTTTGTCGATAAAGCGGAACGCGGCCGGACTCTGCACGCCGCATCGCGGCCCTCCGCCTCGCCGCAACCTCTGCCTCGGGCCGGCTTCGTCGGCGTGGACCACGCCGCCACCGGCTCGATCGCGACGAGACCGAAAGCCCTCGCCCCGGTCTCGCCCTGCCGTTTGGACGAGAAATAGTCGGTTTTCCGACGCGGGATCGGCTGGCGCGCGGCGCCGCCGATCATTCGGCCACGTCAATTCCATTGACATCCGACGCGTTCGGCTCCAAGCATGGCGCGCGTCTTGCTCCCGCGATGGACGAGCAGAACGCCAGCGGAACACACGCCGTCGATTTGCGACGGACCCGCCTCTCAAAGGACGACGCGCGCCCCCCGCGGCCTACGCGCGCCCATCCCTCGCCAGATGTCACGAACGCCGCGACCAGGACAATTGATGAACTTCGACGAACTCGGCCTTTCCCAAAAGGTCCTCGCGGCCGTTGAGGCGTCCGGCTACACCAAGCCCACGCCCATTCAGGAACAGGCGATTCCCCCCGCTTTGCAGGGGCGGGACATATTGGGCATCGCCCAGACCGGCACGGGCAAGACGGCGGCGTTCACGCTGCCCATGCTGTGCCGGCTCGAGCAGGGCCGGCCCCGCGCGCGCATGCCGCGCACGCTGATTCTGGAGCCGACGCGCGAGCTCGCCGCTCAGGTCGAGGCGAGCTTCGCCAAATACGGGGCCAATCACAAGCTCAATGTCGCGCTCTTGATCGGCGGCGTCGCCTTCGGCGATCAGGAGGCCAAGATCATGCGCGGCGCCGATGTGCTGATCGCGACGCCCGGCCGCCTGCTCGACTTCTTCGATCGCGGCAAGCTGCTGCTCACCAATATCGAGATCCTCGTCATCGACGAGGCCGACCGCATGCTCGACATGGGCTTCATCCCGGACATAGAGCGCGTCTGCAAGCTCGTGCCCTTCACGCGGCAGACATTGTTCTTCTCCGCCACCATGCCGCCGGAGATCACCCGTCTCACCGAGGCCTTTCTGCACAATCCCGTGCGCGTCGAAGTGGCCCGCGCCTCGACGACGGCGGCGACCATCCGCCAGGCGCTCATCGCCACGCATGGCCATGCCGAGAAGCGCGAGACTCTGCGCCGGATCATCCGCGACGCGGACAACTTCAAAAACGCGATCATCTTCTGCAACCGCAAGCGCGACGTGGCCATTTTGCACCGCTCGCTCGACAAGCACGGCTTCTCCGCCGGCGCGCTGCATGGCGATATGGACCAGCTCGCGCGCATGGCCTCGCTCGACGCCTTCAAGAACGGCGACGTCAATCTGCTCGTCTGCTCCGATGTCGCCGCGCGCGGCCTCGACATTCCCGACGTCAGCCATGTCTTCAACTTCGACGTCCCGACCCATAGCGAGGATTATGTCCATCGCATCGGCCGCACCGGCCGCGCCGGCCGCTCCGGCACGGCCTTCACCCTCGTCACCGACGACGACCGCAAATATCTCGACCAGATCGAGACGCTGATCGGCAAGAAGATCGATTGGGAAGGGCCCGGCCTCGACGAGCTGCCGCCGCCCCTGGAGGCTCCGGCGCGGGAATCGCGCAGCCGCGCGCGCGGTCGGGGAAGCGAGCGGAGCGGCCGCCGCCCGTCTGCGGAACGCGAACCCCGCCGAGAACGGCAGGCGGGAGAGCCACGCCAGGAGAGAGAGGCGCGGCCGGCGAGAGAGCCGCGCCAAGCGAGAGAGCCGCGGGAAGCGCGGCCCGAGCGTCCGGCCCGGCCCGAGAGGCCGCCCACCTATGGCGACCGGCGCGACCGTAGACCCATGCGCCAGCCGGAGGACGACGGGCCGCCGGTCATCGGCCTCGGCGACCATATTCCGTCCTTCCTGCTGCGCCCTGTGGTGCTGAAGCCGGCCAAGGTCGACGAATAGAGCGTTCAGATTCCAGAGTCTTTCTGTGTTTCATTGAAACATGGAAAGACTCTCGGCTTTTGTTTTTGATGCATTTCCCGACGCCGAACCGGCCTCGAAGCGCTCCAGAGGCGCCGCTCAGCCGGCGAGCGCCTCTTCCACCAGATCGAGCATCAGGTCGATGTCCGGATCGGCGTAGACCTCGCCGGACGGCTCGATGCGCAGCATGGGAACGCCCTGCGAGCAATGGCGCAGGCAGCTGCGCCTCACGCAGGCGATTTCGCCGGCTGCGATCCCTTTGCCGAAATCGACGTCGAGCGCCTCGCTCAAACGCTCGTGCAGCACGCTGCCGCTTCCCTCGCGGTCGCAAACGTCTCCGACACAGACGACGAAACGTATGAGCGGCGGCTCGATCATATCTATCCTCTGATACGGCATCCGACTGATCGCTTCGCTCGGCGAATGCAATCTCCGTGTCCTTCGTGTCTTCGTGGTGAAAAAACCACAAAGACACGAAGAACGCCAAGCCGTCACGCTCGATGATAGGGATGGCCGGAGAGGATGGTCGTCGCGCGATAAATCTGCTCGGCGACGAGAATGCGCACGAGCTGATGCGGCAGCGTCATGCGCCCGAAGGAGAAGACCGCGACCGCTTTCTCCCGCACCGCGGGCGCGAGCCCTTCCGAGCCGCCGATGGCGAACCACAGCGATTTGGTCGCTTTGTCCCGCTCGCTCCCGACGAGCGCCGCGAAATCGGCGCTGCTCGCGGCGGTCCCGCGCTCGTCGAAGACGACGAGCTTCGCGCCGACGGGCAGAGCGGCGAGCAGGCCCTCGCCCTCCTGCGCCATGCGCTCGGCCGGATTGCGCGCCCGGCTCTCGTCGATTTCCAGGAGATCGAGCCCCGAAAGGCCGAGATTTCGCATCGCCGCGACGCGGGCGGCGTAACGCGCGTAGAGATCGCGCTCCGGGCCGGCCTTCAGCCGCCCGACACAGAGAATTCCGACGCGCATGTCCTCCCGCGCGAGCATTCGCGCGCAGCGAACGCCGTTCCCTACCTATCTATCGGCCCTACCGGCGCCTCTTTAGACCGCGCGCAGCTCGCTCGGCCGCGCGCCGCCCCACATTTTCTCGAGGTTGTAGAACTGACGCACCTCGGGCCTGAAAATGTGGACGATGACGTCGCCCGCGTCGATCAGCACCCAGTCGCACTGCGGCAGCCCCTCGACGCGCGGAGCGACGAGGCCGGCCTCCTTGCAGGCTTTGAGCACTTTGTCGGCGATGGCGCCGACATGCGTGGTCGAACGGCCGGTCGCGATGACCATGTCATCAGCGATCGTCGTCTTGCCGCGCAGATCGATGGAGATGACGTCCTCCGCCTTGGCGTCGTCGAGGCTAGTGAGGACTTTTTGAATGATGGAGCCGGCGATCTGGCCGATCGGCCCGGAAGCCGGTTGAGACGGCGCGCGCGCCGCCCCCGGAAGACTTGTCGTCAGCGTTGCGACCCTCATGCTTAACGGCGCTGGCGCCGCATCTCTCAAGATGTGCCGTTTTGGCCCTGAATGCAACCACGCAGATATGCGCGCGAGCCGCTAAGATCGCGCTCGAACCTGCGAGATTGCTTCACAAGCAATTGTTATAGAAAATGTTTTCCTTCCAGAGACGCGCCCCGGGGACAGAAAAAAACCCGGCGAGAACGCCGGGTTTTGAGAGTGGGCCCCGGCCCATCGGGAGGTGGGAGGAACCTCAAAGCCGGAACGAGTGAGAGCCTAACCGATTCCGCGCCGAGTCGCCCGGCATAAAAGGTCGCATTTGTCCAGGAGCGCCCGAGAAGAGCTGCGACAAAGCCGCGCTCGAGCGCCGCCCGAGCGGGTGGGGCCCATCATTGCGATTCGGCAGCGCCCGCAGATTCAATCCCCTAAATTCTGCGACCGGAGCCACCGCTACGTTCTTGTGTTAAAAATGTCACAGATACGAAAATTCTTCAGCGGCGGCCGCAGGTCGGCTCACGGAACCAGCACGAGCGCTCCCGTGGTGCGCCGCGCCTCGAGATCGGCGTGGGCGAGCGCCGCGTCTTCGAGCCGATAGAGCGTCGGGCGCTCGAGCCGCAGCACGCCCTTCTTGATCGCGCGCACGACGTCGCTCGTCATCTTATCGAGATCCTTGCGCCGCGCGATATGGGCGAACAGCGACGGGCGCGTCACAAAGAGCGAGCCTTTCTGCGACAGGAGATTGATGTCGAAAGCGTCGATCTTGCCGGAGGCGGAGCCGAAGCTCACGAAGAGGCCGAAGGGCTTCAGGCAATCGAGCGAAGCGGGAAAGGTCGCGCGCCCGACGCCGTCATAGACGACGTCGCAGAGCTTGCCGCCCGTCAGCTCGCGCACGGCGGCGGCGAAATCCTCGCTGCGATAGAGAATCGTATGTTCCGCGCCGGCCGCTCTGGCGATTTTCGCCTTCTCCTCGTCGCCGACAGTGGCGATCACATGCGCGCCGAGCGCGCTTGCCCATTGGCAGAGCAATTGGCCGACGCCGCCCGCCCCCGCATGGACGAGAATGCGATCGCCCTCCTTCACCTTATGCGTGCGGCGCAGCAGATATTGCGCGGTGAGCCCTTTGAGCATCATCGAGGCGCCGGTCTCGAAGGAGAAGGATTTGGGCAGCTTCACCAGCGAAGCGGCGGCAATGTTGCGCGCCTCGGCGTAGCCGCCGAGCGGCCCGACATAGGCGACGCGATCGCCGATCTCGAATTCGTCGACGCCCTCGCCCAGCGCGACCACCTCGCCCGCGCCCTCATAGCCCGGAACGAAGGGAAGATCGGCGGCGTAAGAGCCGGCGCGCAGATAAATATCGATGTAATTGACGCCGATCGCCCTCTGCGCGATCTGCGCCTCGCCCGGCCCGGGCGGGGGCAGCTCGACCTCCTCGTAGCGCAGAACCTGCGGCCCGCCCGTTTCGTAAATGCGAATGGCCTTCACCATGATCTTCTCCGCATGATCTTCTTCGAATGACTCGTCTCTTGCGCCTCTTCGCAAAAATCCGCGTCGATTGCGACCAGGGATTGACCGCCATGGCGCAGCCGACTGATTTCGGGCAGCGACGGAAAGCCGCCGCCGGCCCGCTTCGCCTTCCCGTCCCCATGGTGTAGAAAGCACGCAACACGGAGACGAAGCACATGGCCGAGACATTGGCGGGAGCGAGCCCCGCGATCGACACGCAGATACTCGTCGCCGGCGCCGGCTCCACCGGCATCGCCGCCGCCCTCGCCTTCGCCGCCGCGGGCTGGCGCGTGACGCTCGCCGGCCGCTTCCCGCAGCCCCTGCCCGGACGCACCGTCGCGCTGTTCGAGGCCTCGCTCCGCTTCCTCGAATCGATCGGCGTGCTCGACGAGGTGCGCGCCGCCGCCTGTCCGATCGAGACGATCCATATGATCGACGACACGGACCAGCTTCTCCCCGTGCCGGATCTCGTCATGCGCGCGGAGGAGATCGATCTTCCCGCTTTCGGGCTCAATGTCTCCAATGACGAGCTGACCGGGATCCTGCTCGCGCACGCCCGCGCCGCGCAGAGCTTCGAGATCGTCGAGAGCGACATCGTCGATTATGAGTTCGAGGACGACGGCGCCACGGCGATCCTGTCCGACGGGCGCCGCATAGAGGCCGATTTCATCGTGGCGGCGGACGGGCGCGCGAGCAAGGCCCGCGCCGCCGCCGGCATAGACACGAAGGAATGGACCTATCCGCAGGTCGCGCTCACCGCGCTGCTGCGCCATGAGCTGCCGCACGACAATGTCTCGACCGAATTTCACACGCGCTCCGGCCCCTTCACTCTGGTGCCGCTGCCGTCGCGCGAGGGCGCGGAGCATCGCTCCAGCCTCGTCTGGCTGATGAGCCCGCGCGACGCCAAGCGCCGCCTCGCCAAGCCGCGCGCGGAGCTGCAATATGAGATGGAGGATTATTCGCGCGAGAAGCTCGGCGCGATCACGATCGAGAGCGGCATAGGCGAGTTCCGCATGGGCGGGCTGCAAGCGTCGCGCCTCACCGCGCCGCGCCTGGCGCTCGTCGGCGAGACTTGCCATGTGTTTCCGCCGATCGGCGCGCAGGGACTCAATCTCAGCCTGCGCGACGTCGCCGATCTCGAGGACTGCCTCGCCAGCGTCGATCTGCGCAATCCCAAGGAGCTCTCGCGCGCGCTGACGCGCTATGAGATGCATCGGCGGGCCGACATCGGCTTGCGCACCCATGGCGTCGATCTGCTCAACCGCTCCCTCATCATCCCCTATCTGCCGGTCGATCTCATCCGCGGCGCCGGCTTCATCGCCATGACGACGCTGGGGCCGCTGCGCCGCGCGGTGATGCGCGAGGGCGTGGCTCCGCATCTCGCCCAGCCGCGGCTGATGCGCCGCGAGACGCCCAAGGAGCCGCGCATGCGCGGCAAGCGTCCACGCGGACCGGAGGCCCTCGCCGACGCGGCGCGCGGCGCCTTCGCCCATCTGCGCGAGACGGCCTCCCGACTGGGCTGAATCAAAAAAATTTCGCGCCTTCCTTCTCCCGCCTGCAGGAGAAGGTGGCCCTCGCGTCAGCGAGGGTCGGATGAGGGTCCGTGAGAGTCAAAGAGGGGCCGTGGAATCCGAAGCGCCCTCATCGGACCCGGCTTCGCCGAGCCACCTTCTCTCACTCCGTGGGAGAAGGATTCACAGCGACGACGTCGCGAACAGCGTCGGAATCGCGAAGCGAAAGGCGGCGCCCTCGCCTGGCCGCGACTCGACCGCTATCTCCCAGCCATGGCGATCCGCGATCGATTTGCAGATCGCCAGCTCTATGCCCGTGCCGGCATATTCCACGCCGCCCGCGGGCCGGCTGAAGGGCTCGAAAATCCGCTCCGCGAACTCCTGCTCGAAGCCGACGCCCTTGTCGACGATGGAGAGATGGATCGCGCCCTCCTCCAGCGTCGCCGCGATCGTCACCTCCGCCGGGCGGCCGGGCTTGCGATATTTGACGGCGTTGGCGACGATGTTCTGCATCAGCGAGGCGAATTGCGCGCGGTCGCCGACGAAAGCGGCGGCGGGAAGATCGACCTCGAGCCGCGTCTCGCCGGCGGCGAGCGAATGCGCGAGCTCGGCGAGCGAGAACTGCACTTCCTCGCGCAGCTCCAGCACCTCCAATTGCTGATCGCCATAGATGGTTCGCGCATAGGTGAGCAGATCGGCGACGAGCTTGCGCGCGCGAATCGCCGCATGGCGCATCCGCGCGCTCGCCTGCGCGATCTCGTCGAGAGCGCCGACCGTCATCGCGGCCTCGATCCGCGCCGATTGCGCGGCGATCTCCGCCAGAGGCTGTTGCAGGTCGAGCGAAGCCACATAGGCGAATTGGCAGAGCCGCTCATTGGCGCGCTCCAATTCGGCGACGCTCGCGGCGAGCGCCCGCTCCGCCTCGCGGCGTTCGCTCATGTCGAGGACGGTGGCGGTGACGAGCAGGCCGCTCTCCGTCTCGAGCGGGGCGAGGCCGATCTCGACCGGAAATTCGCCGCCGTCGCGCCGTCGCGCCCTTATCTCACGGGCGACGCCCATCATGCGGCGGCAGGGCTCGGCCCAATAGTGCTTGCGGAAGGCGGCGTGGCGTCGCCGAATGACGGCCGGCGTGAGCAGCTCGACCGAACGGCCGATCAATTCCGCGCGAGCGTAGCCGAACAGCAGCTCCGCCTCGCGATTGACATAGCGCATGCGCCCGTCTTCGCCGACGATGAGGATCGCCGCCGGCGAGGCTTCGACCATCACGCGATAGCGATCATATCCGATCGTCTCGGCGCTCATCGCGCTCCCCTCGCGTCGCCCGCCTCTCGCGTGACGGCTTGGTCTTCGCCGTCGCGCCTCCCGAAGGCGGTGAATGGTGATATGTGAATTGCGGGGGAAGAAGAAAAGAGCCGGAGCTACGATGACGGACGAAGCGACGGAACGGCCCCGGACGGACGCGAAGGCGCATCCGCTCGGCAGGCGCAAGATCGGGCTCGCGCTCAGCTCCGGCATGGCGCGCGGCTGGGCGCATATCGGCGTTTTGCGGGCGCTGACGCGCATGGGCGTTTCCTTCGACGTCGTCGCCGGAACCTCGGCCGGCGCGCTCGTCGGCGGCTGCTTCCTCGCCGGCAAGCTCGATGAATTGGAGAACTGGGCGAGCTCGCTCGACAAGCGCAAGATCGTCTCCTATCTCGATCTCCAGATCGGCTATGGCGGACTCATCAAAGGCGATCGCCTCTTGATGGAGCTGCGCCGCGCGCTCGGGCCCATGCGCATCGAGACATTGCCGACGCCTTTCGTCGCCGTCGCGACCGATCTCGTGACCGGCCATGAGATCTGGCTGCGAGAAGGCGATCTCGCCGAGGCGCTGCGCGCCTCCTTCTCTCTGCCGGGCCTGTTCCCGCCCATGGAGATGGACGGGCGTTGGCTGGCCGACGGCGCGCTCGTCGATCCGCTGCCCGTCGCCGCCTGCCGCGCGCTGGGCGCCGAGCTCGTCATCGCCGTCAATCTCAACACCGACATCATCGGCAAGTCGCGCGACGCCGCGCGCATTCCTTCGACCATGGGCTTCGATCCGGTGACGCTGCTGCAGGAGAAGCAGAAGCCCTTCGTCGCCTCGCTCACCGAGAGCTTGACACGCGGCGTCTTCCGCCGCGATCCGGACCGGCCGAGCATTTTCGGCGTGATGACGACCTCGCTCAGCATCATGCAGGACCGCTTGACGCGCTCGCGCCTCGCCGGCGACCCGCCCGACGTTCACATCACGCCGCGCGTCGGCCATATCGGCCTTCTGGAATTCGACCGCACGGAAGAGGCGGTGCGCGAAGGCGAGGATGCGGTGGAGAGACGGCGCGAGGAGATTTTCGACGCGCTGCAGGTAATGGGGCTGATTTAGGCGGCGAAGCCCCCTCCCCCGCTACGCGCTATCGGATTCACACATCGCGAGACGCTGTGGCCGTCATGGCCGGGCTTGTCCCGGCCATGACGTCGCGGGGGCGAGGAAAATGTGTGCATTCGATAGCCCGCTACGGGGGAGAGGGGGCGCTCCGCGTCAATCCTCGCGCGGCGCGGCGCGGCCGAAGTCCGGCGCCGCCGTGTCCTGCCCCTGCTCTATGATGCTGCGGCGGATCGCGCGCGTGCGCGTGAACAGCGCGAACAAGCCGTCGCCGTCGCCGGTGCGGATCATGCGGCGCAGCGCCGTCAGATCCTCGTCGAAACGGCCGAGCATCTCCAGCACGGCCTCTCTATTGTTCAAGAAAATATCGCGCCACATGGTCGGATCGGAAGCGGCGATGCGCGTGAAATCGCGAAAGCCGGACGCCGAGAATTTGATCACTTCCGATTGCGTGACCTCCTCGAGATCCGCGGCCGTGCCGACGATATTATAGGCGATGAGATGCGGCAGATGGCTCGTCACCGCGAGCACCAGATCATGATGCGAGGCGCTCATCGTCTCGACATTGGCGCCGAGCCTCTTCCAAAACTCCGAGAGCCTCTTCACCGCCTCGCCGTCGAAACCGTCCTGCGGCGTCAGAATGCACCAGCGATTCTGAAAGAGCGTCGCAAAACCCGCGTCGGGCCCGGAATATTCGGTGCCGGCGATCGGATGCGCCGGAATGAAATGCGCGCTCGCCGGCACATGCGGCGCGACCTCGGCGACAATGGCCGCCTTCACCGAGCCGACGTCGGAGAGAATGGCGCCCGTCTCGAGATGCGGCGCGAGCGCGCGCGCGACCTCGCCGCAAGCGCCGACCGGCACGCAGAGAATGACGAGATCGGCGCCCTTCGCGGCTTGCGCGAGATCGGACGTCGCCTCATCCGCTATGGCGAGCTCGCGCACCCGCGCGAGCACGTCTTCCGAGGCGTCGCTCGCGGCGATGCGCGTCGCCGCGCCATAGGCGCGAATGGCGCGCGCGATCGATGAGCCGATGAGGCCGAGGCCGATCAGCGCGACTTTCTCGAAGATCGGCGCGCGCTCCTCAGCCATGCGCGGCCCGCGGCGCCCGCGAGGACGCCGTGAATTCGCCGAGCGCCTCCACGACGAGACGATTGGCCTCCTCGGAGCCGATCGTCAGCCGCAAAAATTGCGGCATTCCATAAGCGCCGATCGCGCGCAGCACCAGCCCGCGCGAGGTGAGGAAGCGATCGGCGTCCGCCGCCGTGCGTCCGGCCTCGTCGGGAAAGCGGATGGCGATGAAATTGGCGACGCTCGGCAGAACCTCGAGCCCCAGCGCCGCGATCTCGCGCGTCAGCAACGGCAGCCAGCGCGCATTATGCGCGATCGCCGCCTCGAGATGCGCTCTGTCCTGCACCGCCTCTATGCCCGCCTCGATCGCCGCGCTGCTCACATTGAAGGGGCCGCGAAGGCGATTCAGCGCATCCATGATATGCGCCGAGCCATAGCCCCAGCCGAGCCGCAACCCCGCGAGGCCGTAGATCTTCGAGAAGGTGCGCGTCGTCACCACATTCTCGCGCGTCGCGGCGAGCTCGAGCGCCGGCGAATAATCCTCGGCGCGCACATATTCGGCATAGGCCGCGTCGATGACGAGCACGACATGCGGCGGCAGCGCGTCGGCGAGCCGCAGGATCTCCGCTTTCGGCAGATAGGTTCCGGTCGGATTGTTCGGATTGGCGACGAACACGATCTTCGTGCGCGCGGTCACTTTCTCGAGAATAGCGTCGACGCTCGCTCTGTAATTCGTCTCCGGCGCGACGACGGGAACGCCTCCCGACGCCAGAATGACGATGCGATATTCGAGAAATCCGTATTGCGTGTAGATTCCCTCGTCGCCCGGCTCGATGAAGGCGTGCGCGAGCAGAGCGAGAATATCGTCCGAGCCCGCGCCGCAGACGATGCGCTCGGGATCGAGCCCCAGCTCTGCGCCGATCGCCTGCCGCAGGCGCGTCGCCGAGCCGTCCGGATAGGCGGCGATTTTCGGCGCGAAGGCGCGCAGCGCTTCGATCGCCTTGGGCGACGGCCCGAGCGGCGTCTCATTGGCGGAGAGCTTGAAGACGCGCGCGGCGCCGGGGGCGGCGCTCTTGCCGGGCACATAGGCGTCGATCGCCAGCACGCTCGGCCGCACGACGGGTTTCGTCATCTCGTCAACTCCTCGGGACAAAAACGCCACTGCGGGCCGTGTCCAATTCGAAACGCGCCGCATGGCTGCCGACCGGCGCGGCGCTCGCGCGTCCCGCTCCAGCCCTCTCCAGCTCTTGCACGAATTGCATGGCGCCGACATGGCCGGGCGCGGCGACGAGCAGCGACAATTCGCCGGCGGAGGGCGCGGTGGCGAGAATTTCGCCGGCGAGCGCGTCGATCGCCGCCGGCGCGGCCGGATGCCATTTCGGCAGCGAGAGCGCATGGAGGGCGATATCCTGCGAGGCGGCCTCGGCGAGCGGCTTGGCGACGATCAGCACGGGCAGGCCCGCCGGATGGTTCGGCCGCTCGACGAAAGGCAGGCGCGCGATGATCTTGGGCGCGTCCACGCCGACGAGCCGCGTCCACCAGGCGCCCTCCTCCTGCGCGCCCGAGGAGCGCAACATGCCGAGATCGCCCTTGGAGGCCGCCACCGCCGCGACGACCGCGCCGGCGCCGTGATGGGCGACATAGGGCACGGTGAAGCCGAAGTGAAAGCGCGCGCTGTCGCGCATGGCCGCGTCGCCGCCGGAATCATCGGCGTGGACGCTGTATTCGGCCTGCATATAGGTGAAGGTCGAGACGATGATGCGCCAAATGCCCTCGACCGTATCGACCGGCAGCAGGCCTCTGTGCCGCGAGACGAGCGCACGCATCATCCGGGCCTCGCGATCGGGCCGAAAAGCGGAGGCCCCGTTCGGTCCTTTGACCGCGATCAGCCGATCTATGATCTCGCCGCGCTGCATGAGCAGGCCATGCATCTCGCGATCGATGCGGTCGATCTCGTCGCGCAGATCCGCGAGCGTCTCGGTCTCGATCTTCGGCAAAGATTCGTCTCGCATCGGCGCGGGCTGGCTTTAAGGAAAGGGCGGTGGGCTGTCTTAGGCCAGCGCGGCGCGGGAGGCAATGCGAGGGGGAGCGGGCTCAGGGCTCCGTATCCAAGTTCACGAGCGGAGTCATGGCCCCGCGTGTCGCGGCCATCCACGCCGCGACGGCTCAGGAAAGTCGGAACATGAGCGGAACAACGCCGCTTCCTCTCCCTGCGAGTCGCAATTGTCTCGGATGCCCGCGACAAGCGCGGGCATGACCCGGCCCTCCTCCCACGCTTGCCCAAACGCACATTCGCGATAAGATGTGTACGTGAAAGCACAAAGCAGCGCCCAAGCGAGCGAAACCTTCACCGTCCGCGTCGACGCCTCGACCAAGGAGCGGTTGGAGAAACTCGCGGAGAGCACTGGCCGTAGCCGTTCCTTCCTCGCAGCGGAAGCGATCGCTCAATTTCTCGACGCCAATGAATGGCAAGTCGAGGGAATTCGAGCGGCCATCCGAGCGATCGACGCGGGCGAAGCGATCGCGCATGAAGACGTGCGGAAGTGGGTGGAGTCATGGGACACGCCGGATGAAGCGCCCGCTCCATGAAAATCGTCTGGTCGCGAAAAGCGCTCGGCGATCTGGCGGCGATCCGCGCCTATATCGCGCGCGATAATCCCGTCGCCGCCCGGCGGATGGTCTTACATCTCGTCGATACGCTCGAAACGACGCTTCCCGACGCTCCCCACATCGGACGTCCCGGCCGCGTTTTCGGCACGCGGGAATTCGTCGTCGTGGAGACCCCGTTGCTTGTTCCGTATCGCGGGCAGAACGAGACCATACACATACTGCGCATCTTTCACGGAGCGCGACGCTGGCCGGACGCTTTTTGAGGCGCGGCGCTCACTGCTGCGCCGTCTGCTCCTCCGGCGCGACGGGGGACTGCGCGGCCGTATACTCCATAATCGGCGCCGGCTGGGCTTGCGCCTCCGCCGCCTCTACGCGCCTCCCCGCGGGAATATCGATCGCCGCTAGCGCGAGAGCCCGCGTCTCGGCCGAGGCTGCTACGGGCGCCGCCGGCTCGCTCTTCTCTTCGGCGCCCGAGCGCCCGCTCATCATCTGCCCGAGCAGCCCCTTGCGCTTGGCCTCGAAATAAAAGCCCTTGGCGTAGAGCTGGATCGCCCGTTGCGCGTTTCCGCCGGCGACGCGGAAGGCGTTGGCGAGATAGGCGCCGGCATAGGCGAGATTGGTCTCGGCGTCGAGCAGGCCCTTGGCCGGGCCGCTGTAGCCGACGCTGCGCGCCGTGTCGTAGCGGATCTGCATCAGACCCCAATAGGGCCCGTGCTTGGCGGCGGGATTGTAATTGCTCTCGCGGCGGACCGCGGCGTGGATCAGCGATTCGGGAATGTCATAGGCGAGCGCATAGCGGGAAATGCTCTCGTCGAGCTGCTCGCGTTGCGAGAGCCTCACCTTCGGCGGCGGCGGCTCGTCCACCGCTTTGGCGACGAACTCGCGCTCGGGCGAGGGGGTGTTGCAGCCCGCGAGCGAGAAGCCCAAGGCGGCGGCCGCCGCGCAGATCGCCAGTCTCATTCGTCCTCCCGAGCCCGTCTGGTTACGCTTCTTTAACCCGAGATCGAGCTTTCGCCAAATCGGACCGAATCCGTACGGGCCTCAGAGCGTTTCCCGCCGAAGTGGACGCCGGTTCGGCGTTGGAAATGCGTCGAACAAAAGACTCTACCCCGCCCCCTCGAGCAGCCTACGGGCGGCGGCGCGGGCCTCGTCGGTGATCGCCGCGCCGGAGAGCATCCGCGCGATCTCCTCGCGCCGCTCCGCCTCCTCGAGCTGCGCGACGCGCGTCGCCACCCTGTCCTTCGCCTTGCCCCCGGCCGCGCCCTTCACGGCGCTCTTGGCGATGCGCAAATGCCGGCTCGCCCGCGCCGCCACTTGCGGCGCATGGGTGACGGTCAGCACTTGCGCGCGTTTCGCGAGTCGGGCGAGGCGCTGGCCGATGGCGTCCGCCACCGCGCCGCCGACGCCCGTATCGATCTCGTCGAAGACGAGTGTGGGCGCCGAGCCGCGGTCGGCGAGCACCACTTTCAAAGCCAGCATGAAGCGCGCGAGCTCGCCGCCGGAGGCGACCTTCACCAGAGGGCCCGGCCGCGAGCCCGGATTGGTCTGCACCCAGAATTCGACGCGATCATAGCCCTCCGGCCCGCCCGTCTCGATATCGCTGACGATCTCCGTGCGAAAGCGCGCCCCTTCGAGCTTCAAGGGCTTCAGCTCGCCCTCGACCAGCGCGTCGAGCTTTTTGGCCGCCGCGCGCCGCGCCGCCGAAAGGCTCTCCGCCGCCTCGGCATAGGCGGCCTGCGCCTTTCCGACCTCCGCGCTGAGAGCGGCGACGCGCGCCTCACCGGCGTCGAGCGCCGCCAGATCGGCGACGAAGCGCTCGGCGAGCGCGGCGAGCGCGTCGACGCTCGTCTGATGTTTGCGCGCCGCGCCGCGCAGCGCGAACAGCCGCTCCTCTATGCGCTCCAATTCGCGCGGGTCGAAATCGGCGTCGGCGAGCGCCTGCTCCAACGCCTGCTCGGCCAACGACAGCGCGTCCAGCGCCTGGGCGAGCGCGCGCGCCGGCGGCTCTATGAGTTGCGGCGCCTGGGCCATGCGCCGCTCCAGCCGCCGCGCGGCGGAGGCGATCTCGGAGGCCGGCGAATGATCCCCGGCGAAAGCTTCGAGCGCGTCGCGCAGATCGCCCGCGACCTTCTCCGATCGCTGCATGGATTGGCGCCGCTCGGCGAGCGCGGCCTCCTCGCCCGGCTGCGGGGCGAGCGCCGCGAGCTCGGCGGAAGCATGGCGCAGATAATCCGCTTCGGCGCGCGCTCTTTCGACGCGCGCCTCCTCCTCCGCGAGCGCGCGGCGCGCCCGCTGCAGGGCGGCGTGCAGCTCGCGCACTTCGGCGGCCTTGTCGCCGAGCCCGCCATGGGCGTCGACGAGGGCGCGATGGGCGCTCGGATCGACGAGCGCGCGATCGTCGTGCTGGCAGTGGATCTCGACGAGCGAGGCGCCGATCGCGCGCAGCGCCTGGGCGCTCGCCGGCTGGTCGTTGACGAAGGCGCGCGTGCGCCCGTCGCTCGTCTGCACGCGGCGCAAGACCAGCTCGTCCTCGGCGTCGAGGCCGAACTCGCGCGCAGCGGCGAGCGCCGGATGGCCATGCGGCAGATCGAAGGCCGCCGTCACCTGCCCCTGCTCCTCGCCGGCGCGCACCAGAGAGGCGTCGCCGCGCGCGCCCAAAGCGAGCAGGAAAGCGTCGAGCAGAATGGATTTGCCGGCGCCGGTCTCGCCGGTCAGCGTCGTCAGGCCGGACGCGAATTCGAGATCGAGCCGGTCGATGAGGACGATGTCGCGAATGGAAAGACGGACGAGCATGCGCGCGCTTCTACTCTTCCGGCTGCCCCGTCTCGGCCGGGCGAACTCAGCTCGCGCCGAGCGTCTTGCCGATCTTGGAGAGCCAAGAGCCCCGATGCTCCTCGGGCGCCACGCCGCCCGTCGCGAGCAGCGCATGGGCGTCCTTGTACCAGGACGAATCGGGGAAATTATGCCCCAGAATGGCCGCCGCCGTCTGCGCCTCATTGACGACGCCCATGGCGAAATAGGCTTCCGTCAGGCGATAGAGCGCCTCCTCGGCGTGGCGCGTCGTCTGATATTTGGCGAGCACCTCGTGGAAACGGTTCACCGCGGCCGAATAATTCTTGCGGGTCAGATAGAAGCGGCCGACCGTCATCTCCTTGGCGGCGAGCTGGTCGCGCGCCACCTGGATCTTGTATTTGACGTCGGTCACATATTCCGACTTGGGAAATTTCTCGACGAGCTGGGTGAAGATGGCGAGCGCCTTCTCCGCCGTCTCCTGGTCCTGCATCACCGCAGGAACCTGATTATAGTAGGACATGCCCGCGAGATAATAGACATAGGGCGTGTCCGGCGAGGTCGGATAGAGCCCGATATAGCGCTGCGCCGTGGCGACGGCGTCGTCATAGGCGGGCTTCTGATATTGCGCGAAGGTCTGCATCAACAGGCCTTTGCGGGCCCATTGCGAGAAGGGATATTGCTTCTCGAGCTCGCCGAACTTCTTGGCGGCGTTCTCGTAATCATGCTTCTCGAGGCGGGCGAGACCCTGATTATAGATATCCTCGGCCGGGATCTCCGGCAGAATCTCGGTCTTGTATTTGGGGCCCGAGAACAGCCCGAAACCGCTGGTGATGCTGTCCAGAATATCGGCGCGGGCGGGCGCGGCCGGCAGGGCCGCGACGAGGGCCGCCGCCAGCGCGGCGCGCGCGACGGCGGAAATTCGGGACGAGCTGTCTTTCGGCATGAAATCGCCTCGCGGGGACGTCGGTTACGTCGTTCTCTAGACCAATTCGACCGCCGGCGCCACTCGGGAACACGCGCGATGGCGGGCCTTCCACTCTTCTCGAAGAAGACGGTTCGGATCGGGCGAGATTATGGCGGGACACGCCGGGGAGTGGATTTGCGCTCGGCGCAGCAATCAGCGCTCGATTTTGCCTATGACGATTACATGTGCGCCGACAAGGAGCGAGCGGGCCTGCGCGTTGTGACGCGTCGAACTCTCTTGCCAGGCAAGCGTGGCGGCGTCATCTCCGCAACAGGCCAAACCACGTATAAAGGTCGGCGACGAATTGATCTATCGAGCCGACCGGCTCGCTGGCGCCGCCGTGAGCGCAGTGATTTCGAAGCGCATATGCCCGCAAGATATTTGCCTTGCGCGGGTCCCTTTGATCGATCACCAAAGCTAATCTGCTCTCGAATGGAACTCGGCGGTCACGGTAGGCAGAAACGTCCCAACCACGCCGAGCGGTCCAGTCAGGGTTGACAGAACGGTTGTCGCGGCTTGCTCGAAATACTCCGTCACGGACTTTTCGAATTGACCAAAAAGCATCACGAACACGCCCTGCAGAACTCGAACTTTCGCACACTTGTTTTCAGAATGCCGGATCGCGCAAGACTTGTGCGCAAAAGTCCGGCATCACTCGAACGAGAGCTTGAACCCCGCCGTTCCTTACAAAGATGCGCTCTCAGGCCGTCGCCCGCTCTCGCTGGCGCACACGCTCCGGCACGAGATCCCAGCGCGTCTTGAACAGCATGTCGCAAATGCCCGGCGTGCCGAAACCGTCGGAAAAGCTCACATTGCCGCGCGTGTGGTGATAGCCGTGCGCGATGCTCGACGTCAGACGATCGAGCGCGCCGTTGAGCCGCTTGCGCCACCCCCTCGCCTGCGGGTCGCGGAAGGCGAGCCCGAAATCATAGCCCGAATGCTCATAGAGTCCGCCGAACGCGCCGAGGCTGGTCGTCACCATATGAAAGGCGACGCTGGCGCCGCCGCCGCCGGCCAGAACCAGCGGCAGCAGATAGGGCAGCACGATCTCGAAGAAGAAATCGGCGCTCGACTGATAGCAGGCGCTGATCGCCTTGCTCGCGCCGGTCTGATGATGCAGCGCATGGCCCAGCCGGCTCATCATCGCGGGATGATGCAGCAGATGACGATGCGCGACATATTGCACGACGTCGTGGCCGACCAGCATGACGATCATGGTGAGCGCGAGCGCGGTCCAGGACAGATGCGGCTCGCCGACGAAGCCGAGGCCGAAATATTCGACCGCCAGCATGGAGGGCAGGAGAATCGCCGTCTGATTGAACAGCACGCGCGGCAAGAGCTCGCGATAGCTCATGCGGTCGAGCTCGCGCACTTTGAATCGCTTCAGCCGGCCGGTCGAATCACACCATTCGAACGCATATCCGATCCCATGGAACGCGACCATTTGCGCGGTCCAGGCGAGAAACGACAGAGGAATATGGTCGAAAGGGTCGAGAAACATGGAAGGGCGGACTCCGGCCGGAAATCCGTTCGTCGCGCCGGCCGCATTGCGCGCGGCGAACGGAGGAATTTTTTTCGTCCTATAGCCGAGTTCATGGCGTATTTCTAGTGAGGCGCGGCGACGCATCCCCTTCAAATCTCGAGATTTCGCCTTACGGGAAAATTGCGGGAGAACTCCCGGCGCCGGCCCTCAGCGCGCGATGGCGGCCCGCGCCGCGCGGCGCGCCCGCGGCTCTCGCGCGCCGCCGACCAAGGCGAAGGCGGAAGGCGTCGCCAGCAGCGTCTCGACGAGCGCGAGATTGAGCCTGTGGCCGCCGCGATAGGAGCGGAAGGCGCCGATGATCGGCGCGCCCGCGAGCGTGAGGTCGCCGAGCACGTCGAGCATTTTGTGGCGCACGAATTCATCGGCGAATCGCAGGCCCTGCGGATTGAGCGCGCGTCCGTCCGCGATGACGATCGTATTGTCGAGCGAGGCGCCGAGCGCCCTGCCCTCGCGCCACAGACGTTCGGCGTCGGAAAGGAAGCCGAAAGTGCGCGCCCGCGCGATCTCGGCGCGAAAGCTCGCCGGCGTCACGCGCATCCGCCGCCGCTGCCGTCCGATCGGCGCGGCGGCGTAGGAGATCTCCACATCCATATGGAAGCCGCCGGCGGGCGCGGGCGAAAGCTCCGCCCAGGCGGCGCCGTCGGCGACGCGCACCGGCGCGCGAATCTCGAGGTAGCGGCGGGGCGCTTCGAGCGCGACGACGCCCGCTTCGTCGATCGCCGCGACGAAAGCCGCCGCGGAGCCGTCCATGGCCGGGATCTCCGGCCCGTCCACATCGATGGCGACATTGTCGATCTCGAGCCCGCGCAAGGCCGCCAACAGATGCTCGATCGTCGAGACAGAGGCCTCGCCCGCGCCGAGGCGCACGCGAAGATCGGTCGAGGAGACATTGCGCGCCTGCGCGAGCAGCGGCGCATCGGCCGCGGCGAGCCGCGTGAAGACGATTCCCGAGCCCGCGTCGGCGGGCGACAACAAGAGCCGCGACCGCAGGCCGCCATGCGCGCCGACGCCTTCGAGCGCCACTGCGGCGGCGAGCGTCGTCTGCATGCTCGTCGATCGACGCGCTGTCATGAAATTTCGTTCTCACTCCCGGCAAGGCCGACGCGCCTCGTCGCGCGCGATTGTGGCCGTTCGGCGCCCGCGCAAGATAATCCGCGCCGCGGCGCGGCTCCAGTCACGGTTTTTTACAGAATGTTACAGCCGCCCCGAACGAGAAAGGCCCGCCGAAGCGGGCCTTTCGCAAAAGCGGCTCGGAAACCCGGCGCCCTGCCGCGGCGCGGCGCTCCCACCTCCCCCTCGAAAGGCTATCGAATGCACACATTTTCCTCGCCCCCGCGACGTCTTGGCCGGGACAAGCCCGGCCATGACGGCCACAGCGTCTCGCGATGTGTGAATCCGATAGCCTCCGAGGGGGGAGGTCGAGCGCCGAAGGCGCTCGGGTGGGGGTGCTTCCCGAGTCTCGGGGCTTCACCCCACCCCGTCCGGCTTCGCCGGCCGACCCTCCCCCTGAAGGGGAGGGTGGAAAGGGACTCAGCTGTTGATCTGCCGGCGCAGAAAGGCCGGGATTTCGAGCTGCTCGTCCTCGATCGAGCGGACCGGCGCGACGCGGCGGCCGTGCGGATCGAGGCCGGCGTGGCCTCCCGCCTGCTGCGGAGCCGGCGCGGCCGGGCGCTTGGCGTATTCCGCAGGGTTCTGCGAAGGAGCGGGAGCCTGCGGGCGCTGCGGCGGGCGCGGCGCGGCGGGGGCTCCCTGCATCGCATCCTCCTGGCGGCTCGCGCCGAAGGAGGCGAGGCGCTCCAGCAGCGTGCGGCGGCGGGCGGCCTCCGGCGCCTGGGCGGCCTCGCCGCGCGCCTGGCGATATTGCTCCTGCACCGGCCGCGGGAAATCCTCGATCTGCGGCATGCGCATGCGCGGCAGCTCGGCGGCCGGCGGAATATAGGGCTCATGCGCCTCCATCGCCGGAGCCGGCGCGGGAGCGGGCTCCGGCGCATAGACCGGACGCGTCGCGACCTGCTCCAGATAGACGTCGCGGGAGGCGACGGGCGCCTGCGGCGGCTCGCCGTAATAGGGCGAGGGCTGCCGCTCGATCGGAGCCGGCGCAGCCTCGCCCGCATAGGCCTGCGGCGCATAGGCCTGCGGCGCCGGCTGCGGAGCGGGCTCGGCGACGGGCTGCGAGACGACGATGCGGCTCTGCGCGGCGACCTGCGCGCGCAGCCGCTCGGCGGCCTCCAGCACGCGGGCTTCGGCGGCGGCGGCGTCCTCGGCGGCGGCGCTGGGCAGATCGATGCCCGTCGCCACCACCGACACGCGCACGACGCCTTCGAGCGAGGAGTCGAAGGTCGCGCCGAGGATGATATTGGCGTCCTCGTCCACCTCCTGGCGGATGCGGCTCGCCGCCTCGTCCACCTCGTAGAGGGTGAGATCATTGCCGCCGGTGATGGAGATGAGCAGGCCGCGGGCCCCCTTCATCGACACTTCGTCGAGCAGCGGATTGGCGATGGCCGCCTCGGCCGCGAGGCTCGCGCGACGCTCGCCGGTCGCCTCGCCCGTGCCCATCATCGCCTTGCCCATGCCGCGCATGATCGAGCGCACATCGGCGAAGTCGAGATTGATGAGGCCTTCCTTGACCATGAGGTCGGTGACAGACGCGACGCCCGAGTAGAGCACCTGATCGGCCATGGCGAAGGCGTCGGCGAAGGTCGTCTTCTCCGTGGCGATGCGGAAGAGATTCTGATTCGGGATGATGATCAGCGTGTCGACCGACTTCTGCAATTCGGCGATGCCGCTCTCGGCGATGCGCAGGCGCCGCTGGCCCTCGAAATGGAAGGGCTTGGTCACGACGCCGACGGTGAGAATGCCCATCTCGCGCGCGATCGCCGCGATGACCGGCGCCGCGCCCGTGCCGGTGCCGCCGCCCATGCCGGCGGTGACGAACACCATGTGAGCGCCGGAGAGATGGTCGCGGATCTCGTCCTTGGCCTCTTCCGCCGCGGCGCGGCCGACTTCCGGCTGCGCCCCGGCGCCGAGGCCTTCCGTCACCTGCAGGCCCATCTGGATGATGCGCTCGGCGCGCGCCGAGGCGAGCGCCTGCGCGTCGGTGTTGGCGACGAGGAAGTCCACGCCCGACAGGCCCGACATGATCATATTGTTGACGGCGTTGCCGCCGCCGCCGCCGATGCCGCACACCAATATGCGGGGCTTCAATTCCCGGAGCTCGGGCGCCTTGAGATTGATCGTCATCGTCAGACCTTTCGACTGATTTGTAAGCGACTTGGCGTCGGTGTCGTCCCCGGAGCGCTTCGCCGACGCGCGCCTCGCTCTCCTTGCTCGAAATCCTCTAGAAACTGTCCCTCAACCATTGTCCGACCCGAGAGAAGTAGCCATTGGTCCCGGTCCCGCGCAGATCCGCCTCGCGCCGCGGCTCGAAATATTCGCGCCCCGAGAATTGCGGATAGACGAGCAGGCCGACGGCCGCGGCGAAAGCCGGGCTCCTGGCCGATTCGGGCAGGCCGTCTATGCCGGCCGGACGGCCGACGCGCACCTGGCCGCCCAGAATGCGCCGCGCCGCCTCCGGCAGGCCGGTGAGCAGGCAGGCGCCGCCGGTGAGCACCACGCGGCGCCCCGCATGAGCCGAGTAGCCCGACGCGGCCAGCCGATCGCGCAAAAATTCCAGCGTCTCCTCGACGCGCGGACGAATGATGCGCACGAGATGCGACTTCGGCGCATGGGCCGGATGCTCGCCGCTCTCGCCGACATGATCGAAGGCGATCGTCTCGCGATCGTCCGACGGCGAGGAGATCGCCGCGCCATAGAGCGTCTTCAGCCGCTCGGCGTCGCTCAGCCGGCAGTCGAGGCCGCGGGCGATGTCCATGGTGATGTGATTGCCGCCGAGCGTCACCGCGTCGACATGCGCGAGCGCGCCGCCCGCGAACACCGCGAGCGAGGTGACGCCGGCGCCCATGTCGATGACGATCGCGCCGAGCTCCGCCTCATCCGCCTCGAGCACGGCGAGGCCGGCGACGTAAGGCGCCGCGGCGGCGGCTTCTATGCCGAGATGGCAGCGCTCCACCGCGACGAGCAGATTGCGCATCGCCGCCTGATCGCAGCTCGCGACATGAAGATCGACGCCGAGCTCGCCGCCGACCATGCCGGCCGGCTCGCGAATGCCGCCGGAGCCGTCGAGCGAGAAGCCGGTGGGCAGCGAATGCACGACGACGCGGCCGCGCTCCGTCACATGGGCGGCGGAGGCCTCGAGCACGCGATGCACGTCGGCGGTCTGGACGGCGCCCGAGGAGACGCGCGTCTTGGCGGCGAAATGCTGCGAGGCGAGCCGCCCGCCCGAGGCGGTGACGATGATCGAATCGATCTGCGATTTGGCCATGCGCTCGGCCGCGTCCACGGTGCGGCGGACGGCGCTCTCGACCTCCTCCATATCGACGATCTGGCCGGCCTTCACGCCGCGCGAGCGCTGATGCCCGATGCCGAGCACGCGCGCGCGATGCGTGCGCCCGCGCAGGGAGCCGTCGCCGACCGGGCTCAGCCGCGCGATCAGACAGGCGATCTTCGACGTGCCGACGTCGAGCACGGCCATGGTCGCGCTGCGGCGCGCGCCGAGCTGCTTCATTCGCGGCGGGAAGAGATGTGGCTTCATGTCTGGCCGCCCTTGTGTGAATTGCGCGAAGCCGCGGCCGCGCGCGCGGCGGCCGCCTCCTCCGAGAGGCGCGCCGCGACGCGTCCTTGCGTGCGCAAATCGATCGAGATCACATCCTTGTCGAGGATCCTGGCCTCGCGCTGGAGCCGCTGCAGCAGCGCGAGCGCGACCTCCGGCTCCTGCTCGGGAAGCTTCACTTCGACGCCATTGGTCATGTCGAGCGACCAGCGCCGCTTGGAGACGAGCACGCCGGCGCGCACGCGCGATTTGAGGTCGCCGGCGGCCTCGAGCAGGCGCATATATTCGTCGAGCCGCTTCTCCGCGCCTTCGCCGACGACGAAGGGCAGCCCCAAGAATCGCTCGTCGCGCATTTCGTCGATGACGACGCCGTCGGCGGCGACGACCGAGAGCTGGCCGTCGCGCTGCCAGAGCGCGAAGGGCCTTCGCCCCTCGAGCGCGATGACCAGCCGGTCGGGATAGAGCTTCAGCACGCGCGCGCTCTCGACGAGCGGCAAGGCCGTCAGCCGAGCGCGGATCGTCTCGGGGTCGAGGAAGAGCAGCGAATGCGTCGGCTTGACGCCCGAGGCGGCGAGCACGTCGCTCTCGCTCACCTCGCCGAGCCCGCTGATCGTCACCACCTCGATAGAGAAGCCGAGCGCGCGCGCGACAATGTCGCGCGGCGCGCCATTGCGCGCGACGAATTCGTCATAGCCGCCGTTCTGCACGAAGCCCGCGGCGCCGACGCCGCCGAAGAGGAGAGCGAGCGCCGCCGTTCCGATTCCGGGCAGAGCGGCGAGCCGCGACAGGCCGCGCGCCGGACGGGGAGCGGCGCTAGCCGGCGGGCGCGGACGCCGCTCGGCGGGCTGGGAGGCGACGGGATTCCCGTAAGGGGCGGCGTAGGCGCCGACCTGGATGGAGCCGACTTGGATGGAGCCGGTTTGGACGGGACGCGGACGCGCGACATCGAAGAGAGCCTCGACAGGCTCCCTCAACGATCGCAGGACGCGTCTTCCACCATCCATCTTACGAGCTCGCCAAACGAATATCCGGCGTGGGCCGCCATTTCGGGAACCAGCGAGGTCTCGGTCATGCCCGGCTGCGTGTTGACCTCCAGCACGACGAGCTCGCCCGTGCCTCCGGGGCGATCGTCGTATCGAAAATCCGCGCGGCTGACGCCGCGACAGCCGAGAGCTCGATGAGCCTCGAGCGCCAACTGTTGGACCTCTTGGTAAATATTTTGTTTAAGATTCGCCGGAAGCACGTGTTTCGAGCCGCCTTTCGCGTATTTCGCGTCGAAACCATAGAAGTCCTCCGACACGGGGAGTATCTCGATGACGTCGAGCGCGCGGTCGCCCATCACCGCGCAGGTGAGCTCGCGGCCGTCGACGAAATTCTCCGCGAGCATGTAATCGCCGTGCCGCCAATCGGCGCTCGCGAGCTCCTGCGGCGGATGCGAGCGCCCCTCCTTGACGATGAACACGCCGAAGGACGATCCCTCGCTGACCGGCTTCAACACGTAAGGGGGCTCCAGCGCATGGGCCTTGGCGGCCTCGAGGCGATGCAGCACGCGGCCGCGCGGAACCGGCACGCCGGCCGCCGCCATGACGCTCTTGGCGACATCCTTCTTCATCGCCAGCGAGGAGGCGAGCACGCCCGAATGCGTATAGGGGATGCGCAAAATCTCCAGCACGCCCTGAATGGCGCCGTCCTCTCCGAAGCGTCCGTGCAGCGCGTTGAAGGCGACGTCCGGCGAGAGCTTCGCCAGGACCTCGGCGACGTCGCGGCCGACGTCGACGCGGGAGACGCGATAGCCGACGCTCTCCAGCGCCTCGGCGCTCGCCTCGCCCGACCGCAGCGAGACCTCTCGCTCGGAGGAGAATCCGCCCATCAGAACGGCGACGTGAACGGCGACGTGAGCAGTCATGAGACGCCTTTACGTGGTTTGGCGGGCGATCTTCGCCCGATGAAGGAACGAACCGCTTCGAACACCGCTTCGGCCTGCTCGGCTCCGAGGCGTCCGGCGCGCCGCACGATCCGGGAGGGCTCGACGTTGGCGATCTTGAGGGGCCGCACGATCGACGGACTCGAAAGCCCGGCGGCTGACAGATCTTCGATCGGCATGTCATGGTCCATGCCGGAATTCTGCTCCGTCGTGATCATGACGAGCCAGAGAAATCCGGCCGACATCACCTCGTCGTTCGAGACGACCAGCGCCGGCCGCCGCTTTTCCGCGAAGCGGTCTGAATAGGGAAAGGGCACGACGACCACGTCGCCAGGCGCATAGCGCGTCATTTCGCTCTCGCCAGGATCGGCCAGCGCTCCCTCAAAGGTCGGCATAGGCTTCGTCGTCGGCGTCGCTCGCCCATTCGGTGAAAGTCGCGAAGGGATCGTCTTCCTCATTCGGCGCGCCGCGCTCGATCCGCACGCCGGTCTCGTCGATCACATAGCGCAGCCGGTCGCCCGGCTTGATGCGCAGGCGCTCGCGGACCTCGGCGGGCAGCACGGTCTGGCTCTTCACGGAAACCTTCGAATAGACCGTCTGGCGCCTGGCGGACGGCATGGCTCGCGCTCCTTGACCTCTTGGTTTCCGCGTGATTGGGGCGCATCCCCCCCACTCACGCTCCTTGACCTCTTGGTTTCCGCGTGATTGGGGCGCATCCTCCCCACTCTCACGCGAAGAGTGAGTGGTGAGTAGTGAGTAGCGTTCTTTCTACTCACCCCTCTCCCCGCGAGCGGGGAGAAGGAAGGCGGCGAACGCCTCACGAAGCGATCAACCCGGAAACCGTCTTACCGCCTTACCGCCTTACCGCCTTACCGCCTTACTATAGACCGGCCGGCGCCCAAGTCCAGCCTCTCACTCCGCCCGCCGCCAAATCTCGATATCTCCGACATGTTTCGCCAGCCTGTAGGAATCGAGCGCCCCGGCCATTTCCGGCCGCTTCAGCACCCATTCCCGCGTGGCCCGATCTTCGGCGACGATGATATCTGGCCGCCCCTCGCGAATGTCGTCCGCGAGGGCGGCGAGATCGGCGCTGCGCCGCGCCTCCAGCCGCGCGCGCTGCCGCGGGACCGCCCTGTCCAGCAGCTTGCCGACCGCCGCCGTCGTCCATAGCGCATTCTGCCGGCCGACCCATTCGCCGCCGAGCCGGCGCACGAGCGGATGGCCGAAATCGAGCTGGCTCGCGATCGTCGCGACGCGCGGATGCGGCGGCGCGACGCGCGCGACGGCGTCGAGCAGGCCCTCATGCTCCTCGCGGTCGCTCAGCTGCTCCACGACGCCGAAATAGGCCGGCGCGGCGAGCAGCGCCGGCAGGAATAGGAATTTTATCAGCGCATGTTTCGCGCCCATCGGCGGAGCGCGATCGTTCAGCGCGAGAAAGGTCCAGGCGAGGAGCAGCAGAACGAGCGCCGGATAGGCGTGATTCATCCAGCCCTTCCCCTGAATGAGAAAGGCCGCGAAAAAGCCGAGCGAGGACAAAAGCGCGACGAGCGTCGCGCGTCCGAGGACGACGCCGCGCGCGGCGAGGAGAAAGCCGGCGAAGAGCGCCGCATAGGCGAGCGCGAGCGAATGGCCGAGGAAATGGGCGAGATCGTCGCGCGCCGCCCCATAGACCTCGAGCGCGAGCGGCAGCGCCTGCGTGACATAGGCCGGAAAGGCGAGGAGCGTCGCGCCCGTCACGCCCACGGCCGCGAGCGCCGCCGCGACGAGCGCGTCCCGCCATAGAACGCGCATAGATCGCTCGCGCCAGGCGATGGCCAGAGCCGGCAGCGCTATGGCGAGCGCGAAATGCGGCTTCAGCGCGACCGCGGCTCCGCCGCCGAGACCGGCGATGATGCGCGCCCAGCGCGGGGGCGGTCGGCGCCCCTCCCCCGCCGCCAGCGTCGCGAGCAGCGGCAAAAGCGCGAGCAAGGCGATGTGCTCGCGCTCGGCGAAGACGATTTCGGGCGCGACCAGCAGCAGAAAGATCGCGGCCTCGAGCAGCAGCATCCAATCGCGCCGGCTGCGCGCCGCGCCCGAGCGCAGCAGATAATAGGAGAAGCCGACCGAGCCCGCCGCGAAGGCGAAGACCAGCGCCGCGACGACCGCCTCCGGCGCGAGAGCCAGCGCGCGCGCGAGCCACACGGCGGGCATGAGCGAGAGAAAGGCCGCCGGCGGATTGGGATCGCTCACCTCGACATAGGCGACGCGGCCGTCCAGCACTTTCTCGGCGAAAGTGAGGAACCAGGAGACGTCGCAGTCGATATGGCCGAGGAGCTGCTGCGCGACGGCGAGGAGGATGAGCGCGGCGCAGAGCCGGGGGCTCGACAGCGCTTGCGCGAGTCCGTCCGGCTCGTCGCCCGCCCGCGCGACGGGGCTCCTCTCGGTCACGCTCATGCGACGATCCTGCTCACGGGACGCCGATCCGCTTGATCTCCCAGCGCAGGAGAATCCCGCTCTTCTCTTGAACGCGCCGCCGCACCTCTTCGCCCAGCGCCTCGACGTCGGCCGCCGTCGCCCGGCCGCGATTGACGAGGAAGTTGCAATGCATCTCGCTCACCTGCGCGTCGCCGATGACGAGCCCGCGGCAGCCGGCCGCGTCGATGAGCCGCCATGCTTTATGGCCGGGCGGATTGGCGAAAGTGGAGCCGCCGGTCTTCTCGCGAATGGGCTGCGAGGCTTCTCGCGCTTGCGTTATCCGCTCCATCTCGGCGAGGATCGCGGCAGGATCGCCCTTGCGGCCCTGATAGAGCGCCTGCGTGAAGATCACATCGTCCGGCGCATCGCTATGGCGATAGGACAAGCCGAGATCGGCGTTGGCGAAGACGCGCGCCGTCCCCGATCGATCGACGCCGCGCGCTTCGATCAGCGCATCCTTGGTCTCGCCGCCATGGGCGCCGGCGTTCATGCGCAGCGCGCCGCCGACGCCGCCCGGAATGCCGCGATAAAAGGCGAGCCCATCTATGCCGGCGTCGGCCGCCGCGCGCGCCAGCTTGACGTCCGGAACGGCGGCGCCGACGCGAATGCGCTCGCCCTCTTCCACCTCTATCGCGCCGAAGCCCTTGGCGGTCAGCCGCACGACGACGCCCTCGACGCCGCCGTCGCGCACGATGAGGTTGGAGCCGAGACCGATGACCATGACCGGAATCCCGCGCGGCAGACGCGAAAGGAAATAGGCGAGGTCCGCCTCATCGGCAGGCGCGAAGAGAATTTGCGCCGGCCCGCCGACGCGAAACCAGGTGAAAGGCGCGAGCGGCTCATTGGCGGCGATGCGCCCGCGCAGATCGGGCATGAGCGCCGAGATTTCCGCGGAGATATCTGGAAAGCTCATCCGCAACCTCCGTGCGCGACTCCTTCTCCCGCCTGCGGGAGAAGGTGGCCTCGCGAAGCGAGGTCGGATGAGGGCCCCTCGATCTTACGCGCGGCATTGCGATCTCGCGCAATCACGAGATTCACGCTTCGGCATGAGCCCTCATCCGACCCTCGCTGACGCGAGGGCCACCTTCTCCCACAAGTGGGAGAAGGAGCGCGCATTCTGCGAGATTGCGCGAGCGTCATGGGGCGAGCTCCGCCAATTGCCGGGGCAGCGCATAGGCCCATTTGGTGATATCGCCGGCGCCGAGAAACACCACATAATCGCCCGGCGCCGCGATCTCGCGCACAATGCCCGGCAACTCCTGCGGCGAAGCCAGAGCGAGCGCCCGCCCGTGCCCCTGCGCCGCGGCGGCGCGCGCCAGCGCCAAGCCGTCGACGCCTTCGATCTTCGTCTCGCCGGCAGGATAGACATCGGCGATGAGCGCGACATCGGCGTCGCCGAAGCAGGCGGCGAACTGATCGAACAGAGATTGCAGCCGCGTGTAGCGATGCGGCTGCATGACGGCGATGACCTTGCCCTTGGTGGAGGCGCGCGCGGCGCGCAGCACGGCGGCGATCTCCACCGGATGATGACCATAATCGTCGAAGATGGATACGCCGTTCCACTCGCCCGTCTTGGTGAAGCGACGCTTCACGCCGGCAAAGCTCGCGAGCCCTTCGCGAATCTTCTCCACGGAGACGCCGAGCCGATGCGCCACCGCAATGGCCGCAGCAGCGTTGAGCGCATTGTGCCGCCCCGCCGCCGGCAACAGCAGATCCTCGAGCCGCGTCTCCTCGCGCGTATCGCGATCGCGCAGCAGCACGGAGAAGCGCGCGACGCCGCCCGAAAGATCGAGATCGAGCAGCCGCGCCTCGGCCTCCTCGCTCTCGCCATAGGATACGACTCGCCGATCCTCGATCTCTCCACTGATCTCGCGCGCCGTCGGATGATCGACGCAGACGGCCGCGAAACCATAGAAGGGCAGATTTTCGAGAAAGGAGCGAAAGCCCCGCTTCACGCCGTCGAAGTCGCCGAAATGATCGAGATGCTCTGGATCGACATTGGTGACGATGGCGACTTCCGCCGGCAGCTTCAAAAATGTGCCGTCGCTCTCGTCGGCCTCCACCACCATCCACTCGCCGGCGCCCGGCCGCGCATTGGTTCCGTAAGCGTTGATGACGCCGCCATTGACGACGGTCGGATCCAATCCGCCGGCGTCGAGCAGCGCGGCGACGAGCGAGGTCGTCGTCGTCTTGCCATGCGTTCCGGCCACCGCGACGC
Source organism: Methylosinus sp. Ce-a6 (assembly GCF_009811655.1). Classification (GTDB taxonomy): domain Bacteria; phylum Pseudomonadota; class Alphaproteobacteria; order Rhizobiales; family Beijerinckiaceae; genus Methylosinus. The sequence goes on along the minus strand of NZ_BGJX01000007.1, from coordinate 101,355 downwards.
AACGCTTGTCGCGCATCAGCTCGGCGAGCATTTCGGCGCGCTTGACCACCGGCAGGCGCCGCGCGCGCGCCTCGACGAGCTCGGGATTGTCGCGCTTGATCGCGCTCGACACGACGACGACCGCCGCCTCGCCCAGCCATTTCGCGTCATGGCCGACATGCACGCGCGCGCCCCTCTCGGCGAGGCGTCGCAGATTGGCGCCGTCGGCGGCGTCCGTGCCCTGAACCTCATAGCCTTGCGCGAGCAATATGTCGGCGACGCCGGACATGCCGATCCCGCCGACGCCGACGAAATGAATGGGGCCGAGACGGCGCGGCATTCTCATGAGCGGCTCCCTCGCGCCGTCTCGGCGCGGTCTTTCTTCTGCGCGACGTCGAGCACGAGATCGGCGAGCCGCTCGGCGGCGTCGGTGACGCCGACGCTTTTCGCCGCCTGCGCGCGCCGCTGCAATTCCTCTGGATTCGCCGCGAGCGATGCGATGCGCTCCGCGAGCCATTGCGGCGTGAAATCGGATTGACGCACCACCTCCGCCGCGCCGGATTTCGCCAGAACGGCGGCGTTGGCGGCCTGATCCTGATCCAGCGCATGGGGCAGCGGCACGAGAATGCACGGCCGCCCGATCGCCGCCAGCTCGGTGACGGTCGAAGCGCCGGCGCGCGCGATGACGAGATGCGCGCTCGCCATGCGCTCCGGCAGATCGGCGAAAAACGGCGCGATCTGCGCGATGATCCCGGCGCGCGCATAGGCCGTGGCGACGCGCGCGAGATCTTCCTCGCGCGCCTGCTGCGTCAGCTCGATGCGCTCGCGCAGCTCCTTCGGCAGAGATTCGAGCGCCGGCGGCGCGATGTCCGACATCACCCGCGCGCCCTGCGAGCCGCCGGTGACGAGAATGCGCAATTTGCCGTCCTCGAAACCCGGATAGGGCCGCGCCGCCGCAGCGAGTGCTGCGGGGCGCAGCGGATTGCCGGTGACGATGATCTTCTCGGCGAGCGCGCCGCAGACGCCAGCGAGCGGAAAGCCGGCGGCGATCCGATCGACGCGGCCGGAGAGAAAGGAATTGGCGCGGCCCATCACCGCATTGGCCTCATGCAGCACGGTGGGGATGCGCAGAAGCGAGGCGGCGAAGAGCGGCGGCGCGCTCGGATAGCCGCCGAAGCCGACGACGGCGAGCGGCCGCGTCCGGCCGAGATGTCGAAGCGCCTGCAAGGTTCCGAAGCCGAGCGTCGCGACGGCCTTCGCCTTGTCGAGAAGCGAGCCGCCGCGCGGCGTGGCGGAGGCGATCGTGTGCATCGCCCGCGCGGGAAATTCGCCGCCATAGCGCAAAGCGCGCGCGTCGGTGACGAGTTCCACCGCGAGCCCGCGCGCGCGCAGCGCGTGAGCGAGCGCCTCGGCCGGAAAGAGATGGCCCCCGGTGCCGCCGGCGGCGAGCAGGATCAAAGCCTCGCTCATGCCGGCGCGCCCATGGGCGAGGGAGCCGCATGAGCGGTCTCGACCACCGGCTCTATATGCGGCCGTCGCCGCGTCACCGCGAGCAGGAAGCCGAAGCCGAGCGCGAGCGATATGAGCGAGGAGCCGCCATAGGAGATGAAGGGAAGCGTCATGCCCTTCGACGGCATCAGCTGGAGATTGACCGCCATATTGATCGAGGCTTGCAGGCCGAACAGCATGACGAGCCCCGCCGTCGCGAAGCCGCAGAAGGCGTCGTCGTTGCGCGCGGCGGAATAGAGGCCGCGCAGCACGATGAAGCCATAGATCGCGGCGACGGCCATGCAGACGAAGAGGCCGAACTCCTCGCCGATGACGGCGAAGATCGTATCCGTATGCGCATCAGGCAATATGCGCTTCAGCGTGCCCTCGCCCGGCCCCTTGCCGAACCAGGAGCCGCTGATGAAGCTGTAGAGCGCGGTGTCGGCCTGGAATGTGTCGGCGACGCCCTGCCCCGCCGCCTGCGGATCGAGAAAGCGCGTCACGCGCGCATGAACATGCGGCAGGAATTTATAGGCGGCGACCGCGCCCGCGAAGCCCGCGCCGCCGACGCCGAAAATCCAGAACCAGTGAATGCCGGCCATGAACAAGAGCCCGGCCCAGACGAGCGAGATCAGCATCGTCTGTCCGATATCGGGTTGCAGCACCAGCGGCGCCGCAGTGGCCGGCAGCAGCGCGATGGCGAGAAGATTGCCCGGCACGTCCCTGCGCTTCGCGCCTTCCGAAAAGGCCCAGGCGGCGAGGACGACGAAAGCGGGCTTTAAAAACTCGGACGGCTGGACGCCGAAAATCCAGCGCTTCGCGCCCTTCACCTCCTGGCCGAAGAACAGCGTTCCGACGACGAGCGCGAGCGAGACGATCCACAAGACGATCGCCGCGCGCCGCACATGGCGCGGCGAGAGGAAGGACGCGCCGATCATCACGAAAAGCGCCGGAACGAGATACATCACCTGCCGATGCACGAAATGGAAGGTGGAAAGATGCAGCCGCTCGGCCACAGGCGGGCTGCCGGCCATCGCGAAGACGAGGCCGCAGACGATCAACAGCGCGACGCCGGCGACGAGCCAGCGGTCGATCGTCCAGGCCCAATCGGATAAAGTGGAACGCTCCGCGCGCGAGATCATGGGGTTTCTCCGGCAATGGGCGCATGCGCATGGAGTTCACGCGCGATGAGGCGAAAGGCGTCGCCGCGCGCTTCGAAATTGGCGAACTGGTCATAAGAGGCGCAGGCCGGCGACAGCAGCACGACCGGCTCGCCCGCTTCGCTCAGCGCGGCGTCCTCGGCGGCGCGCGCGATGGCGACATCGAGCGTCCCGCATTGCTCGCAAGTCACGGCGCCCTCCAGCGTGCGGGCGAAATCCTGCGCCGCCGCGCCGATGAGATAGGCTTTGCGAATGCGCGAAAAGAGCGGGCGCAGCGGCTCTATGCCGCCCTCCTTCGCCTTGCCGCCGGCGATCCAGAAAATCTCGTCGAAGGAGAGCAGCGCCTTCTCCGCCGCGTCGGCGTTGGTCGCCTTGGAATCATTGACGAAGACGACGCGTCCGCGCCGCCCGACCTCCTCCATGCGATGCGGCAGGCCGGGATAGGTGAGAAGCCCGCGCGCGATCTCTTCGCCCGACAGTCCGCAATGCCAGGCCGCGGCGGCGGCGAAGGCGGCGTTCTGCGCGTTGTGCGCGCCGCGCAGCGCGCGCGCGCCATCGAGATCGCCGAGCGTCTCGGTCTCCTCTGGACCATGGCCGGCAGCGCGATAGAGCGCCTTGCGATTGTCGATGAAAAAACCCCAGTCGAGCGCGCGCGCCGCCGAGACCGGATAGACGCGCTGGCCCTCGCGCCGCGCCTCCGTGAGGCGCGCGCCGATCGCATGGGAGAAAAGATCATCGACGCCGACGAGCGCCACATCGGCGCTGGCGACGAGCCGCTCCTTCACCGCGGCGTAATTCTCCATCGCCCCGTGACGATCGATATGGTCCGGCGTCAGATTGATGAGAATGCCGATCGAAGGCGCGAGCGAAGGCGTCAGATCAATCTGGAAGGAAGAGCATTCGATGACGTGAATGCGCCCCTCCGACGGCGGCTCGAGATCGAGGATCGGCGTGCCTATGTTGCCGCCGAGCTGCACATCCTTGCCGGCGCTGCGCAGAATATGCGCGATCAGCGCCGTCGTCGTCGACTTGCCATTGGTGCCGGTGATGGCGATGAAGGGCGCTCCCGGCGCATGAGCCTGCCGCTCGCGGCAGAAGAGCTCGATATCGCCGATCACCTCGACGCCCGCTTCGCGCGCGCGCGCGACCGTCCAATGCGGCTCAGGATGCGTCAGCGGCACGCCGGGCGAGAGCACGAGCGCCGAGAACGCGCTCCAATCGGCGCTCGAAAGATCGACGAGCTCGACGCCCTGCTCGCGCGCCTTGGCGCGGCCGGCCTCGCCATCGTCCCAGGCGGCGACGCTCGCGCCGCCCGCGATCAATGCGCGCGCCGTCGCGAGGCCGGAGCCCCCTAAGCCGAAGAGCGCGACGGCGCGCCCGGAGAATGTCGTCGCCGGCGTCATGCGTTCACCTCAGCTTCAGCGAGGAGAGCCCGAGCAGGGCGAGCACGAAGGAGATGATCCAGAAGCGGATGACGATCTGCGGCTCGGTCCAGCCCATCTGCTCGAAATGATGGTGGATCGGCGCCATGCGGAACACGCGCTTGCCGGTGAGCTTGAAGGAGGCGACCTGCACGATGACGGAGGCGCCCTCGAGCACGAAGAGGCCGCCGATGATGACGAGCACGAACTCCTGCTTGATCGCGACCGATATGGTCCCGAGCAATCCGCCGAGCGCCAGCGAGCCGGTGTCGCCCATGAAGATCTGCGCCGGCGGCGCGTTGAACCACAAAAAGCCGAGGCCGGAGCCGATGAGCGCCGCGCAGACGATGGTGAGCTCGCCCGTGCCGGCGACGTGATTGACGCCGAGATAATCGGAGAAGATCGAATTGCCGACGAGATAGGCGATGATGGCGAAAGCCGCCGCCGCGATCATGGAGGGCACGATGGCGAGGCCGTCGAGGCCGTCGGTCAGATTGACGCAATTGCCCGCCGCCACGATGACGAAGGCGCCGAAAGGAATGAACAGCCAGCCGAGCGAGAAGGCGTAGCCTTTGAGCAGCGGCAGAGCGAGCTTCGACATGTTCTCGCCGCCGACGGTGGTGAGCGCATAGCAGGCGAGGCCGGCGACGGCGAACTCCAGCGCGAGGCGCGCGCGGCCGGAAAAGCCCTTGTGCGATTGCTTCGTCACTTTGAGATAATCGTCGTAGAAGCCGATCGAGCCGAAGGAGGCCGTCACCAATATGACGATCCACACATAGGAATTCTTCAGATTCGCCCAGAGCAGAGTGGCGACGAGGAGCCCCGAGAGGATCATCAGCCCGCCCATCGTCGGCGTGCCCTTTTTGGTGAGCACATGCGAGGCCGGGCCATCCTCGCGAATGGGCTGGCCCTTGCCTTGCTTCAAGCGCAGCGCGTCGATGATGGAAGGGCCGAAGAAAAAGACGAAGAACAGCGCCGTCCCCGCCGCTCCGGCGGCGCGGAAGGTGATGTAGCGGAACAGGTTCAGCGGACCGAACAGATGCGAGAAGTCCGCGAGCAGCGTCAGCATTCGTCTGTTTTCCTCTACGGGACCGCGTCGCCCGGGACGGCGGTGAATGTCCTGCGGATCGCCTCGACGACGCCCGCCATGCGGGAGCCGTTCGAGCCCTTGACCATGATCGCGTCGTCCGGCGCGACGGCGGCGAGGACGGCCTCCTCGAGCTCGCGCGCATTGGCGCGGTGGACGCCGCGCATCGGCTCCGGCGCGGCGTAGAAGAGCCGCGCCATCAGCGGACCGGCGGTGAAGACGAGATCGACGCCCGCGGCCTCGAGGTCGCGGGCGAGCCCGGCGTGCAATTCGCCGGCGCTCGGCCCGAGCTCCAGCATGTCGCCGAGCACGGCGACGCGCCGCGTGGCCTTCTCGGCGCCGAGCAGATCGAAGGCGGCGCGCATGGAGGTCGGATTGGCGTTGTAGCTCTCGTCGATGAGCGTGAAGCTCCCGCCGCGCAGAGAGAAGGTCTCGCGCCTTCCGCGCCCCTCGGGCGGCTCGAAACCGGCGAGCGTTTCGGCCGCCTGCTCGATGTCTATGCCGAAAATATGCGCGATCGTCAGCACGGCGAGCGAATTCACCGCGAAATGACGTCCGGGCGCGCCGATCGAATAGCGCAGGCGCCGGCCGAAAATCTCCGCCTCGGCCACATGCTCCTCGGCGTCATAGGAGAGGAGCCGCGCCTGCGCGCCCTCGCTCTCGCCGAAGGAGAACACATGCGCGGCCCTGGAGGCGGCGGCGCCTTCGAGCAGCGCGTCATAGGTCTCGTCGTCGCGATTGATGACGGCGACGCCGCCTTCGATCAGCCCTGAGAAAATCTCCGCCTTGGCGGCGGCGATCGCCTCGAGCGAATCGAAATGCTCGAGATGCACCGGCGCGACGCGCGTCACCACGGCGACATGCGGAGCGACGAAAGGCGCGAGCGAAGCGATCTCGCCCGCGTGATTCATGCCGATCTCGAAGACGCCGAACCGCGCCGAGGCCGCCATGCGCGCGAGCGAGAGCGGCACGCCCCATTGATTATTGTAGGAGGCGGCGGAAGCGTGCGTCTCGCCGAAGCTCGACAGCATCGTCCGCGCCATCTCTTTCGTCGAGGTCTTGCCGACGGAGCCGGTGATCGCCGCGACATAGGCGGAGGAGCGCTCGCGCGCGCGGGCGCCGAGCCATTCGAGCGACTCCTGCACGTCGCGCACGACATAGAGCGGCGCGATATCCTTGAATTCCCCGGCGTGGGCGTCGTCGACGACGGCGCCGGACGCGCCGCGCTCCAAGGCCGCGCGCACGAATTCATGTCCGTCGCGCGCCTCGCCTTTGATGGCGAAGAAGAGATCGCCCGGCGTCAGCGTGCGCGTGTCGATCGAGACGCCGGAGGCGTCGCGCGGCAGGCCGCCGCTGATGCGGGCGCGTAGCGCGCCGATCAGCCCCAGCCCCGTCCATAGCGCTTGGCTCTTCATTCGATTCCACCCTGCAAGGCCGCTTCGACCGCCGCCCGGTCGGAGAACGGCAGGACCTGATCGCCGACGATCTGGCCCGTTTCATGGCCCTTTCCGGCGACGACCAGCGCGTCGCCGGCGCGCAGCCAGGACACCGCCTCGCGGATCGCCGCGGCGCGGTCGCCGATCTCATGCACCTGCGCCCGGCGCACGCTCCGCGCCGCCTCGAGGATGGCGGCGCGGATCGCCGCCGGCTCCTCGCTACGCGGATTGTCGTCGGTGACGACGACGACATCCGCCGCGCGCGCCGCTATTTCTCCCATCAGCGGCCGCTTGCCTCTGTCGCGGTCGCCGCCGGCGCCGAAGACGACGACGAGCCGCCCCGTCGCCAGCGGCCGCAGCGCGGCGAGAACTTTGTCGAGCGCGTCGGGCTTATGCGCATAGTCGACGAACACCGGCGCGCCGTCGCGCGCGCCGATGAATTCGAGCCGCCCCGGCGCGCCGCGCAATTGTTCCAGCGCCGCGAACACCTGCGCCGGCGTTTCGCCGCAGGAGATCGCCATGCCGGCCGCGACCAGCGCATTGGAGATCTGAAAAGCGCCGGCGAGCGGAAGAGCGACGCCGAATGTCTCGCCGCCGCAGCACAGTCGCAAATTCGAGCCGAGCGCGTCGGCTTTCGCGTCGAGCAGCGAAATGGCGCGCCCCTTCTCGCCGACGTCGTAGATCGTCAGCCCGCGCTTTTCGCAAATGTCGATCACCCGCGGGGCCACAGCACTGTCGGCGTCGATGACCGCCGTCCGGCCCGGCGCGAGCAGAGTGTCGAAGAGCCGCATCTTCGCCGCGAAATATTCCTCGAGGTCGCGGTGATGATCGAGATGATCGCGCGAGAAATTGGTGAAGGCGCCCACAAAAAGGCGCACGCCGTCGAGCCGCCGCTGATCTATGCCGAGCGAGGAGGCCTCCATCGCGAGGCGCGTGACGCCGCGCGCGGCGAGCGCGTCCAAAGTCCGATGCAGAGCGACCGGGCCCGGCGTCGTCAGCGAGCCGTAATGCGCGCCATGCTTGTCGACGACGCCGATCGTGCCGAGCGACGCCGCCTCGCGCCCGAGCGAAATCCAGATCTGGCGCAGAAAATCGACGACCGAGCTCTTGCCGCTCGTGCCCGTCACCGCCGCGATTATCTCGGGCTGGCGCGGAAAGAACTTCGCCGCCGCATGGGCGAGCGCCGCGCGCACGTCCGAAACCACGACGAGCGGCAATCCGACCTCCGCCGCGCGCGGCGCGACGACGACCCTCGCGCCGCGCGCTCTCGCGTCGGACGCATAAGCGAGGCCGTCGCCGGCATGGCCCGGCACGGCGAAGAAAGCATAGCCTTCGCGCACGTCGCGGCTGTCGGCGGTGACGCCGGCGATGTCGAGATCGCTCAAGCCCGCCGCTTCCGCTTCGCCGAGAAGGTCGGAAAATCGCATCAATGCCCTCCCCCGCCACGGGCGGGAATAGTGGCCAGGCCGAAGCCGAGCTTGGCGAGCAGCGGGAAGGGCTGCGTCGGCAATTCGAAGCGCGGCGGCAGGCCGAGCAGCGGGCCGACGCGCTCGATGATCTGCGCCGTCACATGGCCCGAATTATAGGCGGCCGTGGCGTAGCCGCCCGTCTCCGGCAGGCCCTGCGGCTCGTCCATGATGGTGAGAAACAGATACTTCGGTTTGTCCGAGGGCGCCACCGCCATGAATGTGGTGAACAGGCGCGTCTTGGAATAATGGCCGCCGATCACCTTTTCCGCCGTGCCGGTCTTGCCGCCCACATAATAGCCGTTGACATTGACCTTCTTGGCCGTGCCGATCTCGGCGTTGAGCCGCATGAGATAGCGCATCGCCTCGCTCGTCTCGGGCCTCACCACTTGCACGGCGGCCTTCTTCGCCTCCTCCTCGCTGCGCTTGAGAAACGTCGGCGTCATCAGATAGCCGCCGTTCATCAGCGCGGAGACCGCCATCATCGCCTGCAGCGGCGCGACGGCGAGACCATGGCCGAAGGCGATGGTCATCGTGTTGAGCTCGCCCCAATTCTTCGGGACGATCGGCTCGGCGCTCTCGGGCAGCTCCGTGCGCATGCGCGTGAGCTGGCCCATCTTGCGCAAAAACGCCTTGTGGCGCTCGACGCCCTGGCCCAGGGCCATGCGCGCCGTGCCGATGTTCGAGGAATAGGTGAAGACTTCCGGAACGGTCAGGGCGCGGTTCTGCGCATGATAGTCATGGATGCGGAAGCGGCCGAAGCTCAAGGTCCCGCGCGCGTCGAGCCGCGAGTTGAGATTGACCTTGCCGGAATCGAGCGCCATGGCGATGGTCAACGCCTTGAAGGTCGATCCCATTTCATAGACGCCGACATTCATGCGATTGATATAGGTCAGATCGTGCATGTCCGGCGGCTTGTTCGGATCGTAATCCGGCAGCGAGGCGAGCGCGACCACCTCGCCCGTGTTGACGTCCACGATCGCCGCGGCGCCGGCCTTGGCCTTGAAGTGGACGATGCCCTTCTCGAGCTCGTCGCGCACCGCATGCGTCGCCTTTATGTCGACCGACAGCGAGATCGGCTTCAGCTCCTCGGGCGTCAGGCTGAAGCCCGCGTCATGCAGGTCTGCGAGACCCTGGCCGTCGATATATTTCTCTATGCCCGCTATGCCGGCGTTGTCGATATTGACATAGCCGAGCACATGGGCGGCGGCCGGGCCGTTGGGATAGACGCGCTTGTTCTCCGGCACGAGGCCGACGCCCGGCAGTCCGAGATGGAACACTTCGTCGCGCTGCTTGGGCGTCACCTCGCGCTTCACCCAGACGAAGCCTTTCTTCGAGGCGAGCTTCTCGCGCAGATCGCGCGCGTCGAGATTGGGCAGAACAGCGGTGAGCAATTCGGTCGCCTCGTCCTTGTCGATGAGGCGGCGCGGCTCGGCGAAGACGGACATCGTCTTCACATCCGTCGCGAGAATTTCGCCGTTGCGGTCGAGCACGTCGGGCCGCGAGGCGGCGATGGTTTCGCCGGAGGCGCGGCGCATCGTCGTCGGATCGGGCTTGAAGCCGATGACGACGAGCCGCGCGCCTATGCCGAGATAGAGGCAGAAGAAGCCGGCCGCGACGATGCGCATGCGCGTTCCGGTCTTGCCGAGCGAAGTGGAGAGCAGCCCGTCGAGCCCGCGCGGGCGTCTCGTCGCGCGCTCGGCGCCAGCGGTCGTCATCGCGTCTTTCCTTTCGGCGTCGTCGGCGCTTCGCTCGCCGCCGGCGTCGTCGCGGCGCCGCCGAGGCCGAGCGCGTCCAGCTTGCGGCCGATCGAGTCGATGCGCTCCGGCTTTTCCGGCAGCGATTGCGCGCTCGCGATCTGCGTGACGGCGAGCGGCTTCAGATCGAGATATTTGTCGGCGAGCTCCTGCATGCGCTCGGGCCGCGTCATGAAGGCCCATTCGGCGCGCAGCACGGCGATGGCGTCGCGCTCGCTCTTGGCCTCGCGCTTCATCTTGTTGATCTGCTCGGCCCGCAGCATCGTCTGATATTTGATCGAATAGGCGTAGAAGCCCGAGCCGATCAGCGCGAGAATGGCGAAGACATTGAGAAAGCGCAGCATCAGCGTCTCCCTTTCGCGCGTTCCGGCAGGCGCGCGAGGCGCGCCAGCGTCTCGTCGATCGCGCGCGCCGGCGCCTCGCTGCGCATCGCAAAGCGCAGCTTGGCGGAGCGCGCGCGCGGATTTGCGGCGATCTCCCGCTCCGAAGGCGTCACCGGCTGACGTCCTTCGCTGACGAAAGTCGGCGGCGGCGGAACCGGCTCGCCCGGCAGGCGCCGCGAGCGCGTCTCGCCGCGGCCCGACCGCTCGGCGAGGAATTGCTTGACGATGCGGTCCTCGAGCGAGTGAAACGTCACCACGGCGAGCCGTCCGCCGGCTTTGAGCACGCGCTCGGCGGCGCCGAGCGCCGCGACCAATTCGCCGAGCTCGTCATTGACGGCGATGCGCAGCGCCTGAAAGCTCTTCGTCGCCGGATGAATGTCGCCCGGCCGTCCGGGCGCGGCGCGCTCGATGATCTGCGCCAGTGCGCGCGTCGACTCTATGCGGCCCTGCTCGCGCGCTTTGACGATGGCGCGGGCGATGCGGCGCGAGGCGCGCTCCTCGCCGTAATGATACAGAATATCGGCCAGCGTCTCCTCATCCGCTTCGGCGATGATGTCGGCGGCGCTCTGCCCACGCCCCTCCATGCGCATGTCGAGCGGCCCGTCGTTGCGGAAGGAGAAGCCGCGCGCCGCCTCGTCGAATTGCATGGAGGAGACGCCTATGTCGGCGACAATTCCATCGAGCGGCGCGAGCCCCATGCGCTCGGCGACCTCGGCGAGCTCGGAGAAGCGCGCCTCGACCAGCGTCAGCCGCCCCCCCGCGGCCTCGACCAGCCCATAGCCGCCGCGCACCGCGTTCGGATCGCGGTCGAGCGCCAGCACGCGCGTATTTTCGTGCGCCAGCAGGGCGCGCGTGTAGCCGCCGGCGCCGAAAGTGGCGTCGAGATAGACGCCGCCCGGGCGCGGCGCGAGGGCGGCGACCGCCTCCTCGAGCAGCACGGGAACATGCCGCTCAGCGCCGCCCGCGGTCATCTCGCCCCTCCATCCGATCCCGAAGCCGCGCCGCTTCGCCGCCCCGCATCCGCCGGAGCCGCCCGCAGCGGATATGTGGCGTCGCCGCGGCCGCGCGCCGAGCCCGCAGGCGCGCCGAACGCGCGGACACGCGCGCGAAGAGGGCGCGCCTTTTCCCGCGAAGACGTGTGATCGCTCTGAACAACAACGCATATCATGAATGACCGGGGCGACGGAGACGGCGCGGGCGACGCGGCGCTGGCGATCATTAGGCGTCGTCAGGGTTAAGGGAGTGTTGACGCGGCGAGGGGGCAATGGGCAGTAGGCAGTGGGACGACTGCCCACTGCCGACTGCCGACCGCCAAAAAATCGCCAGTCGGCCTATAAGCCGGGTTCTGTATGGCGCGGTCGGGTCGCCCCTCCCGCGCGCGATGGCCATTCCTCTGGGACGGCAATTGCGTGCCGCCTCTAGCGACCAACCCGGGCGACGGCCCGGAGACGGGCCGGGAAATATCGCTATTTCCAGTCGCCCCTATTCGGTCTTGCTCCCGGCGGGGCTTGCCATGCCTCGAACGTCGCCGCCCGAGCGGTGCGCTCTTACCGCACCCTTTCACCCTTGCCGCGCGCCCGAAGGGCTGCGGCGGTTTGCTTTCTGTGGCGCTTTCCCTGGGGTCGCCCCCGCCGGACATTATCCGGCGCCGTGTCTCCGTGGAGCCCGGACTTTCCTCTGTCCTCGAGGGACAGCGGCCATCCAGCCGACTGGCTGATGAGGGAATAGGAAGGCCGGCCGGGAAGGTCAAGACTGGCGTTACGGCTCGCGCCCCCTTCCCAGCTACGTGCGCTACGCGGGAGAGGGTGAGGGAGGGGCCTTCTGGTCCTTCAATTCGAATGACGCAGACCAGCCGGGGCGCGCAGCGCCGTAGACATACGTACGCCTACATGAAACACCCTTGTAAACCATAGTGATACATGCTCATGCGGCGCCGCGTCGCGCGCCTTTCCGGGAAAAATGCCGGTCTCCGGCTTGCGCCCGAGGCGACCGTGACGGCAAAAAGGGCTATCGTCCGAGCGGTCGGACCATGGGCCGGAGACGGCTGCAGCGGAGCGAATATCGACATTGGCGACGGCGGGGAAAGAAAATACGAGACGCGTGGTCGTCTCGGGCATGGGCGCCATATCGGCGGCCGGCGTCGGGGCGCAGGCGCTTTGGGAGGCGGCCCGCGACGGCCGCTGCCAAGTCCGCCCGCTGAAGCTCGAGCGCCCCTATGGCGGGCGCATCAAGATCGCCGCGCAAGTGCCGGACTTCGACGCGGCCGCCCATCTCGAGCCCGAGATTCTGCCCTATTGCGACCCTTTCACCCAATATGCGGTGGTCGCCGCGGACGAAGCTTTGGCGCAGGCCGGCTTCGGCCGCAAGGACATGGGCGGGCCGCGCACGGCGGTCGTCATCGGCTCCGGCATAGGCGGGTCCAAGACGATCGACGACGAGGCCTATAAGGAATACAACTCCCGCGAGCGCGCCGATCCGCTGACCGTGCCGCGCCTCATTCCGAGCGCGGCGCCGACCATGCTCGGAATGCGCTATTCCTGCAACGGCCCGACCTTCACCATCGCCAGCGCCTGCGCCTCCGCGAGCCAGGCGATCGGCGTCGGCCTGCAGATCATCCGCTCCGGCGCGGCCGACCGCGCCATCGTCGGCGGCGCGGAGGCGGCCGTCATCAATGGCTCGCTACGCTCCTGGGAAGCGCTGCGCGTGCTGACGCCGGACTGCTGCCGGCCCTTCTCGGCCGGGCGCAACGGCATCGTTCTCGGCGAAGGCGCCGGGATCTTCGTGCTGGAGACGGAAGAGCTCGCGCGTCAGCGCGGCCACGAGCCCCTCTGCGAGCTCGCCGGCTATGGCACGACGAGCGACGCCTTCGATCCGCTGCGGCCCAATGTCGAGGGTCCCTCCTCCGCCATGCGCCAAGCGCTCGCGGACGCCGGGCTCTCGCCCGACGACATCGACTATCTCAACGCCCATGGCACCGGCACCTACGCCAATGACATCTCCGAGTCGGAAGCCATATTGAGCGTCTTCGGCGAGCGCGGATCGCGTCTGGCGGTCTCCTCGACGAAGCCGATTCACGGCCATGCGCTGGGCTCCTCCGGCGCGCTCGAGCTCGCGATCACGATCTTCGCGCTGCGCGAGCAGCTCGCCCCGCCGACGATCCATTTCAAGTCGCCGGACCCCAAATGCCCCGTCGACCCCGTGCCGCATGAGGCGCGCCGCGTCCCGATCCGCGCCGCCATGTCGAACTCCTTCGCCTTCGGCGGCATCAACGCCGTGCTGGTGGTGCGGCGGGCGTGACAACTCATAGGGCGCCGTCATCACGAGCGGAGCGAAGCGATCCAGAGCCGTGGCGCGGCCCCTGGATCGCTTCGTCGCTTCGCTCCTCGCAAGGACGACCGGGGTAGTTATCGTCTGGTCCGGATCACGCGCCGAGAAACCCCTCCACCTCGCGCCAAAAAACCTCCGGCGCTTCGTCGGCGACGAAATGGCCGCTCTCCTCGACGATGACGGAGGAGAGCGCGCGCGCCTGCGGCGCCAGCGCCTCGGCGAGCTGCGGCCCGACGCCATGGCGGCCGGCGATCGCCAGCACCGGCATGTCGAGCCGGCGATCCGAAAGGCTCGCCACGAGAAGCGCGTCCTGGGGAAGCGCGCGATAATAGTCGAAGCCGGCGGTCATAGCGCCCGGCCTCGCATAATGGCGCGTGAACTCCTCGATCGCCGCCTCGCTCACCGCGTCTTTCCTGTAGGACCAGGCGCGAATCTGCGCGGCGATATAGTCCCTCTCGCGCCCGCGCGTCAGCAGCTCTGGAATATCGCGCGCCATGTGAAATCCATAATGCCAGGCGCCGCCGCGCCGCGCGTCCATATTCTCGGTTCCGGGCAGGAGGCAGTCGACGAGGACGAGCCTCTCCACCTTCTCGGGGCGCAGCAATGCGAGCACATAGGCCGCCTTGCCGCCCATGTCATGACCGACCACATGCGCCCGCCCGCCCGCGGCGCGATCGATCAGCGTGGCGATATCCTCGGCGACGGCGCGCTTGTCATAGCCGGAGGGCGGACGCTCCGACACGCCGAGGCCGCGCAGATCGGGCGCGACGACGGTGAAGCGGCGCGCCAGGCGCTCCATCGTGGCGCGCCAGGCGAACCATGTCTGCGGCCAGCCATGGAGCAGCACGACCGCCGGCCCCGCGCCGAGGACGACATGATGCAGCCGCACCCCGCCGACCTCGAGAAAGCGGCTCTCCGCGCCTCGCGGCAAGAGCCCCGGCTCCTGCGCCTGCGCCCGCCCAAATCCCTGCGCGGCGGCCGCTCCGGCGGCGGCCAGAAATGCGCGTCTGTCGATCGTCATCGTCTCTCTCCTCGCGGATCGCGTTGCGAGAGAGTTGCCGATCGTCCGCCATGCGTCTATCGACTGGAATGAGACGATTATCATAACCGAAAGTTATGCATGGACCTCGCCGCCGCCCTCCGCGCTTTCGTCCGCATCGTCGAGCGCGGCTCGATGACGGCGGCGGCCGCCGATCTCGGCGTGTCGCAGCCCGCCGTGAGCAAGCTGCTGCGCAATCTCGAGGCCCATGCGGGCGCGCGTCTCTTCGAGCGCGGCCCGCGCGCGCTGCGCCCGACGCGCCAAGGTCTCGCGCTCTATGAGGCCGCCAGCGCTCCGCTCGCGGCCATAGAGGCGGCGCTCGAGAGCCTGCGCGGCGAGGGCGCCGCGATCTGCGGAGAATTGCGCCTGCATTGCCCGAGCTGCATCGGCGAACGCCATTTGCATGCGATCGTCATGGCGTTTCAGGACGCGCATCCTGCCGTCGCCGTCGCTCTCTCGCTCGAAAATCGCGCGGTCGATCTCATCTTCGAGAATTTCGACGTCGCGCTGCGCATGGGCCGGCCGAGCGAGCAGGCGCTCATCCAAAAGCGCATCGGCTTCAGCCGGCGCATTCTCGTCGCCGCCCCCGCCTATCTCGCGCGCGCCGCGCCTTTGCGCGCGCCCGCCGATCTTGGCGCGCATGATCTCCTCGTCACCGACGCCTCGCTGCGCAATGGCGCGCTGCGCCTGCGCAAAGGCGACGCGACGAAAGACATCGCCCTGCGGCCGAAGCTCGCGACGAACAGCGCGCAGGTTCTCGTCCAGGCGCTGCGCGCCGGCCGCGGCGTCGCCACCGCGCAACTGCTTCTCGTCGCCGAAGAGCTGCGCAGCGGCGCGCTGATCCGCGTCCTGCCGGAGTATGAGATAGAGCCGAGCGAATTCTTCCTCGTCTATCCCTCGGCGAAATTCCTGCGGCCGGCGGTGCGCGCCTTCGTGGATTTCGCCGCGCCGGCTCTGCGCCGCGTCGAAGGGATTTTCTGATCCGCTTACGCTCCATGCGCGAGCCGATCGGGACGAAGCTGAAAAATTCGATTCGTGAAGAGAATGTGATCCACAAACAGAAAGCGACATGTCATGGCCACAGTCACTCTGCTCGCCGACGACGAGCTCTCGCCCGAGGCGCGCGCCGTCCTCGACGATATTCGCGCCACGCGCAAAAGCGATTTCGTCAATAATTTCTGGCGCGCCCTCGCGCATGACCCCATCACGCTGAAGCGCACCTGGGAGAGCGTCAAAGCGGTGATGGGTCCGGGCGTGCTGGACCCGAAGGTGAAGGAGATGCTCTATATCGCCGTCTCCATCGCCCATGGCTGCGCCTATTGCATCCATTCCCACACGGCGAGCGCGCGCGCCAAGGGCATGACGGAAGCGGAGTTCCACGAGTTGCTGGCGATCGTCGGCATGGCGTCGGAGACGAACCGCCTCGTCACCGCGCTCGGCGTGGAGGTGGACGCGGAATATGAGGCGGGGTGAGGGCGAGAAACCTCGGGCCGCGTCATTGCGAGCGAAGCGAAGCAATCCAGGAACCGCGAGGCGGTCTCTCGCGAAGATTTCGCGTTACGGCTCCAGATTGCTTCGTCGCTTCGCTCCTCGCAAGGACGGCGGGAGTCCAATGGCTGAGAATAGCAATTTTTGCCACTCCTCCGCCTTCGTGTCATAATGCCTCGCGAGGAGGCGCCCCATGAATATGAACGTGTCCCTTACCGACGAGCTGGCCGAGTTCGTCAAGGCCAAGGTCGCGGGCGGGCGCTACAGCTCATCCAGCGAGGTCGTCCGCGAAGCCTTGCGCCTCATGGAGAAGGCCGAAAAACAGGAAGCGGAGAGGCTTCGCCTGCTGCGCAAAGCGTGGAAGCAGGGCGTCGACAGCGGCGACGCCGGCGAATTGGATTTCGCCGCCTTGAAGAAGGAAGCGCGCGCGCGGAAAGCGCCCGCCAAAGCGTGAGCGCGTGGGGGAGCTTCATTATACGCGCCGCGCGCGAGACGATCTTTTCGATATTTGGCTCTACATTTCCGGACGGAATTCCGAGACCTTCGCCGATACGGTCCTCGACCGCATCGAGCAGAGCTGTGCGCGCCTGAAGCAACACCCGCAGCTCGGCCCGGCGCGACCCGACATCGCGTCCGACGCGCGGACGCTTGTCATCGACCGTTGGCTGGCGCTCTATCGAGAGACCGAATACGGAGCGCAGATCGTGCGCATCGTCGATGGAGCCCGCGATCTCACGGCGATCGAATGGACGCCGGAATGACATGGGAAAGTCATGGCGACGCGCGAGTCGCGACGGACGCCCGGAGCGTCGGCGCGCCGAGCTCGATGAGCCGAGATCGCGCCGCAGCGTCATTGCGAGCGGAGCGAAGCAATCCAGAGCCGTGAGGCGGTCTCTCGCGAAGATTTCGCGCTGCGGCTCCAGATTGCTTCGTCGCTTCGCTCCTCGCAAGGACGGCGAGTCCTGCAAACGATTCTGTCGCGGTTTTGATGAAGCGTCGATCCGATAATTTTCCGGGGCTCGCGCAATTGCAGAAACCCGGGCCGGTTTCGCTCGGCATTGCATTGGGAAGGGTCGCGTCGGGTCGAAATTTCGCGTTCGCCTGTGGCGCGGATGCGCCAGCAGCGGAGCTTTCGCGGGAAGGGTCCGCCAGCGAATTCGCCCGATTGCGGCAGCCTCGGCTCGTCACGAAATTCAAGAATTTCCCACCAAAATCAGGCCTCTAAAAAATCAGGGTTTTTGCTGCGATTTTTCCGGTGTGAAACGATCGGCGCTTATGGCAGACTTCCCCCATGCCTTTGACGCCGATCCTCGTGCGCTTTCGCGCCGCGCTTGCCGAGACCTATGGCGACCGGCTGGCGCGCGCCGTCTTGTTCGGCTCCCGCGCGCGCGGAGATGCAGAGCCTGATTCCGATTATGATATCGCGGTGTTTTTGCGTGAAATGCCCGACCGTTTCGTCGAGATGAAACGACTTGCCGACCTCAGCACCGGCATTCTCTACGAAACCGGCGGCGTTATTCACGCCCTGCCTTATCAATCTGCGACCTATGACGACCCGCGCATGCCTTTGATGCATGAGATCCGCGCGGAAGGGCTCGAGTTGTGAAGCCCCAGACGGATGCGTTTCTCGAAAAGGCGAATGAGCTTCTCGGACAGGCAAAAACAATGCTGGGCGTCGGCTTGAACGAAGCTGCTGGGCGCACCGCCTATCTCGCCGGATTTCATGCCGCCCAGGCCCTGATCTTCGAGACGCACGACCGCGTTTTCAAAAAGCATTCGAGCGTTCAGGGTGAATTTGCGCGACTCGTGAGAGACGATCCGCGCTTCGACATCGAGCTTCGCGCCTTTCTCGGCCGCGCCTATAATCTGAAATCCATCGCTCATGGTCATGCTTCGTCGTTCGCCTTCCCAAAGGGAAAGTCGCTGCATAGCTTCCCGTTCGCCGTCCCGAACGGGGAGGTTGCGCCATTTTCAGACCTTCGCGCGCAGTTCAGTAATAAAGGCTTATACGACTTTGAGCTGATCGGCGCACGCTTCCTCAAAACGCAATAATTCCGTAACACGTCGCGATCTACTTTTGATCATTACGTACCTCAATACCTTCGTGTCCGTTATGCTCAGTTCGAACCCGGACAAAACATACATTGGCATTCGCTGGCATGGAAATTCCACTGTGTCCATTATGTGATAATTCGCTGTCGATAATTTGAATTGAGTTCGGCGGACACAAATCCGCACTTGGATATGGATTACTGCTTGACCCGTTCGGCTGGTTCATTGCAGCAGTTAAAATCGGCGTGATTGTCATGGCGCATTGTCTCGGATCAGTCTTGTATTGATCAGCTGTTTGACTTATGCCGTCCAAAATTTCCTTTGTGATTTTCCCAGCACCATTGACGCCGCAATTTTAAGGGTCGCGCCGATATTTAGGTCGCCTTCAATTTTGAGGTATGTCCCCTTTTGAGCAGGCTGAACACAAATGCGCTGAACTGCTTTGCCGATAGCATCTAAATCTTGTTTGTCGAGAGCATTTGCCTCGCTGACGATACCACTCGTTAATGTGGCCAGCTGGAGTGCGAGCAATGGGCGCATAAGAGTCTCCAAAAAAAACGCTGCTTAAGCTTAAGTCATTGGCGGTGGCGGAACGGGCATTTTATCGCAAGACATCCTTTTGAGTAAAGCCAATCTACGAAAAGTCATGTGATGAGTAACGAATGACGCTTTGGATCATAAGCCCGCCCCGACCGCCTCGACAATGAGCCTTGACACGCCCTGAAAATATTCCTATACTCCTCCCCACCTCCGCCCAAAAGGGCGCGCTCCTCGGGTCGTGGAGCGCGGGCGGGGGGCGGCTCCATCCGGGATGGCGACCCCCGTCCCTGGACAGGCAGCGCGTCGCCGGGCGGCGTTCTTCTCCCGTCCATAGGGAGAAACAAGAACCGTTCGCGATCCCAGGCCGTGCGGACTCGATCGCGTCTTGAATGGGAAACCCCAGGATGCGCGGGCCTTGCGACGCCTCGGGATGTCGACGAGAACGACAACCGCGTTTCGGGACGCTCCGGACCCGGATAATTTCTTCGCGCACCGGCCGTAAGGGGCCGGAGCGTCCCGAACCGCCCTTCCCTCCCCCGCCGCCGCGAGGCGCCGGGACGCGGTCGCGCGCGCTGAATGGTCGTCCTTGCGAGGAGCGGAGCGACGAAGCAATCCAGGGGCCGCTCCACGACTCTGGATCGCTTCGCTCCGCTCGCGATGGCGGAAGGGGCGGTCATCGCTTTTTGGAACGAAGCGACCACACGAAAAAGGCAAGAATAATTTCCTAGCTTACCAGAAGCTCTGCGGATCGACATCCACCGCCACGCGCACGCCGCCGCGCGCCGGCGGCGCCGCCGCCAGCGTGGCGCGCAGAAAGGCCTGCAGATCGGCGCTCTTGGGCGCCTTCGCCAGCAGGCGGAAACGATAGCGCCCGCGGATGAGCGAGATGGGCGCTTCGGCCGGGCCGAGCACGGTGATCTCGCCCTCCTCCGGCAGGCCCCCGGCCGGCGCGACGCGATAGCGATCCGTCGCGGGCAGCGAATGCGCCGCCCGCGCCAGGGCGCGCGCATGGGTCTCGGCGGCGCCGGCGTCCTTGGCGGAGACGATCAGCGCCGCCAGCCTTCCGAAGGGCGGCAGGCCGGCGCGCTCGCGCAGCCGCGTCTCCTGCGCGTAAAATGCCTCGGCCTCGCCGGAGAGAATGGCGCGAATGACCGGGTGATCGCTCTGCCAGCTCTGGATCAGCGCGCGGCCCGGCCTGTCGCCGCGGCCGGCGCGGCCGGTCACTTGATTGAGCAGTTGAAAGGTGCGCTCCGCCGCGCGGGGGTCGCCGCTGCCGAGGCCAGAATCGGCGTCCACCACGCCGACCAGGGTGAGGAAGGGGAAATTATGCCCCTTGGCGACGAGTTGCGTGCCGATGACGATATCGAAAGCCCCCGCCGCGATCTCGGCGAGCTCGCGCCGCAGCCGCTCCTGCCCGCCGGGAAAATCCGAGGAGAGCACGAGGACGCGCGCCTCCGGAAACAGGATCGCCGCCTCCTCCGCCAGCCGCTCGACGCCGGGCCCGCAGGCGGCGAGCGAATCCTCCGCCTCGCATTCCGGGCAGATGTTCGGGCGCCGCTCGACATGGCCGCAATGATGGCAGACGAGCGCGCGGCGAAAGCGATGCTCGACGAGCCAGGCGTCGCAATTCGCGCAGCGGAAGCGATGGCCGCAATTGCGGCACAGCGTCAGCGGCGCATAGCCGCGCCGATTGAGGAAGAACAGCGCCTGCTCGCCGCGCGCGATCGTCTCTCTTGCCTCGGCGACGAGGCGCGGCGCGATCCAGCGTCCGCGCTCCGGCCCTTCCCGACGCATGTCGATCGCCTCGATCCGCGGCATCGGCCGCGCATTGGCGCGGGCGGTGAGGCGCAAATGGCCATAGCGGCCCGTCTGCGCGTTGACGCGCGTCTCTATGGAAGGTGTGGCCGAGGCGAGAACGATGCTCGCGCCCTCGAGCCTTGCGCGCACCACCGCCATGTCGCGGGCGTGATAGGCGACGCCGTCCTCCTGCTTATAGGCGGCCTCATGCTCCTCGTCGACGACGATGAGCCGCAGATTCGAGAAAGGCAGGAACAACGCCGAGCGCGCGCCGGCCACCACGCTCACATCGCCCATGGCGACGCCGCGCCAGAGCCGCGCGCGCTTGCGCTCGGAGACGCCGGAGTGCCATTCGCCGGGCTTTCCCCCGAAGCGCGCGGAAAAACGCTCGAGAAACTGCGCGGTGAGCGCGATCTCCGGCATCAACACCAGCGCCTGCCCGCCGGCGCGCAGCGCCTCCGCGACGGCCTCGAAATAGACCTCCGTCTTGCCGGAGCCGGTCACGCCCTCGAGCAGAAACGGGCTATAGCCGCCCTGCTCCACCGCGCGCGTCAGCGCCTGCGCCGCCGCGCGCTGCTCGGCTTCGAGCGGCGCGGACGCGAAATCGGGATCGAGCGCCGCGGCGACGGGCTCCCGGGGGAGAGCCACGGCCTCCAGCGTGCCCTCGTCGACGAGCGCGTCCACCACTCCGGCGGAACAGGCGGCCGCTTTCGCGAGCTCGCCCTTGGAGAAGATCAGCCCGCCTTCGGCCGCCGCGATGACGCGCGCGCGCGCCGGCGTCATGCGCTCGGGCGGCGGGCCCTCGAGCCGATAGCCGACGCGGGGCGTCTCGGGCGCCGCCTCCTCCACGGCGCGGGTGGCGAGGCGCAGCGCCATGCCGCGCGGCGCCAGCGTCCAGCGCGCCACCCAATCGACGAAGGCGCGCAGCGTCTCGTCGAGGGACGGGCGGTCATATTTGGAAATCACGCTCTTGAGATTGCCGCGGCCCCCGGCGCCGGCCGCTCCGACCAACCAGACGACGCCGAAGGATTTGCGGGCGCCGAGCGGGACTTCGACGCAATCGCCCGGCGAAAGGCGCAGCGCCGGCGGCGCGAAATAGGAATAGGCGATGTCGACGGCGACCGGCAGCAGCACCTCGACGATCTGCGCGCCTTCCGATATGTCCGCTTCGCCGCTCATGGGCGCTGTCTTAGAGCCCTTTGCGCCCAGCGGAAAGTCGATGAAAGCTCAGCGGGCGGCGAGGCGCTCCCTCCGATCGCGGCGCGCCACGGCGCGTTTCTCCTTCGGCGTCTCGCTCGCCGTCTTCGCGACCACGGGCGGCGCGCCCACATCGAGCTCGCCCGTGAAAAAGCGCGTCAATTCGGAGACGATCATCGACTTCACATCGGCGCCCGCCGCGGTGACGACGGCCTGATAGCAGGCGCTCGGACGCCCATAGACCGGATGCGTCTTCTGATCGACGACATCGTCCCGCCGCGAGATCTCGATGAGGCCTTTCTCCTCGAGCGATTTGTCGATGACCGCGTAGAGCCGCATTCTCGCGTCCGCCTTGTCGTAATCGCATTTGACGACCTCGGGGCCGAGCTTCGCCATATTCGTCGCATCGAGCGGCAAGAGGTGGATGAGGCGCTCGACCTCGCGGGGCCCGAGGCTCCTCGCGCGCGCGATGAGCGCGGCCCGATCGTCGTAACTCTTCGACTCGCCGAGATCGGCGTTGATGTCGAAAGCCTTTTGCCCGAGCGCGACCTTGAAATCGCCGATCTCGACCGACTGCACCTTGGAGAGAAGCAGCAGCATCGCGTCCGGCCGCTCATAGGCGAAAACCCCGGCGGCGGCGCTCGGCGCGCCGATCGCCGTCGCCAGGGTCGCGCTCTTGACGAAATCGAACAGGTTTTTGGCAAAGTCGGTCATCGCAATGCTCCCTCCGCAATAATTCCGGGCTCTCCAACGCCCGTGATATTGCGGGAGGGAGCGGCGACATTCTGTGTGTCGCCGCACAAATTGATGAACGCTTCGTTAAGAATTCTCCGCCGCTCGACGAAAGGACGGATCGCGTCGCCGCGGCTCGGTTCACGCCAGCATGGCGGCGGGATGCTCGATCAGCCGCTTGAACTCGGCGAGCAGCGTCGCGCCGAGCGCGCCGTCGACGGCTCGATGATCGACCGACAGGGTGACGCTCATGATCGTCGCCACCGAGGGCGCGCCATTCCTCACGACGACGCGCTCTTCGCCCGCGCCGACGGCGAGAATCGTCGCATGGGGCGGATTGATCACCGCGGCGAAATTCTTGACGCCGAACATGCCGAGATTGGAGACGGCGGTCACGCCGCCCTCATATTCATTGGGCTTCAATTTGCGCTCGCGGGCGCGCCTCGCGAGATCCTTCAGCTCGATGGCGATCTCGCGAAAATTCTTGGTCTCGGCGTTGCGCACGATCGGCGTCACCAGCCCGCCCGGAATGGAGACGGCGACGCCGACATCGGAAGACTTGTGCTTCAGCATCGCATTCTGCGTGAAGGTGACGTTGGCGTCCGGCACATGTTGGAGCGCGAGCGCCATGGCCTTGACGATAATGTCATTGACCGAGACCTTCCACTCCGGCTTTCCATCGGCACCGGGAGGCGCGGCGCTATTGTAATCCTCGCGCAGGCGCAGCAGCGCGTCGATCTCGCAATCCGTCTGCAGAGCGAAATGCGGAATCGCGCGCACCGCCTCGGTCATGCGCCGCGCGATCGCCTTGCGCATGGAATCATGCGGAATTTCGATGAAGGAGCCCGGCGCGAAGAGCTGGCGCACGACGGCGTCGGACATCCCGGCGAGCGCTTCGACTGGCGCGGCGGCGGACGCGGCCGGCGCGAAACGCGCTCCCAAGCCCAGCGCCGCTTTCACATCGCGCTCGATGATGCGGCCATGCGGGCCGGAGCCCTTCAGCCTGGAAAGATCGAGCCCGCCTTCCTTGGCGAGCCTTCGCGCCAAGGGCGAAGCGAAGATGCGTCCGTCACCGTCCGAAACACGAGCCGCGACGTTCATTGCGATGCCCTCATTTGCCCGAGCCGACTTTGGCGGCGCGACTTTGACGGTATATTCTTAGCATAATGTCGACAGCGGCGGCGTCCATGAAGCGGGAGGACCGAATGCCCACGAGCCGGCTATATGACAGCGACTTCTACGCCTGGGCGAATGAGCAGGCGGAACTCCTGCGCGCCGGCAAGCTCGCGCAGGCCGACATCGAGCATATCGCGCAGGAAATCGAGAGCATGGGCAAGACCGAGAAGCGCGAGCTGGCGAGCCGGCTGAAGGTGTTGGTTCTCCATTTGCTCGAATGGCGCTTCCAGCCGCTGAAGCGCAGCGCGAGCTGGGAAGTGTCGATCACCGTGCAGAGGCACGAGCTCGCCGACCACCTGGACGACAATCGAGCCTGAAATCGCTGATCGCGCGCATGGTGGAAAAAGCCTATGGCGACGCCGTGCTCAGCGCCATGCTCGAGACGGGGCTGCCGAAATCCGCCTTCCCCGACGCCTGCCCCTGGACATTCGAGGAGATGATGGCTGAGGATTTTTGGCCGTCAGCGATATAGGGCCGCCTTGACCGCCGCGATCACCTCGGCGACGGACGGCAGGGCGAGCTTTTCGAGATTGGCGGCATAGGGCATGGGCACATCCTTGCCGGTAACGCGCAGCACGGGCGCGTCGAGATAATCGAAGGCCTCTTCCTGCACGCGCGCGGCGATCTCCGCGCCTATGCCGCATTGCGGCCAGCCCTCTTCCACCGCGACGCAGCGGCCGGTCTTCCTCACCGATTCGATGATCGCCGGAACATCCATCGGCCGCAGCGTGCGCAGATCGACGACCTCGGCCTCTATCCCCTCCTTCGCCAGCGCCTCGGCCGCCGTGAGGCAATGCGAGACGCCGATCGAGAAGGAGACGAGCGTCACATCCTCGCCCGCGCGGGCGACGCGCGCCTTGCCGATCGGAATGAGGAAATCCTCGAGAATGGGCGTGTCCCATTGCTTGCCGTAGAGAATTTCGTTCTCGAGGAAGACCACCGGGTTCGCATCGCGAATGGCGCTCTTCAAGAGGCCCTTGGCGTCGGAGGCGTTGGAGGGCGCGACGACTTTGAGCCCCGGCACCTGCGAGAACCAGGCGGCGTAATCCTGGCTGTGCTGGGCGGCGACGCGCGCGGCGGCGCCGTTCGGCCCGCGGAAGACGATCGGGCAATTGATCTGCCCGCCGGACATATAGAGCGTCTTCCCCGCCGAATTGACGATGTGGTCGATCGCCTGCATGGCGAAATTGAAGGTCATGAATTCGCAGATCGGCCTCAAGCCCGCGAAGGCCGCGCCGACGGCGAGGCCGGCGAAGCCATATTCGGTGATCGGCGTATCGACGACGCGGCGCGGGCCGAACTCCTGCAGCAGGCCCTGCGTGACCTTATACGCCCCCTGATATTCGGCGACCTCCTCGCCGATGACGAAGACATTCTGGTCGCGGCGCATCTCCTCGGCCATGGCGTCGCGCAGCGCCTCGCGCATGGTCATCGGGATGAGCGTCGTATCGGGGGGAATTTCCGGCGCGGCGACGGCGGGCGACGGGGCGGCGGGAACGGCGGCGGGCTCCGCCGGAGCTGCGGGGACCGTGGCCGCCGCGGCGACGGCTTGGGGAGCGGATGCCGGTATGTCCGGCGCCTTCGCCGGAGCCGAGGCGGCCGGGGCGGCGGCCTCGGCGGGACCGATCTCCTCGCCCTCCTCGGCGATGACGGCGATCGGCGTGTTGACCGCGACATTCTCGGCCCCGCCGGGCACGAGGATGCGGGCGAGCACGCCCTCGTCCACGGCCTCCACCTCCATCGTCGCCTTGTCGGTCTCGATCTCGGCGATGACGTCGCCGGCCTTGACCTTGTCGCCTTCGTTCTTGAGCCATTTGGCGAGCTTGCCCTGCTCCATCGTGGGCGACAGCGCGGGCATGAGGACATTCACGGTCATGGATTTATCCGCCGAGTGAAAAGGCGAGAAGCCGCGCCGGAAGGGCGTCGCGCGCCCCCTTCCTCACCCTCCCCCGCTGCGCGGGAGAGGGGGCGGCAGGCGCGACGCGAACTCTCGATGAAGCGCCGAATCTGCTCCCTCTCCCGCGCAGCGGGGGAGGGCTGGGGAGGGGGCGACGCTTCGGCGCTTCCCTCATAGAACCACATCCGTCCACAATTCGCTCGGATCGGGCTCCGGATCATTGGTCGCGAAATCCGCCGCCTCGGAGACGATCCTGCGCACCGCCGCGTCGACCTGCTTCAGCTCGTCCTCGCTGGCCCCGCCGGCGAGAAGGCGCGCGCGCACCTGCTCGATCGGATCATGCTCCTCGCGCACTTTCTGCACCTCTTCCTTGGAGCGGTATTTGGCCGGATCGGACATGGAATGGCCGCGATAGCGATAGGTCTGCGCCTCGATGAGAAACGGCCCCTTGCCGGCGCGGCACCAGTCGAGCGCCTCGCGGACCGCAGAAGCGACGGCGCGCACATCCATGCCGTCGATCTGCCGGCCGGGAATGTTGAAGGCCGCGCCGCGCATCGAGAAATTGGCCTGCGCCGAAGAGCGGGCGACCGATGTGCCCATCGCGTAGCGATTATTCTCGACGATGAAGACGATGGGCAGCTTCCAGAGCTCCGCCATGTTGAAGCTCTCATAGACCTGCCCCTGATTGGCGGCGCCGTCGCCGAAGAAGGTCAGCGAGACGGAGCCGTCGCCACGGTAGAGATCGGCGAAGGCGAGGCCCGCGCCGAGCGGCGCCGGCGCGCCGACGATGCCATGGCCGCCATAAAAATTCTTCTCGCGCGAGAACATATGCATGGAGCCGCCCTTCCCTTTGGAATAGCCGCTCCGCCGCCCGGTGAGCTCCGCCATCACGCGCTTGGGCTCCATGCCGCATGCGAGCATATGGCCATGGTCGCGATAGGCGGTGATGAACTGGTCGCTCGACTTCGCCGACATGCGCGCGCCGACGACGACCGCCTCCTGGCCGATGTAGAGATGACAGAAGCCGCCGATGAGGCCCATGCCATACAGCTGGCCGGCCTTCTCCTCGAAGCGGCGGATGAGCAGCATGGCGCGATAGGCCGCGAGCTCCTGCTCGCGCGAGAAGGCCAGAATTTCGCCTTCGGCCGGCGCCCCTTCGGCGGCGCCGGCGACATCGGCGAATTTCGCATTTTTGTCCGCTGCCGGCATGTCCGCCCGTCCTCGTCGTCTGGACAATATCTGGGAGCGAGTGAGGCGCTGAGCGAGCCCTCGTCCCCTCCCGCATCGCGGCGAGAACTCCGCCCTGGAGGCTTTCCGTGATTATCACGGAAAGACTCCAGGTTTTTGTTTTGACGCGTTTCCGACGCCGAACCGGCGTCCACTTCGGCTGGAAACGCTCTAGAGGCAGAATAGCTCGAGCGCGCGACGAAAACGAGCGCTCTGGCGCAGCATCCTCAGCGGCGCGCGGGCGGCGGCGGCGCGAGGATCACAATGTCGTTGCGATGCACGCGGCCGAGCACGACGCGCGCCTCCTCGTCCAGAATATCGGCGTCGACGACATCGCCGCGCACCAGAGCGAGCTTGCGCTCCCATTGCGCGCGCTCGGATTTCAGCCCGGCGAGCTCGGCGCGCAGCTCGGCGATGCGCTGCTCATATTCGACGCCGGTCTTGAGGCCGCGCTGGCCGTTGACGCCATGCCAGACGAAATAGGCCGCCACGAGCCCCGCCGCCCCATAGAGCAGCAAGGGGATCACGAAGGAGCGCAAGACATGACGAGCGAACATGCCGGCACATTGCGCTAAACATTGTATAAGCGCCGTTAACGGCCTCGGTCTCGCCCAATGCGACGCGGCGGATCGGACGGTCAGCGCCGCCCGCGCGCCACCCGCTCGATCTCCGCGCGCACGAGGCGCTCGACGAGATGCGGGAGATTGTCGTCGAGCCATTGCTTGAGCATGGGCCGCAGCATATCCTGCGCATAGCGCTCGATGAGATCGGCCTCGCTGATCACAATGCTCGCCGCCAGCGCCTGGAAATGCGCGCCGATCGACATCGCCGCATCGGAGGAGACGAGCGGCGGAGGCTCGCGATCATTCGCCGGCTCGGCCGGGCTCGGCTGAATGCTCGCGGTAGCGGCGGACTCGTCGTCGGCCTCTTCGTCGATATCCTCGGCGTAGACATCCTCGGACGCCGCGACGGGGGCGTCGAGAATTTCGTCCACGACGTCCTCGGCCGTGTCTTCCGACCAGCTTCCGTCATCGGCCGGCTCGGGCGCAGCGCCCGGCCGCATCCAGAAATCAGCGGTGTGCGGAGGCACGACCTCGGGAGCGGGAGGAATGGCGACGGGAGCCGGAGCGGCGGGACGCGTCGCCAAAGGCGCGCGAACGGCGGTCGCGGGCGGCGCCTCCTCGCGCGGCGGCGGCTCGGCAGGACGCTTGTCGCGCCTCGAGGCCGGCAGGGCCTCGTCGTCGGCGATGATGCGCCGGATCGATGCGAGGATCTCTTCCATCGACGGCTCGTGCGACCGGCGCTCGGCGTCGAGCGCCGGCGCGTTGATCGAAGCATTCACTGCGCTCATGAGATGTGCCGCTTCCCGTCTCGCGGCGACGCTTTCGCACCGCCCTTCGCCGCTCGCTCTTCGTCTCCGCTCTCATCGAGCGGCGATTCGCATCATCGGACGATTCCCCCTTTCGGTAAAACCACGGGGGTTATGCGTAGGGGAGTTTTCACACGAATTTTTACTTATGCCGGCCCCGAGGGGCGCGCCGCTCAGCGCGCGGCGGGCGAATCGACGCCGAGCCACAGGCCTTTGACCTGCTCGAAATGCGTCGTCGGATCATAGGCGACGACATCGAGCTGCAGGCTCGCGGCCGAGAGGCGCCCGATCGAGCCGAGCGCCGCATAAGAGGCGACGACGCGGTCGCGCTGCGCGATGATGAGAGCGACGCGCGCGTTGAGCAGCGCATATTGCGCGTTGAGCACGTCGAGCGTGGTGCGCTGACCGACCTGCGCCTCCTCGCGCACGCCGCGCAGAGCGAGTTCCGCCGCCTTGACGGCGGCCTGGCCGGAGACGATGGAGGCGCGCGCCGTCTCGAGCTGAGCGTAGCTCGACATGACGCTCGCGCGCACGCTGTCGCGCTGCACATCGGCGTTGAAGCGGGCCTGGCCCAATTGCTCCTTGGCTTGGCGAATCGAGGCGTATTCGGCGCCGCCCTGATAGATCGGCACGTCGAGCCGTCCGGTCGCGGCCGCCGAGAATTGCCGCGTCGCGGGCGAGCCGAGAAAAGAATCGTATTGCTGCGAGAGCTGCGCGCCGACCGAGAGGGTCGGCAAAAGCGCGCCTTCCGCGACCTTCACGGCGGAAGCGGCGACGTCGACCTGATGCTGCGCGGCGACGACGCCGGGATGCTCGACGATGGCGACGGCGATCGCCTGATCGACGGATTTCGGCAGCAGAGCCTCGACCGGCGGCGCGGGCTGCAGATTCTTGGCGTCGACGCCGATGATCTGGCGATAATTGGCGACGCTCGTCTTCAACTGGCCCTGGGCTCCATAGAGCTCGGTGCGCGCCTGCGCGAGCGTCGATTCGGCCTGAGCGACATCCGTGCGCGTCACCTCGCCGACGGCGAAGCGGTCGCGCGTGCGCGCGAGCTGCTGCTCGAGCACGGCGACATTGTTCTTGCGCAGATCGAGCACCGCCGTGTCGCGCAGAACATTCATATAGGCGGTCGCGCCATTCTGCAGCGTCGCCTGCTCGGTGAGCCGCATCGCCTCGCGCGCGGCGTAGATCCCCGATTCGGCCTGGCGCACGGAATTGCCGGTGCGCCCGCCGTCAAAGAGCGTCTGCGAAAGGCTCAGCGTCGCGCCGCGCGGATAGCCGACATATTCGTCGTAGAAATAGGAGCGCTGACCGGTGGTCTGATTGCGGCCGGCCGGGATTTTTATATTGGAGCTCTGCGGCCCGGCGCTCGCCGAAATGCTCGCCCTGGGGCGCATTCCGGCGGCGGCCTTGGGCGCGTCCTCGTCCTTGGCGCGCACATTGGCGCGCTGCTGATTGAGGTCCGGATTGCCGTAATAGGCGCGCGCCAGCGCCTCCTTCAGCGTCTCCGCCCCGGCGGCGGGCGGATCGACGAAGCCCGCGGCGAAAAGCCAAAGCCCGAGCCGGGACAACCGACGCAATTGGACGATACGCATTCCACAAAGACCCGCTCAGGAACAGAGCGCGCCCGACGCTCTAGAGCTATTCGAACTCGCATGTTCCCGAAAAACCGCTTCGCGCTTTTCGGGAACATGCGCTAAGCGCAGGGCGCGCCTTTCGGCCTACTCATGGGAACACGACTCTCGAAACAGGGCGAATCCAAGACGTCAGAACACGAACCCCGGCGCTTTTTCAAAGCCCTTCAGAACAGGCGCGCAAGCGTCGAACAGCGCGCGCGCGCCGGCCGGCGCGCCGCCGGAGCGATCGAAGCGCATGACCGCCCAGCCGGCGTCCGGCTCCGGCCTGGCGATGGCGAGAAGCCGGCCATTGGGCGTGAGCTGCTCGAAGAGGCGGTCGAGGCCGGTCTCGACCGCGCCTTGGACAATGATGACGTCGAAGGGCGCCGCGGCGGGAACGCCGGCGGCGAGCGGCCCCGCCTCGACGCGGACATTGTCCGCCCCGACGAATTGCAGATAGGAGCGCGCGGTGGCGGCGAGGCGGGCGTCGTCCTCGAGCGCGACGATCTCGCGCGCGAGCGGAAAGGCCAGCGCCGCCGAATAGAACGTGCCGCCGGCGATGTCGAGCACGCGCTCGGTCTCGCGGATTTCGGCCTCCTGCAGCAGCCGGGCGAGAACGAGCGGCGGCAGCAGCGCGCGCGCCGGACGGCCGCGCTCGTCCTTCAGCGTCAGCATGAGGTCGGAATAGGCGAGCGGCGCGAGCTCCTGGGGCAGGAAAATCTCGCGCGGAACGGTGAGGAAGCGCCGCAGCAGCGGCAAGTCCGTCACGTCGAAGGTGCGCAACTGCCGCTCGACCATCGTCTGGCGCAGAGCGGCGGTCGCCGCGCCTCGTTGCGAATTCGTCTCTGCTTGGAGCTCAGCAGCTTCGGCCATCGACCTTCCGGCGTCACGCCGGCCTCTCGTGGGGTGTCTCGACGACGGCCGCCGGTCCGCCGCGGGCGCCCCCGCCATTGAAAGACGCCAAAATTCCAAAGAAGGCGTTCGGACGGGCCGGCTCCTCTCGCCGAACGCTTTCGCTTTCGCCGGCTGCAAGAGCTCGGCCGTGCGCTTTATAGGTTCGCGCCGCGCCCATGTCCATTGAAACAAGGAACGAACGGGGCGGCCCGAGCGGCTGCCCACTCAATTCCGCTCGAGCTCAAAAGACGAGCGCGCTCGCGGGATGGTCCTCGCCGAGCGCGCGCATCTGGGCGAGCGTGCAATTGTCGAGCACATTGGCGATGGCGTCGCGCGCCTCCAGCATGAGGAGCCGCACGGCGCAACGGGCCTCGTTCTCGCAGTCGTCGCAGCGCCGATAGACGGTGCGGCTCGCGCACTGAATCGGCGCGAGCGGCCCGTCCAGCACTCTGACGACGGCGCCGACGCGAATGTCTTGCGGCGAGCGGGCGAGCGTGTAGCCGCCGCCCTTGCCCTTTTTGGAGTGGACGAATCCGGCGTTGCGCAGCTCGCCGAGAATGGCGTCGAGGAATTTCTTGGGGATCTGATTCGCCGTCGCGATATCGGTGACGAGCGCCGTCCGCCCCGGCTCGAAACCGGCCAGATAGACCATCGCCTTCAATCCGTATTTCGCTTTTTTCGTCAACATGGAGCGGCGTCTCCTCGGGTCCGCCTCGCCGGCGTTTTGGTGAATTTTTCTCCGGCGACGGGATTTTACAGCAAATGGCGCCATTGCGCGCCCATTGTCCACTCGGCCGGCCACTTTGCGCCGAATGGCGAATTTCTTTCATAATCTACTCGGTTCATAGAAAAAACATAGGGCGAGAGGAGCGGCGCCGCCGAGCGGCCGCGCCGAACTCTGGCCGAGCCGGATTTCATCGCCTCGTCGCGGTTCGGCGGCCGTCCGGCGCAGAACGGCTCAGCGGGCCGCTTCTCTCCTTGACATGTTATAGTGTTTTTGTCGACTATAGGAAAACCTTCTCGTAACGCCACGGACGCGCCATGGACGCCATAGACCGCCACATTCTTTCGATTCTCCAGGAGGACGCCTCTCTCTCGATCGCCGACATAGCGGCGCAGGTCGGCCTCTCGCAGACGCCTTGCTGGAAACGCATTCAGCGGCTCGAGACGAGCGGCGTGCTGCAAGGCCGCGTCGCCCTGCTCTCCCCCGAGAAGCTCGGCTTGGGCCTCAGCGTCTATGTCTCCATCGTCGCCGGCGAGCATTCCGACGCCTGGCTCGACCGTTTCACCGGCGCCGTCGCCGCCATGCCCGAGGTGGTGGAGTTCTACCGCATGGCCGGCGACGTCGACTATATGCTGCGGGTGGTGGTGTCCGACATGGTCGCCTTCGACGATTTCTACAAGCGCCTCATCGCCGTCGCCCCCCTGCGCAACGTCGTGTCGCGCTTCGCCATGGAGCGGATCAAGGCGACGACGGCGCTGCCGCTCGAAACGGCGCCTCCAATCGCTTTTCCCCGCGCGCGCCGGGTGGCCGAAGAGGCCGTGGCGGGCTAAAGTCGCGCCAGCGCGTCAGCGATCCACACGATTCCAGGAGCATCCTATGTCCGAGGCAGTAGAAGCGCCGATTTTCATCCGAACGGAAAAACCCGGCCGCGGCCGCATCTATGATTCCATCACCCAGACGATCGGCGACACGCCGCTCGTTCGTTTCGACCGCCTCGCCAAGGAGAAAGGCGTCAAGGCCAATCTTCTCGGCAAGCTCGAATTCTTCAATCCGCTCGCCAGCGTCAAGGACCGCATCGGCGTCAATCTCATCGACTCGCTCGAAAAGAGCGGGCGCATCGCGCCGGGGCGCAATCTGCTCATCGAGCCGACCTCCGGCAACACGGGCATAGCGCTCGCCTTCGTCGCCGCGGCGCGCGGCTACCGCCTCGTTCTGGTGATGCCGGAATCCATGTCGATCGAGCGCCGGCGCATTCTCGCCGTGCTCGGCGCCGAGCTCGTGCTGACGCCGGCCGCGCAAGGCATGAAGGGGGCCGTCGCCAAGGCCACCGAGCTCGCTGCGGAAAATCCGGACGCGGTCATTCCGCAGCAGTTCGAGAACCCTGCCAATCCGGAAATCCATCGGCTCACGACGGCCGAGGAGATCTGGAACGACACCAAGGGCGAGATCGACTATTTCGTCTCCGGCGTCGGCACGGGCGGGACCATCACCGGCGTCGGCCAGGTGCTGAAGCCCCGCCGTCCCGGCCTCAAGGTCGTGGCGGTGGAGCCCGAGGATTCGGCGGTGCTCTCCGGCCGTCCGCCGGGACCGCACAAGATCCAGGGCATCGGCCCCGGCTTCGTGCCGCCGATCCTCGATCGCGGCGTCATCGACGAGATCATCACCATCGGCAATCAGACCGCCTTCGAGACCTCGCGCGAGCTCGCCAAGCTCGAGGGCGTTCCGGTCGGCATTTCGTCGGGCGCCGCCGTCGCGGCCGCTCTCGAGATCGCCGCGCGTCCGGAGGCCGCCGGCAAGAATATCGTGCTGATCATCCCCGATTTCGCCGAGCGCTATCTCTCGACCGCGCTGTTCGAGGGCGTCTGATCCTGTTTCGCCGATCCGGGCGGCTCGGCTCGGATCGGCCGTCATTGCGAGCGAAGCGAAGCAATCCAGGGCCGTGAGGCGGCTCCTGGATTGATTCGTCGCTCCGCTCCTCGCAATGACGACCCATGCGGAATGCGAAGCATAAACCGCATCAGCGCGTATGCGGCTTTTGCGGAGCCGCTTTGCCGCGGCGCTCCAGATGGCGGCGGCCGTAGCGGCCGGTCCAATAGGCGACGAAGACGATAAAGAAATAGATCAGCAGCATCCACGCCCAGCGCTCGCTGGCGCTCTGCGCCTTGTCGGAGAATTTGATCCAGTCCTCGAAGAGATATTCGACGCCGAATCCGAAGATGAAGGTGAGAATCAGCACGCTCTTCCACCAGGACAGGCGAAAGAAGCCGACGGCGAGCGCGGCCATCAATGCAGCGACGCCCACGCCATTGATGAACTGCTGTAGAAGGCCTTCCAGAAACAGTGTGATCAGACGAACGACAAAGACCATGCGGCGCCCCTCTGCGATCGACGAGACGAGCGCATACTACACATTCGGCAGGTGCTGCGCGAGCGCCTCCAGCACCGCCATGCGCATAGCGACGCCCATTTCCACCTGATCGCGAATGAGCGAGCGGCTTCCGTCGGCCACGCTCGAGTCGATCTCGACGCCGCGATTCATCGGGCCCGGATGCATCACCAGCGCATCGGGCGCCGCGTAAGCGAGCTTCTCCTCGTCGAGACCGAAGAAATGGAAATATTCCCGCGAGCTCGGCACGAAGGCGCCGTTCATGCGCTCGCGCTGAAGTCGCAGCATCATCACAATGTCCGCGCCGGCGAGCCCCGAGCGCATGTCGTGGAACACTTCGACGCCGAGACGCGCGAGCGAATCGGGAGCGAGAGTGGAGGGGCCGACCGCGCGCAGACGCGCGCCGAGCGCGCTGAGCAGAATGATGTTGGAGCGGGCGACGCGCGAATGCAGCACATCGCCGCAGATCGCCACCTCGAGCCCCTCTATGCGGCCCTTGTGGCGGCGGATCGTCAGCGCGTCGAGGAGCGCCTGGGTCGGATGCTCATGGGCGCCGTCGCCGGCGTTGACGACAGCGCAATCGACCTTGCGCGCGAGCAGATGCACGGCGCCGGCGCGGGCGTGGCGCACGACGAGAATATCGGGCCGCATGGCGTTGAGCGTCGTCGCCGTGTCGAGCAGCGTCTCGCCCTTTTTCTCGGAGGAATTGGCGACCGACATGTTCATGACGTCGGCGCCGAGCCTTTTGCCGGCGATCTCGAACGAGGCCTGCGTGCGCGTCGAGGATTCGTAGAAGAGATTGACCTGGGTGCGGCCGCGCAGAGTGGCGCGTTTCTTCTCCACCTGACGGGAGACCTCGATCGCGTCCTCGGCCATGTCGAGCAGAGTGACGATGTCGATGCGCGACAGTCCCTCTATGCCGAGCAGATGGCGGTGCGGGAAGGCGGGATGCGATTTTTGCGGCATGGCCGCCGTCTATAACAGTTTCTCGCGCGCTGGCCAGCCTTGGAGCCCGACCGATGGCGCATTCCCGGCAGGCCGAAGGCGGCGCGAGAATGGCGGCGCCGGATCTCTCATGGTTGAGAAATCCTCGAGACATTCGCTCGAAAGCGACGGCGGAACCAAAGGGGATGAAAAAGAGTTCTGGAAATTGCCCGACATAGAGACGTCCTTTCCCGCAATCCTTCGCGAAACAGGAGATCGTCATGAAGTTCCGGCCCGGCTCGTCGCTCCTCGCGGCGGCCCTCACCTTCTGCGCCGCCTCGGCCATGGCGGCTCCCCGTTACGCCACGGATTTCTCGAATATGAGGTCCGGCCCCGGCGCGAGATGGCCGGTCATCGCCCAGATCCCGGCCGGCGCCAAAATCCAGCTCGACAATTGCGGGCCGGGTTGGAAACGCGATTGGTGCCAGATCCGCTACAAGGGCAAGCGCGGCTTCGTCGCCGCCAACACGCTGTCGCCCACGGCCAAGAATGTCGTCATCGCCCCTCTGGTGACGCGCGACATCACGGCGGTCAGATCCGGCCCCGGCGACAGCTGGAAGGTCGTCGCGAAAATCCCTTCGGGCCGGAAAGTCGTCTCCTCCGGCTGCCAGAAGGGCTGGATGACGAGCTGGTGCAAGGTCGCCTATGAGGGCAAATCCGGCTACGTCGACCGCAACTATCTGAAGCGGAAGGGCGCCGTCTTCGCCAGATAGGCATTAAT
Source organism: Methylosinus sp. Ce-a6 (assembly GCF_009811655.1). Taxonomy (GTDB): domain Bacteria; phylum Pseudomonadota; class Alphaproteobacteria; order Rhizobiales; family Beijerinckiaceae; genus Methylosinus. Next base: position 66,009 of record NZ_BGJX01000007.1, on the reverse strand, counting down.
TTCGTCTCGACGCGAAAAGCCCGAGACCGCGAAGCCCTCGCCCGGCCCGCGGGCCGGGCTTTTTTCGTTCCGCCCATTTGACATATGCTCATAAAGAGCATATGTCTCTGGACGACGATCCGGCGAGGGTGTTGCCGAAACGTCATATCGCTTCTAAGCTCGAGAACCTCTCCGACGGGCCTCCCGCTGGAGTTTTTGATTGGCCCTCTTATGCTCTAATTGAGCATAAGTGAGTTCGGAGCAAGCCAATGGGCATTCCGTTCCAGATCGGCGACAAAAAGCGAGCGGCCGCTCCGCCCTTCGGCGCGCTGGATGGGGCCGCGCGGCGCTTCCCCGTGCTGCCCATGCCCAGTCTCGCTTGGAACAAGGAGGTCGAGACCGCGACCGCCCATCTCTATGAGCGCGTCGCAAAGGTCATGCCGGCGGTCGAGTGGCCCTTCCATGCGCCCTATGTGAAGGCGATCAACGAGCTGAAGCGGGAACGCAACGCCGTCATTCTCGCCCATAATTACCAGACGCCGGAAATCTATCATTGCGTTGCCGATTTCGTCGGCGACAGCCTGCAGCTCGCCAAGCTCGCCGCCACCTCCGACGCCGAGATCATCGTGCAGGGCGGCGTGCATTTCATGGCCGAGACGTCCAAGATTCTGAGCCCCGACAAGGTCGTGCTCATGCCCGACCTCGAGGCCGGCTGCTCGCTCGCCGCCTCCATCACGGCGGCCGACGTGCGCGCGCTGCGCGCCGAATATCCGGGCGTGCCGATTGTCGCTTATGTCAATACTTCCGCCGAAGTGAAGGCGGAGGTCGACATCTGCTGCACCTCCTCCAATGCGCTGAAAATCGTCGAAAGCCTGGGCTCGGAGCGGGTCATCATGCTGCCCGACCGCTATCTCGCGGAGAATGTCGCCGCGCAGACCAAGGTGAAGATCATCGCCTGGCGCGGCGCCTGCGAGGTGCATGAGCGCTTCACCGCCGAGGAGCTCGAGAGCTATCGCGCCGATCATCCCGGCGTGAAGATCATCGCTCATCCCGAATGTCCGCGCGAGGTGGTGAACATATCCGATTTCGCCGGCTCGACGGCGGCGATGATCGATTATGTGCGCACGAAAAAGCCGGCGCGCGTGCTGCTCGTGACCGAATGCTCCATGGCCGACAATGTCGCCGCCGAGACGACGGGCACGGAATTCATCCGCCCCTGCAATTTCTGCCCGCATATGAAGCGCATCACCCTGCCGAAAATCCTCGACGCGCTGGTCCATATCCGCGAGGAGGTGACGGTCGATCCGCTGATCGCAGCAAAGGCGCGCGTCGCCGTGCAGCGGATGATCGATCTGGGGTGATCGACTCCCTTCTCCCGCCTGCGGGAGAAGGATTTTTCAAGGAGCGCGACATGTCGGCTCGTTACCAGGCTCTGATCGCGGCGATCGACGCCGCCAACGCCGACGATCCGCGCCGCGTGACGATCGACGGCGTCGAACGCCCCTTCGAGATCGTCTACGCCGAGCGCATGACGGCGCGCCTCTTCGCGATCTATCCGGAAGCCTCGGAGCTCTTGAAGATCGCGACGCGCGCGCAGCATCTGCGCCGCTGGGACATTCCGCGCGAGAATTTTCCGCTCGGCCGCCACGGCTACAACGACTGGCGCAAGGAATGCCGCGCCCATCACGCCCGTCTCGTCGGCGAGCTCATGCGCGCGCATGGCTATGCCGAAGAAGGGATCGGCCATGTCGGCGCGATCATTCGCAAGGAGAAGCTGAAGAAGGAGCGCGACTCCCAGGCGCTGGAGAATGTCGCGGCGATCGTCTTCCTCGAGCATTATTTCGACGATTTCCACGAGAAATACAAAGACTATGACGACGAGAAGATCGTCGACATTCTCGGCAAGACGCTTTGCAAAATGTCGCCCAAGGGCCATGCCGCCGCGCTCGCTCTGCCTTTGCCGGAGCGCACGCGCGCGCTCATCGCCGCGGCGATCGCCAAGGAGAGCGCGGCGCTCGCCAAGCTCGCCGCCGTCGCGGTCGACTAATGGCCGGCGCGCCCCCTCCCCGGCCCTCCCCCGCTGCGCGGGAGAGGGAGAAGTCTGCGCCCTTCATCGATGTTACGCGCAACACCTGCCGCCCCCTCTCGCGCATAGCGGGGGAGGGTGAGGGAGGGGGCGCGGCGCTCGCTCGGGAGCTTTCGCAATGGTGACGCAGGCTCCTCCCATCCTCATCGTCGGCGGCGGCCTCGCCGGCCTGTTCTGCGCGCTGAAGCTCGCGCCGCGCCGCGTCGCCGTGCTGACCCCCGGCTCGATCGACGAAGGCGCCGCCTCCTTCTGGGCGCAGGGCGGCGTGGCGGCGGCGGTGCTCGACACGGATTCGCCAGAGCGCCACGCCGAGGACACGCTGAAGGCCGGCGCCGGAATCGTCGACGCCGAAGTCGCGCTCGGCGTCGCGCGCGAGGCGCGCGCGCGCATCGACGATCTCCTCTCCTATGGCGTGCCCTTCGATCGCGCCGACGGCGCATTCACGCCCTCGCGCGAGGCTGCCCATAGCGAGCGGCGCATCGTGCGCGTGAAGGGCGACACGGCCGGCCGCGCCATAATGGAGACGCTCGTCGCCCGCGTGCGCGCGGCGCCCTCGATCGAATTGCTGGAGGGCTATTCCGCGCGTGAATTGCTGACCGGCGACGGCCGCGTCATCGGTCTGCGCGCGAGCGGGCGCGACGGTCTTCTCCGCGACTTCTTCTCTTCCGCGATCGTGCTGGCGACAGGCGGGATCGGCCATCTCTATCGCGTCACCACCAATCCGAGAGAGGCGTGCGGCGCCGGCCTCGCGATGGCGGCGCGCGCCGGCGCGCTGATCGCCGACGCGGAATTCGTGCAGTTTCATCCGACCGCGATCGACATAGGCGTCGACCCGGCGCCGCTGGCGACCGAATCGCTGCGCGGCGAAGGCGCGATCATCGTCGATCGCTCCGGCCATCGCTTCATGGCCGACATCGACCCGGCCGCCGAGCTCGCGCCGCGCGACATCGTCGCGCGCGGCGTCTTCGCCTCAATCGCCGCCGGGCGCGGCGCCTTTCTCGACGCGCGCGCCACTGTCGGCGCGGAGTTTCCCGCGCGCTTTCCGACCGTCTATGCGAGCTGCCTGGCCGGCGGCGTCGATCCAGTGACCGCGCCCATTCCGATCGCGCCCGCCGCGCATTATCACATGGGCGGCGTCGTGACCGACGCGCGCGGGCGAACGTCGCTCGCCGGGCTCTGGGCGGCCGGAGAAGTCGCTTCGACCGGCGTGCATGGCGCCAATCGCCTCGCCTCCAATTCGCTGCTCGAGGCGGTGGTGTTCGCGGCGCGCATCGCCAAGGACATGGGCGAGCCGAGCCTCGAGACCGCGCCGCCCTCGTCCGCCCCGGCGCGAGACGAAACGGGAGCGCCGGACCAGGGCCTCGTCGACGAGCTGCGCGATGTGATGGCGCGCGACGTCGGCGTCATTCGCGATCGAGCGGGGCTGACGCGCGCGGCGCGAGCGATATTGCGCATAGAGGCGGCGGCGACCCATGCGCATTTGCGCAATATGGCGCTGACCGCGCTGCTGGTGACGAGCGCGGCGCTGACCCGGCGCGAGAGCCGCGGAGCGCATTTCCGCTCCGATTTCCCACAGGCCGAGGACGCTCTCGCGCATCGCTCCTATCTGACCGAGACACAGGCGCGCGCCATCGCCGAGGAGGCGCTGAAATGATCAAGTTGCAGGGCTATCGAAGCGAGCCTGAAGGCTCGCGGTCCAAAGCGCGCGTCGGACCGCGAGCCTTCAGGCTCGCTTCTGTTCGGGTCACTCGATGACCGCCCGCTGGACGCTCCCCGCCCCTCATATCGAGGATGTCGTGCGCGCCGCTCTCGCCGAGGATTTCGGCCGGGCCGGCGACATCACGACGCAAGCGACCATCCCCGAGACTGCCCGCGCCCGCGCCGTCATCGCCGCGCGCGAAGCCGGCGTCGTCGCGGGCCTCGCCGTCGCATCCACCGCTTTTCGCCTCGTCGATCCCTCCATCGTCGTCACCTTGGCGACGCAGGATGGCGCGCGCATCGGCGAAGGCGATGTGCTCGCCCACGTCGAAGGGCCGGCGCGCGCCATTCTCTCGGCCGAGCGCGTCGCCTTGAATTTTCTCGGCCGACTCTGCGGCGTCGCCACTCTGACGGCGCGCTACGCCGAGAAAATCGCGCATACGAAGGCGAAGGTCTGCGACACCCGCAAGACGACGCCGCTGCTGCGCGCTTTCGAGAAATATGCGGTGCGCTGCGGCGGCGGCGCCAATCACCGCTTCGGCCTCGATGACGCGCTGCTCATCAAGGACAATCACATCGCCGTCGCCGGCGGCGTCGGTCCCGCCTTGCGCGCGGCCAAGGCTTTCGCCGGCCATATGATGAAGATCGAGATAGAGGTGGATACGCTCGAGCAGTTGGAAGAAGTCCTCGCCGAAGGCGCGGATATCGTGCTGCTCGACAATATGCCGCCGGACTTGCTGCGCGCCGCGGTCGCGATGATCGGCGGAAGGATGCTGGCCGAAGCTTCCGGCGGCGTCACGCTGGAGACGATCGCGGCGATAGCGGAGACGGGCGTCGATCTGATTTCCGTCGGCGCGCTCACCCATTCGGCGCGCACGCTCGACCTCGGCCTCGACATTGAGATCGGTGAGTAGTGAGTAGCTCGCCCGCCACGCCCTATTCACCACTCACCACTCATGATGATTTCACACCTCACGCCTCAAACGACCGAGCGCGGCGCTGCGATTGGTCATCACCTCCTCGAAGCGCGGCGAGAGGAGAAAGGCGAGCTCCTGCTCGCGCGTCACCGTCACCGGATCCTGCGCGCGCAAATCCTCGTCGACGCGGCCGGGATGGCACATCACGAGATGACGCTCGCCGGGCGCGCGCAGATAGGCTTCGAAACGCGCGGCGTAATCGCTCTGCGGATCGAAATCGGAGAAACCGGCGAAACCTTCGTTCAGCAGGAACCCCCGCGCCGTCGCCTCGCCGCGATAGCCGCGGCCGATGGCGCGCACCGCCAGCGCCTTGCGCATGTCGGCGCCGCGAATCACGATGCGATGCATTCTGTCGCCCGCGTCGCGCAGCCAGATCTTCTCTCCCGTGAGCCCGCGCTTCTCCAGCGCGTCGAAGAGAGCGGTGCGCACGCCGGGCAGCGCATGCACATGCTGATGCCCGTCGAGATGGTCCGGCGCGCGGCCCATCACCGCATAGAAACGGTCGATCTGACGGTCGATCTCGGCGCTGATCTCCTCCATCGGCAGTCTGCCGCGCATGGCGGCGCGAATCACCTCGCGCAACGGCGGAAACACGCCGCCGGGCGCGAATTTCGGCATATTGGCGAGCGGGCGCCCGAGCGTCAGATTGAAATGGACGCCGATATCGGCGTCGTGGCGGCGGCGCGCCAGCTCCCGACCCATGGCCGGCCAGCGCTCGGCGTTGGTCAACGCCGAGACCGCCGTGAGCCGTCCTGCGTCCAGCGCCTCGAGAATGCCGAGGCTGACGCCCATCGAAAGCCCATAATCGTCCGCGCAGAGCGCGATCGAACGTTGCGCCGCCATCTTTCTTCCTCGTCCCTCGCCCTTCCCCACCCCCTCGACGCGCTTGCGCATTCTGGCGCGCCCGCCTAGGTCTTGCCCGGATCGAACCTATAAGGCGAGCGATGGTCGATAAAGCCGAAAATCCGCCTCCGGAAATATCCGTAGCCATTCCGGTCTTCAACGAGGCGGCCAATCTTCGCCCGCTCGTCGCAAGGCTGAAGCCTGTGCTCGAGCAGGTCGCCGCCTCCTTCGAGATCGTCTTCGTCGACGACGGCTCCTCGGACGCGACCCTCGCGGGGCTGCGCGAATTGCACGCCGAGGACACCCGCGTCAAAGCGGTCTCCTTCAGCCGCAATTTCGGCAAGGAGATCGCCATCGCCGCCGCGCTCGACCATGCGCGCGGCGCCGCCGTCGTGCTGATGGACGCCGATCTGCAGCACCCGCCGGAGACGATCGCGCAATTCGTCGCCAAATGGCGCGAGGGCTACAGAAACGTCTATGGCGTGCGCCGCGACCGCGCCGGCGAACCGCTGCTGCGCACGCTCTTCGCCAAGCTCTTTTACGGCCTATTCGACCGCTTCGGCGAGACGCCGCTGCCGCGCGGCGCCGGCGATTTCCGCCTGCTCGACCGTCAGGCGATCGACGCGCTCTCGCGTATGCGCGAGCGGGCCCGCTTCTCGAAGGGGCTCTTCGCCTGGATCGGCTTCAAATCGATCGGCGTCCCCTTCGAGGTGGAGGAGCGCGCCTCCGGCCGCTCCAAATTCAACTACGCCAAGCTCGTCCGCTTCGCGCTCGACGGGCTCATGTCCTTCTCCTCCGTGCCGCTGAAGGTCTGGGCGGTGGTCGGGATCGCCGTCTCGACCTTCGCCCTGGCGATGGCGGCCTATTATTTCTGGCGCACGGTCTTCTATGGCGTGGATGTGCCCGGCTACGCCTCGCTCATCGTCTCCATCGCCTTTTTCGGCGGAATGCAGCTATTCTCGCTGGGCGTGCTCGGCGAATATATCGCCCTCATCTTCGCCGAGGTGAAGGGACGCCCGCTCTATCTCATCGCCGAGCATGTGGGCGTGGAGGAGCAGTGATGACCGAGCGCGAGCGCCCCACCTCCCCCTCGAGGGGGGAGGTCGATCGCCGAAGGCGAGCGGGAGGGGGTGACCTCCCGAGACTCGGGAATTCACCCCACCCCGGACGGCTCCGCCGTCCGACCCTCCCCCTCGAGGGGAGGGTGGAGCGCGGCGGGCGCCGATGATCCGCAATCTCCTCTCCGTCGGCGGCTTCACGCTGCTCTCGCGCATCACCGGCTTTTTGCGCGATGTGATGCTGTCGGCCATTCTCGGCGCCGGGCTCGCGGCGGACGCTTTCTTCATCGCCTTTCGCCTGCCCAACCATTTCCGCGCCATTTTCGGCGAAGGCGCCTTCAACGCCGCCTTTGTGCCCTGCTACGCCAAGGCGCTCGAGCAGCAGGGAAAAAATTCGGCGAAGGCGTTCTCGAGCGAGGTGTTCACGCTTCTGCTCGCCTCGCAGATCGCGCTGCTCGCGCTCGCCTACGCCCTCATGCCGCAATTCGTCGCCCTGCTCGCGCCGGGCCTCGACGATCGTCCGGAAAAATTCGCGCTCGCCGTCTCGCTGACGCGCATCACCTTTCCCTATCTGCTCTGCATGACCCTGGTCACGCTGCATCAGGGCGCGCTCAACGCCAATGGAAGATTCGCCGCGCCGGCCTTCGCGCCCAATCTGCTCAATCTCTCCATGATGGCGGCGCTCGCCGTCGCTTTCCTCTTTCCGAGCGCCGCCGCCGCCGCGGCCTGGGGCGTGACGATCTCGGGCGTTCTGCAGCTCGCCCTGCTCATGGCCGACGCCCGCATGATCGGCGTGCTGGCAGGGCTCGCGTGGCCGCATTGGAAGCGCGTGCGCGAGTTCTTCCTGATGCTCGGACCGGCGGTGATCGGCTCGGCGAGTGGGCAGATCGCGATTTTCGCCGACACGATCATCGCCTCCATGCTGCCGGACGGAGGCGTCTCCTCGATCAATTACGCCGACCGCATCTATCAGCTGCCGAATGGCGTCATCGGTCTCGCCGCCGGCACTGTGCTGCTGCCGGAAATGAGCCGCCGCATCGCCGCCGGCGACGAGGACGGCGCCCATGCGGCGCAAAATCGCGTGATGGCGCTCACCATCGCGCTGGCCGCGCCTTTCTTCGTCGCCTTCGTGACGATCCCCGAGCTCATCATGAGCGGCGTCTTCGAGCGCGGCGCCTTCACCCGCGCCGACGCGATCGCCGCGGCGGATGTGCTCGCGGCCTATGGCGGCGGGCTGATGGCGCTGGTGCTGATCGCCTCGGCGCGCGCGAGCTTCCAGGCGCATGGCGACACCAAGACGCCCATGTATGTCGCGCTCGGCGCGGTGGCCGTGAATGTCGCGCTGAAGATCGCGCTCTATCGACCCATGGGCGCGCCGGGCCTCGCGACGGCGACCTCCGTCGGCCTCTGGATCAATCTCGCGGCGCTGATCGGCCTCGCGCTGCGTCGCGGCGCGATGCGCTTCGACGCGACGTTTCTGCGCGTTGCGCTCGCGAGCCTCTGCGCCTGCGTTCCGCTGCTGGCGACGGCGATCTATGGCTATGGACCGGCAATGGCGCTGGCTCGGCGTCTCGGCCCCTTGCGCGACATTGCCGCGCTGCTCGCGCTCGGAGCGGCGGGGGCGCTCGTCTATGGGAGCGTCCTCGCCCTCTCGCTGCGCGTCTTCGGCCTGCGCCTGTCCGAGCTGCGACGATCGCGCGGCTGAAAGGCGGCGTCATTGCGCGGAGCCACGCAATGACGGCCGCATCACAAAAACTGCGACAGGCCCGGCACGCTGTCGGAAATTTCCTTCAGCTTCTCCTTGCCGATGAGGCCCTCTGCATGGGCGAAGAATTCCTTGGCGAGCGCCTGGCTCTGGTCGATCGAGAGGCCGATGCTGGAGAGGCGCCCGGCGAGCGCCATCAGATCGCCCTTGGAGCCGCCGACGAGGCCGCCGAGCCCGCCCAGCAATCCGCCGAGCAGACCGCCATCCGCGGCCGGAGCGGCCTCGGCGGCGGCGATCGTCTCATCCGCTCCGGGCAGCTTGGCGATGAGCTCGGCCACCGGGCCGTCGGGAAACTCCTTGCGGAAGAAGCCGAGCACATGGCCCACGGCGAGGCGCGCGGTCTCGGGCGCGACGCCCAGCGCCGCGGAAATGCGGGCGATCAATTCTTCCATGCTCTACTCCTCTTTCGAAAAAAGCTCGGCCTCGACGATTATTCGGCGATTGCGACAAATTCGCAGCCGGCTGCCTCGCCTCACTCGGCGTCGAGGCCGTAGAGCGAGTGCAGCGTGCGCACGGCGAGCTCCGTATAGGCGGCGTCGATCAGCACGGAGAATTTGATTTCCGAGGTGGTGATGGCGCGGATGTTCACGCCCTTGTCGGCGAGCGCCTTGAAAGCGCGAGCGGCGACGCCGGCATGGCTGCGCATGCCGATGCCGATCGCCGAGACCTTGGCCACATCCTTGGCGCCCGCGAGCCCGGCGTAGCCGATCGACGGCTTGGCCTTCTCCAGAATAGAGAGGCAACGCTCATATTCGGCGGCCGGCACGGTGAAGGTCATGTCGGTCATCGTATCTTCCGAGGCGACCTGCACGATCATATCGACATTGACGCCGGCCTCCGCCAACGGCACGAAGACGGCCGCGGCGACGCCCGGCTTGTCGGCGACGCCGCGAAGCGTGATCTGCGCCTCGTCGCGCGAGAAGGCGATGCCTGTCACGACCTGGGCTTCCACGATATCCTCCTCTTTGCAGATCAGCGTGCCGCTGTTGGGACGGGCCGGATCGTCGAAGGACGAGCGGACGAAGGTGCGGACCCCATGCACCATGGCCGCCTCGACCGAGCGCACCTGCAGCACTTTGGCGCCGAGCGAGGCCATTTCCAGCATCTCCTCGAAGGCGATGCGGTCCATGCGCCGCGCCTTGGGAACGACGCGCGGATCGGTGGTGTAGACGCCGTCGACATCCGTATAAATGTCGCAGCGGTCCGCCTCTATCGCCGCGGCGATGGCGACGGCGCTCGTGTCCGAGCCGCCGCGGCCGAGCGTCGTGATGCGGCCGCTCGGCTGGTGAATTCCCTGGAAGCCGGCGATGACGGCGACCTCGCCGCGCTCGAAGCCGGCGACGAGGGCGGAGCCGTCGATCGACTGGATGCGCGCCGAGCCATGGGCGTCGGAGGTCAGGATCGGGATCTGCCAGCCCTGCCAGGAGCGCGCCGCAATGCCGATGTTCTGCAAGGCGATGGCGAGAAGCCCGGCCGTCACCTGCTCGCCGGAGGCGACGACGGCGTCATATTCGCGCTGATCGTGCAGGGCGGCGGCGTCCTTGCACCAGGCGACGAGCTCATTGGTCTTGCCGGACATGGCCGAGACCACGACGGCCACGCTGTGCCCCGCCTCGACCTCGCGCTTCACATGCAGCGCGACATTGCGGACGCGCTCCACATTGGCGACCGAGGTGCCGCCGAACTTCATCACCAGACGAGCCATGACCGACCTAGATTGGAAAGACGGGCCCGGCTCGCGGGCGAGCCGGATGGCCGCTCGCATCCGACCAAAAGCGGGCGTATATGTGACGCCCCCGCCGCCGGTGTCAACGCCGCGGCGGAGTTCCGCGTGCTTCGAGACGCCCGCTGCGCGGGCTCCTCGGCATGAGAGCACCAGTGGTGAAGGGAGCAATCCGCTCCCTCATGCCGAGGTGGCTCCAAAGGAGCCGTCTCGAAGCGCGAGGGAGAGTTCCAGATGGCGAGAGCGGCCGCCGAGGCCGAACGAAAGAGGACCCGCGTGCCGCAGCATCATGACCGCCCCCGTTCCGCCAGCGTCGATCCCGCCGACGTCGACCGTTTCGACCGGCTCGGCGAGCTCTGGTGGGACGCCTCGGGCAAAATGGGCATTCTGCACGACATCAATCCGGTCCGCGTCCATTATATTCGCGATCTCGCGTGCCGGCATTTCCGCGTCGACGGCGCGCCGCGCGACCGCCATGAGGCGCAGCCGCTCGAGGGCCTGCGCCTCGTGGACATAGGCTGCGGCGGCGGCATTTTGAGCGAATCGCTGGCCGAGATCGGCGCGCAGGTGAGCGCGATCGATCCCGCCCCCAACAACATAGAGGTCGCGCGCCGTCACGCCGAGCGCTCCGGGCTCGACATCGTCTATCGCAACACCACCGCCGAGGCGCTGGCCGAGGACGGCGCCCGCTTCGACATCGTCGTCGCCATGGAGGTGCTGGAGCATGTCGAGGGCCAGCGCGACTTCATCGCCACGCTGGCTTCGCTCGTCGAGCCTGGCGGCCTGCTCTTCCTCGCCACCATCGACCGCACGCTGAAGAGCTATGCGCTGGCGATACTGGGCGCGGAATATGTGCTCGGCTGGGTGCCGCGCGGCACGCACGACCACGACAAATTCGTGCGGCCGGACGAATTGTCCGCCTGGCTGCGCCGCGCCGGAATGCGCGAGATCGACCGCGCCGGCATGAGCTTCCAACCGCTGACGCGCAGCTGGCGGAGGAGCCGCGACACCGACGTCAATTACATGATGGCGGCCGGGAAGCCGGAATAACGGCGACCTGTGCTCGGCCGGGCGGCGGACCAGAAGAGCGGTCAGACCAGCCTGACGTCAGCTCCGGCCGGCAGACTATGTCCCGATTGTTTCGGGAGCATAGACTAATGAGTCTGCATATTTCTCCGCCGTCGCCGCCGGACCTCGTCGACACACTCGCCGTCTGGCGCGCGCGCTTTCCACATTTCGCTGAAATGATCGACGCCGGCCAATCGCCGGTCAAGGCGCTGCGCTATCTCGGCCTCGGCCTCTGGCGGGAGGGCGACGTGACCGGCGCGGTCGCCGCGCTGACGACGGCGGCCTCGCTGACGCCGGAAGACCCCGCCCTGCTCGCGGACCTCGGCGCCGTGCTCTGGCTCGATGGCCGCAAGGCCGACGCGCTGGCCTGCTTCATCGCCTCGATCGAGCGCGATCCGAGCCGGATCCAGGTCTGGCTCACCGTCGCGAGCCTCTGCAACGACATCGGCGAGACCGCGACCGCCGAGCACGCCTACCGCGCCGCGCTCGACCTCGACCCCGCCTCCCCCGAAGCGGCGACAGGCCTCGGCCTCATCTGTCTCGAAAGCCGGCGCTATGACGAGGCGGTGGCGCTGCTGCGCGCCGCGATGGAGCGCGGCGCCGCCACTCCGGCGATCGCCGCCTGCTACGGCCAGACGCTTTATCTCATCGGACATTTCGCCGAGGCGCGCGCCGCATTCGAGCGCGCCGCCGAAGGCCTGCCCGACAAAGCGCCGATCATCCGCAAATATGCGCTGGCGCTCTGCGTCGAGACGGCGCTCCGGGAAACGCCCGAGCAGGCCTTCGCCGCCTATCGCCGCGCCGCCGGCCCTCACGCGGAGAGCGAGGAGCGCATCGGCCGCTTCGTTTTCCATGCGCTCTGCGGCTTCGGCCACAAGGAAGCGGCGACCCGCTTCGGCGAGGCGCTGCTGCGCGCGACGCCCGAGGATACGATCATCCCCTTTCATCTCGACGCGCTGCGCGGCCGGCAGCCAGAACGCGCCTCGCGCGCCTATATCGCCGACTGCTTCGACAAATTTGCGCCCCACTTCGACCGCCATGTCGTCGAGACGCTCGACTATCGGTTGCCGGACACATTGCGGCCGCTGCTGGCCGCGACCGGCCGCTCCTTCCCCCGCATCCTCGATCTGGGATGCGGCACGGGGCTGGCGGCGACAATGCTCGCCTCCTTCGGCGCGGAGCTCGTCGGTCTCGATCTCTCCCCCAAAATGCTGGAGAAGGCGCACGAGCGCCAGATCTACGCCCGGCTGATCGAGCAGGACGCCGAGGAGTTTCTCGCCGCCGCCGGCGAGCGCTTCGATCTGATCGTCGCGCTCGACATGCTCATCTATCTCGGCGATTTCTCGGCTTTGTTCGAAGGCGTGGCCTCCCGTCTCGCCCCGGACGGCGTCTTCGCCTTCAGCTTCGAGGCCGGCGTAGGAGCCGATTATACGCTCGCGCCCTCCGGCCGCTTCGCGCATGATCCGGCCTATGTCGCAAGGCGGTGGGAAAAGGACTTCGTCCCGCTCGCCTTTGAGGCGACGACGATCCGCATCGAGGCCAACCGGCCGGTCGACGGCCGGCTGGTCCTGCTGCGGCGGCGCGAGAGCCTATAATTCTTCGAGCGCCGCCTTCGCCTGCTTCAGCAGCGCGTCGGCGGCGATTATCTTGTCGGCGTCCGGATCATGGACGACGGCGCCGAAATCCACGGCGAGCGCGGCGCTGAAGGCCAGAGCCGCGATCTTCTCGCGGGGATCGCTCGACCACTTGATCGCGATCTGGGCGTCGCGGCCGCCGATCGCCTCGGCGAGCGACGGCGACAAGGGCGCCGCCGGATCGCGCTCGGAGAAACGAATGTCGAAGCCGGCGTCCTCGCCGTCGAATGTGCAGGGCAGATAGCCCTCGACGGCGAAGGGAGCATAGTCGTGATCCAGCGCGACTCCGATCTTGGTCGCGTCGATCGCCTTCTGATGCGCGGCGCGGTCCGGCAGTCCGCCGCGCTCGATATAGAGAACATGCCGTCTGGCCATGGAAACGCCCCGTCTCGCGCGAGAGTTTCGCGCGCTCGCTCCAAGCAGGAAACATTCCATACGGGCGACCATCGGACGCGTCTCCGCCACTGGTTCGCCACAGGCTCGGACGATAAACTTTGCTCCATGATTCGCCAGACTTTCCTTCCCCTCGTTCTCGCGGCCGGCCTCGGCCTTTGCGTCGCGGCTCCGGCGCTCGCGAAAGAAAAGCCGGCGGCCGACGAAGCGGCCTCCGACGCCAAGGCCGACAAGAAGAAGGCGGCCAAGCCGGAGGCGAAGAAAACGGACCTCGGCAAGCCGAGCGAAGCGAAAAAGCCCGACGCTTCGAAAAAGCCCGCAGACGCCAAGAAGCCGACGGACACGAAGAAAACCGCCGAAGCGAAAAAATCCGAGGCCGCGGAAGACGCCGGCGGCAAGGACAAGACCGGCAAGTCCGCGAAGGGCAAGGACGCCAAGAACGGCAAAGACGCCAAGAATGGCAAGGACGCCAGCAACGGCAAGGACAAGCCCGCCGAGAAGGAGAAGGCCGCCGCCAAAACGCCGACCGCCGTCGGCTCCTACGGCGACTGGAACGCGATGACCGCCCATGGTCAGGGCAAGGACAAGACCTGCTATGCGCTCGCCGAGCCGAAGGACCGCCAGCCGGCGAAGCTGCAACGCGACAAGGCCTATATTTTCATCTCGACGCGGCCGGCCGAGGGCGTGCGCAACGAGGTGGCGATCATCCTCGGCTTCACGGCCAAGGACGGCGGCGCGGCGAGCGCCGACATAGACGGCGACAGTTTCGAGCTCGTCACCAAAGGCGCCAACGCCTGGGTGAAGAATCCGGCGAAGGAAAAGGAATTCGTCGAGGCGCTGAAGAACGGCGCCAAGCTCACCGTCAAAGCCCCCTCCGCCAAGGGCAATATGACGACCGACCTTTATTCGCTGAAGGGCCTCTCCGACGCGCTCGGCCGCGTCCAGAAGGAATGCCCCTGACCTACGCCGTCATTGCGAGCGCAGCGAAGCAATGACGGGCCGGAAGCCGCGTCACTTCACGGCGATGACCATCGAATCCGGCCCAATGAGATGCTCGACGCGCGTCTGCGAGAAGCCGGCCTCGCGCATCCAGCCCTGGCAGTCCGCGCCGGTGTAATCGAAGCCGCCGGGCGTCTCGATCAGCATATTGAGACTCATCAGCAGGCCGAAGGCGTTGGTCCTGCGCTCGTCGTCGATGAGCGCCTCATAGACGATGAGCGCCCCGCCCTTCGGCAGCGCCGCATAGGCCTTGGCGAGGAGATGCCGCTTCTCATCGAGGTTCCAGTCGTGGAGAATATGCCCCATGACGATGACATCGACCTTCGGCAGCTCATCCTCGAAGAAATCGCCCGCATAGAAGCGCAGCCGATCCGAAAGCCCGTTCTGCGCGACGAAATCCTCGAAGATCGGCCGCACCTGCGGCAGATCGAAGCCGCCGCCCGTCAAATGCGAATGGATGCGCGCGACAGTGACCGGAACCATGCCCTGCGCCGCGCCGACGTCGACGAAGCTCTTATAATCCTTCCACGGAAATTTCGCGGCGATGGCCTGCGCCGGCCCGGCGCTGATGCCGCTCATCGCCGTCAGAAAGCCGCGCAGCCGATCCGGATCGGCGTAGAGGGAGCCGAAGAAATCCTTGTCGGCGGCGTTCTCGCTCTGCGCCTCGCCGGTCCTCAGCGCCTCGGTCAAGCGGCTCCAGCTCGCGAACAGCCGCGCATTGGACATTTCCAATATTTGCCCGACATAGCTCGGCTTGGCGCGATCGAGGAAGAGGTCGGTCTCCGCCGTATTGCGATAGAGGCCGTTCTCGCGCTCGAGCATTCCGAGCGCCACCAGCGCGTCGAAGAAGTCGCGCGCCGAGCGCTCATGCAGGCCGAGGCGGCGGCGCAAGGTTTCGGCGTCGGCCGGCGCTTCGGCCAGAACAGTGAAGAGGCCGAGCTCCACGGCCGAGAGCAAGGTTTTAGAATTCCAAAAGCCGAAACCGAGGCCGAGAATTTTTTCCGGGGAAAGCTCGTTCGTCATCTTTGTCCTCACAAGCGGCAATCGGCGCGCGTCTCCTTCTCCCACTCGTGGGAGAAGGTGGCCCCGCGAAGCGGGGTCGGATGAGGGCGGTCGCGGCTCTTCGAAAATTTTTCGAGATTGCCGCGACGGGTCGGTCCCTCATCCGACCCTCGCTGCGCGAGGGCGCGCCCTCTACTTTGAAATGACCGGGTCGTCTTACCATTTCGCGACACATCGGTCGACATGGCGAAGATCACTGCCCGGTGCGAGAAAACCATTCCTCCTCGCTGATGACCTCGACGCCGAGCTCCTTGGCCTTGGCGAGCTTGGAGCCCGCGCCCGGCCCGGCCACGACGAGATCGGTCTTCTTCGACACGGAGCCGGAAATCTTGGCGCCGAAACGCTCGGCCTGCGCCTTGGCCTCCTCGCGCGTCAGCCGCTCCAGCGCGCCGGTGAACACCACCGTCTTGCCGGCGACGGGCGAGGCGCTCTCGATCTGCGGCATGGGCTCGAGCGAGACATGCGCCAGCAGCGCGTCGATCTCGCGCTCATTATGCGGCTCGGCGAAGAAATCATAGAGCGCCTCGGCGACGACGCCGCCAATGCCTTCGATCGATTCGACGCGCTCGCGCGCCTCGCTTCCCGGCGCGGCCTCGCGCGCGGTCTCGCGCAGGCTCGCGAAATCCGCAAAATGCCGCGCGAGGCGCTTGGCGTTGGTCTCGCCGACATGGCGAATGCCGAGCGCATAGAGGAAACGATTGATCGGGGCGCTGCGCCGCGCGTCTATGGCGGCGAAAAGATTGCGCACCGAGGTCTCGCCATAGCCCTCGCGATTCTTCAACTTCGTGAGGCTCTGCTCGTCGCGCGCCTCGAGCGTGAAAATCTCGGAGGCCGTGCGGATGAGCCCCTCGTTGAAGAAGGCCTCGATCTGCTTGTCGCCGAGCCCCTCTATGTCCATGGCGTTGCGCGAGGCGAAATGCTTCAGCCGTTCGATCGCCTGCGCCGGGCAGACGAGCGAGCCCGTGCAGCGGCGCACGACATCGGCCTCGCCGGTCTTCTCGTCGATCTCGCGCAGCGCCGCCGAGCCGCAGGCCGGGCAGACATGGGGGAAATCATAAGGCTGCGTCCCCTCCGGCCTTTTATCGAGAACGACCTCGACGATCTGCGGAATGACGTCGCCGGCGCGCTGCACGACCACAGTGTCGCCGATGCGCACATCCTTGCGCGCGATCTCGTCCTCATTGTGGAGCGTGGCGTTGGAGACGACGACGCCGCCGACCGTCACCGGCTCCAGCCGCGCGATCGGCGTCAGCGCGCCGGTGCGGCCGACATTGACGTCTATGCCGCGCACGATGGTCATCGCCTGCTCGGCCGGAAATTTATGCGCCACCGCCCAGCGCGGCGCGCGCGAGACGAAGCCCAGACGAATCTGCAAGCCGATGTCGTCGACCTTGTAGACGACCCCGTCTATGTCATAGCCGAGCGTCGCGCGGCGCGCTTCGATATCGCGATAATGCGCGAGCATCTCGTCGGCGCTGGAGCAGATCCGGGTCAGCGGATTGGTCGGCAGGCCGAGGCTCGCCAGCGCCTGCACCATGCCATATTGCGTGTCGGCCGGCATGACGCTCACCTCGCCCCAGCCATAGGCGAAGAAGCGCAGCGGCCGGCTCGCGGTCACGCTCGGATCGAGCTGGCGCAGCGAGCCGGCGGCGGAATTGCGCGGATTGGCGAAGAGCGGCTTGCCCGCCGCCGCCTGCCGCTCATTGAGCGCGAAAAAATCCTCGCGCCGCATATAGACCTCGCCGCGCGCCTCGAGCGCGTCGGGCCAGACCTCGCCATGCAGGCGCTGAGGGATTTCCTCGAGCGTGCGGATGTTGGCGGCGATGTCCTCGCCCTCATAGCCGTCGCCGCGCGTCGCCGCGGAGACGAGAACACCCTTCTCATAGCGCAGCGAGCAGGAGAGGCCGTCGATTTTCGGCTCGGCGGTGAAGAAGAGCGGCGCTTCGTCGGCAAAGCCCAGGAACCGCCGCACGCGCGCGACGAATTCGTGGACCTCTTCATCCGCAAAGACGTTGCCGAGCGAGAGCATCGGCACGACATGGCGGATTTTGCGGAATTTTTCCGCCGGCGCGGCGCCGACTGTGCGCGTCAGTGAAGCGTCGGAAACGAGTTCGGGAAATGCCTTTTCCAGCGCCTCATAGCGCTGGCGCAGCGCGTCATATTCGGCGTCGCTGACCGCCGGCGCGTCTTCCTGATAATAGCGGCGATCGTGCTCGGCGATCTCCTCCGCGAGCCGCGTATATTCGAGCTTCGCACGGCGCGGCGAGAGATCTTCGATCGGCGTGGGGTCCCTTTCTCCGCGCTTACGGGAAGGACGACCATCATCAGCGCTCATGACGACTTCCGAGCTTCAAAACCAGCGCGCGCCCCTTCTCCCGCCTGCGGGAGAAGGTGGCCCCGCCAAAGGGCGACCGTGAGGACGCCCGTCGCAAACGACGGGCTCTGGCGGGGTCGGATGAGGGCTCGCGCCACATCAGCCGTTTACGATCATTCGCGCGGCGACGCAAAGAGGTCGAGATTGCGATATTCGCAGCGGCCCTCATCCGACCCGACTTCGTCGGGCCACCTTCTCCCACAGGTGAAAGAAGGGGACGTCCCAGGTCCGCGTCCCCGCCCTACGCGGCCTCCGGCGCCGCGCCGACGAGCCTGCGCGCCTCGACCGGGCTGATCGGGCGGCCGAAGGCGTAGCCCTGCGCATAGGCGCAGCCGAGCTGATAGAGCTCGATCGCATCCGATTCCGTCTCCGCGCCTTCCGCGACGACGTCCATGCCGAGATCATGGGCGAGCGCGATGAGCGAGCGCAGGATCACCGCGCGCGAGCCCTTGCCCGTCTGGCGCGTGAAGGAGCGGCCGATCTTGATCGTGTCGAACGGAAAGCTCTGCAGATAGCCGAGCGAGGAATAGCCGGAGCCGAAATCGCTCATCGCGAGGCCGCCGCCGAGCTCCTTGATCCGCGCCAGCATCTGCGCGGCATATTCCGGATTTTCCATCACCAGCCCCTCGCTCAGCTCGAGCTTGAGGCTGCCTTTGACGATGTCGTTGCGCATCAGCACGCTCTTGACGTCGCGCAGCAGATCGTGACGGAGCAATTGGCGCGAGCCGACGCCGACGCAAGCGAAGATCGGCGGATCGACGGCGAGCGCGCGTTGCCATGCGGCGAGCTCGCGCGCGGTGCGCTCGAGCGCCAAAAGGCCGAAATCGACGACGAGGCCCGTCTGCTCCGCGACCTGGCCGAATTCGCTCGGATCGAGCTGGCCGAGGCGCGGATGCTCCCAGCGCAGCAGCGCCTCGAAGCCGGCGATGGTCCGATCCTCGAGCCGCACCACCGGCTGGAAGAACACTTTGATCTCGCCGCGCTCGAGCGCGCGCCTCAGATCGGCTTCCAGCGTCAGCCGGTCGGAGCGCTGCGCGCGCATCGCCGGACGGAAGACCTCTATGCGATTGCCGCCGAGCTTTTTGGCGTGGCGCAGCGCGATCTCGGCGTCCTCGAGCATGTCGTGGCGGTCCGGATGCAGCTCCTTGTCGAAGAGCGCCACGCCGATCGACACGGAGAGGGAAATCTCGCGATCGGTGAAGCGCACCGGCGTCGCCAGCGTCCGGCGCACCGAATCGGCCAGCGCGATCACATGGTCGACATCGGTCTCCGAGACGAGGATGATGGCGAAACGATCGCCGTCGAGGCGCGCCAGAGTGTCCTGCGGCTGCAGCAGCCGGGTCAGGCGATGGGCGATGGTGAGCAGGATCGAATCGCCCGTCGCCACGCCGACCTGCTCGTTGATCTGGCGGAAACGGTCGATGTCGACGGCGAGCACGGTGGGCCGCAGGCCGGCCTCGAGCCCGGCGAAGACCAGCGCCGCCTCCAGCCGGTCGAAGAACAATTCGCGATTCGGCAGGCCGGTCAGATTGTCATGGACGGCGTCATGGAGCAGCCGCTCCCGCGCATTTCGCTCGTCGGTGACGTCGGTGAGCGTGCCGACGACGCGAATGACCTCGCCGTCCTGCCCGATGACCGGCCGCGCCCGCAACCGATAGCAGAAATAATGGCCATCCGAGGCGCGCAGCCGGAACTCCTGATTGATGCGCCCGCGCCGCTGCTCGAGCAGGGCGTCGAGGCAAGCGCGATAGCGGTCGTGCTCGAAAGGATGCAGCAGGGCGAGCCAGGAGGAGGCCGCGCCCTCGAGCCCGCCGCGATCGAGGCCCAATTGCTCCTCGACCTCCGGGCTCACATAGATGTAGTCGGCCGGCACGTCCCAATCGAAGACGATCTCGTTCGCGCCCGTCAGCGCCAGCGCCTTGCGCTCTATGTCGGAGATCGCGCCATGGGCGAGGCCGCCGCTCGCGAAGGCATTCTGCATAACGGTGAAGCCGATCAGCATCACGATGAGCACGAGACCGCCGACCAGCGCCGGCGAGACCAGATCATTGGTCAGCCAGCCGGCCACGGTGAAGCCCGCCGCGCAGACCCAGAGCAGAAGAAGAAACCATGTCGGAATCAACATGATAGCGCGATCGAAGCCATGCGTCGCCAGATAGAGGACGAGCACGAAGCCGACCGCCGAGACGGTGGCGAGCGAGATGCGGGCGACGCCCGCCGCCACCGGCGCGTCGAAAATGGCGAGGCCGACGAGATCGGCGAGGATGAGCAGCCACAGCGCCGCGACGTGCCAGGCGCGCACATGCCAGCGGTTGAGGTTGAGATAGGCGAAGAGAAAGACGACGAGCGTCGCCGAGAGCACCGTCTCGGCGCCCGCGCGCCAGATCCGGTCGGCGTTGGGATCGACGCCGAAAATCTTGGCCCAGAAGCCGAAATCGATGCAGACATAGGCGAGCACCGACCAGGCGAGCGCCGCCGCCGCCGGAAAGATCACCGCGCCCTTGACGACGAAGACGATCGTCAGGAACAGCGCCAGCAGGCCGGCGATGCCGATCACTATGCCCTTGTAGAGCGTGAGGCTCGTGACCTTGTCCTTATAGGCGTCGGGCTCCCACAGATAGAGCTGCGGCAGATTGGGCGTGCGCAGCTCGGCGACATAGGTGATGGTGGCGCCGGGATCGAGGGTGAGGCGAAAAACGTCGGCGTCCCCGCTCTCCTCATGCTCGGGCGGAAATCCCTGGCTCGCCGTGATCGCCGAAATGCGCGTCGCGCCGAGATCCGGCCAGATCACTCCCGACCCCTGCAAGCGGAAGTGCGGGGCGACGATCAGCCGCTCCAATTGCTCGTCGGTGTCGTTGGCGAGCGCGAAGACGATCCAGCTGGGGCGGGTCCCCGCCTCTTTCGCGCCCACTTCTATGCGTCGAATGATGCCGTCGGAGCCGGGGGCGGTCGACACCTGCAGGCGATCGCTTTCGGAGGAGTATTTCTCGACCGCATGGGTGAGATCGATCGCCGCCGCGTCCTGCGGCACGCGCACGGAGTCGATGGCCTGGGCCTGCGACCCGCAAAGGACGAGAAAGAGGAGAGCGATCAGATATCTGGGTAGCGGCACGAATCTCGTCTCTGGCGCTCAGGCCCGAAAATTCCGAATGTCGCGGGGCGGACCGATCGGCTTTCGGATTTCTTCTTGTCTGAAGTTTGACTGGTACCGGCTAAGTCGCCGGTCTGCAAGCCGGTATGGTCTTTGCGTATCGGCGCCCAGCCGATCGGCCGCGCTTGCGGAGGTCGGACGGCCCCAATATACGCTCAATCGGGAGCAGGCGGTATTTTAGAAATGCTCCAGATTTGGGGAAGTGCGGCCTCGCGGCGCCCTCGTCTGGCGGCTGCGGCGTGTCGAAACTAAGGAAAGTGGATGCGTAGCGCTCTCGGCGGACCCCGCTTGCTGCTCCGCCGGCTTCGCGAGGTCATGGCGGAGCCGGTGAGCGCGCAGGCGCGGCTCGACAAGATCGTCGTGCTCATCGCGTCCAATATGGTGGCGGAAGTCTGCTCGGTCTATGTGCTGCGCGCCGATCAGCGGCTCGAGCTCTTTGCGACCGAAGGCCTCAATCGCGAGGCCGTGCATTTGACCACAATGCACGCCGGCGAGGGCCTCGTCGGCCTCATCGCCAGAAACGCCGAGCCGCTCAATCTCTCCGAGGCGCAGGAGCATCCCGCCTTCTCCTACCGGCCGGAGACGGGCGAGGAAATCTACCACTCCTTCCTCGGCGTGCCGATCCTGCGCGGCGGCAACACGCTCGGCGTGCTCGTCGTGCAGAACAGGGTGCGGCGCATCTATTCCGAGGAGGAGATCGAGGCGCTGCAGACGACGGCGATGCTCGTCGCCGAGATGATCGCCTCGGGCGAATTGCGCTCGATCGCCAAGACGCCGGAGAGCCTGGCGCTCGACCGGCCCGTGGTGGTCAAGGGCGCGCCCATGTGCGAGGGCGTCGGCCTCGGCTACGCCGTGCTGCACGAGCCGCGCGTCGTGGTCAAGCAGCTCATCGCCGAGGACATAGCCGCGGAGGTCCAGCGCCTCGATTCGGCGATCGAGGCGATGCGCGTCTCGATCGACGAATTGGTCGCGCATGGCGACCGCATGGGCGCCGGCGAGCATCGCGATGTGCTGGAGGCCGTGCGCATCTTCGCCAATGACCGCGGCTGGGTGCGACGGCTGCACGAGGCCGTGCTGAGCGGCCTCACCGCGGAAGCGGCGGTGGAGCGCGTGCAGAACGACGCCCGCGCCAAGCTGCAACGCCAGACCGACCCCTATCTGCGCGATCGTCTCCACGATCTCGACGATCTCGCCAACCGCCTGCTGCATCAGCTCACCGGGCAGAGCTATGTCGCCGACCGCGAGTCGATCCCCGAGAATGCGATTCTCATCGCCCGCAACATGGGCCCCGCCGCGCTGCTCGACTATGACCGCTCGCGGCTGCGCGGCCTCGTGCTGGAGGAAGGCGGGCCGGCGAGCCATGTCGGCATCGTCGCCCGCGCGCTCGGCGTCGCCACTGTCGGGCTCGCCGCCAACGTGACCGATCTCGTCGAGGCGGGCGACGCCATCATCGTCGACGGCGTGACCGGCGACGTCCACATCCGCCCGCCGCCGGACGTGCAGACCGCCTATGGCGAGAAGGCGCGGCTGCGCGCCCGCCGCATGGAGCAATACGCCAAGCTGCGCGACGTGCCCGCCGTCACCAAGGACGGGGTGGAGATCGCGCTGCATATGAACGCCGGCCTCATCGTCGACGTGCCGCATCTGCACGAGACGGGCGCGCGCTCCATCGGCCTTTTCCGCACCGAGCTGCAATTCATGCTGGCGCCGCGCTTTCCGCGCATGAACGAGCAGTTCCTGCTCTATAAGGCGGTGTTCGACGCGGTGCAGGACCGGCCCGTCACTTTCCGCACGCTCGACATAGGCAGCGACAAGATCCTGCCCTATATGGCGACGATCGACGAGGAGAATCCGGCGCTCGGCTGGCGCGCCATCCGCATCGGCCTCGATCGGCCTGGCCTGCTGCGAATGCAGATCAGAGCCATGCTGAAGGCGGCCGGCGGACGCGACATTCGCATCATGTTCCCGATGATCGCCAATGTCGCCGAGTTCGAGGCGGCGAAGGCGATCACACAGCGCGAGCGCGCCTATCTCGAGCGCCATGGCCACAGGCCGCCGACCGATGTGCAGCTCGGGGCGATGGTGGAGGTGCCCTCGCTGCTATGGGAGCTCGACACCATCGCCGCGCGCGCCGATTTCCTGTCGGTCGGCTCCAATGATCTCGTGCAATACATGTATGCGGCGGACCGCGACAACACGCGCGTCTCCAAGCGCTATGACGCGCTCTCCCCGCCCGTGCTGCGCGCGCTGGAGCGCATCGCCGCCGCGGGCAAGCGCGCCGGCAAGACGGTGACGCTCTGCGGCGAGATGGGCGGTCGCCCGCTCGAGGCGCTGGCGCTGCTCGCGCTCGGCTATCGCTCGCTCTCCATGTCGCCTTCTTCCGTCGGACCAGTGAAGGCGATGATCCTCGCCGTCAATCTCGAGGAGGTCGAGGTGTTCCTCGCTTCGCTTCTCGCCAAGGAGGACGGCGCGCCGAGCCTGCGCGAGACGCTGCGCGAATTCGCTGCGGCGCGCGATATTCCGGTCTAGCGCCTTGCATCGTATCGCACGAGGAAAGGCCCCCTCCACCCTCCCCCGCGTTCCGCGGGAAAGGGGAGCGGCCGACGCGACGCCAAACCTCGATGACATGCCGAATCTGCCCCCTCTCCCGCGCAGCGGGGGAGGGCTTGGGAGGGGGCGTCCCCTGCCCTGCGCGTCGCTCGACGAAGGACGTTAGCGCCGCTCGCGCACGTCCGCCGTCCCCTTATCTCTCGCTCGGCAAGCCCCATGTTCGCCCAAGACAAGCTCGACCTCATTCTGCGCCGTCACGAGGAGATCGCCGCCAAGCTCAGCGCCGGTCCCGACGCCGCGAGCTTCGTCGCGCTCTCGCGCGAGCTCGCCTCGCTCGACGATGTCGTCGCCAAGATCAAGACCTATCGCGCGACCACGGCCGAGATCGCCGGCCTCGGCGAAATGCTCGCCGATCCCGCGATCGATCCCGATATGCGCGAATTCGTCGACGGCGAGTTGAAAGTCGCGCAAGAGGCGCTGACCAGCGCCGAGCGCGAGTTGAAGCTCGCTCTGCTGCCCAAGGACGCGGCGGACGAAAAGGGCGTCATTCTCGAAGTGCGCGCCGGCACGGGCGGCGACGAGGCCGCCCTCTTCGCCGGCGATCTCTTCCGAGCCTATCAGCGCCACGCCGCCTCCAAGGGCTGGAGCGTCGACATTCTCTCGGCCAATGAGAGCGCGCTCGGCGGCTATAAGGAAATCGTCGCCGAGATCGCCGGCCGCGGCGTCTATGCGAAATTGAAGTTCGAATCGGGCGTGCATCGCGTGCAGCGCGTGCCGGCGACGGAGACGCAAGGGCGCATCCATACCTCCGCGGCGACGGTCGCCGTGCTGCCGCAGGCCGAGGATGTCGACGTCGCCATAGACGACAAGGATCTGAATATCGAGACGATGCGCTCGGGCGGCGCCGGCGGACAGCATGTCAACAAGACGGAATCGGCGATCCGCATCACACACATCCCTTCCGGCATAGTGGTGATGATGCAGGAGGAGCGCTCGCAGCATCGCAACAAGGCCAAGGCGATGGAGGTCTTGCGCTCGCGCCTCTACGACGCCGAGCGCCAGCGCGTCGACAGCGCCCGCGCCGCCGACCGCAAGGCGCAGGTCGGCTCCGGCGATCGCTCGGAGCGCATCCGCACCTATAATTTTCCGCAAGGCCGCGTCACCGACCATCGCATCAATCTGACGCTCTACAAGCTCGATCGGGTGATGGAGGGCGAGATGGACGAGATTTTCGACGCGCTGACGACGGATCATCAGGCCAAGCTGCTAGCGCAGAGCGAGGAGTGATCAGCGGGGTGCGAAGACGCACATCCCCGACGCCTCACGCTTCGTAAGTTCGGGACGTTCACGAGAGAGGTGAACGACACCGACCCGATGGAGCGCGACATGACCAAGAAATTCCTCACCGCCGGCCTGCTGGCCGTCGCCATCGCCGCCTCGACCTTCACCGCCTCCGCCGCCCAGGCCGATCCCTATTGGCGTCATCGTCATCACGGCCATTATTGGGGCGGCGTCGCCGCCGCGGGCGCGCTGACCGCGCTGACGCTCGGCGCCATCGCCGCTTCCCAGGCGCCCGCCGACTGCTATATCGCCCGCCGTCCGGTGACCGACGATTGGGGTAATGTCCTCTATTTCCGCCGCATGCGCGTCTGCGAGTGAGCATTGCGGATGTTTGAGCGAAACGCGCGGCCCTTCGCCCGACGAAGCGGCCGCGCCCGCCGTCGGCTCGCGGCAAAGGCCGGTCAGTGCCGGAAGTGCCGCACGCCGGTCAACACCATGGCGAGGCCGGCCTCGTCGGCCGCCGCGATCACATCCTTGTCATTGACCGAGCCGCCCGGCTGGATGACCGCCGTCGCGCCGGCCGACGCCGCCGCCAGCAGCCCGTCCGCGAAGGGGAAAAACGCGTCCGAGGCGACGACCGAGCCCTTGGCGAAACTCTCCGTCACGCCGGCCTCGCGCGCCGCCTCCTCGGCCTTATAGGCCGCGGTGCGTGAGGAATCGACGCGCGACATCTGCCCCGCGCCGACGCCGACCGTCGCCAGATCGCGCGCATAGACGATGGCGTTGGACTTCACATGCTTGGCGACGCGAAAGGCGAATTTCAAATCGGCGACCTCCCCCGAGGTCGGCGCGCGCTTCGTCACCACTTCGAGCGTCAGATCGTCGACGACGCTATTGTCGCGCGACTGCGCCAGAAAGCCGCCCGCGACGCTGCGGAAGGTCAGCCCGCCGGCGCGCGGATCTGGCAGGCCGCCGGCCAGCAGCAGGCGCAGATTCTTCTTGGCGGCGATGATCTCGATCGCCTCCTCCTCCGCCTCCGGCGCGATGATGACCTCGGTGAAGATCTTAACGATCTCCCGCGCGGCCTCCGCGTCGAGCCGGCGATTGAGCGCGACGATGCCGCCGAAGGCCGAGACCGGATCGCAGCGCAGCGCTTTTCGATAGGCTTCGGCGAGCGTTTCGCCCTCGGCGACGCCGCAAGGATTGGCGTGCTTGATGATGGCGACGGCCGCCGCGCGCGCCGGATCGAATTCGGCGACCAGCTCATAGGCCGCGTCGGTGTCGTTGATATTATTGTAGGAGAGCTGCTTGCCCTGGCGCTGCGTCGCCGTGGCGACGCCGAAACGCTGCTCGCCGGTCAGATAGAAGCCGGCGCTCTGATGCGGATTTTCGCCATAGCGCATCGGCTCGGAAAGACGGCCGCCGATGGCGCGCCAGGGCGGCGTCGCCTCATCGAGCTCGGCCCCGAGCCAGTTGGAGATCGCCGCGTCATAGGCCGCCGTGCGCGCATAGGCCTTTTGCGCGAGTCGTCGGCGCGTCGCCAGCGTCG
This sequence comes from Methylosinus sp. Ce-a6, assembly GCF_009811655.1. Lineage (GTDB taxonomy): Bacteria > Pseudomonadota > Alphaproteobacteria > Rhizobiales > Beijerinckiaceae > Methylosinus. The sequence continues at coordinate 39,819 of NZ_BGJX01000007.1, read as the reverse complement.
CCGCGCCGCCATTGGCCGAAAGCTCGGCGAGGAAGGACACGTAATCGGAAGGCTCGACCAGCACGGCGACATCGTCGTGATTCTTGGCGGCGGCGCGGATCATTGCCGGCCCGCCTATGTCGATATTCTCGACGCAGGTCTCGAAGGGCGCGCCCTTGGCCAGCGTCGCCTCGAAAGGATAGAGATTGACGACGAGCAGATCGATCTGCGGAATGTCATGGGCGAGCATGGCCGCCTCATGCTCGGGATTCTCGCGGATCGCCAGCAGCCCGCCATGCACCTTGGGATGCAGCGTCTTGAGGCGCCCGTCCATCATCTCTGGAAAGCCGGTGACGTCGGCGATGTCGCGCACCACGAGGCCCGCCTCGGCGAGCGCCTTGCGTGTGCCGCCGGTCGAGACCAGCTCGACGCCGTGGGCGGCGAGAGCCTTCGCCAATTCGACGAGTCCGGTCTTGTCGGAGACGGACAGCAGAGCTCTCGTGATACGGCGCAGATCGACCGGCATTCAGGTCCCTCGTTCAAGGAGCGAAGACGTCGCGGGAAACGATATCGACCCGGCGCTTAGCATAGATCGCCGGGGGGAGAAACCAACTGGCCGCGCGGTGTGTGGGTCGCTTGGATTTCTGCTGAAACTTTGCCGATTTTCGCCGGACCCAAATCAGGGCTTGATTTTTGCCAAGAACGTTAGACGCAGCGTAAACCATTGAAAATACGTGCTGCTAAAACTCTTGAATTTCCGACAACATTACGCTCGCACAGGTTCAAACTTCCGCTTAAACTCTTTGCGTTGGCAACCCAGCTCCTGATTCGGAGCCCAAACGAAAGCCTGGAACGATCAAGATGTCTTCGTTGCTTGAACAGCTTGGATTCATTAACAATCCGTTTGAGCATTATACTGCTGAAACAGAACCAAATATCGCGGAATACGCGGTTCGCCCTCCGTACTTGCAAACAACAAGATCTAGAGCAGTCAGCATTTCAACATTCATCCTTTTTGGTGACAGGGGTGTTGGAAAAAGTGCCACCCGCATAACGCTATTTGATGAACTGTGGGGAGTAAAAGATCATGCGCAGAGGCCGCTCGTTCTTAATTTTATCGATTTCTCTAACTTGCTTAAATCTCTCAAGGACGGAGAACCGCTCGAACGCAAAATTGTTGATGAGGTAGCGTTTCTAGTAATCGAACAGGTTCTTGGGTGGCTGGCGTCATTGACGGATGACGAACGAGATACTTACACACTAGCAATGGATGACTCTGAATCTGAGCTTTCGGTAGCTCTTTTGAAGAGTTTTTATCTTTCAAAGCCAGAAATAGATCGCCAAAATACAGCCAATAGTGCTCTTCGCCTACTAAATCGGGCCTGGAAGACAAAAAGCTCAGTTTGGATGTCCCAACGATGGGATGCTCTTGCCCGTCTAATGGGGGTGATCGGCGAGCTTATTGGCAAACGTCTCGGCTCAGCCGGTGCCGGCGAACCTATCGAACTGCTTATGAGGTCATTTGCGTCACATGAAAGCTCATCGTCACGACTAATTTTGACAAAACTTGTAGATTTTGTTAAAATATTTTCTTTTTCTGGTATAGTTATTTTAATTGACAAGGTTGATGAGACGGATGCCACACAAAGCTCGTCTGAAATGACCTCTCGCCTCGTCCATCCTATTTTGTCAAATATCCAGCTACTTGAGATCGATGGGTTTTCGTGGATGTTTTTTCTATGGGCTCAGGTAAAGCCTTATTTCGAGGGCAACTCGTATCCAGTTAGACTAGATAAAATTGCACATTCAACCATCGAATGGGAATATCGCTTTTTTCAGGAGATGCTGGACGCTAGAATTAGATATTTTTCTAATAGTCGCTTTCTGTTCAAGGATTTATTTTTACATACTGTAGACGTAAACGCAGCGCTTAAGTCTCTCGTTACGATTTCTATGAGGTCGCCCAGAGAACTTGTTAGATTGATGGACGTCATTATTTCTGAACATGATATCCGCAACTCCGAGACAAGTGATACGGTTTTCCTTGATGAGGAGGCGATCGAGCTTGGTCAAGATAAATATGTAAAAGAAAGGATAGGGTCTGTGTACGCAGACAAAACTCTGGGCCAGATATACCGCCTAAAAGATACAAAATTTATAAACAAAGATGTTCAAGGCGCTTTTCGTATCAACGCTCAAAGCGCGCGCGCAAGAATAAAAAATTGGGAAGATGCCGGAATCGTGAAAAGAACCGGGACAAGAACACCTGAAGGCGATCTGGGTGGTCAGCCTGCTCATGAGTTTTCGATCGTAGATGCGAGGGTTGAAAGAATTATCACTCGCAAGCTTATCCAATATGATGATTTGTCGGATGACGATACCCCATCTGACAATTAAAGCGTCCGCATTTGTTTGAAACAGTTTAAAGGCTTACGCCTCCTGACGCAGGATGGTCCGCCTCGGCGCATCGCACGATTCAACCCGCCCCCAACCCCTCCTCCTCCACCCGCGAAAACGACCACCGCAGATGCGCGTCCTTCACGCCGCGCCCATCCACCACGAGCTGCGCGCTTTTTCGCGCCGCGCCCACGCCGGCGAAGAAGACGCTCTCCTCCACCGCCACATCGGCGTTGGCCTCGAAGGCGAGTTCGACGCCGCCGCTCGTGAGCAGGACCTTGCGGCCCCCCGCCGCCACCGCGCGCACATTGGGATGGAGATGGAAGCGCAGAACGAAATTCTCGGTCCGCGCGCCGCGCCGCTGCGCGACGAGCCTGTCGTCGCCGAAGAGCTGTGAGCCATCGTCCGCCAGCGCGAGCGTGCGCTCATGGACGAGGCCGAGCTCGCGAACATAGCCGTCATGGGCGAGCTCGAGCTCATGGCTCGACGAGGTCGCGCGCCGCGCCGCCTTCACTTGGCTAGGGCCGGCGACGATACGCTCCTCGGTACGGCCGCGCCCGGACCGCGCCTCGATGCGGCAGGTGGAGCGATCCTCGACGACGAGGGTGGAATGGGCGGCCGTCGAGCGCGCCAGCCGGCGCAGCGCCTCGGCGCCGGCCGGCGGCGCGCCGCAATTGACGATGATGCGCTCGGCGCCGATCGAATATTCGAAGGCGAGGCACCCGGCGTGGGCCGCGCCGGAGAAGGCCGGCGGCGGCGGCGCGCCGGCGTCGACGATGACCACCGCCGCGCCCGCCTCCAGCCGGCGATAGCCCGATTGCGGCGCGTCGAGAACGGGCGCGGCGGCGGCGTCGGCATGGGCGAGGATCGTCGCCAGCCGGTCCGGCGGCGCGCGGCCCATGCCGTTGAACAGCGCCAGCGAACCGTCGCCGTGCTTCAGCACGCGCAAAAAGGAGATCATCGCGCCGATCGAGGCGAGCAGGCGCTCCGGCGGCCGGCGCCCGCGCGTGGCGTAGGCCTGGCGTAGCGGCAGCAGATCGAGCAGCAATTCGACCGGCGTCTCCGGATTGCGGCCGATATGGCCGCCGTCCGGCAAAATCTGGCGGAGCAGCTCGGCGTCGAGCAGGCCGGTCGCGCGAAGCTCGAATTTGCGGCCGGCGTCGGCGCTAACGCCGAAAGCGGCGAGCGCGATCGCGCAGAGCAGCCGGTCGGAAGCGCGGCGCTCCGAAGCCATGGCGCGCAGCAGAAAGCGGATGTTGCGCGCGAGCGCCTTCATGAAGCGCTCGTAGAAATCCTGATCGGCGCCCTCGAGCAGGATCGGCGATTGCGCGAGCCAGGACAGGGTGCGGCGCGCGACGACGCTGGTCTCATGGGCGGGATCGTCGATGAAATCGGCGCGCGTGCGAATGAATTCGTCGACCAGCGCGCGGGCATTGGCGCGCGCCAGCTCCCGATCGGCGGCGCGCAAATGGCGCAGCCACGAAAATCCGGCGAGCGAGCGCCGCCACGCCCGAGACGGCGGCGCGATGGCGAAGGGGGAGCGTCCGTTGGTCTCGACGACTTTTCCGTCGAAGGAGAAATAGCCGGCGTAGATTTCATCGGCGACGGTCGGATCGGCGGTGCGTATGTCCTGCGGGGCGACATAGAGCCGCTCCGGCGCGCGCACGCCCATCGCCTGAACGACATAGAAGGGCCCGCGCGCCGCGCGCGCGAAAGAGGCGACGCCGCGCGCGGCGGCGTTCGCCAATCGCATTCCCGAGCCGATGGCCGTTTCGCTCAGAGCGTCCTCCTCGCGCTCAGCCTCGCCGCACGAGCCGTGCGGCGAAGAAGCCGTCGAGGCCGGCGAGGCGCGCCTCCTCATGCGGCCAACAGGAGGGCAGCGTGCGCAGATCGCCCTCCGGCGTGACGAATTCGGCGGGAACGCCCTCCGCCGCCGGATCGATCGGCGCGCGCCGCATCTCCGGATGGCGGCGCAGAAAGCTCGCGATCTGCGCTTCGCCCTCCTCCGGCTCCAGCGAGCAGGTGCAATAGACGAGACGCCCGCCGGGCCGCAGCAGCACGGCGGCCCGCTCCAATATGCGCGACTGCAAGGCGACGAGAGAATCGAGATCGCCCGGCTTCTTGATCCAGGGCACGTCGGGATGACGGCGGATCGTCCCCGTCGCCGAACACGGCGCGTCGAGCAGAATGGCGTCGAAGGGGCGCGTGGAGGAATAAGAGGCGGCGTCGCCCACGGCGATATCGGCATGCAGGCGGACGCGCTGAAGATTGGCGGCGAGCAGCTTCAGCCGCTCGGCGGAGCGGTCGAGCGCCGTCACTTGCGCGCGGGCGAAGGCGAGCTGCGCGGTCTTGCCGCCGGGGGCGGCGCACATGTCGAGCGCGCGCTCGTCCGGCTCGACGGCGAGCAGGCGGGCCGGCAGGGCGGCGGCGGCGTCCTGCACCCACCATTCGCCGTCCTCATAGCCCTCGAGCTCGACGATGGGCGCGCGCGTGCGCAGCCGCACCGAGCCGGTCGGCAGCGCGACGCCGTCGAGGCGGCGCGCCCAGCCTTCGGCGTCCGACTTCACCGTGAGGTCGATCGGCGGCTCCTGCATATGGATCGCCGCCATGGCGCGCGCCTGGGCCTCGCCATAGGCCTTGATCCAACGCTGCGCGAGCCAGGCGGGCGTGTCGCGCTCCAGCGGATCGCCGCCGAGGAACTCCTCGCGGCGGCGGATGAGATTGCGCAGGACGCCATTGACGAGACCGGCGAAGGGCGTCGTCTTCGGCTCGAGCCGAACCGCGCGCACGGCGAGATCGACGGCGGCGTGGTCGGGCGTTTCGAGAAAGAGAATTTGCGCGGCCGCGGCGACGAGCGGCCATTCGAGCCGCGCCGCCTGCTTGGGCAGCCCCTTCTCGAGCAGAACCGAGAGCGCATGGCGAATGGCGCCGAGACGGCGCACGCCGACGCAGGCGATCGAGCGCGCGAGCGCCGCGTCGCGCGCGTCCATGCCGGAAAGGCGCGACGGAACCGCCTGCGGGGAAAAACGTTCGTCCAGCCGATGACCGCCCTGCGCGACATCCGCGATGACATTGGCCGCGGCGATACGCGCTTGGAGGCCGGGGACCTGGGCGGCCTCCGCCTCACGGGCGGCGTCGGCGGGGACAAAGCCCGCCCGCGCCTTGGCCTTGGCCGAGAATGGTCTATGGTCGCGCATTCACACCTTCGACGCGGATCGAATCGTCGTTTATATCACATGCGGAGCTGGTCCCAGGCGAGCGCCGCGGAGCCGATGTGATGGAGGACGAATGACCGAAGCGGAGAAACGCCCGGACGCAGCGACGGAGCGCGCCCCCTCGTCGCCCGCCGCCCTGCGCGCGCTCGCCGAGGCCGAGGAGCGCCGCCGCTCTCGGGAGAGCCGGACGGCCGTCTCGCCGCCGCGCGAGCTCGGCGGCCGCGGCGGACCGGATCCTGCTCGCTATGGCGACTGGGAGAGCAATGGAATAGCCAGCGACTTCTAGACGCCGCGCCCGAGCCAGCGCTCGAAACGGGCCTCCGCCGCCGGCGGCGCCCCGGCGCGTCGAACAATTCGAGGACCCTTGATGTTGGAAAAGCTCGTGGCCTGGTGTCTGCGCAGGCCCTGGACGGTGGTGGTCGTCACGCTCGCGCTCAGCGCCGCCGGCGTCTATCTGACCGTCACGCGTTTCGCCATAGATACGGATACGGCGCATCTCTTCTCGTCCGAGGTTCCCTGGCGCGCCGATGAGACGCGCCTCTACAGAGCCTTTCCGCAGATCGACGACATCATCGTGGCGGTCGTCGACGCCAAGACCAGCGAGCAGGCGGAAAAAAGCGTGAATGCGCTGCGCGACGCGCTGGCCGGCAAGCCGCTCATCTCGAGAGTCTGGCGTCCCGACGACAATCAATATTTCCGCGACAACGGCATTTTGTTCCTGAGCGTCGAGGAAATCCGCCGCGACATGAGCTCGCTCGTCGCCCAGCGCGAATTCCTGCAGCCCTTGGCCGAGGACCCGAGCCTGCGCGGCCTGTCGGACGCTCTGCTGTTCGGGCTGAAGCAGGTGGGAACGAGCGAGCGCGGCCTCGCCGCCTTCGCCAAGGGCCTCGACAGTTTCACCGACGCTTTCGACGCGGCGCTCGCCGGCAGGCCGGCCAAAGTCTCCTGGGAGAAGCTGCTCGCCGGCGGCCGCGAGCCGGAGCCGCCCTCGATCGGGCCGAGCGCCGAGCCGCGCCGCATTCTGCTCGTCAAGCCTATCATCGACTATTCCGCGCTGGAGCCCGGCCATCAGGCCGTGCAGATCATCCGCGACACGGTCAAATCGCTCGGCCTCGTCCCCGCCGAGGGCGTGACCGTGCGGCTCACCGGCCAGGTGCCGCTCGCCGACGAGGAATTCGCCACCGTCGCCGAGAATACCGGGCTGAACGTGTCGGCCACGCTCGCCGTCGTCACGCTCATCCTCTGGGCGGCGCTGCGCTCCAAGCGGCTCATCTTCGCCGTGCTCGCGACGATCATCGCCGGCCTCGCCATGACCTCGGGCCTCGGCATATTGCTCATCGGCCGCTTCAACCTCATCTCGGTCGCCTTCGCGGTGCTGTTCATCGGCCTCGGCGTCGATTTCGGCATTCAATTCGCCACGCGCTATCGCGAGGAGCGCCACAATGTCAACGATCTGCCGCAGGCGCTGCTCGCCGCGACGCGCGGCATCGGCCGGTCGCTGACGCTCGCCGCCGTCTCGCTGCTCGCGGGCTTCTTCTGCTTCCTGCCGACGGATTTCCGCGGCGTCGCCGAGCTCGGCCTCATCGCCGGCCTCGGCATGATCATCGCCTATCTCGCGACGCTCACTTTCCTGCCGGCGCTGATCCGCATTCTCGCGCCCAAGGCCGAGACGACGCCGGTGCAGACGGCCTCGCTCGCCGCCGTCGACCATTGGATCGCGCGTCATCGCAAGCTCGTGCTGGCGGCCACAGCCATCGTCGTGCTCGCCGGCGCGCCGTTTCTGCTGCGGCTGAAGTTCGACTCCAATCCGATGAATCTGCGCGATCAGAGCGTCGAATCGGTGGCGACCTTCCTCGATCTCGCAAAAAATCCGCAGACGGCGCCGAACAAGATCGAGGCGCTCGCGCCCTCCCTGACCGCCGCGCGCGCGCTCGCCAAGAAGATCGAAGCGCTGCCGGAGGTCGATCATGTGACGACGATCGACCAGCTCATCCCGACCGATCAGGACGAGAAGCTGCCGCTCCTCGAGAACGCCGCCAATCAGCTGCGCAAAGTGCTCGATCCGACGCTGAAGCCCGCGCCGACCGACGAAGAGACGAAAAAGGCCCTGACGCGCGCGGCCAAGACGATCCGCAAGGCCGCGAGCGCGCCCAAGGCGCCGCCGGGCCTCTCGCGCTTCGCCGATTCGCTCGACGCGCTCGTCAAGGCGAGCCCGGAGATTCGCAAGGAGGCGCAGACGGCCGCCCTCTCCGACCTCGGCCGGCTGTTCGGCGAGCTGCGCAAGGCGCTCGCCGTCCGAAAGATCACGCCGGACACGCTTCCCGCAGATCTGCGCGCCGAATGGATCTCGGCCGACGGCGACGTGCGCGTCGAAGTGACGCCCGAGGGCGACAGCAATGATCGCGAGGTGATGACGCGTTTCGCCGAGGCGGTGCAGACGCTCGCGCCCGACGCCGGCGGGCCGCCGGTCATCGTCGCCGAGGCGGGCAAGACGGTGGTCGACGCCTTCCTTCAGGCCGGCGTGCTCGCCTTCGTCGCCATTTTCCTCGTCCTCGTCGTCGCGCTGCGCCGGGCGAGCGACGTCGCGCTCACGCTCGGCCCGCTCGTGCTCGCCGGAATCATGAGCCTCGAAGCGGCCGATCTCCTCGGCCTGTCGCTCAATTTCGCCAATATCATCGCTCTTCCGCTGATGTTCGGCGTTGGCGTCGCCTTCCACATCTATTACGTCATCGCCTGGCGCAAGGGCGTCGCCGACATGCTCGCCTCCAGCCTGACGCGGGCGATCTTCTTCAGCGCGCTGACCACCGGGACGGCCTTCGGCAGCCTGTTCCTGTCGAGCCATCCGGGCACGGCCAGCATGGGCGAATTGCTGGCGATCTCCCTCTTCTTCACGCTGCTCGCGGCCTTCGTCGTCGTTCCGGCCTTCCTCGGTCCGCCGCGGCAGGAGGCGGACGCGACGCAGCCGATAGGCGAGGAAGCGAGCGCGCTGCCGGCTTCGCCTGTGCAGCCGTCCCGCGGCGTGATAGGGTCGGAGCCATGATCGTGAGAGGGTCCGAGCCATGATCAAGGCGGCGATTTCCTTGCTTCTCGGACTGGCTGTCGCCTCTCCCGCGGCGGCTGCGCCCGCGGAGGCGGCCGAGCCGATCTATGGCGTATGGATTCGCGGCGGCCATCAGCAGAAGCTCGAATTCTTCGACTGCGACGGGAAGCTCTGCGCCCGCGGCGTGTTTCCGCCGCCCCCGCCCGGACAGCCGCCCGCCCTCGTCCTGCGCTACGCGGCGAGGACCGAGCCCAATCGCTGGAAGGGCGATCTCTACAATCCCGAGAACGGCAAGGTCTATGTGGGGATCATCACATTGGACAGCCCGACGCAGCTGACGCTGACCGGCTGCCTGATCGCTTTCTTGTGCCAGAGCGAAAGCTGGAGCAAAGTGCCTGTCGAACCAGCGCCTTCGCAGAAGACGCCGACGCCGCGCCGACGAAATTAACAATCCGTAACTTGACCATAGTGGCCTGTTCCCCGCAGGTTCGAGCGGAGGCGGCGCCGCCGGATCGACGATTTCGACGGCTTCGCGACGCCACAAAAACACATCGGAAGTGGAAAATTCCTGCGCCTGCTATGACGCGGAAGTTCATTGGTCTAGGCCCTGTTCAGGGGTCGCGCGCCCGCCCCGGGCGCGAGGATGCGGATAGAACGGAATTGTCCTTGTCTGTCAGACGACGACCACGGCCGCCCCTGTTCCCCGGTCGCGCCGCGGCGCTCGCGGCCGCGACCGCCCTTTCCGGTTGCATGCTGGATTGGGAGAAGCCGGAAGCGACCGTCGAAATCCCGCCGACGTTCAAGGCGGAGAAGACCGCGCGCTCCGCTCCGCCGATTCGCGCGGCGAGGGAATGGTCGCAGGCCTTCGGCTCGCCCGAGCTGACCCGTCTCGTCGAAAAGGCGCTCGAGCAAAATCTCGACATCGCCACCGCCGTGGCGCGCATTCAGCAGGCGGACGCGACCGCGCGAATCGACAGCTCCCCGCTCTGGCCCTCGCTGACCATGAACGACATTGCGAGGCGCACGCAGACCCCCGCGACCATCACCAGCGCGACGAGCACCAGCGCCTCGACCAACGCCACGACGACGACGGGGGCCGCAGGATCGAGCGCGCTGCGCACGCGCCGCGCCAATTTCTTCCAGATGCAGCTCGACGCGAGCTATGAGATCGACTTCTGGGGCAAGAATCAGGACGCCTCCAACGCCGCGCGCCTGCTCGCCCAAGCGAGCCGCTTCGATCGCGACGTCGTCGAAATCTCCACCATCGCCTCGGTGGTGAACGCCTATTTTCAGGTGCTGACGGCCGAAGACCGCCTGCGCATCGCCCGCAACAATATCAAGATCGCCGAAAACGTGCTCAAGGCGATCAAAGCCCGGCTCGATGTCGGCACGGCGACCGCGCTCGACTATTCGCAGCAGGATTCGGTCGTCGCGCAGCAGCGCGCCGCCGTGCCGCCGCTGGAGCAGTCGCTGCGCCAGACGAAGAACACGCTCGCCGTGCTGCTCGGCGCGCCGCCGGAGAGCGCGATCATCAAGGGCGGCTCGCTGAGCCGGCTGCGATTCCCGAAAGTCGCGCCCGGCCTGCCCTCGGAGCTGCTGCTGCGCCGCCCCGACATAGCGGAGGCCGAGGCCAAGCTCGAATCGGCCGAATTCTCCGTGCTGCAGGCGCGGGCCGCCTTCTTCCCGTCGATCAGAATCACCGGCTATTACGGCGTGCAGAGCGTCGCGCTGCGCTCCTTGTTCCGCCCGGAGGCGATCGCCTGGCAGATCGCCGGCAATCTGACGCAGCCGCTCTTCGACGGCTATAATCTCCAGGGCCAATATCTGCTGCAGCAAGGCAGATACGCCGAGCTGGCGCAAGCTTATCAGAAACAGATATTGACGGCCTTTTCGGACGTCGAAAATGCGCTCATCGCCATACAAGAGACGTCTCGGCAGTTGAAGCTCCAGGGCGAGGCGGTGGCGGCGGCGCGGCGGGCCTATGAGGTCGCCGAGGCGCGGCTCCGCGAAGGGACGATCGACATCATCACGCTGTCGACGACGGAGACGACCTTGTTCCAGACCGAGGACGTGTTGGCGCAGGTGCGCCTCGCCTATTTCCAGGCGGCGACGAGCCTCTATCAGGCGCTCGGCGGCGGCTGGTCCGGGACGACCCGCGCGCTGGAGATCGCCACCGAAAACGCCGCCTACGAATCGGACAAAGGCCCCTGGCCATGAAGTCGCCGCGCGCCTTGCCGGCCTGGTGGCGCGCCAAGCGGCCGTCGCCGCTCGTCGCTCTGGCGACCGTCGCCGCGCTCGCGGCGGGATTTTATGTCGCCCGGCCCTGGCTCTTCGGCGAGGCCGGCGTCAAAGAGCGCTCCGCCGCGGAGAGCCGACGCGAGGGACGCCGCCGCGGCTTCGACGGTCCGGTCGCCATAACGGCGACGCCGGTGCGCGTCGACGATGTGCCGGTGACGATCGACGCCGTGGGCGCGGCGCAGGCGCTCAACACCGTCACCGTGCGCACGCAGGTCGACGGTCGGCTGATCAAGCTCGCCTTCGAGGAGGGACAGAACGTCAATAAGGGCGACATTGTCGCGCTCATCGAGCCGACGCTCTATCAGGCCGCCTATGACCAGGCGGTCGCCAAAAAGGCGCAGGACGAGGCCAATCTCGCCAACGCCCGCGTCGACGTCACGCGCTACCAGAAGCTCGCCGCGAGCAATTACGGCTCGCAGCAGCAATATGCGACTCAGCAGTCGCTCGTCGTCCAGCTCGAGGCGCAGCTGCGCGCCGATCAGGGCGCCATCGACAACGCCAAGGCGACGCTCGACTACGCCACCATCCGCTCGCCCATCGATGGCCGCACCGGCATCAGGCTCGTCGACGTCGGCAATATTCTGCACAGCTCGGACGCGACCGGCATCGTCGTCATCACCCAGCTCGAGCCGATCTATGTCGTCTTCACCGTGCCGCAGCAGTTCCTGCCCGCGTTGCAGAAGGCGCAAGCGCGCGCCCCCGCGGCGGCGGCGGCGCTCGGCCCGGACAATGCGAGCGTGCTCGACACAGGTCTCGTCTCGGTGATCGACAATCAGATCGATCAGGCCACAGGCACGGTGAAGGTCAAGGCGACCTTCGAGAACAAAGGCCTCGCCCTGTGGCCCGGCCAGTTCGTCAATGTCCGCGTGACGGTCGATGTGCTGCGCGACGCGCGGGTCGTGCCGAGCGCGGCCGTTCAGCGCGGCCCCAACGGCGCCTTCGTCTATGTGCTGAACGAGGACGAGACGGTCTCCATGAGGCCGGTCGCGGTCGGCCGCCAGGATGAGGCGCAGGCCGTCATCGTCTCCGGCCTCGAGGTCGGCGAGAAAGTCGCGACGACGGGCTTCGCGCGGCTCGTCGACGGATCGCAGGTGCGGGCGATGGAGCCGACAGAAGACGGCGGCGCAGGCGGCCCGCCAAACGCCCCGGCGACTTTGCGCAAGGAGCGGAGACGCGAGGCCGGCGGCGAGCGGCGCGGCGGCGAAGGCGGCCCCCCGCCGCAGGCGAGGTGACGCCCGGCCATGAGCGTGTCGACGCCCTTCATCGAAAGACCGGTGGCGACCTCGCTGCTGAGCTTGGCCGTGCTGCTGTTCGGCATATTGGGCTACGCCCGTCTCTCGGTGTCGCCGCTGCCGCAGGTCGATTTCCCGACGATCCAGGTCACGACGCGATTGCCGGGCGCCAATCCGGACACGATGGCGGCGCTGGTGACGGCGTCGCTCGAGCGGCAATTCGGCCAGATTCCGTCGCTGCAGACGATGTCGTCGCAGAGCTCCTTCGGCCTGTCGCAGATCACGCTGCAATTCGAGCTCGATCGCGACATAGACGGCGCCGCGCAGGACGTGCAGTCGGCGATCAACGCCGCCGCCTCGACGCTGCCGCGCAGCCTGCCCTATCCGCCGGTCTATGCGAAGGTCAATCCGGCCGACACGCCGGTCGTCACGCTCACCTTGCGCTCCAAGACCGCCAGCATGAGGCAGATGAGCGACGTCGCGGACACGCTGATCGCGCCGCGCCTCTCGGAAGTGTCGGGCGTCGGCCATGTCGCGGTGGAGGGCGGCGTGCGGCCGGCGGTGCGCATTCAGGCCGATCTCGCCCGGCTCGCCGCCAATCGCATGAGCATGGAAAATTTGCGCGCGGCCATTACGGCGGCCAATGTCGCCGGCGCCAAGGGCTCGCTCGACGGCCTGCACCAATCCTACACGCTCGACGCCAATGATCAGCTGCAGGCGGCGCGGCAGTTCGAGACCGTCGTCGTCGCCTATCGCAATGGCGCGCCGATCATGCTGCGCGACGTCGCCACCGTGCTCGACGGGCTGGAGAATTCGAGGGTCGGCGGCTGGTATCGCGGCGATCCGGCGATCATCCTCGACGTGCAGCGCCAGCCCGGCGCCAATATCATCAGCACTGTCGACATGCTCCACAAGGAGCTGCCCAATATCAGGCGCGCCCTGCCCAAGGGCATGTCGCTCGAGGTCGTCAATGATCGCACCCAGACGATCCGCGCCTCCATCGAGGACGTCGAGTTCACTCTCGTTCTCGCGACGGCGCTGGTCGTTCTGGTGGTGCTCTTGTTCCTGCGCAGCTGGCGGGCGACAGTCATCGCCGGCGTCAGCCTGCCGCTGTCCATCATCGCCACTTTCGCGCTGATGTCGCTCGCGGGCTTCTCGCTCGACAATCTGTCGCTGATGGCGCTCACCATCGGCGCGGGCTTCGTCGTCGACGACGCCATCGTGATGATCGAGAACATCGTCCGCAACATAGAGCTCGGCAAGACGCCGCATCGCGCCGCGCTCGACGGCGCGCGCGAGATCGCCTTTACGGTGATCTCGCTGACCGTCTCGCTCATCGCCGTGTTCATCCCGCTTCTGTTCATGACCGGCCTCGTCGGCCGCATGTTCCGCGAATTCGCGCTGACCCTCACCGCGCAAGTCATCGTCTCGGCGGTCATCTCGCTCACTCTGACGCCGATGCTCTGCGCCAAGCTGCTGAAGCCCGGCGCAGGGCTCAACGCCCATGAGCGGGCCACGGGGGGCTTTTCCGCCTGGCTCGACGAATTCTACGCGAGGACGCTCGCCATCGCGCTCGACCGGCGCAAGCTGATGCTGGCGCTGACATTCGGCACGCTGGCGCTCACCATCGCGCTCTACGCGCTCATCCCGAAGGGCTTCCTGCCGCGCCAGGACACGAGCCTGCTCAATGTCGTGCTGGAGGCTTCGCCCGATTCGTCCTTCGAGACGATGACGAAGCTGCAGGCCGCGGTCTCCAAGGTCTTCGAGGCCGAGCCGGAGGCGACCGGAACAGTCTCTGTTCTGGGCGTCGGCCCGCTCAACGCCACGACCAATGTCGCCCATATGGCCGTCACGCTGCGCGGGCGCGATATACGCAGCGTCGGCGCCGACGAGATCGCCGAGCGGCTGAAGAAGGCGGCCGAGCGCGTTCCCGGCGCCACCGTCTATATCGAGCCGGTGCAGGACATACAGATCACGACGCGCGCCAGCCGCTCGCAATATCAATATACTCTGACGGCGCCCGACAGCGCCGAGCTGCAGGCGTGGTCGCTGAAGCTCATCGAGGAGATGCGCCGCGACGACGTGTTCCGCAATGTCGCCGCCGAGACGCAGAATGGCGGTCTGCGCACCTTTCTGCGCATCGACCGCGCGCTGATGGGGCGGCTCGGCATCACCGCGCAGAATGTCGACGACACGCTGAACGACGCCTTCGGCCAGCGGCAGATCTCGACCATCTATGCGCAGTCCAACCAGTATCGCGTGATATTGGAGGCGGCGCCGCAATATCAGCGCGACCCGACCGCGCTCGACAAGCTCTATGTCGCGCCCGCCGGCGGCGGCCCGCAGACGCCGCTCTCGACCTTCGTCTCGGTGGAGCAGACGACCGCGCCGCTCGCCGTCGCGCATCAGGAGCAGTTTCCGGCGGCGACGATCAGCTTCGACTTGGCGCCCAAGGCCGCGCTCGGCGATGCGGTGGAGGCGATCGCCAAGGCCGAGCGCGCGATCGGCCTGCCCTCCTCCATCATCGGCCTGTTCAGCGCGGATGCGGCGGAGTTTCGCAAATCGCTCGCCAGCGAGCCCTGGCTCATTCTCGCCGCGGCGATCGCCATCTATGTCGTGCTGGGCGTGCTCTATGAGAGCTATGCGCATCCCTTCACCGTGCTGACGACGCTGCCCTCGGCGGGCGTCGGGGCGCTGCTCGCGCTGATGGCGACCGGGCTCGACATGTCGCTCGTCGCGCTCATCGGCGTCGTGCTGCTGATGGGCATCGTCAAGAAGAACGCCATCATGATGATCGACTTCGCGCTCGAGGCGGAGAAGAACGAAGCGCTCACGCCCTTCGATTCGATCGTGCGCGCCTGCCGGCTGCGCTTTCGGCCGATCATGATGACGACGCTCGCCGCTCTGCTCGGCGCGCTGCCGCTGGCGCTGGCGAGAGGCGCGGGCAGCGAGCTGCGCATACCGCTCGGCGTCTCCATCATCGGCGGCCTCGTTCTGTCGCAGCTGCTCACCCTCTACACGACGCCGGTCATCTATCTCGCCGTGGACGCGCTGCGCGTCAGGCTGCGTGAATGGCTGCGCGGGTCTTCGGCGCCGCGACCGCGGCCTGCCGCGCCCGCGGCCTCGCCCTCCGAACGTAAGGAGGCGGCCGAGTGAGCTGGCTTTCGGCCGATGGGGCTCGCGCCCGATGAATATTTCCGCGCCCTTCATCCGAAGGCCCGTCGGCACGAGCCTGCTCGCCGCCGCGCTGTTCATGGTGGGGGCCGTCGCCTATTTCTTCCTGCCGGTCGCCAGCCTGCCGGCCATCGACTTTCCGGCGATCGGCATCGTCGCCGCGCGGCCGGGCGCCGATCCCGCCACAATGGCGGCCTCCGTCGCCGCGCCGCTCGAGCGCCGCCTCGCCGGCATTTCCGGCGTCACCGAGCTCACCTCGGTGAGCTCGCTCGGCCAGACGCAGATCGTCGCGCAATTCGACCTCGCCCGAAGCATCGACTCCGCCGCGCGCGACGTGCAGGCGGCGATCAACGCCGCCGCGACCGACCTCCCCGCGGACCTGCCGATCCTGCCGACCTTCCGCAAGGCGAGCCAGGCGACGATCCCCTCCATCGTCCTCGCGCTGACGTCGCGGACGCTGCCGACGAGCGTCATCTTCGACGCCGCCGACACGGTGATCGCGCAGCGCATCTCGCAAGTGCCCGGCGTCGCCGAAGTGCGCGTCGCCGGCGCCGAGCAGCCGGCGATCCGCGTGCAGGCCGATCCGGCGCGGCTCGCCGCAATGGGCATGAGCATGGATCAGGTGGCGAGCGCCATCGCCTCCGCCAATGTGCTCTCCCCGCTCGGGGCGCTGAACGGCGACCGGCTCGGCCGGACTCTCGGGGCGAACGACCAGCTGTCGAGCCCACCGGAGTTTCGCGACATCGTCGTCACCGCCGCCAATGGCGCGGTGGTCAGGCTCGGCGACATCGCCACCGTCGATCGCAGCGTGCGCAACAGGCTCGCGGCCGGTTGGTTCAACGGCAAGCCGGCGGTGCTCATCATCGTGACGCGGCAGCCCAACGCCAATGTGATCGCCATGGTCGATCAGGTGAAGGCGCTGCTGCCCGAGCTGCAAAAATGGATTCCGAGCGGCGTCGAAATTTCGGTTCTCTCGGACCGCACGCAGTCGATCCGCGCCAGCGTCTCCGAGATTCGAAACACTCTGCTCGTCTCGATCGCTCTCGTGATGGCGGTGGTGTTCGTCTTTCTGCGCCGCGCGACGCCGGTCTTCGCCGCGGCGGTGACCGTTCCGCTGTCGCTCGTCGGCTCCTGCGCCGCAATGTGGCTGGCGGGCTTTTCGATCGATAATCTGTCGCTGATGGCGCTCACCATCGCGGTCGGCTTCGTCATCGACGACGCGATCGTGATGATCGAGAACATCGAGACCAATGTCGAGCGCGGCATGGGGCGGCTCGAGGCGGCGCTCGTCGGCGCGCGGCAGATCGGCTTCACGGTCGTGTCGATCAGCCTGTCGCTGATCGCCGTGTTCATCCCGCTGCTGCTGATGGAGGGGATTTTCGGGCGCCTGCTGCGCGAATTCGCCTTCACCCTGACCTTCGCCATCGTCATCTCGACCATCGTCTCGCTGACGGTGACGCCGATGATCTGCGCGCAGCTCCCCTCGCCGAAACGCGACGCGCCCTCGCGTTTCGACAGGCTCGTCGAGGGCGCATTGACCCGGCTCGTCGGCCTCTATGCGAAAAGCTTGCGGCCCGTCGTCGACCATCCTTGGGCGGCGCTCGTCGCGATCGTGCTGACGATCGGCTGGACCGTTCATCTCTACGGCTCGATCCCGAAGGGCAATCTGCCGCAGGACGACATCGGGCTGCTCAACGGCGCGACGGAAGCCTCCGCCGATATTTCCTTCACGGACATGGTCGCGCTTCAGAAAAAGGCCGCGGCCATCGCCGCGGCGGATCCGGACGTCGTCAATGTCGGCTCCTTCGTCGGCGCCTCGAACATGTCGATGTCGGGCAATCAGGGGCGACTGTTCCTGGCGCTGAAGCCGGCCAATGAGCGCAAGGCGTCGAGCTTCGAGGTGCTGGCGCGGCTGCGCAAGGAATTCGCCAAGATCGCCGGGTTCAGCGTCTTCATGGCGCCGTCGCAGGATCTGAGATCGGGCGGTCGGCAGAGCAAGGCGCAATTTCAATTCACCCTCACCGCGACCTCGGTCGACGACCTCGAGGAATGGGCCCCCAAGCTCCTCGCCCGCCTGCGGCGTCTGCCGGAGCTCGCCGACGTCACCACCGATCGGCAGCAGGGCGCGTTGAAAGCGAAAGTCGTCATCGACCGCACCGCGGCCTCGCGCATGGGCGTTCCGATTCAGTCGATCGACGCGGCGCTGAACAGCGCCTTCGGTCAGCGTCAGGATTCGATCATCTATACGCAGCGCAACCAATATCGCGTGATCGTCGAGGCGCCTTTGTCGCGCCAGCGCGATCCCCGCGACCTCGCCGGCCTCTATGTCTCGGCGAGCGACGGAACCAAGGTTCCGCTCACCGCCGTCGCCCGCATAGAACGCGGAACCATGCCGCTCGTCGTCAATCATCAGGGCGTGCTGCCGGCGGCGACGATCACTTTCAACATCGCGCCGGGCCATACGCTGGACGGCGCTGTGAAAGCCGTTCTCGCGGCGACCGACGAATTGCAGCCGCCCAATGGCGTGCAGGCGGAATTCGCGGGCGACGCCAAGGATTTCCGCAAGCTCTCGGGCGGCATGGCTTGGCTGATTCTGGCTTCGCTGCTCGCCGTCTACATTATTCTCGGCGTGCTCTATGAGAGCCTCGCCCATCCGGTGACGATCATCTCCACCTTGCCCTCGGCCGGTCTCGGCGCGCTGCTGGCGCTCGAAGCCTTCGACACGGAATTCACGCTCATCGCCTTCATCGGCATTCTGCTGCTCATCGGCATAGTGAAGAAGAACGGCATCATGCTCGTCGACTTCGCCCTGCACGCCGAGCGCGAGAAGGGTTTTTCGGTGCGCGACGCGGCGCTCGAGGCGGCTGTGGAGCGCTTCCGGCCGATCCTGATGACGACGCTCGCCGCCATGCTCGGCGCTCTGCCGCTGGCCTTCGCCGACGGCATAGGCGCGGAGCTGCGCCGACCGCTCGGCGTCACCATCGTCGGCGGGCTGCTGCTGAGCCAAATGCTGACGCTCTACACGACGCCGGTCATCTATCTGCTGATGAGCAAGCTGGAGCGCCGGCGCGCGCGGCCGGCTCCGGAAGCGCCGGGCCTGGAACCTCCGCCGGCGGAAGGGCTCACGGTTTCCCGATGAGCCGCATAATGCGAGCCTTCAGGCTCGCTTTCGTCCGCCAGACGGAGCCGGCCTTTTAGTGCGAGAAATCGCCCTGCGTCTCGAAAAACAGCCGCAGTATCGGATGCTCGCCGCAATCCTCGACCGGAATGTGCCAGAACTTCGAGTCCATCTGCGGGAAACGCGCCATGGGCAAATGGATCTCGGTCAGCCGCGCATGATTGCCGCGCCCCTCGATCATCGCCTCGCCGAGCAGATGGAGCAAATCTTCGAGCCGATCCGGAACTTCCGCGACGGTGAGAGTCGTCGTGTTGGAGAGCGGGAGGGCCTTGTCGCGAACGAGCTCGTAATCCGCTGGTTTCATAAATCCGACCCCCAGGACTGCCGGCTAAAGCCTAGCAAGACGCATGCCGCAGGCGGAACAATTGGCCCCGTCTCAGCGCGCCAGCCGCTTCGCGTCGCGCCCACTATAGGACCCTTCAGTCGAAGGTCAAAAGCAGAGCCGCAGCGATCAGGTTCAAAAAAATCACAAAACCTTGTAGTTTTTGTAACGCCTTCAACCCTTGGAATTATTTACGTGTTTTCCCCATTGATCGGAGAAGATCAATTCCTCGAGCGGCAGCCGTTTCGCCCATTGTCGGACTTCGAGCTCGGGCCGCGCATAGGCCCGGGCGACGCGGCCGACGCAAAGATAGGCGACGATCGCGATTTCGGCCGGAACACCCAGGATTTCCCTCAGATCCTGGTCGCGCAGAATGCTGACCCAGCCGACGCCGATCCCCTCCGCGCGCGCCGCCAGCCAGAAATTCTGCACTGCGCAGGCTGTGGACAAGAGATCGGCCTCCGGCTGCTGGGTGCGCCCGAGGCCCGTCGTTCCATGCCGCGAGCGGTCGCAGGTGATGCAGACATTGAGCGGCGCCTTCAGAATTCCCTGCAGCTTCAGGCTTCGATACTGCGCGCGCCGCTCCGGCGGCAGCAGCGCCTCCTCGGCGGCGGCGGCGCGCTCGAAGGCGGCGTGAACCGCCTCGCGCCGCGCGCGGTCGCGAATCAGCAGAAAATTCCACGGCTGCATGAAGCCGACCGACGGCGCATGATGCGCCGCGTCGAGCAGGCGCATCACCGCCTCGTCCGGCAATTCGTCGGGCAGGAATTCGTCGCGAACGTCGCGGCGGGTGTGAATGGCGCGATAGACGGCGGCGCGCTCCTCGGCGGAGAAGGGCGCGCTGGCGACGAGCGCCGCCTCGGCCGCTTCGGGATCATTCGCCGGCTCAAAGGCCATTTCGTCCGCTCTCCAATGCGCGCTCGAGCCGCTCCCAGGCCGCTTGCGCCGCCGGCAGGCCGAAACGAAGCCGATCCGGCCGCTCGCCGAACCTACGCGTCAATATGCCGCGCCGGGCGAGATGCGCAAACCATCGATCGGCCGCCGCATGGCGCGCGAGGCGAAAAAGCGCGACGCCGCCGATGATTTCGAAGCCGGCGGCGGCCAGAAGCGCATCGAGCCGGGCGGCGTCGCGCGCGAGCTGCGCGCCGCGGGCCGCGAGCCAGGCCGCATCGGCGAGCGCCGCGGCGCCGATCGCCAGCGCCGGACCAGCGACGCTCCAGGGTCCGAGCGACGCCCGCAGGCGCTCGGCCATCTCCGCCTCGCAGAGGGCGAAACCGAGCCGCACGCCCGGCAGCCCATAGGCCTTGCCGAAGGAGCGCAACAGAACGAGCCCCGGCTCGCCCGCGAAGGATGCGAGACTGGCCTCGGGGGCGAGAAAATCCGCGAAGGCCTCGTCGACGACGAGAAGACCGCCCTTCGCCGCCATGCGCCGGGCGATCTCCGCGAGCGCTCCGGCCGGCGCGAGACGGCCGTCGGGATTATTGGGATTGACGACGACGCCGACCTCGGCGGCGGACAATTCCTCGAGGCTTTGCGCGTGGGCGACGCTCGCGCCGGCCGCGCGCCAGGCGGCCGGATGCTCTTCATAAGTGAGGCCGAGAACGGCGACCCGCGCCGCCGGCCGGATGCGCGGCAGCCATTGGATGAAGGCTTGCGTCCCCGCCCCCGCCACCACAAGCGCCTGCGACCCGGCGCGATAGGCGCCGGCCGCGATCCGCTCGAGGGCGGCGAGCGCCGCGACATCCGGCAGGCGGGTGAAGACCTCCGGGGCGAGAGGCGGAAAAGGATAGGGATAGGGGCTGACGCCGGTCGAGAGATCGATCCAGGGCTCCGGCGCCTCGGGAAAGCGCGCTTGCGCCAGATCGAGCCGGCCGCCATGGAGAATCGGCGGCGATGGGCTCATCGCGCCAGCTCCAAGAGCGCGTCCACGTCCAAATGGCGCTCGAAATGTTCGGCGAGGCCGTCCAGCGTCGCCTCGATCGACGCCTCGTAGGAAAGGTCCGAGGCGAAGCCGCCATGCGAACTCAAGAAGGCCGCGCGCAGACGATCATCGGCGAAGACCCCATGGACATAGACGCCCGCGCAAAGGCCGTCCGCCGATGCGGCGCCGTCGACGCGCCCATCCTCGAAGCGCAGCAGCGGAAAAGCGCAATCCGGCCCATCGGTGCGGCCGGCGTGCATCTCATAGCCATAGAATGGAACGCCGTCGGCGATCGTGGCGCCCCTCACCTGCTTCAGCACTTTCTCGGCCTCGAAGACCGTCTCCATGTCGAGGAGGCCGAGCCCTTCCACCGCGCCGGGCGGTCCTTCGAGGCCATGCGGATCGGCGATGCGGCGGCCCATCATCTGATAGCCGCCGCAAATGCCGAAGACGCGCCCGCCCCGACGCATATGGGCCGCGAGATCGATGTGCCAGCCGGCTTCCCGAAAGGCGGAGAGATCGGCGATCGTCGCCTTCGACCCCGGCAGAATGACGAGCTGGGCCTCCGCCGGCAGCGGCTCGCCGGCGCGCACTTGGACGAAACGGACGTCGGGCTCCGCGCGCAAGGGATCGAGATCGTCGAAATTGGCGATATTGGGCAGGATCGGCATGGCGATGGTGAGGCCGCCCCCCTGCTCCGATTTCGAGGCGCGCAGGCCGAAGCCGTCCTCCGCCGGCAGACGCGCGGCGTCGGGAAAGAAGGGCGCGAGGCCGAGCGGGCGCCAGCCGGTGCGCTCGGCGATGAAACGCATCCCTTCGTCGAAGAGCGAAGGATCGCCGCGAAACTTGTTCACGATGAAGCCGCGGATGAGCGCCGCGTCTTCCGGATCGAGCACGACCTTGCAGCCCACGAGCTGGGCGATGACGCCGCCGCGATCGATGTCGCCGATCAGGACGACCGGCGCGTCGACGCGGCGCGCGAAGCCCATATTGGCGATGTCATTGGCCCGCAGATTGATCTCCGCCGCGCTGCCCGCCCCTTCGACGAGCACGATATCCGCCGACGCCCGCAGCCGCTCATAGCTCTCCAGCACGGCGGACATGAGGCCGGCCTTCCATTGCTGATATTCGCGGGCGCGGGCCGCGCCGACGATTTTTCCGCGCAGCACGACTTGCGCGCCGGCGGCGCCTTGCGGCTTCAGCAGAACGGGATTCATGTCCGCCGTCGGCTCGCGACGCGCGGCGCGCGCCTGCAGCGCCTGGGCGCGGCCGATCTCGGCGCCGTCGGCCGTCACCGCGGCGTTGTTCGACATGTTCTGCGGCTTGAAGGGCGCAACGCGCAAGCCCCGCCGCGTCAAAGCGCGCGCGAGGCCGGCGACGACGAGCGATTTGCCGACGTCCGACCCCGTGCCCTGGAACATCAGAGTGACGCTCATTTACGGCTCCTCGAAAAAGAGGAAGGCGGCCGCGGTCTCGACGTCGTGAACGACGCGCGCTCCGCCGCCGCCCGGCGGCGTGATCATCACGACCTCGAGGCCGAGCGTGCGCGCGGCTTCGATCTTGGCGTAGGTGTCGCGGCCGCCGCTGTTCTTCGAGACGATCATGTCGATCCCGGCCTCGCGCATCAGGGACAATTCGCTCTCGACTGTGAAAGGACCACGCTCCAGGATCAATCCGTTGCGTGGCGGCAGATCGTTTTCCGACGGCCGCTCGATCGTGCGGATCAGATAATAATGCTGCGGGGCGCCGAGAAAATCCGCGAGTCCCAGACGACCGATGGTGAGAAACACGCGCCGCGGCGCCTCCCCGAGGGCGGCGACGGCGCCGGCGTTGTTCGCCGCCTCGATCCAACGATCCCCCTCCATCCGGCTCCAGGGCGCGCGCGTGAGGACGAGCAGCGGAAGGCCGAGCGCGGCGCAGGCCTCGCGCGCATTGGCGGAAATGCGGGCGGCGAAAGGATGCGTCGCGTCGATCACGCGATCGACGCGCTCCTCCTCGAGATATCGCTTCAGCCCCTCTACGCCGCCGAAGCCGCCGATGCGCGTCGGAAGGCTCTGCGCGAGCGGCGCGCTGGTGCGGCCGGCGAGCGAGACCGTGGCGTGAACACGCGCGTCGCCGGCGATGCGGGCCGCGAGCGCGCGCGCTTCGCTCGTCCCGCCCAAGATGAGCGCCCGGATCGGCGCGGCCCTCCGCCGCGGCGCAGCGAGAGGCGAGGCGGCGGGCGTCTTGGTCTGCGCCGTCTTGGTCTGAGGCATGGCTTAGCCCTATACTCCCGCCCCTGATTATTCAAACGGAGGCTCGAGATGAAGCGGTCCTGGATTTGCGCGTCGATCGTCACCGTCGCCGCGCCCGCGGCGCTCGCCGATCCGATCGGCGAGTGGCGGGTCGCCGACGGCACCGCGCATATACAGATCACCCGCTGCGGTCCGGCGATCTGCGGGAAGATCGCCTGGCTCTCCGAAAAAGGCGTCGACGAGAACAATCCCGATCCCCGTCAGCGCAATCGCTCGCTGCTCGGCCTGCCGATCCTCAGTCTGAGGCCTGCGGGCGCCAATCAATGGATCGGCACCATCTACAACGCCAAGGACGGGCAGAGCTACGCCGCGAACCTCGCCATGCGCAGCGAAAAAGTGCTGCGCCTCGAAGGCTGCGTGAACGGCACCAATATCTGCGGCGAAGAGGATTGGACGCGGGTGAGGTGAGCGGCGCGCGGCTGGTTCGCGCCGCAGCGCGCGCTACTTGCGCTTTGCGTTCCCCTGCCGGAGGCCGGGATGGATCTCGACTATCTCGTCTCGGCCTTCGTGACCCTGCTCGTCGTCGTCGAACCGCTCGGCCTCGCGCCGGTCTTCGTCGCCGCGACCTCGGGGCTCGAAGGGCGGATCAAGCGCGCCATCGCCTTTCGCGCGAGCGTCTATGCGCTCGCCATTCTCACGGGCTCGGCCCTCATCGGCCAGCGGCTGCTCGGCGCAATGGGCATATCCATTCCGGCCTTTCGCATCGCCGGCGGCTTTCTACTCTTCTCCATCGCCTCGGAAATGGTGTTCGGCGTGCGCATCCAGCGCGACTCCAAGGCGGCGGAAAAGGCGCTCGCCGAGCATGTCCACAATATCGCCGCCTATCCGCTGGCCATACCGCTGATGGCCGGGCCCGGCGCGATCACCGCGACCGTGCTGCTCGCCGGCGCCGCGCATGGCAGCGTCACGCTCCTCGCGACGCTGATCGCCGTCATCGCCGCGATCATGACGATTTGTCTGATCTTTTGTCTGATCGCCGGCGAGGTGGCGCAATTCTTCGGCACGGCGGCCAATGTCGTGCTGACGCGGCTGCTCGGCGTGCTGCTCGCCGCCCTCGCCGTGCAATTCGTGGCGGATGGCGTGCGGGCGTTCTTGCAAGCGTGAGCGGCGGCGCGTTGTCGGGGACCGCGCCGCCGCCTCGGCGTCAATGAACGGACGACCAGATCTTGCGCTTGGTGAAATAGACCAGGAAAGACAGCACGATCAGGAAGCCCACCACCTTCAGGCCGATCGATTTGCGCGCCTCGAGATGGGGCTCGGCGGTCCACATCAGAAAGGCGCTTACATCCTTGGCGTATTGGTCGACCGTCTGCGGCGCGCCGTCGTCATAGGTCACGACGCCGTTTGAGAGCGGCGGCGGCATGCCGATGCGATGGCCGGTCATATAGACGTTGTAATACTGGCCGGGTGGCAGCTCGACGCCATTCGGCATATCCGTGTAGCCCTCGAGCAGAGCGACGATGTAATCGACGCCATGCTCCTGATAGGAGAAACCCGGCAGCGCGTCGGCGAGGAACAGCGGGAAGCCGCGCGAATAGCCGCGCGCCTTGGCGAGCACGGACATATCCGGCGGATAGGCGCCGTTCATCGCCGCCCGCGCCGCCTGCTCATTGGCGAAGGGCGGCGGGAAGCGATCGCTGAGCCGGCCCGGACGCTCGAAATAATCGCCCGCGTCATTGGGCCCGTCCTTGACCTTGTAGCTCTCGGCGATCTCCTTGGCCTGCGCCACGGAGAGCTCCGGCCCGCCCTTCTCGGCGAGATTGCGGAAGGCGACGCGCGAAAGCGAATGGCAGCTCGCGCAGACTTCCCGATAGACCTTGAGGCCGCGACGCAGCTGCCCTTGATCGAAGCCGCCGAAGGCGCCGGCGAAGCTCCATTGCTGGCGCGGCGGCTTGGGCTGCGAATGCGCGCCCTCCTCCGCCAGCGCCGGAGCGGCCCCCGCGAGCGCCGCGGCCAACACGATCGATTTCCACGACATGATCGATGCTCTCCGACGCGCGTCACGCATGGGACTTCTCCTCCGGCGTGGCGGCCTGGCCGAGGGAGGCGGCGATCGACCGCGGCTCCGGCAAGGTCTGCTCATATTTGCCGAGCAGCGGCAGCACGACGAGGAAGTGGAGGAAGTAATAGGCCATCAATATGCGGGCGGCGACGAGATAGACGCCCTCCGCCGGCTGCGCGCCGAGATAGCCGAGCCCGACCGCGACGAAGACGAAGCCCCAGTAGAACTTCTTGAAGGCCGGGCGATAGACGCCCGAGCGCACCTTGGAGGTGTCGAGCCAGGGCAGCGCCGCGACGATGAGGATCGAGGCGAAGAGCGCGATGACGCCGATGAGCTTGTTGGGGATGGCGCGCAGGATCGCGTAGAAGGGCAGGAAATACCATTCCGGCACGATATGCGGCGGCGTCACCAGCGGATTGGCCTCGATGTAATTGTCGGGATGGCCCGTATAGTTCGGCACGAAGAAGGTGAGCCAGGCGAAGAGCGCGACGAAGACGGCGAGGCCGACCGCGTCCTTCAGCGTCGCATAGGGCGTGAAGGGCACGGTCTCCTTCTTCATGTCCTTGACCTCGACGCCGGTCGGATTGTTCTGCCCCGTCACATGCAGCGCCCACACATGCAGGCCGACGACGGCCACGATGACGAAGGGCAGCAGGTAATGCAGCGCGAAGAAGCGGTTCAGCGTGGCGTTGTCGACCGAATAGCCGCCGAGCAGCCAGGTGGTGATGGAATTGCCCACATAGGGAATGGCGGTGAAGAGATTGGTGATGACCGTCGCCGCCCAGAAGGACATCTGCCCCCAGGGCAGCACATAGCCGAGGAAGCCCGTCGCCATCATCAAGAGGAAGATGACGACGCCGAGGATCCACAGCACCTCGCGCGGCTCCTTGTAGGAGCCGTAATACATGCCGCGGAAGATATGGATATAGACGGCGAGGAAGAACATGGAGGCGCCATTGGCGTGCGCATAGCGCAGCGCCCAGCCCCAGTTCACGTCGCGCATGATGTGCTCGATCGAATCGAAGGCGAGCGTCGTCTCCGGCGTGTAATGCATCGCCAGAACGATGCCGGTCACGATCTGCGCGACCAGCATGAAGGAGAGGATCGCGCCGAAGGTCCAGAGATAGTTCAGATTCTTCGGGACGGGATAGGCGACGAAGGATTCGTGGATGAAGCCGATGATCGGCAGGCGCCGCTCGAGCCAGCGCGCAAAGCCGCTCTTCGGCGTATAGGTCGAATGTCCGGTCATGGATGGTCGTCTCGGAGGTTGGGACGGCGACGGGGCCGCGGTCAGCCGATCTTGATCTTGGTGTCGCTCAGAAAGGCGTAGTCGGGCACTTCGAGATTGGTCGGAGCCGGGCCGCTGCGGATACGGCCGGAAGTGTCGTAGGTGGAGCCGTGGCAGGGGCAGAACCAGCCGTGGAACTCCCCCTCAAAGCCGGTGGGGATGCAGCCCAAATGCGTGCAGACGCCGACGACGACGAGCCATTCGGGCTTCTTCACGCGCGCCGCATCGGTCTGCGGATCGGGAAGCTCGGCGAGCGCCACATTCTGCGCCGCCGCGATCTCCTGTTTGGTGCGGTGCCGCACGAAGACCGGCTTGCCGCGCCATTTGACGGTGACGATCTGCCCCTCGGGAATGGCGGAGATATCGAGCTCGGTCGACGCCAGAGCCAGCGTCGAAGCGTCCGGATTCATCTGCGCGATCAGCGGCCATACGGCGGCGCCCGCGGCGACAGACGCCGCCGCCCCGGTGGCGAGGAACAAAATATCCCGGCGGTTGGGCTCCGCCTTTGTCGCATTGCTCACTTTGTGGAACCTCTTTCGCGAGTTCGACCCCTGGCCCCCTGCCTCTCGGCTCGTAACGCGAATAGAAACAATTCTATCCACGAAGGGCGCGCCTGTTTTGAGCAGTTTGGCGTGAGACCGCAAGCGGCCTTCGCGTCGCTGCGACAAATTGCGCGCTTGCCGCCGCCTCGAGGATCAGTGACGCAGCCCGCCGCACTTGTCCACAAACGGCCCTCGGGAAAATTTGTCAACCGCCCGGCCGGTCGAGGCCGGTCGAGGCCTTGACGCGACCGGCGCGACCGGGGCTCATGCGGGAACGTCCGAGAGAGGAGCGCGTTGGAGGTCGTGAGCGGTCGTTATCTGGTTTTCGTGGCGACGGTCGTCAGCCTGATCGCCGTTCCGGGGCCGGACATGCTCTATGTGCTCGGCCGCTCGCTGGGGTCGGGCGGACGGGCGGGCTGCTTCTCGGCCGCCGGCATAGCCTCGGGCTATGCGCTGCTCACTCTGCTGGTGGCGGCGGGCTTTCAGCTCGTTTTCGAGGCGTTCCCGTCGCTCTTCCTCGCGCTCAAATATATCGGCGTCGCCTATCTCTCATGGCTCGCTTTTCGCCTCATTCGCTCGGACGGCGGCTTCGACGCGCCGAAGCCGGGCCGGGGCCACACGGATTGGGCCGCCTTCTCGTCCGGCGTCGCGACCAGCCTGCTCAACCCGAAGGGGCTGCTGTTCTATTTCGCCATATTGCCGCAGTTCTTCGCCGCCGCCGACGGGCCGTTCTGGCGCCATGCTCTGCTCTATGGCTGGACGACGAGCCTTCTGTGCCTGACGCTCTATTCGGCGCTCGGCTGCGCGGCGAGCTATGGCGCGCGGCGATGGACGCCGGAGCCCGCCGCGAGCCGCAATCTCTCGCGCCTCGCCGGCGGTCTGCTGCTGCTGTCGGCGCTGGCCATGCTCGGCGCCGAATGGAGCGGCGGCGCGATTTCTCATTGACGCGCCCGCGGCCGAAGAGGCCGCGGGCTTTCCATCTCACGCGCTCATCGATCGGCTTACTTGGCCACGATCGGCGCAGGCGCCGGAGCGGCGGGCGTCGCGAAATGATAGTTGACGCCGCCGCGCACGATATGGCCGGCGCTGCGAAGATTGAGCGGGACCACGCCGAAATTGGTCGAATAGGCGACGCCCGAATCGGCGAGCTCCGCGTAGAGATACTCGCCTTTCACCGATATCTTGTCGGACCAGGCGTATTCGACGCCGGCGCCCGCCGTCCAACCGGCGCGCACGGTCGTTCCCGTGTTCAGCCGGCCTATGGTCAGCGGAAGACGGGAGGTGAAGCTCGTGGGAGCGAAGTCGGTCCCATAGGCGAAACCGGCCGTGCCATAGACGAGCCAGCGGGGGGCGAAAGCGTAGCCGAGGCGTCCGCGCGCCGTGCCGAACACGCCGGTCTCCGTCGCGCTCGGCGTGTTCCAGCCCGCCGTCTCCGAATTGAGCGACCCGCGATAGCCGAAATCCGCCTCGACGCCGAGCACCAGAGTCGGCGTCCACTGCCAATTATAGCCGAGCGCGCCACCGCCGACGAAAGCCGAGCCGCGCAGAGGCGTGTCGCGGAAATAGGTGAAGGTCCCCTCGCCCAGCAGCGCGCCGGCATAGGCGCCGATATAGAATCCCTGCCAGCTGAAGGCCGGCTGCGGCGGCGGCGCGGGGGCCGCTTTGGTGGACGGAAGGTCCGCCGCCGCGGCCGAACCCGCCGCCAGCGCGCCGGCGACGGCGCCGATCAACCGAAGTTTCTCTTTCATAATTCGCATGGTCCACTCCTCGAACTCTCCTCGTCGCGCGACGCTCCGCCGCGCGGCGAAAAGAACATGAACTTCAATAGAGCTTGACGGTCAGCGTGCCGCCGAAGGTTCGCGGCTGCGCCGGCAGGCCGATCGTCGCCGGCCCGGTGGCGGAGCCGGGGCTCCACGTGCCGTAATAGCGCTCGTCGAAGAGATTTTTCGTCCACAGCATCAGCTGATAGGATTCGTCATCCGCGCGTAGCCCCAATCCCGCATTCACCAGCGCATAGGCGGGCTGCCAATATTGGAAGACGGAATAGGGATTGGTGAGCCGCTGCTTGTCGCGCCAAGACACGTTCACATAGACGATTCCGGTCACTGGACGATTCGCCCAGGCGCCGAAATCGGCGAAGAGATCGCCGAGCGGATGCTCGTAATTGGCGCCCGCGTTGAACGACCAGATCGGGAAGTTCTCGAAGCGCGAATTGTCGCGATCGAGCGACGCCGGCGCCCGCACGGGCCCGGACGTCGCCGCCCACAACCAATCGGCGGGCGGCGGCGATTTGTCGAAATTGATGTAGCGCGCCTCGGCATAGGCGCCGTTCAGAGTGAGCCACAGGCGCTCAATCAGGCTCCAGCGCGCGTCGAGCTCTATGCCGCGCAGACGCACATGCCCGATATTGCCGAGATAGTTGCGACGCAGGACCTGGCCGGTGCTGTCGAGATAGTCCGTGTTGACGAGCTGCGCCTGATAATTGAAAATGTCGTTCCAATAGAGGTTCGCATTGACGATGAGCTTATTGTCGAACCAATTGGTCTTGACGCCGAGCTCATAGTCCCAGGACACTTCGGGCTTCGTGATGACAGGCTGGAACTGCTTGAAGTTGCTCTTGTCGTCGAGGATCGGCTGCGCATCCGTGTTGGTCGCTCCGGATTTCTCGCCGCGCGCCACCGAGCCGTAGACGAGAATGTTCTCGTTGTAGCGATAGGACGGATTGAAGAGGCCCGAGAGCGAGTTGAAATATTTCGTCACGGCGCCCGTGTCGTAGAAGCCGACCCCGCCGCCGCCGCGGATCGCCGCATCGACGACGAAGGGATCGAGCCCGGGACCCCAGGCGTCTTCCCAGGCGAACACCGAGCCTTCGCGGATTTCATAGGTGTCGCGCAGGCCGAAGGTCAGCGCCCATTGCTCGTCTATGTGATAAGTGCCCTGCCCGAAGGCCGCGACGCTGAAGGTCGTCGCCTTGCCGTCGCGATGGTTCTTGAAGCCATTGAGCAGCGAATTGCGCCGCGCGATCGCCGTCGCCGTGCTGCCCGGATTGAACCAGCGTCCCGCGTCGGAACCGAAGTCGAAATGATTGAGCGACCAGACGCGCTCATAGAGCGAGAACAGCCCGGTCTGCCATTCGAACGTCTGCTCCTTCGGCGAGGTGAGGCGTAGCTCCTGCGTGAGCTGATCGACGGTGACGTCATAGGCGTTGGAGGTGATCTCCGTGAGCTGCTCGCCGAGCGAATTGCGCGGATGCAGGCGGAACTCGCGCCAGGCGGAGATCGATGTGAGCGTGTTCTCCCCGAGGCTCCAGGTGAATGTGTCGGAGACGCCGATCGTGCGCTGATCGAGCGTGCCGACGCGCGTCTGGAAGCGCGTGTAGGGATCATAGGTGAGGATCGGCTTGCCGAGGCGGCTCGCGAGCGTCGTCGCATAGGACGCGCCGAGCGTTCCATTGGCGAAGAGCGGCACGGAATCGCCGATCACTCCGCTGCCGGAATTATTGTATTCGTGCGAAGTGGAGCGATCGAAGATGAGACGGTTGGTGATCTCGTCGCCGACGTAATAGAGCTGGCCGCGCACGCCCCAGCGATCATTGTCGAGATAGCTCGCGCCCGAAACGGCGTCGCGAATCCAGCCGTCGCCCTTGTCGAGATAGAAGGTCACGCGGTAGGCGAGCGTGTCGTCGATGATCGGGCCGGTGACGTTGAGCTTCTCGATGAAGCGATTGTAATTGGCGAAGGCCGTCTCGATCGTCGCCGAACGCGTGAAGGCCGGAAGCTGGGTGCGGATGACGACGGCGCCGACGGTCGTGTTCTTGCCGAGCAATGTGCCCTGCGGGCCGCGCGCGACCTCGAAGGATTGCAGATCGACGAAGTCCTGCCACTGAAAGCCGACATGGGTGTAGAAGACGTCGTCGACGATATAGCCGACCGACGCCTCCGAGCCGTCGGCGCCGCCCGACGACGCGCCCGTCCCGCCGGCGACGCCGCGGATCGCGGTGCCCGAGGTGCGCGGGTTGGAGATGTTCGGACGGTAATTGGGGACCTTTTCGGCGAAGTCGGAAAGACGCTCGAGGCGCTCGCGCTCGGCGGCCTTGGGGCCGACGACGCTGACGGGCAGAGGAACGTCCTGGGCCTTTTCCTCGCGATTGCGCGCTGTGACGGTGACGTCGTCGACCTGCGCATTCACCGCGGCGGCGCCGACCTGGGGCGTTGTCACTGGCGCAGGCGCCGATTGCGCCGCGGCCGGGCCGGCCGCGACCATTCGGAAGGCCACAACGCCGGCCGCCGCCAATGACGCGAAACCGACGCTGCGCAACAAATTCGCACGCGACTCACTTCTTGCTCCACTCGCTCTCGACATCACCGATTTTTCCCCATGTCCCGCCGCGCGCGGCCCTCGCGGGCCACGACGACGGTCTACGTTGCGCTCCCCCATGGCGCACTTACGTATATTCCCTATAGACTACGTAGCTTTAGTAGGGGACGTCAACAGCTTCGCTCGACCTTCGCCGGAAGCCGGGGCCTTTCGCCGCACGCCTGTGGCGCCGGCGCAACAACGGGAGACGCTCGCAAAAGAAAAGAGCCCCGCCTCCTCGCGGGAGACGGGGTTCTAGTTTCCAAAATCTGTAACAAAAATAGAGATATCCGGCGCCCGTCAGGCCGTCTGGGCGGCGCGGCGCGCCCGTCGCTCGCCGCGCGCCGCCTCGGCGACAGGGATCGAGCGGCGCAGACGCCGCCACGCCAGAACGACGGCGCTGGCGCTGAGCGTGACGCCGAAGGAGACCCAGAGGCCGATCCAGCCCCACCAGAGCCAATGATTGCGGAACCAGCCGAAATCCCAATGATGAACGGCAGAATAAAGCCAGCGATAGGCGCGCCGGCTCGCGTCGAATTTCGCGAGCAGGCGCCCGTCCGCCGGATCGATGTAGAGCGAGCTGCGCTCAGCGTCGGCGAAGTCGACGCGCAGCACGGGCAGCGGCTTGTCGAGCGCCGTCTGCCGATGATTGGCGAAATAATAGGAATCGTAATCGACGAGCTTCTCC
Organism: Methylosinus sp. Ce-a6; assembly: GCF_009811655.1. Taxonomy (GTDB): domain Bacteria; phylum Pseudomonadota; class Alphaproteobacteria; order Rhizobiales; family Beijerinckiaceae; genus Methylosinus. The sequence continues at coordinate 7,893 of NZ_BGJX01000007.1, read as the reverse complement.
GTGGAGGCGATGTCGACGCCCTCCTTCAGTCGGCGCGCCGCGGCGAGAAGCGACTCCTCCCCGAATTCTGCGACGGCGCCGGGCGCGGCGATCGCGCGGCGGGCGCCGTCGCGCGCCTCAGCGACGAGCAGCGCCTGCTCGCCGAGACGGCTCCAGGCGAGCTCGACGACATCGCCGGCGAGGCCGAGCGCGGCGGAGGGCCGCCAGTCGACGACGGCCTGCGGCAATCTCGCGCCGCGATAGCGCGCGAGCTCCTCGCGGCTCGCCGTCGCCTGCGAGAAAATCTGCCCCGGATTGGTGGCGAAAAAACCGCTCGCCGCCCAGCCGAAGGCGAAAGTCCCGCCGATGAGGCCGGCCCAGAAATGATATTTCAGCCAGGTTTCGCGATAGGGCTGCGCGCGCCCGCGCGCATAGGTCGGACGGCCGAAAAATCCCGGCTTCCATTTGATCCAGCCGATGACGAGGCCGGTGAAGGCGCCGATAGCGGCGAAAAATCCGGCGTAGGTCAGCGCGTCGCGCCGATAATCGCCGGCGCCGAGCGCATCGAGCCAGCGGAAGAGATGCATCCAGCTGCCGGCGTAGACGAAAGCGCGCTCGAGACGCGTCGCGACTTGCGCCACCTCGCCGGTGCGCGCCGAGACGACGATCTGCGTTCCCGCCGAATCGCCGATCGCGAAACGATGAAACGGCTTCAGCGTCTCCGCGTTGCGCAGGCCGACGCCCGCGTCCACCGTGGCGAGATAGAGCAGCGACGGAGCCCCCAGCCAGTCGCGCGCGATGCGCTCGGCAGCTTCTCGGTCGAATTCGATCAGCGCGCCATTCGTCGCGGAGAGAGCGAAGCGGCGGCCGACATCGTCCTCGACGAGCCAGACCGGCTCGCCGCCCACACGCAGCAGCCGCGCCTCGGCGACGCCGCGCTCGCCCTTCGCGCCATCCTCATGCGCGCGGCGTCCCATGCCTTCGCCGCCGCCGTGCATCGTCTTGGCGGCTTGCGACTTTCCGCCTCGAGCGCGCGCCGCGGCGCTCGCGCTCAGCGCCTCGCCGAGCGAGATCCAGCCGTCCTGCGGCGCGAGCGTCTGCGCATGGGCGAGCCGCTGCGCGCGATCGAGCGTGGGCGAGCCGATGAAGGCGATGGAGAGGCCGGTCGAAAACCAGACCAGCATGAACAGCGCCAAGACGACGCCGACCCATCGGTGAAGGAAAAGCAAGATCGGCATTCGTGACGCTCCGCCTCACGCTGAATGGCCGCCGGCGGTTCCGCCGCCGGCGAGATCCGAAAAAATGACGATAAAATTTAATTCATGAATATGACTAGGTAAATAGGAATATGCCCGTTTTCTCGCGCCATTGCAGAGCGATGCGCGCCGTTCGCCCCGCGGCCGCGCGGCCCTGCCGCTCGGCGACATGCGGGATCGCCACAAGAGGAAACTCCACAATCGCGGAGCCGTCGACTTCGGCGCTAGCGTTTCTTCGGCGCCTGAAGACGATCGCGGCGCTTCCCGAGATCGCGATCGATCGGTCGAGGCGCTCTGCGGAGGAGCGGCGTGGGCACTTACATCGCGCATACTCGACGCAAGATGAAATCGACCAAGCCGGAAGCCTCGACGACCGACGCGGCGGCGATCGCGGCGCGCGAGCAGGCGCTCGCGGCGTTGCGCGAGCAGCAGCGTCTCGAAGCCGAGCGCGCCCGCGCCGAGAAAGCCGCGCGGGCGCTGCGGCGCGCGGTCGGCAAGCGCCTGACCGCCGCCGATCCCGACACGTCGGGTCGCCGCCGCACTGCGGCGCGCGCGGCCGGAATCATGCTGATCTCGGCGACGGGCGGATTGCGCACGCAGAGCGTCTCGCTGTTTCGAGGGTCGGGACGCGCGGGCAGCGAGCTCTGGCTCGCCGACGTGCAATTCGAGCAGGAGAAAGGCGTCGCGCATTTCATCAATGATCTCGCCACGCCCGCCGACAAGGACGCGCTGCATGCGATGCGAGCGCTGGCGCCGCGCATCGCCGAACATGTTTTCATCGGCGATCCCCCGCAGGACGGCGTCGACGATCGCAATCTGAACACGGCCTTTCGCTTGGCGCAGTCCTTCATGCACAAGACCCATTACACGGCTTCGCTCTCCGAGGAGGAGAAGCATCGGCTGAGCCTATCGATCTTCGAGGAGCTGCAATCCGTCACCGCCCTGCGCCTGCGGCATTTGCACAAGGAGTGCGAGCGGATCGTCGAGGCGCTGATGCACAAGACGAAACTGTCGCGCTCGGAATGCAACGGCGTTCTCGCGCCGATCTATGAAGGATTCGAGGAGTTCCGCCGCGCCGAGCAGGAAGACCGGCCGTGGCGCGCGCCGCAACGCGGCGAGGCGCCCGCCGAGCAGCCGGCGGCCGTCCTCCTCGAGGACGATCTTCCCGCAACGGGAACGCATGGCCGCTGAGCGGCCTCAGCCGATCGCGAGATAGACGACGAATCCCGAACCGAGCAGCAGGAGCGCGGCGAGAACGACGAGCTCGCCGGTTCCCGCGTCGAAGCCATGCTGCGCCTCGTCCGCGATGAGACGTCGCGTGTGAATGAAACGCAAGGTGGCGACGACGATCAGAGCAACTCCGCCGAGCGCCAGCACGCCGCCGCCCCCGCTCGCCAGCGGTCCCGACAATTTGTCGAAACGTCGCAGAATCGGCCCTCGCTCGGCGGCGGGAAGCGTGATGCTGATCGTATGCACGAAAAGATCGAATTTTTCGATCACGAAGCCGAGCGCCATGATCGCTATGCCCGTGCGCACCCATGCGAGAAACGTCCGCTCATTGGCGGCATGGCTGACATAGTCGCGTATCATGGCGTCTCCTCTCGCGGCTTCCGTGCGAACGATTCGCATGATGCGCGAAGCGGCGAATCGCGGCGCATTGATCCTCTTCGGCTGCGCGATAGATAGCCGGTAGCCGATCCGCCCGGAGCATACGCCATGAAATATCCGATGAGGAGCCTTGCGGCCGCCATCGTGATCGCCACGAGCGCCGCCTCCGCCCAGGATTGTCGATCGACGAGCGATTCCGGCGCGACGCGATGCGTCGCCGGCGTGCTCTATCGATGCACATGCACGCGCGGAATCGGGGCGACGACCTGCACATGGGACAACGCCGCCGCGCTGTGCTCGGCGATTTCCGAAGGCCCCGCGCCCGCGGGCGTCGCAGCGGCGAGCGACCTCGCGCCGGCGACGCCGTGATCCTCAAATGCCGGCGCCGAAGGCGAAGGATTCGCTCAGAGGCTTCGCCTGCGTCACATTGCTGCCCGGCGGCACGCTGTGCGTGAGCCAGACATTGCCGCCGATGACCGAGCCGCGGCCGATGGTGACGCGGCCGAGCACCGTCGCGCCGGCGTAGATCACCACATCGTCCTCGATGATCGGATGGCGCGCGCCGCCCTTCACCAAGGCGCCCGTCTCGTCGACCTCGAAACGCTTCGCGCCGAGCGTCACGGCCTGATAGAGGCGCACATTCTTGCCGATGATCGCGGTCTCGCCGATGACGACGCCGGTGCCGTGATCGATGAAGAAGCCCTCGCCGATCTCGGCCCCGGGATGAATGTCGATTCCGGTCGCCGAATGGGCGATTTCAGAAACGAGACGCGCGAGCATGGGCGCGCCGAGCAGATAGAGACGATGCGCGAGCCTGTGGCGGATGATCGCGGCGAGGCCGGGATAGGAGAACACCACTTCGTCCAGGCTCTTGGCCGCGGGATCGCCCTCATAGGCCGCGCGAATATCGGTGTCGAGCAACGCCCTCATCTGCGGCAGCGCCTCGGCGAAGGCGGCGACGATCTCATGCGCGCGCGGACGATAGTCGGTCTTTCCGTCGTCGGCGCCATTGGCGAGCAATTGCAGCTCGCGGCGCACCTGCTCGCGCAGCGCGCGCAGGCTCTTGTCCAGCGTATAGAGCACGAAACCGTCGGCGCCGTCGGTCGTCAGCTCCGGCGGACCGAAATGGCGCGGATAGAGGCTCGCGGCGAAATCCTCGATGATCTCGATCGTCGCCTCGCGCGAGGGCAGCTCGGGCAGACGCCCGTCGCGATAGCGCCGCTTCTGCGAAGCGCGACGCAGCTCGCCGAGCTCCGCGACGATGCGGCCGAGCTGCGGAAAGCCGCCGGTCGGCGGAGCGCCGTCGGCTCCGGCCCCTTGGTCTTGCGGCCCATGCCTTGCTTGCTGCGTCACCGCCGCTTCTCCGAAAGGCGGCAGGAAACCCCCGCCAGTCTATAAAACTACTACACTAATCAAGGATAGGCGGCAACCGCCGAGATCGCTGGCGCAACGACGCCCGAATCCTTAAATCTGGCGGCGACGACCGAGGAGCCCGATGACGACCGACAATCCACTGCTCTCCGCCTGGACGAAAGCTTTCGGCCTGCCGCCATTCGGCGCGCTCGAAGCCGAGCATTATCGGCCCGCCTTCGAGGCCGGCATGGCGGAACATCTCTCCGAGATCGCGCGCATCGCGGAAGATCCCTCCCCGCCCGACTTCGAGAACACGATCGCCGCGCTGGAGCGCTCCGGCCGCCTGCTGGCCAAGGTCGGCGGGGTGTTCTGGAATCTCGTCGCGACCGATGCGACGCCCGAGCTTCAGGAGATCGAGCGCGACATGTCCGGCGCCCTCGCCCGCCACGAGAATGAAATCCTGCTGAATGCGGCGCTTTTCGCGCGCGTCGACGCGCTCTACGCGCGCCGTGACGCTCTGACTCTGACGCCCGAGCAGGCGCGTGTGCTGGAGCTCACGCATAAGCGCTTCCTGCGCGCCGGCGCGAGGCTCGACGAAACGGCGAAGCGCCGCATGGCGGAGATATCCGAGCGCCTCGCCAATCTCACCACCGCTTTCGCGCAGAATGTGCTCGCCGACGAGGCCGATTATCTGCTGCTGCTCGAGGAGGCCGATCTCGACGGCCTCTCCGAGGATTTTTGCGCCGCGGCGGCGCATATCGCGCGCGAGCGCGGCGCGCCGGGCGAATATGGCGTCACACTCGCCCGCTCTAGCGTCGAGACCTTTCTGCAGAGCTCGACGCGCCGCGATCTGCGCGAGATCGCCTTTCGCGCCTGGACCAGCCGTGGCGAGAAAGGCGGGACGACGGACAATCGCATGCTGATCGCCGAAATCCTGCGGCTGCGCGAAGAGCGCGCGCGCCTCAACGGCTTCGCGAATTTCGCCGCCTATAAGCTCGACGACGCCATGGCGAAGACTCCCAGAGCCGTGCGCGATCTCCTCGACCGCGTCTGGGCGCCGGCGCTCGCCGCGGCCAAGGCCGAACGCGATGATCTACAGGCGCTCGCCGAGCGCGACGGCGCCGATTTCACGATCGCCGCCTCCGATTGGCGCCATTACGCCGAGCGCGTGCGCAAGGAGCGCTATGATCTCGATCAGGCGGAGCTGCGCCCCTATTTCCAGCTCGATCGGATGATCGCCGCCGCCTTTCATGTCGCCGAGCGGCTGTTCGGCCTCTCCTTCGTCGAGGTCGAGGGACTCGATCTCTATCATCGAAGCGTGCGCGCCTTCGACGTCCGCGACGCGAAGGGCGAGCATGTCGCGCTTTTCCTCGGCGATTATTTCGCGCGGCCCTCCAAGCGCGGCGGCGCCTGGATGTCGGAGTTCCGCAGCCAGGAGAATCTCGACGGCCGCATTCGTCCGATCGTCGTCAATGTGCTGAACTTCACGCCCGCGCCCGAGGGCGCGCCGACGCTGCTCAGCCTCGACGACGCGCACACTCTGTTCCATGAATTCGGCCATGCGCTGCACGGCATGTTGTCGGACGTCACCTATCCGCTCGTCGCCGGCACGAATGTCGCGCGCGATTTCGTCGAGCTGCCTTCGCAGCTCTACGAACATTGGCTGCTGGAGCCGCAAATTCTGCGCGCCTTCGCGCGCCAAGCGGAAACCGGCGCGCCGATGCCGGAGGAGCTTGTCGACCGCATCGTGAGAGCCCGCCATTTCAATCAGGGCTTCGCCAGCGTCGAGTTCTGCGCCTCGGCCTTTGTCGATCTCGATCTACACGAAAGCGCGATCGACGCCGATTTCGATGCGCTCGCCTTCGAGCGCGAGAGCCTCGCGCGCATTTCCATGCCGCAGGAGATCGTCATGCGGCACAGGACGCCGCATTTCACCCATGTCTTCGCCGGCGACGGCTATTCGGCCGGCTATTATTCATATCTGTGGGCGGAGACGCTCGACGCCGACGCCTATGAGGCTTTCATCGAGGCCGGCGATCCTTTCGCGCCGCAGGTGGCGGAGCGTCTGCGCCGTTTCATCTACGCCGCCGGCGGAACGCAGGATCCGGCCGAAGCCTATGTCGCTTTCCGCGGACGCATGCCGAGCGTCGACGCGCTGCTGCGTCATCGCGGCTTCGCGGAGCAATCGAATAAAACCGCTTAGATGTTTGTTAAGACCTGCGTGTGACTATGCGGACCGCGAAGCCTCCGATCGAGGACGGCTCCGCATTCGCGCCGAACAGGACAGATGATCTGTCCGCCGCCGGCCCGGCACAGGACCCTCGAGCCCGCCCGGCTCGCGAGGCTCCGCCGGCGAGGGCACGGCCTGGCGCGACGGTGTTCCTCTGAACAATGCGAAAAGACGAAGTCGAAGGCGGCTCGCGCCGGAGCGATCGCTCGCGCGTCCCTGCTGCGTCTTTCGTTCATGCTCGATGCCTTCCGAGCCGTCGCGGCTCTGACCAAGAACCGTAACGCCGTCTACTTTCGTTCTTCGTAAACAGCTTCATTGGAAGCGGAGCGCCCGATGACCTCTATCTTCACCTCCCTCACCGCCACTCAGGTTGCCGGGCTCACCACGACGATCATTTCCAATCTGACGACGACCGACGTCGCCGCGCTGAACACGACGCAGGCCGCGGCGCTGACCGCCACTCAGCTCAACGCCCTCAATTCGACCGATCTGCAATATTTCGCGCAGACGCAGATCGCCGCGCTCTCGGCCAACGCCATAGCGGGCCTCTCGCTCGCTCAGATCGGCAATCTGACGACGACGCAGGCGGACGAACTCACCGCGACGCAGATATCCGCGCTCAACTCCTCGCAGATCGGCTCGCTCACCTCGACCGAGCTGCAAGGCTGGGACGCCACGCAGATCGGCGCGCTGAGCTCCGCGCAGATCGGCAAGCTGACCACGACGGCGATCGGCAATTTGTCGACGACGCAAATTTCCTCGCTCAGCCAGACGCAGGTGCGCGGCTTCACCGCGACACAGCTCAACGCGCTGAGCACCGACCATCTCATCGCGGTCAATCTCGCCAATCTGACGACATGGCAGATCTCGGGCCTCGACGGAACCACCGCCGCCAATCTCTCGACCACTCAGGCGGAAGGGCTGACCGCGACGCAAATCGGCGCGCTGACGGCGACGGCCTTCGGCGGCCTCGAATCGACGGAAATCCAGGCCTGGAGCACGACCCAGCTCGCCGGCCTCACGGCCGCCCAGATCGGACGACTGACGACCACCGCCTTCGCCGATCTCTCCACCACCCAGGTCACCGACCTCACCGCGACCCAGGTGCGCGGCCTCACCGCCACGCAGATCGCCGGCCTCGCCGCCGATTACCTCGACGCCATCGACGCGACCGACTTCTCCACCAGCCAGATCGCCGCGCTGAACGCCACCAGCGCCGCCAGCCTCTCCACCACCCAGGTCGCCAATCTCACCGCCGCCCAGATCGGCGCCCTCTCGGCCACCGCCTTCGGCGCGCTGACCTCCACCGAGGTGCAGGCCTTCTCCTCCACCCAGCTCGCCGGATTGACCGCCACCCAGATCGGCAAGCTCACCACCACCGCCTTCGCCAATCTCTCCACCACCCAGGTCACCGACCTCACCGCGACCCAGGTGCGCGGCCTCACCGCCACGCAGATCGCCGGCCTC
>NZ_BGJX01000006.1 GCF_009811655.1 Methylosinus sp. Ce-a6 | reverse complement strand
CAGAAAGTACCCCGAAACTCTCGGGAAAGCCGGGCATGCGCCCGCGACCTATCGACTCATTCCCCGGACAGCCGTGCGCGCAGCGGGGGAGGGTGAGGGAGGGGGCCTTCGGGTCTTCGGCTAGCTCCGTCGGAGAAACTCCTCGACCAGCGACGCGATCCGATCCGGCGCATCCTCGAGCGAATAATGTCCGACGCCCGGCAGCCGATGAATCGGCGCCGCCGGAAACAGCTCGGCGAAGAGCGGCAGGAAATGCTCGGCGCCCAGCGTGCGGTCCGCCTCTCCCCAGATCGCCATCGCCGGCGCGCGGCGGATCGCGCTCAGGGCGGCGGCGCCCGGCGTCTCGAAACGATGCGCGCCGATGGCGACGCCCTTCGCCCAGCCGATGGCGCCGAGACAATCCTCCGGCCGCGCGAAATGCGCCGCATAGGCGGAGATCCAGGCGTCGTCGATGATCGCATCGTTCTCGAAGCCGTTCAGCTTCAGCACGCTCAGAATATTGAAGCCGAGCTGGCCCAGAACGCTGTCGAGACTCCCATCCGCTTCGGCTTTCGCCACCCATTGAAACCAGGGCGATCGGGCGAAGTTGGCGGCCAGCCGCTCGAGCAGATCCGCCTGGCCGAAGGGCGTCGGACCGTTGATCGAGATCAGCCGGCGGATGCGGTCGGGGCGCCTCGCGGCGAGCCCCATGCCGACGGGGCCGCCGAAATCATGCAGCACCAGCGTGATGGCGCGCAGGTCGAGCGCATCCACGAAGCGCACGAGATTGTCGATGTGGTCCTGCAGCCAATAGCTGCGCTCGGGCGGCGTCGCGCTCTTGCCGAAGCCCATATGGTCGGGCGCGACGAGACGGCGCGTCGTCGCCAATGTCGCGATGAGGCGCCGAAAGAGATAGCCCCAGGTCGGCTCGCCGTGAAGGCAGAGAATGAGCTCGCCGTCGCGCGGCCCCTCGTCGACGTAATGCATTCGAAAGCCGGCGGCCTCGGTGAAGTGGGCCTCGAATGGGAAATCGCCGCCGAAAGTCTCGTCCGCTCGAATCATCGCGGCGTCCCTCCAATCGAGAGCCGATGGGTTTCCAGCGCCAGCGCGCGCCGGTAGGAGACGAGGATATTGTCGCGCTCGGGCGGCGCGCCGGTCGCGAGGCGCTCGATCCATTCGGGCGTTGCGAGGACGGCGGCGAAGCCGGATTGCAGCACCACGCTCACGACGCGGTGAACCTCCTCGGCCGAAGCGTCGCCGGCGCTGTTGGCGTAAGGGATCGAACCGGCGGCGTCCGACAGGAATTCGACCGCAAAGCCGGAATGCACGGCCTGGATGATCGTCGAGAGCACGCAATTATGCGTCATGAAACCCACGATCGTCAGCGTATCGATCGCCTCGGCCCGAAGCCATTGCTCGAGGTCCGTTCCCACGAAGGCGCTCGCCAGCGTCTTTTCGACGAGATGATCGCGCGGCCGGACAGCGACATCGGGATGCAGCGCCCCGCCCTCGCCGTCCGCGGCGAAGATGGGACTGCCCGGCGGCGCGATATGCCGAACCACGACGGTCCGCAGCCCGCGGCTCGCCGCCGCGTCCATCGCGCGGAGAATATTCGCCAGGCTGTCGCGAAACGGCGGATGCCGGATCGCGAGGCCGCCGCCGTCGTAATCCTTCTGGACGTCGACGACGAGAAGCGCGCGGCGAGCCGCCGCATCAGAAGCGATCGAAGACAATCGCATGTCCTTTCGAAAAGCCGCTCGCGGAGCGCGAAGCGCATCGTGATCGAAGCATAGGCCGCGCGCCGATGGCCGAAATTGGCCTTATTGACATTGTTCGATCGAATCGGGACATTCGACTCGACGCGGAAAACGCATGGAGGACGCATGGCCGATCCGATCGTCGCCGTCGTCGCCTATGACGGCGTCAGCCTCTTTCATCTTTCGGTTCCCTGTCTCGTCTTCGGCGAGGACCACCGGGCGCTCGGCCTGCCGCATTTCGATTTCCGCATCTGCGCGCTGGAGGGGCGTGAGATGCGAACAGAAACGGGGTTGACGCTGACGGCGCCGCATGGGCTCGGCGGGCTCGACGACGCCGACGTCGTGATTGTTCCGAGCTGGGACGATCTGGACCGGCCGCCGCCCCCTCCGCTGGTCGTGGCGCTGCGGCGGGCGCATGAGCGCGGCGCCTTGCTCGTCGGCCTCTGTCTCGGCGCCTTCGCGCTGGCGGGGGCCGGCCTGCTGGCGGGCCGTCGCGCGACGACGCATTGGGCCTATGCCGACAAGCTCCGCGCTCTCCATCCGGATGTCGTCGTCGAGCCGGAGGTGCTCTATGTCGACAATAGCGATATCGTCACTTCCGCGGGCGTCGCGGCCGGGCTCGACTGCTGCCTGCACATCGTCCGCGCGCGTTACGGCGCGGACGCCGCCCTGCGCCTCGCACGGCGTGTCGTGCTCTCGCCGCACCGGCAGGGCGGCCAAGCGCAATTCATCGAGCGTCCGGTCGCGAAGACGCCCGAAGCCGATCGTTTCGCGCGCGCGCTCGACAAGGTTCGCGCCACGCTGAACGAAGCCCATACGCTCGATCGCGTCGCCGAGGATGCGGGTTTGACGAGACGGACCTTCACGCGCCGTTTCCGCAAGACGACCGGGATGAGCTTTGGCGACTGGCTGCTCGACCGGCGCGTCGAAGAAGCGCAGAGACTGCTGGAAACGACGGAGGATTCGATCGACTCGATCGCCTATCGGGCGGGCTTCGGCGCGGCCGTCTCGCTGCGCCGGCGCTTCGCCGCCAAGCTCGGCCTCGCGCCGACCGCCTATCGACGCGCTTTTTTCACCTGCGAACAAAAAGCGCCGTCGTGCTAAACGACACGCGTCCGATAGAGAACGAAAGCCCGACTTGACCGCCCTTCCTCCCCTCGCGCTCACCCAAGGCGACCCCTCCGGCATCGGCCCCGAGCTCACGCTGAAGGCCTGGGCCGCGCGCGAGGCGCGGGCGCTGCCGCCCTTCTTCGTTCTCGCCGACCCGGCGCAGCTCGCCCGCACGGCCGCCGCGCTCGGGCTCGAGGTCGCGCTGCGCGAGGTCCGGCCGGAGGCGGCGGCGGCTGTTTTCGATGCGGCGCTTCCGGTCGTCCCGCTCGGCCTGTCGGTTTGCGGCGTTCCCGGCGCGCCCGACCCCGCCGACGCCGCGGCGACGATCCGCTCGATCGAACGCGCCGTCGAGCTCGTGGTCGCCGGCGAGGCGCGGGCGGTCGTCACCAATCCGATCGCCAAAAATGTGCTCTATGCGACGGGCTTCGCGCATCCGGGCCATACGGAATTTCTCGCGGCGCTGGCCGAGCGGCGCTTCGGCAGGCCTTTCCGTCCGGTGATGATGCTCTATGCGGAAGAGCTCGCCGTCGTTCCGGCGACGATCCATGTCGCGCTCGCGGAAGTTCCGCGCCTCGTCACCCGCGCGCTGCTCGTCGAGACGGGCGTGATCGTCGCCGCCGATCTTGCCGCCCGCTTCGGCCTCGCTTCGCCGCGCCTCGCCTTCGCCGGCCTCAATCCGCACGCCGGCGAGAGCGGCGCCATGGGACGCGAGGAGATCGACATCATCGCCCCCGCCGTCGCCGAGCTGCGCGCGCGAGGGATCGACGCGAGCGGCCCGCATCCGGCCGATACGATGTTCCACGCCGCCGCCCGCGCCCGCTATGACGTCGCCATTTGCCCGACCCACGACCAGGCGCTGATCCCGATCAAGACGCTCGCCTTCGATCGCGGCGTCAATGTCACTCTGGGCCTGCCTTTCGTGCGCACGTCGCCGGATCACGGCACGGCTTTCGACATAGCCGGCAAGGGCGTCGCCGAGGCGACGAGCCTCATCGAGGCGATCCGCCTCGCCGACCGCATGACGGCGCGATGATCGACGATCTGCCGCCATTGCGCGAGGTGGTCGCGCGCCATGGGCTGATGGCCAGCAAGGCGCTGGGTCAGAATTTCCTCTTCGACCTCAATCTCACCGCTCGCATCGCCCGCGCTGCCGGGCCGCTCGAGGGCGCGACCGTGGTCGAGATCGGCCCCGGCCCCGGCGGCCTCACCCGCGCGCTGCTCGCGGAGGGGGCCTCCCGCGTCATCGCCGTCGAGCGTGACGCCCGCTGCATTCCGGCGTTGCGCGAGATCGAGGCGCGCTATCAGGGTCGGCTCGTCATAATGGAGGGCGACGCGCTCGCGTGCGATCCGGCCGAACTCGCGCGTCTGCATGGGCTCGGCGGGCCGGCGCGCATTTGCGCCAATCTCCCCTACAATATCGCCACGGAGCTGCTGGCGCGCTGGATCGAGGCCGAGCCCTGGCCCTCCGTCTTCGACCGCTATGTGCTGATGTTCCAGCGCGAGGTCGCCGAGCGCATCGTCGCGACGCCGGCGCAGCGCGCCGATTACGGCCGGCTCGCCGTGCTCTGCGGCTGGCGGACGCGCGCGCGGATTCTCTTCGACCTCTCGCCGGCCGCTTTCACGCCGCCGCCCAAGGTGGTCTCCTCCGTGGTGGAGCTCGTCCCCGATCCGTCGCCGCTCCCCTGCGACGCGAAGCTCCTGTCGCAGGTGACGAAAGCCGCCTTCGGCCAGAGGCGCAAAATGCTGCGCCAGAGCCTGAAGGCCCTGCCGATCCGCGGCCTGGACGTCGCCGCTCTGCTCGCGCGGGCGGGCATAGAGGAGACGCGCCGGGCCGAGGAGATCGACATCGGCGGATTCGTCGCATTGGCGCAGGCTCTGGCCGTCCTATCTCGAATCCGCGGCGCGCTTTGAACGAGGAGCGGCAGAAATGGCGAAATTCTATTTTGCGGCGGTGGAGACCGAAGACGGCCTTCGCGCCGAGCTCAAGATCGCGACCCCCTATTCGCTGGCGGCGGATGTCTTCGACCCGAGCGAGAGCTTCGCCGATTACGAGGCGAAGCTCGACGGCGCGCTGCGCGAGCTGGAGCGCACGCGCGACGAGGCGCGGGCTTGGTTTTCCAAACATGCGGGCGGCGAGGCCGCCGCGCGCTGACCGGCGCGGCGCCGCCCCCCCCCGATCTAGCTAGAGTCTTTCCATGTTTCATCGAACGTGGAAAGACGCTCGGCTTTTGTTTCGACGTCATTGCGAGCGAAGCGAAGCAATCCAGCGCCGTGGGGCGGCTGAAGGATTGCTTCGTCGCTCCGCTCCGGCCATGCGGAATGCGAAGCATTCCGACGGAAACCGTATGAGCCGAGCCTCCTGTTCGGGCGTGAGGGCGATCGCCCAATCGCGCCGTCGGAGGAAGGCCGAATTTTTGCTTGGCGGCCCCGCCGGACTCGATTATAAGCAGGCGATACGTGGCGCGCGGCCTGTGGCCCCGCGCCGCGACTGTTTTGGGGCGCGCCGCGACTGATCCGCAGTCCGCGATCCTCGGCTCGGTGAAAACATCTCGGCTCGGTGAAGCATGGCCAATCCGTTTCAGTTCCTGCAAGAAGTGCGCTCGGAAGCGAGCAAGGTCGCCTGGCCGACGCGCCGCGAGACCTTGATCACCTCGGGCCTCGTGGTCCTCATGGTGCTGGCGGCGAGCATTTTCTTCGTCGTCGTCGATCAGGGACTGCGACTAGCCGTCGGCCTGCTGCTGAGGATCGGCCAGTAAGGCCTTATGGACGCGCCTGCGCGCCGATCGTCGAGAGCGAGAATTTTGGAGCTTGTCGCGCCGTGAGCATGCGCTGGTATATCGTCCACGCCTATTCGAACTTCGAGAAGAAGGTCGCCGACTCGATTCGCGAGGGCGCCGCGCAGCGAAATCTCTCCGATCAATTCGAGGAGATTCTCGTGCCGACCGAGCAGGTCGTCGAGGTGCGCCGCGGCCGCAAGGTGAGCTCCGAGCGCAAATTCTTTCCCGGCTATGTGTTGGTGAAATGCGAGCTCACCGACCCGGTGTTCTCGCTCATCAAGAACACGCCGAAAGTGACCGGCTTCCTCGGGGCCGATAACAAGCCGATGCCGATCAGCGAGGCGGAGGCGATGCGCATCAAGGGCCAGGTGGCCGAGGGCGTCGAGCGCCCGAAGCCGTCGATCTCCTTCGAGATCGGCGAGACCGTTCGCGTCGCCGACGGCCCCTTCGCCTCCTTCAACGGCGTGGTGGAGGAGGTCGACGACTCCCGCTCGCGGCTCAAAGTGGCCGTGTCCATCTTCGGCCGGCCGACGCCGGTCGAGCTCGAGTTCGCGCAGGTGGAGAAGGTTTGACGGATCGCAGGCGAGCCTGAAAGCTCGCGGTCCGATGAGGTGAATCCCCTCTCCCGCTCGCGGGAGAGGGTGGCCCGGCGTAAGCCGGGTCGGGTGAGGGCGTTTCGAGAACCCTCATCCGTCGCGCATACGCGCGACACCTTCTCCCGCAAGCGGGAGAAGGAGAGAGCGTGGCGGACGCGCCCTTGTCGCCAGGGGAGCACGCGTCGGACCACGAACTGCAACCGGCGGCTCGGGGCGCGGAAGCGTTCCGATACCGCTCAACGTTGGAGATGAGACATGGCGAAGAAAATCGCCGGCTACATCAAGCTGCAAGTGCCGGCAGGGGCGGCCAATCCCTCGCCGCCGATCGGTCCCGCGCTCGGCCAGCGCGGCCTCAACATCATGGAGTTCTGCAAGGCGTTCAACGCCAAGACGGGACAGATGGAGAAGGGGACGCCGATCCCCGTCATCATCACCGCCTATCAGGACCGCTCCTTCACCTTCGAGCTGAAGCAGCCGCCGGTCTCCTATTTTCTGAAGAAGGCGGCGGGCGTTCAGTCCGGCTCCAAGACGACGGGCCGCGGCTTCGTCGGCAAGGTCACGCGCGCGCAGATCCGCGAGATCGCCGAGAAGAAGATGGCCGACCTCAACACGACGTCGGTCGATTCCGCCGCGTCGATGATCGAGGGGTCCGCCCGTTCCATCGGCCTCGAAGTGGTGGGGTGAGACCATGGCCCATATCGGAAAACGCATCGCCAAGGCCCGCCAGGGCGTCGAGCGCACCAAGCTCTATCCGGTCGACGAGGCGATCCAGCTGGTTCGCGCCAACGCCACCGCCAAATTCGACGAGTCGGTCGAGATCTCCATGAATCTCGGCGTCGACCCCAAGCACGCCGATCAGATGGTGCGCGGCGTGGTCAATCTGCCGAACGGCACCGGCCGCACGCTGCGCGTCGCGGTTTTCGCCCGCGGCCCCAAGGCCGATGAGGCGAAGGCCGCCGGCGCCGACATCGTCGGCGCGGAGGACCTCGTCACTATCGTCCAGGGCGGCACGATCGAATTCGATCGCTGCATCGCCACGCCCGAGCTGATGCCGCTCGTCGGCCGTCTCGGCAAGGTGCTCGGCCCGCGCGGCCTGATGCCGAACCCCAAGGTCGGCACGGTGACGATGGATGTCGCGGCGGCGGTGAAGGCCTCCAAGGGCGGCGCCGTCGAGTTCCGCGTCGAGAAGGCCGGCATTGTGCAAGGCACGGTGGGCAAGGCCTCCTTCGAGGAGGGCAAGCTCGTCGAGAATATCCGCGCCTTCGTGGACGCGGTGGCCAAGGCCAAGCCCGCTGGCGCCAAGGGCACCTATATTCAGCGCGTCGCGCTGAGCTCCACCCAGGGGCCCGGCGTGAAGGTGGATGTCGCGACGCTCGGCGCGACGCAGGCCTGATTCGAGCCGGCGGCTGCCGGCTGACCGACCGCGGGGCGTGAGAAACCCTTCTCGCGCCCCGTTTTTTCCGCCGGGTTTCGACGATCATTCCAATCAATAATCAACTGTGCTTTTCGTGTTAATCTTTCTCGATATATCTGTCGCGAATCGGGAGCGCCGGCAACTCGTCGATTTTTCAGAAAGTCGCTTGAATGTGCAGCGAGAATGGCGCGGGACGACGCGCCGGATTCAGGGCGGAGTCGGATCGGGGGCGCCGATTCGTCCATGAGCGCCTCCGCAGGGCTCTGGGCCATACGCTCGTCGCCCTCATCGTCGCAGGCGGTTTTGCGAAGCTGGCCTATATAGAGATCGTCGAGGCGCTTCGGCGCGGGTCGAGCGAGTTCGAGCGAGGGCGTCGCAGACCCCCGGCTGAGCCGGCGGCCTGAAAATTCCGCTTGGCAAAAGCGTCAGCCCTCGCTAAATTAGGTCCCTCGGGGTCGGCCAGCGTTCGCGGCCCCGTTTTCAGATAACAGCTTCCGTCGAGCTCGTTTCCCCATAGCGCGGGAAAAGAGGGAGGCGGTGGATAGGCCGGCGGACCCGGGGAAGATTCCTCGCGTCCCGTCCGGCCATGTCCTGTCCGAGACTGCCGGCGCCCGACCGCGGATCATTCCGAGGGAGGGCTCAATCGGCTCGCTGGACGGCGGAGCCCTCCGCCCCCGACGAGCGGCCTGCATAGACGGGGAAGACCGGAATTGTAGGGCCGGCGTGGCGCTTTTCAAAGCCCGCGCGCGGTCTTTCGAATTTGGTTGGCGCCCCTCTGATCCGAGGCGAGGCCATTTCGGCCTTAACGCCGAGGGGACAGGATCTACGGCGCCGCCGTTCTCGCCGCTCTCCGCGGCGGTGCGGCGGCTCATCGCAACGGCGGGGTTCGCCCCGCTCGAGGAGAGAGCAACCGTGGACAGAGCGGAGAAAAAGCAAGCCGTCGCGGCGCTGAACGAGGTCTTCTCGAAGGCCCCGGTCGTCGTCGTGGCGCATTACTCTGGCCTGACCGTCGCCCAGATGCAGAAGCTGCGCAAGCAGGCTCGCGAATCTGGCGCGACCGTTCAAGTCGCCAAGAACCGCCTCGCCAAAATCGCTCTCGACGGCACGAGCGTCGCCTCCATCGGCTCCCTTCTGAGGGGGCCGACCCTGATCGCCTATTCGGACGATCCGGTGGCGGCGCCCAAGGTCGCAGCGGCCTTCGCCAAGGATCACGACAAATTCGTCATCCTGGGCGGGGCGCTCGGCGCTCAAGCGCTCGACCCGGACGGTGTGAAGTCGCTCGCGACTCTCCCGTCGCTCGACGAACTGCGCGCGAAGCTCGTGGGCCTCATCCAGGCGCCCGCGACCAAGCTCGCGCAGCTCACGACCGCTCCGGCCGGAAAGCTGGCGCGTGTGGTCCAGGCCTATGCCGACAGAGACGCGAACGCGGCCTAAAGAGCAGGCGGCTCGCTCACCCAACCAATCGAGAACCGAATTCGAAGGACTGAAACATCATGGCTAATCTCGAAAAGATCGTCGAAGAGCTGTCGAGCCTGACCGTGCTCGAAGCCGCCGAGCTGGCGAAGCTCCTCGAGGAGAAGTGGGGCGTCTCGGCCGCTGCGGCCGTCGCAGTGGCCGCCGCTCCGGGCGGAGCCGCCGCCGCCGCCGCTCCGGTCGAGGAGAAGACTGAGTTCAACGTCATCCTGGCCGCCGCCGGCGACAAGAAGATCGAGGTCATCAAGGAGGTCCGCGCGATCACCGGCCTCGGCCTCAAGGAGGCCAAGGACCTCGTCGAGGGCGCTCCCAAGCCGGTCAAGGAAGGCGCCTCCAAGGAAGAGGCCGAGAAGATCAAGGCCACCCTCGAGAAGGTCGGCGCCAAGGTCGAGCTCAAGTAAGATTTCAATCGCCCCTCTCCCGCCACGGCGGGAGAGGGTTTTCGGCACTGACGAGGAGCGAATGGCGAATAGCGAATAGCGAGTAGAGGTTCCCGCTATTCGCTATTCGCAACTCGCTATTCGCTCTACCAAAGAGGATCGAGAGGCGACATGGCTCAGACTTCGGCGCAAACCTTCTCCGGTCGCAAGCGTGTCCGCAAGTTCTTCGGACATATCCGCGAAGCCGCGGAGATGCCCAATCTGATCGAAGTTCAGAAAGCCTCCTACGACCAGTTCCTGCTCGTCGGCGAGCCTCAGGGCGGGCGCCCCGACGAGGGTCTGCAGTCGGTCTTCAAATCCGTCTTCCCGATCTCCGATTTCTCCCAGGTCGCTCTGCTCGAATTCGTCCGCTACGAGTTCGAGCCGCCGAAATATGACGTCGACGAGTGCCGCCAGCGCGGCATGACCTTCGCCGCGCCGCTGAAGGTGACGCTGCGCCTCATCGTGTTCGACGTCGATCCCGACACGCAGGCGAAGTCGGTCAAGGACATCAAGGAGCAGGACGTCTATATGGGCGACATGCCCTTCATGACGGCGAACGGCACCTTCATCGTCAATGGCACGGAACGCGTCATCGTCTCGCAGATGCACCGCTCGCCGGGCGTCTTCTTCGACCATGACAAGGGCAAGAGCCATTCTTCCGGCAAGCTCTTGTTCGCCGCCCGCATCATTCCCTATCGTGGCTCCTGGCTCGACATCGAATTCGACGCCAAGGACATCGTCTATGCGCGCATCGACCGCCGGCGTAAAATTCCGGCGACGTCGCTGCTCTTTGCGCTCGGCATGGACGGCGAGGAAATTCTCTCCACTTTCTACAAGACCATCGTCTACAAGGCTGCCGGCGACAGCTGGCGCCAGCCTTTCGACCCGGAGCGGCTGAAGGGCGTGAAGGCGGTCAACGACATCGTCGACGCCGATTCCGGCGAGGTGATCGTCGAGGCCGGCAAGAAGCTCACCGCCCGCGCCGCCCGCCAGCTCGCCGAAAAAGGCGTGAAGGCGATCAAGGTTCAGTCCGAGGACCTCTATGGGCAGTTTCTCGCCCAGGATCTCTATGATCCCTCGACAGGCGAAATCTTCGCCGAGGCCGGCGACGAGATCACGGTGAAGACGCTGCCGCTGCTCATCGAGAAGGGCTTCGACGAGCTGCCCGTGCTCGACATCGACCATATCAACATCGGCCCCTATATCCGCAACACGCTGGCGATCGACAAAAACTCCTCGCGCGAGGACGCGCTGTTCGACATCTATCGCGTCATGCGTCCGGGCGAGCCGCCGACGATGGATACGGCGGAGGCGATGTTCTATTCGCTGTTCTTCGATCCCGAGCGCTACGACCTCTCGGCCGTCGGCCGCGTGAAGATGAACATGCGCCTCGACCTCGACGCGCCCGACACGATGCGCGTGCTGCGCAAGGAGGACATCGTCGCCGTGGTGCGCGCGCTCGTCGATCTGCGCGACGGCCGCGGCGAGATCGACGATATCGACCATCTCGGCAACCGCCGCGTGCGCAGCGTGGGCGAGCTGATGGAGAACCAATATCGTCTCGGCCTCCTGCGCATGGAGCGCGCCATCAAGGAGCGCATGTCCTCGGTCGACATCGACACGGTGATGCCGCAGGACCTCATCAACGCCAAGCCGGCGGCGGCGGCGGTGCGCGAGTTCTTCGGCTCCTCGCAGCTCTCGCAATTCATGGACCAGACCAATCCGCTGTCGGAGATCACCCATAAGCGTCGTCTCTCGGCGCTGGGTCCGGGCGGTCTGACGCGCGAGCGCGCCGGCTTCGAGGTGCGCGACGTGCATCCGACGCATTACGGCCGCATCTGCCCGATCGAGACGCCGGAAGGTCCGAACATCGGCCTCATCAACTCGCTGGCGACCTTCGCGCGCGTGAACAAATACGGCTTCATCGAAGGTCCGTATCGCCGCGTGCGCGACGGCAAGGTGACGAGCGAGGTCGCCTATCTCTCCGCCATGGAGGAGCAGAAATATCACGTCGCCCAGGCCAACGCCCCGGTCGACGCGGAAGGCAATCTCACCGAGGATCTGGTGCTTTGTCGTCACGCCGGCGACGTCGTGCTGGTCCCGCGCGAGCGCGTCGACGCCATGGATGTGTCGCCAAAGCAGCTCGTCTCGGTCGCCGCGGCGCTCATTCCCTTCTTGGAGAATGACGACGCCAACCGCGCGCTGATGGGCTCCAACATGCAGCGCCAGGCGGTGCCTCTGGTGAAGGCCGACGCGCCGCTCGTCGGCACGGGCATGGAGCCGATCGTCGCCGCCGACTCCGGCGCCGCCATCGCCGCGCGCCGCGCCGGCGTCGTCGATCAGATCGACGCGACGCGTATCGTCATTCGCGCGACGGAGGAGCAGGACCCGACGAAGCCCGGCGTCGACATCTACCGCCTGATGAAGTTCCAGCGCTCCAACCAGTCGACCTGCATCAATCAAAAGCCGCTGGTGAAGGTCGGCGACTATGTGAAGAAGGGCGACATCATCGCCGACGGTCCCTCGACCGACCTCGGCGATCTGGCGCTCGGGCGCAATGTGCTCGTCGCCTTCATGCCCTGGAACGGCTACAACTTCGAGGACTCGATCCTTCTCAACGAGCGCATCGTCAAGGACGACGTCTTCACCTCGATCCATATCGACGAATTCGAGGTGATGGCGCGCGACACCAAGCTCGGCCCGGAGGAGATCACCCGCGATATTCCCAACGTCTCGGAAGAGACGCTGAAGAATCTCGACGAGGCCGGCATCGTCTATATCGGCGCGGAAGTGCAGGCGGGCGACATTCTCGTCGGCAAGATCACGCCCAAGGGCGAGAGCCCGATGACGCCGGAAGAAAAGCTGCTGCGCGCCATCTTCGGCGAGAAGGCCTCGGATGTGCGCGACACCTCCCTGCGCGTGCCGCCGGGCGTGCAGGGCACGATCGTCGAAGTGCGCGTGTTCAACCGCCATGGCGTCGAGAAGGACGAGCGCGCCCAGGCGATCGAGCGCGAGGAGATCGAGCGTCTCGCCAAGGACCGCGACGACGAGCTCGCCATCCTCGACCGCAACACCTACGCCCGCCTTTTCGAGATGCTGGTCGGCAAGGTCGCGATCGCGGGGCCGAAGAGCTTCAAGAAGGATCAGCCGCTCAGCCAAGCGATCCTCGACGAATATCCGCGCTCGCAGTGGTGGACCTTCGTCGTCGAGGACGATGTGCTGATGGCCGGCATCGAGGCCGTGCGCAAGCAATATGACGAGTCGAAGAAGGGTCTCGAGAACCGCTTCCTCGACAAGGTCGAGAAGCTGCAGCGCGGCGACGAGCTGCCGCCCGGCGTGATGAAGATGGTCAAGGTCTTCGTCGCGGTGAAGCGCAAGATCCAGCCCGGCGACAAAATGGCCGGCCGCCACGGCAACAAGGGCGTGGTCTCGCGCATCGTGCCGCAGGAGGACATGCCCTTCCTCGAGGACGGGCAGCCGGTCGATATCGTGCTGAACCCGCTCGGCGTGCCGAGCCGCATGAATGTCGGCCAGATTCTCGAGACGCATCTGGGCTGGGCCTGCGCCGGCCTCGGCAAGCAGGTGGGCGCCGCGGTCGACGCCTATATGCGCAGCAAGGATACGAAGCCGCTCAAGGAGAAGCTCGTCGAGATCTATGGGCCGAACGAGTCGCTCGAATCTCTCGACGAGCCGACGCTCGTCGAGGTCGGCAAGAATCTGCGCCGCGGCGTGCCGATCGCGACGCCGGTCTTCGACGGCGCGCGCGAGAAGGACATCGTCGACATGCTGACGCGGGCGGGGCTCGCCTCCTCCGGTCAGGTGACGCTCTATGACGGGCGCACCGGCGAGGCCTTCGACCGCAAGGTGACGGTCGGCTACATCTATATGCTGAAGCTGCATCATTTGGTCGACGACAAGATCCATGCGCGCTCGATCGGCCCCTATTCGCTGGTCACGCAGCAGCCTCTGGGCGGCAAGGCCCAGTTCGGCGGACAGCGTTTCGGCGAGATGGAGGTGTGGGCGCTCGAGGCCTATGGCGCGGC
This sequence comes from Methylosinus sp. Ce-a6, assembly GCF_009811655.1. Classification (GTDB taxonomy): domain Bacteria; phylum Pseudomonadota; class Alphaproteobacteria; order Rhizobiales; family Beijerinckiaceae; genus Methylosinus. The sequence continues at coordinate 168,854 of NZ_BGJX01000006.1, read as the reverse complement.
CTATACGCTGCAGGAGATGCTGACCGTGAAATCGGACGACGTCGCCGGCCGCACCAAGGTCTATGAGTCGATCGTGCGCGGCGACGACACTTTCGAGTCGGGCATTCCGGAGAGCTTCAACGTGCTCATCAAGGAGATGCGCTCGCTGGCGCTCAATGTCGAGCTCACCTCGGCGACGCCGGAAGAGGACGAGGAGTCTCCGCCCGCGGAAACCACCACCGCCGAGGCGGCGGAATAAAGCCGCCGCTCTTCCTTCTCCCGCAGGGCGGGAGAAGGTGGCCCTCGCGTCAGCGAGGGTCGGATGAGGGCCGGCGCCACTTGCGCGAGCCTGAAAAGGACCCTCACCCGACCCGGCTCCGCCGGGCCACCTCTCCCGCAAGCGGGAGAGGGGTGCGCACCGAAGTTTATGGGCGCGACGGACAGAGATGGCGAGCACAGCGCTATCCGTCCTGCGTCTCTAGGAGAAGACCATGAATCAGCAAGAGGTCATGAATCTCTTCAATCCGGTCGTCCAGCCGCAGGCGTTCGACCAGATTCAGATTTCGATCGCGAGCCCCGAGAAAATCCTCTCCTGGTCGTTCGGCGAGATCAAGAAGCCGGAGACGATCAACTACCGCACCTTCAAGCCGGAGCGCGACGGTCTGTTCTGCGCGCGCATCTTCGGGCCCATCAAGGATTACGAGTGCTTGTGCGGCAAGTACAAGCGCATGAAATACAAGGGCGTCATCTGCGAGAAATGCGGCGTCGAGGTCACGCTGGCGCGCGTGCGGCGCGACCGCATGGGCCATATCTCGCTCGCCGCCCCCGTCGCCCACATCTGGTTCCTGAAGTCGCTGCCCTCGCGCATCGGCCTTCTGCTCGACATGACGCTGAAGGACCTCGAGCGCATCCTCTATTTCGAGAGCTATATCGTCATCGATCCGGGCCTCACGCCCTTGAAGGAGCGTCAGCTCCTCACCGAGGACGAATATCTGCGCGCCCAGGACGAATACGGGCAGGATCACTTCACGGCGATGATCGGCGCCGAGGCGATCCGCAAGATCCTCGAGTCGATGGACCTCGAGGGGATCGCCGCGCGGCTGCGCCAGGAGATCGCCGAGGCGACGACCGAGCTCAAGCCCAAGAAGCTCGCCAAGCGCCTGAAGATCATCGAGGCCTTCATCCAGTCCGGCAACCGCCCCGAATGGATGATCCTGAAGGAAGTCCCCGTCATTCCGCCGGATCTGCGCCCGCTGGTCCCGCTCGACGGCGGCCGCTTCGCGACCTCCGACCTCAATGATCTCTATCGCCGCGTCATCAACCGCAACAATCGTCTGAAGCGGCTGATCGAGCTGCGCGCGCCGGACATCATCATCCGCAACGAGAAGCGCATGTTGCAGGAGGCCGTCGACGCGCTGTTCGACAATGGCCGCCGCGGCCGCGTCATCACCGGCGCCAATAAGAGACCTTTGAAGTCGCTCGCCGACATGCTGAAGGGCAAGCAGGGCCGCTTCCGCCAGAATCTGCTCGGCAAGCGCGTCGACTATTCCGGCCGCTCCGTCATCGTCGTCGGCCCGGAGCTCAAGCTGCATCAATGCGGCCTGCCGAAGAAGATGGCGCTCGAGCTGTTCAAGCCCTTCATCTATTCGCGTCTCGACGCGAAGGGCCACTCCGCCACGGTGAAGCAGGCCAAGAAGCTGGTCGAGAAGGAGAAGCCGGAGGTCTGGGACATCCTCGACGAGGTGATCCGCGAGCATCCGGTGCTGCTCAATCGCGCCCCGACGCTGCACCGCCTCGGCATTCAGGCCTTCGAGCCGGTGCTGATCGAGGGCAAGGCGATCCAGCTGCATCCGCTCGTCTGCGCGGCCTTCAACGCCGACTTCGACGGCGACCAGATGGCCGTGCACGTGCCGCTGTCGCTCGAGGCCCAGCTCGAGGCGCGCGTGCTGATGATGTCGACGAACAACATTCTGCATCCGGCCAATGGTCAGCCGATCATCGTGCCGTCGCAGGACATCGTTCTCGGCCTCTATTATCTCTCGCTCGAGCGCGACGGCGAGCCCGGCCAGGGCATGGTCTTCGCGGATCAGGGCGAGATCGAACATGCGCTCGCCGCCAAGGCGATCACGCTGCAGACCAAGATCAAGGGCCGCGCCTGGACCTATGACGACAAGGGCGATCGCGTGTCGAAGATCTTCGACACGACGCCCGGCCGTCTGATCCTCGGCCAGCTCTTGCCGCGCAATCCGAAGATTCCCTTCGACGCAGCCAACAAGCTGATGACGAAGAAGGAAATCTCCAACATGATCGACACCGTCTACCGCAACTGCGGTCAGAAGGAGACGGTCATCTTCTGCGACCGCATCATGGCGCTCGGCTTCCGCGAGGCGTTCAAGGCGGGCATCTCCTTCGGCAAGGACGACATGGTCGTGCCGGAGACGAAGGAGCGCATCATCACCGAGACGCGCAACGCGACCAAGGAATATGAGCAGCAGTACAACGACGGCCTCATCACCCAGGGCGAGAAATACAACAAGGTCGTCGACGCCTGGATGAAATGCTCGGAGAAGCTCGCCGAGGAGATGATGGCGCGCATCTCGGCCGTCCGCAAGGACGAGCACGGCCGCGATCTGCCGATCAACTCGATCTATATGATGTCCCACTCGGGCGCGCGCGGCTCGCCCGCGCAGATGAAGCAGCTCGCGGCGATGCGCGGCCTCATGACCAAGCCCTCGGGCGAGATCATCGAGACCCCGATCATCTCGAACTTCAAAGAGGGCCTCACCGTTCTCGAATACTTCAACTCGACCCACGGCTCGCGCAAGGGCCTGTCGGACACGGCGTTGAAGACCGCGAACTCTGGCTATCTCACGCGTCGTCTCGTCGACGTCGCGCAGGATTCGATCATCACCACCACCGACTGCGGCTCCGAGAAGGGCATCCGCATGCGGGCGATCATCGACGCCGGTCAGGTCGTCGCCTCGCTCGCCTCGCGCATTCTCGGCCGCACGGCGGCGGAGGATCTGCGCGATCAGGAGGGCAGGGTCATCGTGCCGAATGGCGAGATGATCCAGGAGTGGCATATCGAGCCTATCAACGCCGCCGGCATTCAGGAGGTGAAGATCCGCTCGGTCTTGACCTGCGAGGCCAAGAACGGCGTCTGCGCCAAATGCTACGGGCGCGATCTCGCCCGCGGCACGCCCGTCAACATGGGCGAGGCGGTGGGCGTCATCGCGGCGCAGTCGATCGGCGAGCCGGGCACGCAGCTCACCATGCGCACCTTCCACATCGGCGGCGCGGCGCAGCTCGCGGACCAGTCCTTCATCGAGTCGAATTTCGAAGGCTCGGTCCATATCCGCAACCGCCATGTGGCGCGCAACTCGGATGGCGATCTCATCGTCATGGCGCGCAATGTCGCCGCGGTGATCGTCGGGCCGGACGGCGTCGAGCGCGCCGTCAACCGCATCCAATACGGCGCCAAGCTGAAGGTCGACGAGGGCGACAAGATCAAGCGCGGCGACCGCATCGCGGAATGGGACCCCTATACGCGTCCCATCGTCAGCGAGGTGGACGGCGCCATTGGTTTCGAGGATCTCGTCGAAGGCCAGTCGGTGTCGGAGACGGCGGACGAATCGACCGGCATCACCAAGCGCGTCGTCATGGACTGGCGTCTCAACACGCGTTCGGCGAGCTTGAAGCCGGCGATCGTCATCAAGGGCGCCGACGGAAAGGTGGCGAAGCTCCAGCGCGGCGGCGACGCACGCTACACGCTGCCGGTCGATTCGATCATCGCGGTCGAGCCCGGCGGGCAGATCAAGGCGGGCGACATTGTCGCGCGTATTTCCGTGGAGAGCGCCAAGACGCGCGACATCACCGGCGGTCTGCCGCGCGTCGCCGAGCTCTTCGAGGCGCGCCGTCCGAAGGATCATGCGATCATCGCCGAGGTCTCCGGCACGGTGCAGTTCGGCCGCGACTATAAGAACAAGCAGCGCGTCTCCATCGTCCCGCACGAGGAGGGCGCGGAGCCGGTCGAATATCTGATCCCCAAGGGCAAGCACATCCATCTCCAGGACGGCGACGTCGTGGAGAAGGGCGACTATATCGTCGACGGCAATCCGGCGCCGCACGACATTCTGGCGATCAAGGGCGTGGAGGAGCTCGCCGCCTACCTCGTCAACGAGATCCAGGAGGTCTACCGGCTGCAGGGCGTCAACATCAACGACAAGCACATCGAGGTGATCGTGCGTCAGATGTTGCAGAAGGTCGATATCGTCGATGCGGGCGACACCGGCTTCCTCGATGGCGAGCAGGTCGATCTCACCGAGCTCGAGGAGGCGAACGCCAAGGCGCTCGAGGAGGGCAAGAAGCCGGCGCATGGCACGCCTGTGCTGCTCGGCATCACCAAGGCCTCGCTGCAGACGCGCTCCTTCTTCTCGGCGGCCTCCTTCCAGGAGACCACGCGCGTGCTCACCGAGGCGGCCGTCAACGGCAAGGTCGATCCGCTCGTCGGCCTGAAGGAGAATGTGATCGTCGGCCGGCTCATCCCGGCGGGCACGGGCGCCGCCATGTCGAAGTTCCGTGGCATCGCCTCCGGCCGCGACGATCTCATCATCACCCAGCGCGCCGCCGAAGCCGAGACGCGCCCGACGACGCCGCGCCTGCCGCCCGCCGCGGCGGAATGAGGGGCTCGCTCGGGGATGGCAGCGCGGGACGATGTCCGCCCGCGCCCGCCATCGCGAGCGCAGCGACGCGATCCCGAGCCATGGAGCGGCCCCCGGATCGCGTCGTCGCTCCGCTCGTCGCTATGTGACGCCGCGGCAGAATCCCCCGCCCGTCGTCAGGAGCATCGAGCTCGCCGCGATGAAAGGGACCGAGGCCGCCGCACGCCATCCGGGCCAGCGGCCATGCGCTCAGAGCTAGAACGCTCGCCTTCAGGGGCCGTCCACATATGACGATCCTTCGAAAAGGAACCGGTCAGCCGGGCGCGCGCGTCAATCCCCAGAGCGCGAAGGTTCGAAGCGCGGCGTCCACGAGCTTGCCGGTGTCGTCGCGCGCCGATGCGCTCTCGGACATTGCGCGGACGAGCTCGTCGACGCTTCGCGTTCCGTCGAGAAGATCGAGGAAACGGCGCGTGTCGTCGCCCTCGAGCTGCACTTGCGAATGGCGATAGCTCGTCACCGAGCCGAGGCCGAGCCGCGCCTGGGCGCGCGCCAGCGGATTGGCGAAGGGCTTGTCGCCGCAGTCGCGGCCGACGGGAAAAGGCTCCGTCGCCAGCCGCGCCATATTGCCCACATAGAGCCGCAGCAGCGCCGCGCGGGCAGGCGCCTCAGCGGCGATCTCGTCTATGGCGAGCGCGCGCGGATAGGCCTCGCCGAGCCGCCGCATCGCCGCGCCGAAAGCGGGATCGCGCGTCGAGACCTCGCCCTGGCGCGCGGTCTTGAAGGCGAATTCGCCCTCGGCGACGCTCGCGTCGATAAAAGGCTCGAGCGGCGCCTCGAGATAGAGGCCGGCGAGACGCTCGGGCGAAAAGCGTCGCTCGAGCGGCGCGCCGGCGCGGCAGAACAGGCTGCGGCGAAAAAACCGCGTCTCGACGAAATCGAGCGTCTGCTCATAGGCGATCTGATCGCCGCCCGTGAGGGGCAGCGCCTTGCTCCACAGCTCGCTCTCGAACAGCGCATGTTCGACGAGCGAGGGATCATTGTCGCAGAGATAGTCGAGCCCCTGCGCGCGCGCCTTCGCGACGACGTCGCTAAAGAGCTGCGGATCGTAGATTTCGCCGAGCTCGTCATGAAAGATGAGCCCGTCCGGCCGGCCGAGAAAATCGCGCGCCTCGAGCTCCAGCGCCTTGCGAAAGGCGTTGTCGCTCGCCGACCATTGCTCGGCGTGGAAAGCCGCCGCCGCCCGCGCCGCGGCGATCTTGCGCTCGGGCTCCTCAATTCCGGCGACGGCGGAAAGCAGCATGTCGCGCACGCCCTGGCGCAAGCGGCATCCCGGCAGCGCATTATAGCTGATCATGGCGACGCCGCGCGGCGACAAGAGCCGCCCGCACAGCGCCATCAGCGCCTCTTGCACATCCTTCGGCGCCCAGGCGTAGACGCCATGCGCGACGATATAGTCGAAGGACTGCGGCTCCGCTTCGAAATTGCGCAGATCGACGCATTCGAGCCGCACATTGGCGACGCCCGCCGCCGCGATCAGCTCGCGGCCCGCGGCGACGGCGCGCTCTGAAAGATCGACGCCGACGAATTGCGCGCGCGGCGCGCCTATGGCCATGCTCGCGAGATTGACGCCGTCGCCGGCGCCGATCTCGAGCACGCGGCAATCCTCAAAGGGCGCGGCGGCGCGCCCCATCAATCGCGACAGGGCGCCGAGCTGCGTCGGATGCGTCCAATGGCGGACGGCGTAAGGATAGTCTTGCTCGTCATAGACATTGGTCATGTGAATGCTCGCAATCGAGGCGCTCGGGGCGACGATCGAACTTCGTTTCTTATGCGGCGATCCTCGATGAATTCGCACGCCGTGGCAAGGCGCTCGGCGATCGAGCGATATCGTTTTCGTGTGATCGCTTCGCTCGAAGAAGCGATGACCGCTCCGTCCGTCATTGGGAGCGAAGCAATCCAGCGCCGTGGGGCGGCTGAAGGATTGCTTCGTCGCCCCGCTCCTCCCATTGACGACCATGCGGAATGCGAAGCATTCACATAGAAACCGGTCGTCTCCACCTCCCCCTCGAGGGGGGAGATCGATCGCCGAAGGCGAGCGGGAAGGGGGCGCGCCGAGTCGCGGGCGTGACCCCACCCCGCCGCCGCGCGGCGACCCTCCCCCTGAAGGGGAGGGTGAGGCGTGCGCACTTCGAGGCGGCTCAGGCCGTCGCGAGCGGCGCCGGCCGAAACGACTCGGGCCGCGCGCGGCGCCATGCGGCGGCGAAACGCGCGTCCATCTCGCCGGCGAGAAAAGCGCCCGGCGCCGGAGCGGGATAGAGATCGGCGAAAGTCGCCGCCTCATGCGGGGAAATGCGGCGGCAGAAATGCTCCGGCTCGAATTGGCTCGGATGGTCGAGGCCGGCCGCGGCGGCGAGCTCGGCGAGGGCGATGAGCGTCGCGCGATGGAAATTGCGCACGCGCTCCGCCTTGTCCGGCGCCACGAGCGCACGGGCGCGCGTCGGATCCTGCGTGGCGACGCCGGTCGGGCAGCGATCCGTATGGCAGGACAGCGATTGAATGCAGCCGAGCGCGAACATGAAGCCGCGCGCGCTATTGCACCAATCCGCGCCGAGCGCGAGCGTCCGCGCCATGTCGAAGGCGGTGGCGATCTTGCCGGAAGCGCCGATGCGGATGGCGTCGCGCAGGCCGACGCCGATCAGCGCATGATGCACGAAAGCGAGGCCGTCGCGCATCGGCATGCCGATATGATCCATGAATTCGAGCGGCGCCGAGCCGGTGCCGCCCTCCTTGCCGTCGACGACGATGAAGTCGGGATGAAGGCCCGTCTCCAGCATCGCCTTGCAAATGGCGAGAAATTCCCAGGGCTGGCCGACGCAGAGCTTGAAGCCGACGGGCTTGCCGCCGGAGAGCGCGCGCAGCCGCGCCAGAAATTGCAAGAATTCGATCGGCGTCGAAAAGGCCGAATGCGCCGCCGGCGACACGCAATCCTCGCCCATCGGCACGCCGCGAATGCGCGCGATCTCCGCGCTCACTTTCGCCGCCGGCAACACGCCGCCATGGCCGGGCTTGGCGCCCTGGCTCAATTTCACCTCGATCATCTTGATCTGCTCATTGCCGGCGATCGTCGCGAATTTCTCCGGATCGAAAGCGCCCGCGAGCGTGCGGCAGCCGAAATAGCCGGAGGCGATCTGCCAGACGATGTCGCCGCCGCTCTCCGCGTGATAGGGGCTGAAGCCGCCCTCGCCCGTGTCCTGCGCGAACTCGCCCTTGCGCGCGCCGAGATTGAGCGCGCGAATGGCGGCGCCGCTCAAGGCGCCGAAGCTCATCGCCGAAATATTCAGCAGCGAAATGTCGTAAGGGCGCGCGCAGCCTGCGCCGACGCGCGTGCGGAAATGCTCGTGTGAGATGGGCCGCGCCGCTATGGAGTGGCGCAGCCATTCGAAGCCCTCCTCATAGACGTCGATCTCGGTGCCGAAAGGGCGCTTGTCTATGTTCATCTTGGCGCGCTGATAGACGACGGCGCGCTTGTCGCGGCTGAACGGGCGGCCGTCCTTATTGTCCTCGAAGAAATATTGCCGAAGCTCCGGCCGCACATTCTCGAGCAGAAAGCGCAGATGGGCGGAGATGGGATAAGAGCGCAAAATCGCATGTTCGCGCTGAAAGAGATCATGCGCGCCGAGCGTGGAGAGGGCGCCGAAGGCGAGCGTCGCGAGGAAGAAGGGGCTCGACCACTCGCCTTTCGCCGCGAAAGCGCAGGCGAGAAAGCCCGCGACGCAGAGCGTGAGCGCGACGAAGCGCGGCGTGAAAGAGAGAATGAGCAGGCGCAGCATGTCGAAATCTCCTCGCGCAATCTCCTCGCGCAATGTGACGCGCACGCCGCGCCTAGAGCGCCGATCGACGGCTTTTCTGCGGCGGCGGGACGAATGCTTCCTATTTCTTTTTACAACGCTCACGCTCTACGAGGCGGCGGGGCTCACCCTTTCCTTCACGGGGAGGGTCCGACGGTGAAACCGTCCGGGATGGGGTGAGCCCCCGAGTCTCGGGGCGTCACCCCTCCCGAGCGCCTTCGGCGCTCGACCTCCCCCTCGAGAGGGATGGAATCGCCCAAGCTGCGAGGTTCATCGTTCAACCGATCGCCCTGTCCTCGCCGGCCGCCCGCGCTTGCCGGCGCTGCGGCGCGAATGATAGTCTCGGCGCGCTTGCTCCGGCCTTTTGCGTCTTTCGAGATCCGTCGCGCGCATGATCGCTTTTCCCGCCACTTCGGCCGCTTTTCCGGGCCGCGCGAATAGGCGCGCCGGCGCGGCGCTGGCGATCGTCCTGCTCGCATTCTCCCCTCTCGCCGCTGCGCAGGAGACGCGCGATCTCGGCCGCGGCGTCGGCGTGCAGGCGGTCGGCGCGCCGCCGGCCGGGGAAGAGGAGGATGTCGCCGCGCCTTCAGGCGGCGGCCTCAGCATCACGCCGCTGACTCCCAAATCCATGGCGATCACGCCGGGACAAAGCCTGCCTCCGGCAAAGCCCGTCGCTCTGCCGCCGAGGCCCAAGGAGCCGATCCGCCTCGCCGTGCGCGGCGCGCCCGCGGAGCGTGGGACGGGCGTGGGCGCACATGCGCCTTTCGTATTAGTCGGCGCGGAGACCGCGGCGGATATCATCTGGGACGCGGCGACGCGCGACGCGCTCGCCGGCGGCGACGTGCTGGCGCACAACATCGACGCCCATGAGCTCGATGTCGTCATCGACCGCGCGGCGACGGTGCGCTGGCTGAAGCTCGTCGCCGGCAAGGGGCCGCTGCCGATCCGCGTTTCGCCCGAGGGGCTGCATCGCAAGGGCGAGCGCGTCGAGATCGTCATCGGCGGCGTCGCCGGCCGCAATCTCCTGCTGTTCGATCTCACCGGCGACGGCGTGCTGCAATTGCTCTATCCGCTCGCCTCGGACCCGCGCGTCGTGCAATCGTCGGAATACCGGCTGAATTTCCTCGCGGGCGAACCCTTCGGCGCCGATCAGATCGTCGCAGTCGCCTCGACGCGCGGACTGCCGCAGCTCGAGCAGGCGCTGCGCCAGCTCGATCGGCTGCGCAATCCCGCCAAGGTCGTCGACATATTGACCCAGTTCGCCGGCGGCGACGTCCAGCTCGGCACTGTCGGCATTTTCACCATTCGTTGAGGAGGAGGCGAAAGCGATGATCGCGCGTCTTGGTCTTGCGCTTCTCTGCTTCCTGTCGAGCGGCGCTCTTTCGGCGCGCGCCGAGCCGCGGGACGCCACGCGTTCGGTGCGCGTTCTGGACGAGCCGCCGACCGAGACGCCGGCCCCGCCGACGCCGGCGCCGGCCATTCCCAAGGAGCCGGCCAAAAGCGCGTCCGGCGTGCGCGTCGATGTGCTGCCGCAGGACGAATTCGCGCTCGGCGCGCCGATGAGCTTCCGCGTGACGGCGGAGAAAGCCGGCTATGTCATATTGGTCGACGTCGACGCGCAGGGAAAGCTCTCGCAGATATTTCCCAATATGGTGACGCTCGCCGATCCCGCCGGAGTCGATGAGAAAGCCAATTTTTTGAAGGCCGGCCAGTCGATGACGCTGCCGGACGCGGGCGGCAGGTCCGCCTATCGCTTCGTCGCCTCGCCGCCGACGGGCGTCGGCATGGTGGTCGCGATATTGAGCGACGCGCCGCTGCAGATCGTCGATCTGCCGGATGTGCCGGCGGCGCTCGCCGGGCAGACCAAGGCCGCCGATTTCGTGAAGGATTCGACGCGCATGCTGCAAATTCTGCCGGCGGAGGGCGAGCCTTCGGCGCGCGCGCCGAAATGGGCGTTCGCGACGAAATTCTATGGAATCAAGTGAAGCGTCTCGTCAGCCGCCGATGAACACCGTCGGGCAGCCCATGGCGATCTTGTTCGGCGGGCCGACGGCCTCGACGATCGTGTCGCCCTGCCGGCAGGCGGGCAGGCCGTTGATGAAGACGCTGGTGGAGCCGTCCACCACCACGCCCGGCCCATGCGGCGGGATCGGCAGCGGCGTCGCGCACATATGAATATCGGCGCCGCCGGCGGCTCCGCTGATCATCGAGCCCATGCTGGCGGCCGCCGCGGCCTTGGTCGCCTCCTCGGCGGCCTTGGCGGCGGGGGCGCCCGGCGTGCCGGCGGCGGCGAGCGTCGCCGCCTCCGCGGTCTGGATCGCCGCGTCGGATATGGCTTTCGCGGATTGAATGGCCGCCGCAGCCGCGCCGCCGACGCCGCGCCAGGCCGGCAATTTGCCGATGAAGACGTTGAAGCTGCCGGGGCCGGGCGTCAGCACCGGCGGCAGCGGATGGGCCACGGGATCGCTCACGCGCGCAGCCGGCCGTCCCATATGTCCGCTCCTCCAATGATTTCGAATAAGGACTGTCAGCCTATTCGATAGCCCGTCGAGGTCAACCGCGCTGTGCGCGCGCCCATATCGCTTTCGCGCAAGAGACGATATTCTCCCCGCATTTCGGGCGTCGCGGCGGCGCGACGACGCGCAATGAAAGGCTTTCGTCGATGCGTTCATTCTTCCTGCGCAGCGTCGGATTGGCGGCGGCGGTCTTTGCGCTGGGCTCCTGCCCGGCGCGAGCGGAGGAAACGCTGCAGGAGCTCCTCCATCGCGGGCCGGAGCTCGCGAGCCTCGAGGCGGCGGGGCTCGGCGTCGAGTCGATGGAGCTCGCGCTCGGGCCACAGAATATTTCGCTCAAATATCGGATCGCCAATCCGACATCGGCGCCTGTGCGCACGACGCTGATCTTTCCGCTTCCCGAGATCGACTTTTCCGATCCCGACGCGCTCTGGTCCATTCCGGGCTCGGATCCGACGAATTACATCGGCCTCGCCGCCACGATCGATCAAAAGCCCGCTCCGCTCTCCGTCACGCAGAGCGCCGTCGTCGACGGCAAGGACGTGACCGCGGCGCTGCGGCGCGGCGGACTTCCGCTCGTTCCGGTCGGCTTCTTTCACGACAGGCTTGCCGCCCTGCCGGCGGATGCGCGGGCGAGGCTCGCAAAGGACGGAATCATCATCGAGAACGGGACCGACCAGGCGGGAAACCCGATCTATTCGCCGCGCTGGTCGGTTCGCGCCTCGGCGTCGCGCGCGCTGGAGCTCGCGCCCGGCCAGAGCGCGCTCGTGGAGTTTCGCTTCCGCTCGAGCGTCGGCGTCGCTCGCGACACCGTGCTGCGCGAGCCGCTGCGCTCGTCCAAGCAGCTCGCGCAGGAGGTGGACCGCCGCCGCGCCGATTACTGCCTCGATCGCAGCTTTCTGGCCGGCGTGGACAAGATGGTCTCCGCCGCCGCGGCGCGTCGCGCGGCGGCGCAGGAGGCGGTCGCTCCTCCCACTGACGGCGCCGCGCCGGAGCCCGTCGCGACCGACGCCGCGAGAAAACAGCCGGCGATTCGTATTTTTCCGGAGGCCAATGTCGCCGATCTCCGGGAGCGGCGCATTTCTTTCGATCTCAGCGCCGGCGCGCCCTCGACGCCGGCGCGCCAGTTCCGCCTCGTCGTGGACAAGGGAAAGCCGACGCGGCTCGTGAGCTTCTGTCTCGCCGATCTGAAGAAACTCTCGCCCACCGCCTTCGAGATGCGCGCCGCCGATTTCCGACCCTCCGGCGTCTTGCGCGTGCTTTTGCTCGGCCCCGAGGATTGAGCGGGCGGCCCGCGCTGGCCAAGGCGGCCAAAATCGTCTAATGTGGCCGACATTGAAGCGTGTGAACGCTTTCGCAAGGGTTTCCGGCATCGTAATGTCGGCGTGGTTTCGCGCGCACGTGCTGATTTATCGGATTTCGATGGTCCGGGTGGGATCGCCCGAGGCGACGACTTCAAAGACGAAAGGATGACGCCATGCGGCTTGCTGCGGCGATATTCGCGACTTGCGTTTCCTTTTCCGCCCAGGCGCTCGAATGGCCCGCCGCCACGCCCGCGGATTTGACTCGCGTCTCCGTCGCCCAGCTCGAGGTCGGCGCCTCCAAGCCCGTTCCGGTCGTCGAGGCGGCTCCGCTTCCTCCCATCGTGGACCGCTCGCTCGCCACACGGCCGGCCATTCATCAGAAGGCCCGCCACATCGCTCAGCGGCCGGGCGCGCTCGCGCTTCGATCGAGTCCGCCGCGCCGCATCGTGGCGCGCGCGCCGATCCTGCCCGCGCCGGAGGAGGCGCTGCGTCCCGCCCCGCGGCGCTGCGAAGTGATCACCTGCCCCCGCTTCGTGCTGGTGGGCGTGGGCTTCTGAGCCGAAACCTTCCTTCGACCCTCCGTGCGGCCGCGCCTCTAGAGTCTTTCCGTGTTTCATCGAAACACCGAAAGACTCTAGGCTTTCGTTTTGACGCGCTTCCAACGCCGAACGGGCGTCCACTTCGGCTGGAAACGCTCTAGAGGCGCGGCTTTTTTCGTCCGCGTTTCGAACCGGGGGCTTCCGAGCGCCTCGGAAGAGATCCTCGGCGACAGCGCCGAACGCCGAAAACATGAAAACGGCCGTACCCATTTGGACGCGGGCGAGGCGCGCTCCGCGCAGGCGCCGGAAGGGAAACGATCGGCGGCCAATCTCGGCGCGATGGCGGCGCAATGAAGGTCCTGTGACCGAACTCGCGCCGCAGGCGCAAAGGCAAGCATCGCGCGACCTTGTCGCGTCGACCACGCCGACCATGCGGCGCCGCGTTCTTCGGCGTTTTTTCCCGCGAGGCAAAAGAAGAGCGTCTTTCACGTCTTTCCCGGCGGCGGCGCACTGTTTTCGCATATTGCGAGCCGGCCCGGCGAGTTCTACCTGAACACTCGTAAGCGATGACATAAGGCGAAACGACGAAAGGCGTTTATATGGCCCATACGACAGCGGAGCTCGAGGCGATCCTCATGCAGCGGTCGCTCACCGACGCGGACCTTCTGGCGGCGACCGACAAGGCTGAGGATTTTCGCATCCTCCCGGATGCGTCAGTCATAAAGATCGGCGGTCAGAGCATCATCGACCGCGGCCGCTCGGCGGTCTATCCGCTGGTGGACGAGATCGTGAACGCGCGCAAGCAGCATCAGATGCTGATCGGCACGGGCGCGGGCACGCGCGCGCGGCATCTCTATTCCATCGCGGCGGGAGTCGGCCTGCCGGCGGGCGTGCTCTCGCAGCTCGGCGCCTCGGTCGCCGATCAGAATGCGGCGATGCTCGGGCAGCTTCTCGCCAAGCACGGAATTTCCGCCGTCGGCAACGCCGGCCTCTCGGCGGCGCCGCTCTATCTCGAGGAGGTGAACGCCGTCGTGTTCAGCGGCATGCCGCCCTATAATCTCTGGATGCGTCCGGCGGCCGAGGGCGTCATTCCGCCCTATCGCACCGACGCCGGCTGTTTCCTCGTCGCCGAGCAATTCGGCTGTAAGGCGATGATCTTCGTCAAGGACGAGCAGGGCCTTTTCACCGCCAATCCCAAGACCGACAAGAACGCGAAATTCATCCCGAAGATTTCTGTCGACGAGATGAAGGATCGCGGTCTCCAGGATTCGATTCTCGAATTCCCGCTGCTCGATCTCATGAAGGCGGCGCGTCACATCAAGGAGGTGCAGGTCGTCAATGGCCTCGTCCCCGGCAATCTGACCCGCGCTCTTTGCGGAGAGCATGTCGGCACTATCATTACCGCGAGCTGAGACCTACGACCATGACTCATGATTACAACATCAAGCATGTCGCGTCTCCGCTCGCGCGGCAGACGCTTCTCGACTCCGAGCTCACCCGCCCCGTCGCCGGCAAGCGGCCGATTCGCGTCCTGCCCTGGCTGCAGGTGGTGAAGATCGGCGGCCGCTCGATCATGGATCGCGGCGCCGAGGCGATCCTGCCGCTGGTGGAGGAGATCAGAAGGCTGATGCCCGAGCATCGCCTGCTCTTCCTCACCGGCGCCGGCGTGCGCGCGCGCCACCTCTACGGCGTCGGCCTCGATCTCGGCCTGCCGGTCGGCTCGCTCGCGCCGCTCGCCGCGAGCGAGGCCGGGCAGAACGGTCATATTCTCGCGTCGCTGCTCGCGCCGGAGGGCGTCTCCTATATCGAGCATCCCACGATCGCCAATCAGCTCGCGGTCCATCTGAGCGCGACCCGCGCCCTGGTGGGGAGCGCCTTTCCGCCCTATCACCACCATGAGCTCCCCGGCTCGCGCATTCCGCCGCATCGCGCCGACACGGGCGCCTTCCTGCTCGCCGACGCCTATGGGGCGGCCGGCCTCACCATCGTCGAGGATGTGGACGGCGTCTATAGCTGCGATCCCAACGGCTCCGACGGCGACAAGGCGCAGCTCATCCGCGAGACGAGCGCCGCCGAGCTCGCCGAGCACAAGGGAACGCTGCCTTTCGACCGCGCAATGCTCGAGGTGATGGCGACGGCGCGTCACATCGAGCATGTTCAGATCGTGAACGGCCTCGTCCCCGGCCGGCTCACCGCCGCTCTGCGCGGCGAGCATGTGGGCACGCTCATCCACACCGCCGCGCGGCGGAACAGCTGAAAAAATCAGGGCCGAGGGGCGGAACCGCGCCTCTCGGTCCGCGTCCCTCTCCCTCTCTCTCTTGGAAACGGCTCCGCGAGAGCCTTTACGAAGTGCGCCGCCGCACAGCCCCGATGGCCGCGCGCTGTCAAATTGGCGGCATCGGTCTCCCGACTTTCGTGAGTTTCAGCCGGCGGCCCGAATTGTTCAGCTCGTCATTCGAGAAGGGGGACAATATGTCGCTGAGATCTCACGTCATCGCGATTCTCGAAGGCTCCACCGTCGCGCGCATACGGTTTCGATTTCCGATCGCGGGGAGCAATGTGACGATCGCGCCGCAGACCTTTCATCGCGTCTCGCGCGCGATTCGCGCCGGCGCGGTACATGTCGCCGTCCCCACCGATCTCGCGGCCGGAGTCGCCGCGCAATATAACGACGTCGCGCGCACCCGCGCCGATGGGACGGCGGTGGCGGCAAATACGCTCGAGGTGCGCTCGACTGTGGGGCGTCTCGACGGCAGCTTCGTCGTGCATGAAAGCCTGCATTGCGCCTATGATCTGCTGCGCACGGGGATCGACGGCAATGCGGAGGAGGCCTCGGCCTATGTCTGCTCGGCGCTCTATTGCCGCATGACCGGCCTGCCCAAGCCGCGCTGGGCGGGCCCCGGCATTTACGCGCAAGCGGAGCTAGTGGCGCGGACGCTGCTGGCGCAATATCAGCGCGGCGACGTCGCGATCCCGACGGTGGGGCTCGCGGAATGGGCCGCGCTGCGACTCTCCGTGGCGCTGCATCCGGCCTATCCGGCGAGCGCGCCCGGCGGCTTTTCGGGGATGCTGCTCGGCGCGCAATATACGCATGACGGGTGAGGAGGCCTCATCCCTCGCCGTGCAAATTCCTCTCTTCCATCCGCGCGAGAAAGAAGAAGCACAGTGCGATGAAGAATGCGCCGACGAGAAAGGCGGCGCGAAAGGTCTCGCGCAACGCCTCGACATCGGCGCCGGTCGCCGCTTGCGCCACGAGCGCGCCATGGCCGGCGCCGATCACGATCGCGCCGAAGACCGCGACGATCAGCGCGGCGCCGAGCTGCCGCGAGAATTGCATCACCGCCGTCGCCGTGCCGAGATCATGCCCCGGCGCCGCGCTCTGCACGCAGACGGTCGTCACCGGCAGCATGGCTCCGACGCCGAGGCCGACGATCGCCAGCAGCGCGTCCAGCGCCGCGAGCGGCAGATCGGCGAGGAATTGCCGCGCAGCGAGCAGAGAGACGAAGGCCGCGGCGAGCGCGGCGAGCGGCGCGGCCTTGTAGTGACGCACGCGGCTGAGCAGCCTTCCGGAGATCGCGGCGCCCGTCACCGTCGCCACTGTGAGCGGGATCAGCGCGAAGCCGGACTCATCGGCCGAAAGGCGCAGCGCGCCCTCGAAATAGATCGGCATGAACATGGTCAGCGCGACGAAGGTCCCGAGGCCGAAGCCGCCGGCGAGAATGGCGTTGCGAATGACCGCGTCGGCGAGCACGGCGAGCGGAATGAGCGGCTCCTCGGCCGTCTTGTTGCGCCAGGCGAAGACCGTCCAGCCGGCGAGCGCCGCGGCGAGCAGAGCGAGAATGGGCGTCGAGCTCCAGGGATAGCGCACGCCGCCCCAGGAGAGCGCCAGCAGCGAGGCGATCGAGGCGATGACCAGCAGCGCCGCGCCGAAGAGATCGACGCGATGCGGATGGCGGCGTAGCGGCAGCCGCCCCAGCTTGAAATAGGTCATGAAGAAAGCGGCGAGGCCGAGCGGCAGATTGATCCAGAAGATCAGCGACCAATGCAGATATTCGGCGAACACGCCGCCGAGGATCGGGCCGCCGACGCTGGCGCCGGCGAAGACGATGGACAAATAGCTGAGCGCGCGGCCGCGCTCGCGCACGCTGACGAGATCAGCGATGATCGTCTGCGCCAGCGCGATGAGCCCGCCCCCGCCCATGCCCTGCACGGCGCGGGCGACGGCTAGCGCCGTGAGGCTCGGCGACAGCGCGCAGAAGATCGAGCCGAGCACGAAAGTGAATATGCCGATGAGCAGCATCACCCGCACGCCGTGAATATCGGCGAGCTTGCCATAGAGCGGCGTCACCGTGGTGGCGGCGATGAGATAGGCGGTGACGATCCAGGGCAGATGGGCGAAATCGTCCAAGTCCTGGCCGATCGTCGGCAGCGCGGTGGCGACGATCGTCTGGTCGAGCGCCGAGAGCAGCATGGCGAGGCCGAGCCCGACCATGATCGTCAGAATTTCGCCGCGGGTGAGATCCGTGCGTGAAAATCCGAAAGCGGGCTTGTTCACTTGTTCACTCTCACTCGGCTTCGTCCTCTGCTCGAATCGCCGGCCGGCAGGAAGAGCGCGCGAGTATGGCGCCGTCGCGGCCGACGACGATGATCTCGAGCCTGGTCGCCGCATTTGCGAGAACGCCGGCGGCGGCGTCCCACGCACGGCGCGCGATCGGCGAAGCAAGGTCCAGTCCGACGGCGCGCGCGCTCGCCAGCGCCTCGAGCGCGCTATTGGCGTTCCGGATCGCCTCGCAGACCGCCTCCGGCGCGCCCGCGTCGCGCGCGGTGGTCGCGAGATCGGCGAGATCGACGGAAGAGCGGCCGGAATGGAGATCGAGGCGCCCTTGCGCGAGCTTGGTCAGCTTGGCGAAGCCGCCGGCGATCGTCACGAGCGGAACCGGATGCGCGCGTAGATATTTCAGCAGCCCGCCGGCGAAATCCCCCATTTCGATCAGCGCCGCCTCCGGCAGGCCGTAGAGCTCGCGCACGGCCTCTTCCGAGGTGGATCCGGTGGTCGCGGCGATATGCGCGAGGCCGCAGGCGCGGGCGACGTCCACGCCCCGATGGATGGCGTCGATCCAGGCGGAGCAGGAATAGGGCACGACGATACCCGTCGTGCCGAGAATGGAGAGCCCGCCGATTATGCCGAGCCGTCCGTTGAGCGTCGAGCGGGCGAGCTCCTCCCCCTTGTCGACGGAAATTTCGATTGTGGCGTCCGGCGTCGCGCCGAGCTCGGCGGCGGCCTCTGCGATCGCTTGGCGCATCATGGCGCGGGGGACCGGATTTATGGCCGGCTCGCCGGGCGGCAGCGGCAGGCCGGGACGCGTCACCATGCCGACGCCGGGGCCGGCCGCGAAGGTCACCCCGGCGCCCGCCGCCGCCCGCCGCACCCGCGCGCGGATCAGCGCGCCATGGGTGACGTCCGGATCGTCGCCGGCGTCCTTCACCACGCCGGCCTCGGCATAGTCTTCCCGCCGCGTGAATTCGGCGAGGGCGAAGGCGACGCGGCGGCCGCCCGGCAGGCCGATCTCGACGGGATCGGGCGGCTCGCGGCCTGTGACGAGCGCGGAAAAAGCCGCCCGCGCCGCCGCCGTGGCGCAGGCGCCCGTGGTCCAGCCGCGGCGCAGCGGCGGTTTGTTCGGCGCATCTGTCATGGCCGACACATAAACCGCATTGTCCCCTCGCGACACTGCGCGCGAGTTGGACTAGAAGACGGCGGGCGAACCACGCCGTCGTCATCCGCGAGACAGGGGGGCCAAAATGCGCAATCTTCTCGAATTCCAGATCGTCCTCGCGCCGGCGGAGGCTGCGGGCGGCGGTTTCGCGCTCGCGAGCCCCGATATCGCCGATGGCGCGACCATCGACCGCAAATTCGTTTTCAACGACTTCGGCGGGACGGGCGACAATGTCTCGCCGGAGCTGAATTGGAGCGAGCCGCCGGCGGGCACGAAGAGCTTCGCGCTCTTTTGCCATGATCCGGACGCGCCGACCGGCGGCGCCGGCTTCTGGCATTGGCTCGTCGTCGATATTCCGCCCTCCGCGCGCTCTTTGAAGCAGGGCGCCGGAACGGCGGACGGCGCCGGCCTGCCAACGGGCGCGAAGCAGATCCGCAGCGACTATGGCTTTTCCCACTGGGGCGGACCGTGCCCGCCGGTCGGCGATCCGCCGCATCGCTATGTCTTCACCGTCTATGCGCTCGGCGTCGAGAAGGTGGAGGCGCCCGATGGCGCGACGGCCTCGCTCGTCGGCTTCATCGTCAATCAGAACGTCCTCGCCAAGGCGAGCCTCACCGGCCTCTACGGCCGCTGACTTTTGCTCGACGCTCTGGCGGATCATCTGGCGCTCGCCGCGCTCGGCCTCGCGATCGAGGCGGCGGTCGGCTATCCGCCCCCGCTCTTCGCCGCGATCGGCCATCCGGTCGCCTGGATCGGCGCGCTGATCGCGGCGCTCGACCGCCTGCTCAATCGCGACGGCGCGCCGGAGCTGCTGCGCCGTCTCGCCGGCGTCGGCGCGATCATGATCGTCGTTTCCGTGGCTTTCGGCGCGGGCCTGCTGTTGCAGCGGGTCTGCCTCGCGCTGCCTTTCGGCCTCCTGCCGCTCGCCGTGCTGACCTCGAGCCTCTATGCGCAGCGCAGCCTCTATGCGCATGTGAAGAATGTCGCGGACGAGCTCGACGGCTCTTTGGAGCGCGGCCGCGCCAGCGTCGCGCGCATCGTCGGCCGCGACGTCTCGCGGCTCGACGAGGCCGGCGTGAGCCGAGCGGCGATCGAAAGTCTCGCCGAGAATTTCTCGGATGGCGTCGTCGCCCCGGCGCTCGCGACGATCTTGTTCGGCCTGCCCGGAGCGCTCATATACAAGGCTGTAAACACGGCCGACAGCATGATAGGCCACAGGACGATGCGACACGAAGCGTTCGGCTGGGCGAGCGCCCGACTGGACGATCTCCTCAATCTCCCGGCCGCGCGCCTCTCGGCGGTCCTTCTCGCCGCGGGCGCGGCTCTGACGGGAGCCTCCTTCGCAGCCGCGATCTCGACCTGCCGCCGCGACGCGGGCGCACATGCTTCGCCCAACGCCGGCTGGCCGGAGGCGGCGATGGCCGGCGCGCTCGGCTTGAGGCTGGGCGGTCCGCGGGCCTATAGGATGCTGGAGGTGGACGGCGCCTGGCTCGGCGCGGGCCGTTGCGACGCCGCGCCGGTCGACATTCGTCGCGCTCTTAGAATTTTTTGGGCCGCGACGGCCATGTTGATCGGTCTGTTTGCGAGCGCGGCCCTGCTGCTGAATAAATAGGCATAAGAGAAAAATTTCGGCGCCTAGCGCAATTCATTGCCAGAATTCATTTCATTCCAGCTTGACTATGCTATAGTTTCTTTCTTTGTGCGCAGCAAAAGAACCCGCGACGAGCGGGCGCGGCGCATGAATGGGAGCGTGGCGAAATGGACCGGCTGTCTTACCAGTTGTACGAGATGATGCATCTGGCGTTCGCCCCGGCGAGGGCGATGTCGGACGCCACTCTCACGACATTCAAGAACCCGTTCAATCCGTTCTCGCACACCTCCGTGGGCCGCGGGGTCGCTGCGGCGGCCGAGCTCTTCGAGCGCATGACGCGTCGTTACGGCAAGCCGGCTTTCGGCTTCTCGCAGACGCAGATCGACGGCGTCGCCACGCCCATCGTCGAGGAGATCGTCGAGGACCGTCCCTTCTGCAGGCTCATGCATTTCCGGCGCCAGTTTCAGGGCGAGGCGCCGAAGCAGTCGAAGCTGCTCATCGTCGCGCCGATGTCCGGCCATTATGCGACGCTGTTGCGCGGCACGGTCGAGGCTTTCCTGCCGAGCCACGACGTCTACATCACCGATTGGAGCGACGCCCGCTCCGTGCCGATCGAGAAGGGCGTCTTCGGCCTCGACGACTACATCGACTATCTGATCGACGCGCTGCGCCTGCTCTCCAAGCGCCATGACGGGACGCCTCTGCATACGCTCGGCGTCTGTCAGGCCTCCGTGCCGCTCATCTGCGCGGTCGCGGCGCTGGATGGCGAGGGCGGCGTCGACGCGCCGGATTCGATGGTGCTGATGGGCGGACCCATCGATCCGCGCCGCAGCCCGACGGCGGTCAACCGCCTCGCGGTGGAGCGCGGCGTCGACTGGTTCCATCGCAATTGCATCCACTCCGTGCCCTTTCCCCACGCCGGGCTCGGGCGCAAGGTGTATCCGGGCTTCCTGCAGCTCTCGGGCTTCATGGCGATGAATCTCGAGCGGCATGTCGCCGCTCATCTCGAAATGTTCAACCATCTCGTCGAGGGCGACGGCGACTCGGCCGAAAAGCATCGCGATTTCTACGACGAATATCTCGCCGTGATGGACCTCGACGCGGAATTTTATCTGGAGACCGTGGAGAAGGTGTTCATCCGCCACGAGATTCCGCGCGGGCTATTGCGCCATCGCGGCGAGATCATCGATCTTTCGGCCATAAGTCGCACCGCTCTGCTGACGGTGGAGGGCGAGAAGGACGATATTTCCGGCGTCGGCCAGACCTTCGCCGCGCAGGAGCTCTGCCTGAACATCCCCGACGCCCGCAAGCAGCATTATCTGCAGGAGGGCGTCGGCCATTACGGCGTGTTCAACGGCTCGCGCTTCCGCCGCGACATCGTCCCGCGCATCTGCGACTTCTTCGCCCGAGTGGAGACCGCGTAAAGCGCGTCTCTCGCCGCTCCCCGTCTGCGAGTCCGACGGCCGCGCTCGAGGTCGGCCGGCGCGCAGGCGGCAAAAATGTCGCGTCCCCCGTCCCGGTCCTGTATAGCTGGCGCGGGCAGGGAAGCGGCCGCGCGGGAAGCAGGAGCGAGACGATCGTGGAGAATTGGACGCCGGGAAGCTGGAGAGCGAAGCCGATCGAGCAGACGCCCGTCTATCAGGACCAGGCGGCGCTCGCGGAAGTCGAGCGGCAGCTCGCCGGATTTCCGCCCCTCGTCTTCGCGGGCGAGGCGCGCAGCCTGAAGCGCGCGCTCGGCGAGGTCGCGGCCGGCCGCGCCTTTCTGTTGCAGGGCGGCGATTGCGCCGAGAGCTTCAGCGAGCATTCGGCCGATAACATTCGCGATTTCTTCCGTGTCTTCCTGCAGATGGCGGTGGTGCTCACTTACGCCGCGGCCTCGCCCGTGGTGAAGGTCGGCCGCATCGCCGGCCAATTCGCCAAGCCGCGCTCCGCGCCTTTCGAGAAGCAGGGCGACGTCGAGCTGCCGAGCTATCGCGGCGACATCGTCAACGACATTGAATTCACGGCGCAGGCGCGCACGCCCGATCCGCAGCGGCAGATGATGGCCTATCGGCAATCGGCCGCGACGCTCAATCTCATCCGCGCTTTTGCGACCGGCGGCTTCGCCAATCTCGTCAACGCCCATCGCTGGATGCTGGGCTTCGTGCGTAACAGCCCGCTCTCCGATCGCTATTCGCAGCTCGCCGACCATATCAGCGAGACGCTCGGCTTCATGCGCGCCATCGGCCTCGATCCGGAGCATCATCCGGAGCTCAGGCAGACGGATTTCTACACCTCGCACGAGGCGTTGCTGCTCGGCTATGAGCAGGCGCTGACGCGCGTCGATTCGCTTGAGGGCGGCTATTTCGCGACCTCCGGCCATTTCCTCTGGATCGGCGACCGCACGCGCCAGGAGGACGGCGCGCATATCGAATATCTCCGCGGCGTGCAGAATCCGATCGGCCTCAAATGCGGGCCGAGCCTGAAGCCGGACGCGCTGCTGCGCCTCATCGACAAGCTCGATCCGCAGAACGAGGCCGGGCGGCTGACGCTCATCTGCCGCTTCGGCGCCGACAAGGCGGCCGAGGCGCTGCCGCCGATCCTGCGCGCCGTCGCGCGCGAGGGGCGCAATGTCGTCTGGTGCTGCGATCCGATGCACGGCAACACGATCAGCGCCGGCGGCCGCAAGACTCGGCCTTTCGACCGCGTGATGGCGGAGATCCGCAATTTCTTCGACGTCCACCGCGCCGAAGGAACCTATGCCGGCGGCATTCACCTCGAGATGACCGGGCAGAACGTCACCGAATGCATCGGCGGCGCGCGCGAGCTCTCCGAGCACGAGCTGCATATGCGCTACGACACGACCTGCGATCCGCGCCTCAACGCCGAGCAGGCGATCGAGGTCGCCTTCCTGGTGGCGGAATTGCTGAAGGCCGAGCGCCTCGCGCGTCAGGACAAGGAAGCGGCGGAATAGCACGGGTGGAGGGCGCTCCCCTCACCACTCGCGAGAGGTCATTGCGAGCGCAGCGAAGCAATCCAGAGCCGTGGGGCGGCTCTGGATTGCTTCGTCGCTTACGCTCCTCGCACTGACGGCCTCCTACGCCCGCCGAAGCACTTCCCTTTCGAAGCTCTCGCGGATCGCCTCCTCCTTCAGCTTGCGGCCGATGAAGACGAGGCGCGCGCTGCGCTTCTCATCGGCGCGCCATTCGCGCTGCAGGTCGCCGTCCAGGATCATATGCACGCCCTGGAAGACGAATCGCTTCGGCTCATCCGTGAAGGCGACGATGCCCTTGCAGCGCAGAATGTCCGGACCTTCGCGCTGAACGAATTCATTCAGCCACGGCACGAAGAGATCGGGATCGAGCTCGCCCTCGTGAAGAAGCGAGACCGAGCCCATCTCCTCGTCGTGATAATGCTTCAGCCCGCCGCCATGGCCGTGGTCGTCGTGATGATGCGCGTGATCGTGATGGTCATGCTCATGGTGATGATCGTGGCCGCAGTCCGGCCCGCACTCGTGATCATGCCCGTGATGATGGTCGTGATCGTGGTGGTCATGCTCCTCGATCTCGAGGAAACGCGGCTCGATCTCGAGGATGCGATCGAGATCGAAGGCGTTGCGCTCCAGCACCGCCTCTATCGGCACCTCCGCCTTCACAGCGCGATGCAGTGTCGCATAGGGGTTGATCGCGCGAATGCGCCCCTCCACCTCGGCGAGTTCCTCGCTCGTGACCAGATCGGTCTTGTTCAGCACGATGACATCGGCGAAGGCGATCTGACTCTTCGCCTCCGGCGCGTCGGCGAGACGCTCGGCCAGGAATTTCGCGTCGGCGAGCGTGACCACCGCGTCGAGCCGAGCGGCCTCCTTCACATCGGCGTCGACGAAGAAGGTCTGCGCCACCGGCGCGGGATCGGCGACGCCCGTCGTCTCCACGATGATGGCGTCGAATTTGCCGCGACGTTTCAGCAGGCCTTCGATGATGCGGATGAGATCGCCGCGCACGGTGCAGCAGATGCAGCCGTTGTTCATCTCGAAGATTTCCTCGTCCGCGCCGACGACGAGGTCATTGTCTATGCCGATCTCACCGAATTCATTGACGATGACGGCGTAGCGCCGGCCGTGCTCTTCGGTGAGGATGCGGTTCAGCAGCGTCGTCTTGCCGGCGCCGAGATAGCCGGTCAGGACGGTGACGGGAATCTTGTCGGTCAAGGCGTAACTCCTATTGCGCGCCCTTGCGGAGCTGGTCGCGCATCTTCATGAGCTCTCGAATGTTCATCTGTCCGCCCGGCCCACCGACCGCCTTCAGCCCCGGCGCGTCCATGTCGCCCGGTTTCTGGCCCGGCTTGCAGGGGCCGAGCCATTTCGCTTCCATTATTATGTCGGAGGAGGCGCGCGCATGCAGCGGCGGGTCGAAGGCGACGTGGATCTCGGCGCGATAGGCGGAATTGAAGTCGCCGGTGAAGGTCCCTTCCGTCGTCGCCACCGTCTGCTCCATTTCGCAGACGGCGCTCATGCGATATTTGTCGCCCTCGCGCCGAAGCTCGTCTTCTCGCATTTCTGCTCCCGGTCGCCGAAGCGCTGGCGCATGATGTCGTCGGTCTTCTCGTCGACGCACATTTCCATCGCGCCGAGCGGCGAGGGAACGCCCTGCGACATGTGCTCGATCCGCCAGAGCCCGGCCTTGCGATGTGGGATATCATCCGCTGCGGCCGAGAGCACAGAGAGACAGAATACGCAAAAAGCTGCGCCGATAGAGACATGAAATCGCATGGGGCAAGGCTCCGCGGCGCGCCGTCGTCGGCGCGACTTCGGCCAGTATAGCCGAAAATCCGGCGGAAAGCCGTCGGAAGGGCGAGGGGCCTCTCACGGCGCGAGCGCGTTCGTCAGCTCCGTCACATTGTGGCGCATCAGCCGGATATAGGTCGACGCCGGCCCGTCCGGCGCGGAGAGCGCGTCCGAATAGAGCGTGCCGCCGACCTTCGCCCCCGTCTCCGCCGCTATGCGCCGCGCGAGGCGGGGATCGACGACATTCTCGAGGAAGACGGCCGCGACCTTATGCGACTTCACCGCATCGACGATGCGGGCGAGGTCGCGCGCGCTCGCCTCCGCATCGGTGGAGACGCCCTGCGGCGCGATGAAGTCGACGCCATAGCGCGCCGAAAAATAGCCGAAAGCGTCATGCGTGGAGACGATGCGGCGACGCGCGCGCGGAATCGCGCCGATCGCCGCGACGATCTCGGCGTCGAGCGCGCCGAGCGCGTGGAGATAAGCCGCGGCGTTGGCCTTATAGCGCTCGGCGCCGTCCGGATCGGCCTCGACGAGCGCGTCTCTTATGTTGGCGATATAGATTTTGACATTGGCGACGTCCTGCCAGGCGTGCGGATCGATCCCCTCGCCCTCCTTGCGGGGCGTGACGGCTCGGCTCGCGACCAGGATGCGCGCCTTGGTCTTGGAGGCGGAGACGAGTCGGTCGATCCAGCCTTCGAAACCGAGACCGTTGACGAAGACGATATTCGCCGCGGCGAGACGGCGCCCGTCTTGCGGGGTCGGCTGATAGACATGGGCGTCGCCATCCGCTCCGACGATGGTCGCGACATCGACGCGGTCGCCGCCCACGGAGCGGACGAGATCGCCGAGAATGGAGAAGCTCGCGACGACGGGGAGCCGCGGCGCCGCCGGCGCGGGCTGCGCGAAGACCGGCGGGGCGAGGAGCGTGAGCGCGGCGACGAGCAGCCCGCGCCTCGACAGAGGACGGGGCCGGGAAGGCGAGCTATCCATGCGTCACCCCTCCAAATGGCGTTCCGGCCTGCGCAGCCGAATGATACCCCCCGTCCGTCCGAAAACGAGCGAGAAAAAATAGGCGCCGCCCGCAACGAGGATGATGACCGGGCCGGCGGCGAGGCCGAAGCGGAAAGACAGGACGAGGCCGAGATAGGACGAGGCTGCGCCGATGGCCGCGGCGAGCGGCAGCGCGGCGGTGAGGTCGCGCGTCCACAGCCGCGCCGAGGCCGCCGGCAGCATGATGATTCCGACCGCCATCAGCGTGCCGAGCGCGTGGAAGCCGGCGACCAGATTGAGCACCACGAGCGCCAGAAAGGCGAAAGGGATCCACTCGCCGAGCCGGCTCGCGCGCCGCGCGAAGAGAGGATCGAGCGTGTCCAGCGCCAGCGCCCGATAGGCGAGAGCGAGCGCCGCCAGCGTGAAGCTGGCGATCGCCGCGAGGAAGATCAGCGTGGCGTCGTCGAGCGCGAGCACGGAGCCGAAGAGCACATGCAGCAGATCGACATTGGAGCCCTTGAGGGAGACGAGGGCGACGCCGAGCGCGAGCGAGACGAGATAGAAGGCGGCGAGCGAGGCGTCCTCGCGCAGCGCCGTCCAGCGCGCCGCCGCGCTCGAGGCGACGGCGACGGCGAGGCCCGCGGCGAGCCCGCCGAAGGTCATGGCCGGCAGCGAGAGGCCGCAGGCGAGATAGCCGAGCGCCGCGCCCGGCAGGACGGCGTGCGAGAGCGCGTCGCCGGCGAGCGACATGCGCCGCAGGATCAGGAAGACGCCGAGCGGACTGCCGGAGATCGCCAGCGCCAGCGCGCCGACGAGCGCGCGGCGCATGAATTCATAGTCGAGAAAGGGCGCGATGAAGACCTCATGCAGCATGAGGGGCCTCGTCGCGCTGGCACTCCTCCGCGTCGCGATCGAAAGCCTCGACCATGCGGCTCGCCTCGGCGAGGCGCGCCTCAGACAGGGCCTCGCGCGTCGCGCCCCAGAAAATGGGCTCGCGCGCCAGCAGCAGCGTCTGCGGAAAGGCGCGGCGGGCGAGATCGAGCTCATGCAGAACGGCGACGACGGTGCGGCCCTCCTCGCGCCAGCGGGCGATGATCTTTATGAGATCATCGATCGTCCTGGCGTCGATCGCGCCGAAAGGCTCGTCGAGCAGAATGACCGGGCAATCCTCGACCAGCAGCCGCGCGAACAGGGCGCGCTGCATCTGGCCGCCGGAGAGCGTGCCGATCTGGCGGGTCTCGAAGCCTTCGAGACCGACCGAAGCGATGGCCGCGGCGACGCGCGCCCGCTCGTTGCGACCGACGCGGCCGAACAGGCCGATGCGGCGCATCGCGCCCATGGCGACGAAATCCAGCACATCGATCGGAAAGGCGTGATCGATCTCGGCCGATTGCGGCAGATAGGCGATATCGCGCGGCGAGAGCGCGTTCCAGCAGATGCGGCCGCCGATCGGCGCGAGCAGGCCGGCGAGGCCTTTCAGCAAAGTGGATTTGCCGGCGCCATTGGGCCCGCAGACGGCGAGCGCCGCGCCGGGCTCGACGACGCCGGAAAGATGATGCACCGCGGGCCGGCGCTCATAGCCGAGCGTCACATTCTCGAGGCGGATCGAAGCCGAGCCCATGCGTCGCGCCTCAGTTCAGCGCCCAATAGACGGCGGCCCAGAGCAGCGCCATCACGCCCGCCGCGCCGAAAAGCCGTTCGACCGCCGACAGTCGCAGCAGCGAGAGGCGGTCGTCGAACGCCTTCCGACGAGAAGGCGCGGCGGTCACGGGCTTGTGGAAAGTCGCCGATTGCGGTCGGTTCATTTCCGAATGTTATATTATAACGGCCGCCGCGGGCAAGCTCGCAAACCCCTCAGCCCGCCCGGCCGGGCACGAGGATGACGCGAAAGTCGTTCACATTGGTGCGTGTCGCTCCGGTGACGAGGAGATCGCCGAGCTTCTCGAAGGCGGTATAGGCGTCGTTATTGGCGAAGAGCGCCTTGAGGTCGACGCCGAGCTTTGCGGCGCGCTCGAACGAATCCGCCGTCATAATGGCGCCGGCGTTGTCCTCGCTGCCGTCTATGCCGTCGGTGTCGCAGGCGATCGCCGAGACGCCGCCGAAGCCCTCGAGCGCCAGCGTCAGCGCCAGCAGGAATTCGGCGTCGCGGCCGCCCTTGCCGTTGCCGCGCACGGTGACGGTGGTCTCGCCGCCGGAGATGATGGCGACGGGCGGGGCGATCGGCTGCGCATGGCGGGCGATCTGCCGCGCTATGCCGGCGTGGACCAGCGCAACGTCGCGCGACTCGCCCTCGAGATCGCCGAGGATCAAGGGCGCGAATCCGGCCTTGCGGGCGACCTCGGCGGCGGCGTCCAGCGAAACCTGGGGCGTCGCGATGAGAATATTTTCGACGCGATCGAAAATCTCGTCGCCGGGCTTGGGCGTCTCGCAATCGGGTTTCGCCAGATGCGCGAGCACGGCGGCCGGCGCGTCGATCTTATATTTGGCGATGACGGCGAGCGCGTCCTCGCGCGTCGTCCGGTCCGGCACGGTGGGGCCGGAGGCGATGACCGAGAGATCATCGTTCGGCACGTCGGAGATCATGAGCGCGACGACCTTGGCCGGCGCCGCGGCGCGGGCGAGGCGGCCGCCCTTGATGGCGGAGAGGTGCTTGCGCACGCAATTCATCTCGGAAATGTTCGCGCCGCACTTGAGCAGCGCCTTGTTGACGGCCTGCTTTTCTTCGAGCGTGACGCCCTCGGCCGGCAGCGCCATCAGCGCCGAGCCGCCGCCGGAAATGAGCGCGAGCACGAGATCGTCCTCGGTGAGGCCCTGGACCTTCTGCAGGATGCGGCCCGCGGCGGCGCGGCCGGCGGCGTCCGGCACCGGATGGGAGGCCTCGATCACCTCGATCTTCGAGGTGGGGGCGCCATGCTCATAGCGGGTGACGACGAGACCCTCGAGCGGATGCGGCCAATGCTTTTCCACCGCCGCGGCCATGGCGGCCGCCGCCTTGCCCGCGCCGACGACGATGGTCCGGCCTTTGGGCGGCGCGATCTTCTCGAGGAAGGGCGGCAGGCAGACGGAAGGATGCGCCGCGCCGACGGCGGCGTCGAACATGGCGCGGAGAAGCGTGCGGTGGTCTTCGGACATTGACTAATCCCTGAATCTCGCCGTTCTCCCTTCTCCCACGAGTGGGAGAAGGTGGCCCCGCGAAGCGGGGTCGGATGAGGGCTCGCGCCGATCCGCGAATCGTTCTAGCCGCGTTGCGAAGAGTTTCCAACGGAATCCGGATCGCTTCGCCGACCCTCATCCGACCTCGCTGACGCGAGGGCCACCTTCTCCCTGCGGGAGAAGGAAGGGGCGCGTCGAACATCCCGCGAAAAATCTACGATCTCGACGTTCTCCCTTCTCCCGCTTGCGGGAGAAGGTGGCCCCGCGAAGCGGGGTCGGATGAGGGCTCGCGCCGCTCCGAGATCGCTTTGACGGCTTCGCGGATGCGCTCCAACGGAATGTTTCCGCCGCCGATCACGAGGTCGTTGTCGAGGCGGAGCACGAAATAGCCGCGATCTCGCAGCCAGCGATCGCGGATCGCGTCATGACGGCGTCGGGCTTCATCTTCATGCGGCCGGCCGTCGAGCTCGACGATCAGCCTCTGCTCGACACAGAGAAAGTCCGCGACATAATTCCCGATCGGGACCTGCCGCCGGAATTTCAATCCATCGAGCGCCGAGCCGCGGAGCGAACGCCAGAGGATTTCCTCGGCATTCGTCATCTCACGTCGAAGCCTTCTCGCGAAAGCAGTCTTCGACTTCGAGACTCGCGTCGGCATGCGACCCTCATCCGACCCGGCTTCGCCGGGCCACCTTCTCCCACGAGTGGGAGAAAAATGCCAACCCGGCGATGCTTCTAACGATCGCAGCACTCGCTCGCCCTCGCGGTTCTCCCTCCTCCCGCAGAGCGGGAGGAGGTGGCCCCGTGAAATGGGGGTCGGATGAGGGTCGGGCCGATTGCCCCGCCTTTACGCGGCGCCGATCTGGTTCGCCTTGTCGATCAGCGCCTGCGCCATGCGGATGCTGGCGATGTCGATCAGGCGGCCGTCGAGCGACACGGCGCCGCGGCCTTCCTTGGCCGCCTGCTCCATCGCCTCGAGAATGCGGCGGGCCTTCTTCACTTCCGCCTCGGAAGGCGTGAAGACCTGGTTCGCGAGATCGATCTGCGAGGGATGGATCGCCCATTTGCCCTCGAAGCCCAGCACAGCCGCGCGCTTGGCGGCGGCGATATAGCCGTCCGGATCGCCGAAGTCGCCGAAGGGACCGTCGATGGGACGCAGGCCATAGGCGCGCGCGGCGACGAGGAAGCGCGTCTGCGCCGCATGCCACTGATCGGCCCAGAAATATTGGCGATTGCCCTCGGCGTCCTTGTCCGAGAGAACGCCGTAATCCGGGTTCACGCCGCCGATGACGGTGGTGCGGGCGCGGGTCGAAGCGGCGTAATCGGCGACGCCGAAGGAGAGCGCCTCATTGCGCTTCGACGCCTGAGCGATCGCCTCGACATTGGCCATGCCGAGCGCGGTCTCGATCAGAAGCTCGAAGCCGATGCGCTTGGTGCGCTTTTTATATTGCTCGATCTGCGTGACCAGCATGTCGATGGCGTAGACGTCCTGCGGAACGCCGACCTTCGGAATGAGGATCACGTCGAGACGCGGGCAGTTCTCGACGACATCGACGACGTCCCGATAGGCGTAATGCGTATCGAGGCCGTTGATGCGCAGCGTCATCGTCTTATTGCCCCAATCGATGTCGTTGAGGCCCTGGATGATGTTCTTGCGCGCCTGCTCCTTGTCGTCCGGAGCGACGGCGTCCTCGAGGTCGAGGAAGACCTGGTCGGACTTGGAGGCCGCGGCCTTCTCGAACATGCCGGGGGCGGAGCCCGGAACGGCGAGCTCGGAGCGATGGAGACGCGGCGTCGCCTGCTCGATCAAAGTGAAGCTCATGACTACTTCCTTTCCCTCTGTAAGAGTTTATCCGGTGGCGCCGAGGCCGGCGGCGATGCAGCTGATCGACAGCAGCAGAGCCGACTTGTATTCCTCCTTCAGCGCCTCTTCTTCCGTGGTGCGGAACTGGCGCAGCAATTCCACCTGCTCGCGGTTGACTTCGTTGATCGTGGCGAGGCGATGCGCGAGCCGCGCCTGATAATCGGTGAAGCGCGCGCCGATCTCGCCGGAGCCGGTGATGCGCAGCACGCTCTCGCAGGTGAGGTGATATTCGGCCTCGATCGCCGAGAAGATCTTCTTGCGCACGGCCTCGTCGGCGACGAGCGAAGCGTATTGCCGCGCAATGCCGAGATCGACGAGCGCGAGCGTCTTCTCCACCTCGTCGAGGATGAGGCGGAAGAGCCGCGAATCCTCGAACATGCGATGCAGGAGCTGCAGCCCGCGCTCCCCGCGCACCTCGATGAAGCTCGAAAGGCCGGAGCCGACGCCGTACCAGCCGGTGATCGCATGGCGATTCTGCGCCCAGGCGAAGACCCAGGGGATGGCGCGCAGATCGGCGAGGCTGCGCGCGCCGAAACGCCGCGCCGGCCGCGAGCCGATATTGAGCAGCGAGATTTCCTCGAGCGGGCTCGCCGCCTGGAAATAGGCGACGAGATCGGGATCGGCGATGAATTTGCCGTAAGCCGCGAGCGACGCGCCGGACAAAGCCTCGAGCGCGTCGTCGAATTCCGCGCGCGGCACCAGCGCGTCCTCGCGCTCGGATTTCAACGCATGGGCGAAGACGCTGCTCGCCAGCAGCTCCAGCTGATAGGCCGCCGTGCCGCGATTGGCGTATTTGAAGGAGACGACCTCGCCCTGCTCGGTGACGCGGAAGCGGCCGCGAATCGAGCCCGCCGGCTGCGCGGCGATGGCGTGGCCGGTCGGCGCGCCGCCGCGGCTGACCGAGCCGCCGCGGCCGTGGAAGAAGGCGATGGCGACGCCGAGTTCCTCGCCGAGGCGCGTGAGCTTCGATTGCGCTTTCGCGAGCTCCCAGTTCGACGAGAGAAAACCGCCGTCCTTGTTGGAGTCGGAATAGCCGATCATCACCTCTTGCACATTGCCCTGCCAGCGTGTGCTGCGGCGCACGACGGGCACGCGCAATAGCTCGCGCATGATGACGGGCGCGGCGCGCAGATCGGGGATCGTCTCGAACAGCGGCACGATGGGCAGGGTGCAGAGCTCGAGGCCGGCTTCGTCGAGATAGAGGCCGCCCTCCTTCGCCAGCACATAGGCGCCGAGAACATCGGCGACCGAATGGGTCATGGAGAGGATGAAGCTGCCGAAAGCCTCGCGATCGAGCCGCGAGCGCATATCCGCGACGAGCGCGAACATGTCGAGCGTGTCCTGCGACTCGGGCGAGAGGCCGGCGAGCGGAACGCCGCTGCGCGGCTGCGCCAGCTCGGCGATGAGCCAGGCCCGCCACTCGGGCGAATCGACGTCGGGCGCGTCCTTGCCGGTCTTGACGCGATGAATGTCGCGCAGGGCGTTATTGGTGCGCGTCGTATTCTCGCGCAGATCGAGACGCACGGTGCTGAAGCGGAAAATCTCGACGGCGCGGCGCGCCGGCCGCACCAGATCGGCGGCGAGCGAGGCGCTGCGGCTCTCGGTGAGACCCTGCTCGAGAATGCGCAGATCGTGAATGAGCTCGTCGGCGTTGGCGTAGCGCGGCCGGCCTTTCGGCTCGCCCTTGGTCGCGAGAATCGTCTCGTCGAGCTTGCGCAGCACGCAGGAGAGATATTGACGGAAGGCCTCGCCCTGATTGCGCGTCCTGATCCTGTCGGCGTCCGCGACCGCGGCGAGCTGCGCCTCCAGCGCGGCGCGGAACTCGGCCGGAATCGTCACCGAACTCTCGCTGATCGACAGCACGCGGGCGAGGTCGAGCACGCGCTGGCGATAATAGTCGAGGCTCGCGAGCGCGTTGACGATCATCGTCTCGCGCGTCACCGCATTGGTGACGAAAGGATTGCCGTCGCGGTCGCCGCCGATCCAGGAGCCGAATTGGAAGAAGGGCGTCACGTCGAAGCGCTCATTGGGATAGTGAGCGGCGAGCGCGCTCTCGAAGGCGGCGAGCATCTCCGGCGCGAGATCGAAGAGATTCTCGGCGAAGAAATGCAGGCCCCAGGCGACCTCGTGCTCGACGGTCGGCTTCTCGAGATGCAATTCGCCGGTGAGCCACAGGAGCTCGATCTGGTCGCCGACGGCGCCGATGCGGGCGGCGCGCTCGCGATCGGTCCAGCGCGAGGATTCGAGGTCCTTGAGCAGCAGATAGATCCTGCGGTTCTTCTCGAGGACGGTGACGCGCTTGGCCTCGGTCGGATGGGCGGTGATGACGGGACGTATGCGCAGCGATTTGAGCTGCGCGCGAATCTCATCGGCGGTGACGCCGGTCTTGGCGGCGTCGGCGAGCACATGGGCGAAGGAGCCGAGCAATTCGTCGCGGCCCTTGGCGCGCTCGATCGTGCGGCGCCGGCGCATGGCCGAGGCCTGCTCGGCGATCGACAGAAGCTGGAACCATATGCCCTGCGCCTGCAGCGCCCGCGCCATCGACGCCGGCGGCAGGCCGGCGGAGGAGCCGAAGCCGCGCAGCACCGGCGCGATCTCTGGCTGGTGACGCTTCACCACGCCGACGAGCTGGTCGAACAGAAAGGCCGCCGCCTCCTTGACCGATCGCGTCGCCAACGCCGAAGGAGCGGCGGACGAGGGCGATTCGGGCAATGCGGCCTTTGGTTCGGCGGTCATGCGGGCTCCTGACTCTACGGGAAGGGCAGTCGGCGTCGGGCTGTCGGCAAATCGACTGCCGACTGCCTATTTGCCGACTGCCGTCTTGTCACGCGCGCTTCAGCACGGAGGCGACGGCGGCGCCGAACTCCGCTGGGCTCGGCGCGACGGTGAGGCCGTAGGACTTCATGATCTCGGTCTTCTCCGCGGCGCTGTCGCCGGTCGCCGAGATGATCGCGCCGGCATGGCCCATGCGGCGGCCCTTGGGCGCGGTGAGGCCGGCGACGAAGCCGACCACGGGCTTGGAGAAATTCTCCTTGATCCAGGCCGCGGCCTCGGCCTCCTGCGGACCGCCGATCTCGCCGATGATAAGCACCGCTTCCGTCTCGGGGTCCTGATCGAACAGCACGAGATGATCGAGGAAGGACGAGCCGTTGATCGGATCCCCGCCTATGCCGACCGAGGTCGAGATGCCGAGCCCGAGCTCCTTCAGCTGCGAGGCCGCCTCATAGCCGAGCGTGCCCGAGCGCGAGATGAGGCCGACATTGCCCTGCTTGTAGATGTGGCCGGGCATGATGCCGAGCATGGCCTTGCCGGGGCTGATGATGCCGGCGCAGTTCGGCCCGACCATCATCGGCCGGCGCTCGCGCGGGTAGCGCAGGAAATAGCGCTTCACGCGCATCATGTCCTGCGCCGGAATGCCGTCGGTGATGGAGCAGATGAGGTGAATGCCGGCGTCTGCCGCCTCCATGATGGCGTCGGCCGCGAAGGGCGGAGCGACGAAAGTGATGCTCGTCGTCGCGCCGGTCTGCTTCACCGCCTCGCGCACCGTATCGAAGATCGGCACGCCATGGATGGTCTTGCCGCCCTTGCCCGGAGTGACGCCGGCGACGACATTGCTGCCGTAGTCGATCATCTCCTTGGCGTGAAAGCTGCCCTTGTCGCCGGTGATGCCCTGGACGAGGATGGGCGTTTTTTCGTCGATCAGAATGCTCATTGTTTCCTCCCGGCCTCGCCGCTCACTTCACGGAGCGCCAAGCGGCGACGGCCTTCTGGGCGGCGTCGGCCAGCGAATCGGCGGTGATGACATTGATGCCGCTCTCGTCGAGCAGCTTGCGGCCGGCCTCGACATTGGTGCCGGCGAGACGCACGACGAGCGGCGCGGTGATGTTGGTCGCCTTCACCGCGTCGATGACGCCCTGCGCCACCCAGTCGCAGCGATTGATGCCGGCGAAGATATTGACCAGCACCACTTTCACATTGCTGTCGGAGAGCACGAGACGGAAAGCCGTCGCGACACGCTCGGCGGAAGCGCCGCCGCCGACGTCGAGGAAGTTCGCGGGATTGCCTCCGGCGTGCTTGATCATGTCCATCGTCGCCATGGCGAGGCCGGCGCCATTGACGATGCAGCCGATCTCGCCGTCGAGGCCGATGTAATTCAGCGAATGCTCGGCCGCCTGCGCCTCGCGCGGGTCGGACTGCGAGGGATCGTTCATGTCGACGATATTGCGGCGACGGAACAGCGCATTGTCGTCGAAGGACATCTTGGCGTCGAGCGCGAGCACCTTGTCGTCCTTGGTGACGACGAGCGGATTGATCTCCAGCATGGTCGCGTCATTGTCGCGGAAAGCGCGATAGGCGCCGAGGATCGACTGCACCGCGCGCGACACCTGCTTCAGGTTCAAGCCCAGCTGAAAGGCGAGCTCGCGCGCCTGGAAGGGCAGCAGGCCGACGGCGGGCTCGACGATGACCTGGAGAATGGCGTCCGGATCGGTCTTGGCGATCTCCTCGATCTCCATTCCGCCATGTTTCGAGGCGATGACGCGCACGCGCTCGAGCTTACGATCGAGCACGAAGCCGAGATAGAGCTCGCGCTCGTAAGGATCGGCGAGCTCGACATAGACGCGCTGCACGGGCTTGCCTTC
This sequence comes from Methylosinus sp. Ce-a6, assembly GCF_009811655.1. GTDB lineage: Bacteria > Pseudomonadota > Alphaproteobacteria > Rhizobiales > Beijerinckiaceae > Methylosinus. The sequence goes on along the minus strand of NZ_BGJX01000006.1, from coordinate 133,293 downwards.
CGGCCCGGTCTGCTTGGTGACGAGACGCTTGCCGAGCAATTCGCGCGCGGCCTGCTGAACCTCGTGATAGGTGCGGCACAGCTTGATGCCGCCTGCCTTGCCGCGCGCGCCGGCGTGGATCTGCGCCTTCACCACCCAATGGGAGCCGCCGAGCTCGGTGGCGGCGTAAACGGCCTGATCGGGGCTGAAAGCGACGGTGCCGGGGGGCACGGCGACGCCGCAGCTCGCCAATAATTCCTTGGCTTGATACTCATGGACGTCCATGTTCCCTCTCCCCTTGCAGTTTTTGTCGCCGTTTTGCGCGGCGAAATCTCACGAGCCGATCTTGTCTCTCACGACCTTGTAGACGGCCTCCGTCTTCTCGGCCGCCGCGGCCAGCAGAGACTCGACTTCGGCGATTCTCGACTCGGCGAATTCGCGATCCTTGATCGCCTTTGCATTGATGTAGACGTTGAGCGCGGCGCTCCGCAATCCGGCATTGGCCGCGAGAACGGCGACGCCCGCGTCGCTGATGACGTTGAGATTGCCCTTGTCGGCCGCGGCCTGCGAGAGGCGGATCACCTCGAAGCAGGCATTCACCGCGCGAAGCGGCGCGAGCGTTGCGTCCTTGAGCGCGGCCTGAATGGCCGCCGTGCGCGCGGCCTTCTCTTCGTCCGTGGCGCGCGGCAGGCCGTAAGCGCCCATCACCGAATTGAAAGCGACGACATCTTCCTCGATCGCCGCGGTGAGCTCGGCGCGGACGCGCTCCGCCTCGGCGCGCGCGGCTTTCAGATCTTCCTCGACGGCTTCGTAATTCTTCTTGCCGATGGTCAGATTGGCGACCATCGACACCAGCGCCGCGCCGATCGCGCCCATCACCGCCGCCGCGCCGCCGCCGCCGGGCGTCGGGCGCTCGCTCGCGAGATCGTCGAGAAATTTGCCGATCGTTTCGTCCTTGGTCATTCTCGTCGATCCTTACAAATCAGGCGTTCGCCTTGGCCTGGGCGTAGATTTCCTCGGCGTCGAACACCTTGTCGGAGGCCTCGAACAGCTGGCCGATGCAGGCGCGATGCAGCTTCAACTTCAGCCCGCCGACGCCGAGCGCGCCGATGACGATCTTGCCGTGGCGCTCCTTGGCCTTGTCGGTCGCCTCGACGCCGCCGACGCCGAGCGGCGGCTGCGCGTTCACATCGGCGATGAGCTCGATCGTCGGATCGTTCTGCCAATCCTTCTCCTCGAGCAGCTGCACGCCGATCGCGCCGGCCGCAAAGACGATGTGCGTTCCCTTGACCGCCGCGGCGCGAGCGGCGTTGTCGGGCGCCTCGATCGCCGTGGGCGTGAAGCCGAAACGATCCTGCAGCGCCTTGGCCGCGGCGTCGGCGCGCGCCTTGACGCGCGAGGTGATAGCGACTTCGGCGCCCTCCGAATGCAGGAAGGCGGCGGCGCGCAGGCCCACCGGCCCGGTGCCGGCGAGCACGACGGCCTTTTTGCCGGCGAGCGGCCTGGCCTTGGCGAGCAGAGCGACGCCGGCGGCCGCCGTCGTGTTGGAGCCGTTGGAATCGAGCATCACCGAGACGCGGAAATTGGCGAAGAAGCGCTTGCGCACCGCTTTGAACAGCGTCTCGCCCGCGACCATATCGCCGCCGCCGACGAAGAGCGCGGTGAACTGCTTCTCCTTCGGCCCGCGCGTATAGATCGCGCCGTCGACGAGCGCGCCGACAGTCTCCGGCGTCACATTGGCGTAGCCGATGACGTGATCCGCGCCGCCGTCATAGGCGACGACCGTGTCGAACACGCTCGGGACCGGATCGGTGTCGAGAAGGAAGAGCAGCTTTTGAGTCATAGCAGGTCCTGCGAAAGGCTGGCCGTCATTGCCGGGCTCGTCATGGCCGGGTTCGTCCCGGCCATCCACGCCACGAGATCGCGCGCGGCGCCCGAGGCGTTCTGATGCGTTTCAACTTTCATCTCGTTCACTCCGGCGCCTCTCGGCGTGGATGGCCGGGACGAGCCCGGCCATGACGCGCGGGTCGGGCGCGAGACGTTCCGCAACTGCGTTTACGCCGTCACGAGATTGCGCGGCGCGCCGGCGACGAAAGCGTCGATATTGTCGATGAGCTGGTCGGCGAGCACCTGCATCGCCTCTTTCGAGGCCCAGGCGACATGCGGCGTGACGATGAGATTGGGAATCGTCGGGTCGAGCAGAATATTGCCCTGCTTGGGTGGTTCGACCGTCAGCACGTCGAAGCCGGCGCCGGCGATGACGCCATTGCGCAGCGCATCGGCGAGCGCCTGCTCGTCGACGATGCCGCCGCGCGCGGTGTTGACGAGGATCGCCGTCTTCTTCATCGAGGCGAGCTCTTTGGCGCCGATGAGATTCTTCGTCTGCGGCGTCAGCGGCAGATTGAGCGTGACGACATCCGCCTCGCGCAGGATCGTCGGAATATCGACGATGTTCGGCCCCGGAACGACATCATTGATGAGTATCTTCATGCCCAGCGCCTCGGCGCGCGTCGCGATCGACTTGCCGAGCGCGCCATAGCCGATGATGCCGAGCGTCGAGCCGGCGATGTCGTAGATCGGATAGTCGAAATAGCAGAACTGGTTCGCCTCCTGCCAACGGCCGCGGCGCACGGAATCGACGTAATTCACGAGATTGCGGCGCAGCGCGAAGATGAGCGCGATCACATGCTCGGGCAGCGTGTTGAAGGCGTAATTGCGGATGTTGGAGACGGTGATTCCCTTGGCCGTCGTATAGGCCTTGTCGATCACATCCGTGCCGGTGGCGGCCACAGCGATCAGCTTCAGATCGGGAAGCTGCTTCAGCGTGTCCTCGCGCAGCGGCACTTTGTTGGTGATGGCGATGGTCGCGCCCTTCAGACGTTCGACCACATCGGCCGGGGAGCTCTGGGCGTATTCGGTATAGTCGTGCGGAAAATTCGGCTTGCGGAGATTGGCGTCGAGCGTCTCGCGATCGAGAAAGACGATTTTGTGCGACATGTTTGCTTCTTCCCCCGAAGTCGCTCGGCCGATTCGGCTCGATATTTGGCGACGGCAAACCGTCGCGGATCATTCTGTCGGAACGGCCTCGCCCTCCTCGAGGGCGAGGCCGCGAAGCATCAGACCTGCAGCAGCGGATTGGCGCGATAGACGGCCTGCGCCGCCGCGACGCCGCTGCCCGCCGTGACCGGAATGCCGACGTCGAGCATGGCCATTTCCGCGCCGGCGATGGCGCCGAGCAGCATCAGCTCGTTGAGGTCGCCGAGATGGCCGATGCGGAACACCTTGCCGGCGACCTTGTTGAGGCCGGCGCCGAGCGCGAGATTATAGCGGCGATAGGCGATGTCGATCACCTTGGCGGCGTCGAAGCCTTCCGGCACCACGATCGCCGTCACCGTGTCGGAGTTCCACTTCGCCTCCTTGGCGCAGGGCTTCAGGCCCCAGGCCGCGACCGCGGCGCGCACGCCCTCGGCGAGATGATGATGGCGCGCATAGACCTGGTCGAGGCCTTCCTCGAACAGCACGTTCAGCGACTCGCGCAGGCCGTAGAGCAGCGGCAGCGCCGGCGTGTAGGGGAAATAGCCGGTGGCGTTCGCCTTCACATGATCCTGGAAGTCGAAATAGGCGCGATGGAGCTTGGCCGTCTCGCCGGCCTTCAGCGCCTTCTGGCTGACGCTCATGATGGCGAGGCCGGCCGGCAGCATGAAGCCCTTCTGCGAGCCGGAGACCGCGACGTCGACGCCCCACTCGTCCTGCTTGAAGTCCAGCGAGCCGACCGAGCTCACGCCGTCGACGAACAGCAGCGCCGGATGCTTGGCGTTGTCGATCGCCTTGCGCACCGCGCCGATGTCGGAGGTCACGCCCGTCGCCGTCTCGTTATGCGTGGCGAAAACGGCCTTGATCTCGTGATTCTTGTCGGCCTTCAGCGTCTCTTCGATGCGGTCCGGATTATTGCCCGCGCCCCACTCCTCGTCCTGCTCGATCACATCGAGGCCGATGCGCTTGGCGAGGTCGATCCAAAGATGCGTGAACTGGCCGAAGCGCTGGGCGATGACCTTGTCGCCGGGCGACAGCGTGTTGGTGATCGCCGCTTCCCAGCCCCCGGTGCCGGACGCCGGGAAGATGAAGGTCTGGCCGGTCTCGGTCTTGAACACCTTCTTGAGCTGGGTGAACAGCGGCAGCGTCAGCTCCGGGAACTTCGGCGAGCGATGGTCCTCCGACACGACGTGCATCGCGCGCAGAATACGGTCCGGAATATTGGTCGGGCCCGGAACGAACAGAAAATTGCGGCCCGGAATTCTGGAATTCGACATGTCTTGGGCTCCCTTCGAGCTCATTGGTTCGAGTTGTCGGCCGGACGCGGCGTCGCGCGCCCGTTGCTTCTTCCCGCGGCGGCCGCGGCTCGAGCGGTTTGCAATCCGATCGGATCGCAATCCACTCTCGCTTTTCGCTTGGAGCGCATTCCGATCGCCCGAACGAAACCCGTTCGAGCGGAAAGCGCTCTAGAACAGGCCGGCGATCCGCCCATCCGCGCCGACCTCGATGCTGTTGGCGGCGGGAACCTTCGGCAGGCCCGGCATGGTCATGATGTCGCCGCAGATGACGACGACGAATTCGGCGCCCGCCGAAAGCCTGAGCTCGCGCACCGGGATCACATGACCAGAGGGCGCCCCCTTGGCGTTGGCGTCGGTCGAGAAGCTGTATTGCGTCTTGGCGATGCACACCGGCAGATGGCCGAAGCCTTCCTTCTCGAGCTCGGCGAAACGCGTCTTCACCGACGGATCGAGCGCGATGTCGGCGGCGCCGTAGAGCTCGCGCGCAATGGTCCGCACCTTTTCGACGAGCGGCAGATCATCGGCGTAGAGCGGCTTGAACTGCGAGGGCTTGGCCTCGATGGTCGAGACGACCTTATGGGCGAGCTCCGCCGCGCCCGGACCGCCCGAGCCCCAATGATCGGCGAGCACGCAATCGACGCCCTCGGCCTCTGTGAGCTTCTGCAGCAGCTCCATCTCCGCCGCCGTATCGGTGCTGAAGCGATTGACCGAGACGATCACCGGCACGCCGAACTTCTGCACATTGGCGATGTGGCGCTTCAAATTGGCGAAGCCTTTTTCCAGCGCCGCGACATTCTCGACCTTGAGATCGTCCTTGGCGACGCCGCCATGCATCTTCAGCGCGCGAATGGTCGCGACGATCACCGTCACATCGGGTTTCAGGCCGGCCTTGCGGCATTTGATGTCGAAGAATTTCTCCGCGCCGAGATCGGCGCCGAAGCCGGCCTCCGTCACCACATAATCGGCGAGCTTCAGGGCCGCCTTGGTGGCGATGACCGAATTGCAGCCATGGGCGATATTGGCGAAGGGGCCGCCATGGATGAAGGCCGGGTTGTTCTCGAGCGTCTGCACGAGATTGGGCGCGATGGCGTCCTTCAGCAGCGCGGCCATCGACCCTTGCGCCTTCAGCTCCGAGGCGCGAATGTTCTTCTTGTCGCGCGTCTGGGCGACGATGATGTCGCCGAGACGGCGCTGCAGATCGTCGAGGCTGGTGGCGAGGCAGAAGATCGCCATCACCTCGGAGGCGACGGTGATGTCGAAGCCGTCCTCGCGCGGGAAGCCATTGGCGACGCCGCCGAGCGAGGAGACGATCGAGCGCAGCGCGCGATCGTTCATATCCACCGCGCGGCGCCAGGAGATGCGGCGCGGATCGACGCCGAGCGAATTGCCCCAATAGACGTGATTGTCGATCAGCGCGGCGAGCAGATTATTGGCCGCGCCGATGGCGTGGAAGTCGCCGGTGAAATGGAGGTTGATGTCCTCCATCGGCACGACTTGTGCATAGCCGCCGCCGGCGGCGCCGCCCTTCACGCCGAAGCAGGGGCCGAGGCTCGGCTCGCGAAGGCACATGATGGCCTTCTTGCCGATGTGGTTGAGCGCGTCGCCGAGGCCGACCGTCGTCGTCGTCTTGCCTTCGCCGGCGGGCGTCGGCGTGATGGCGGTGACGAGGACGAGCTTGCCGTCGGGCCGGTCCTTCAGCGAGGAGAGATAGTCGAGGGAGATTTTCGCCTTGTAATGTCCGTAAGGCAACACATGTTCGGCGGGGATGCCGAGCTTCTCGCGGGCGACGTCGACGATCGGACGCATGGACGCCGCTTGGGAGATCTCGATATCGGATTTGGGAGAAAGATGCTGGTTGCCTTTCCCGCTGGCCGGGATGGACGTATCGGACATTACAATTTCTCTCCCTCGCAGAAAGCGTTTCGCCCGCCCTCGAAGATTTATCCGGGCCGAATGGCGTCGCTCCACGCAGGCGAAATCCCGCGCGCGCAGCCAATGGCCGTCGGGCCAAGACCGCGGAACGGTCTTCGCCGTCATTGTCTCGCGAAACTAGAACCTTCCGATCGTTTCAGCAAGAACCACGGCTGGCGGACTCCGGTCCCGCGCGACGTCGTCTCCACGCCCGCAAAACGCCGATCTGAAATCCGCAGCCCCGTGGCTATGGAGAGATCGAATTTCCTCGTCAAGCGAAATTATCGACCGCAATCGCCCGCAGTTTCCGCGGAAATCAGGGCAATGTGACGCTCTCCTCTTCGTTTGGAGACGTCTCGTCTCGCATCCGCATATTCGAACAGCCGGGGGCTTCATCCCACCCTCGGCCTATCCGTTACGATAGCGCCATGTCGCTGGCGAGATATCGGGGGGGCGAGCGAATTCCTCCTATTTCCAAATATAAATCATCTGTCTGAGCGCATGTCGCATTCGCGCGTCCCATTGCCGACGACCCGAAAGTCGTGGCCGTGACAGCAGGGCGACGCGGAAATCGCCCACCCGTACCCCTTCGAGCGGGGGAGGGGCGGGTCGCTCGAGGAATGGGACGCCGCCCGCCCGCTCGTCACTTCGGAAAAAAAGTCAGCGCCACGCCATTGATGCAATAGCGAAGGCCGGTCGGCGGCGGGCCGTCGGGAAACACATGGCCGAGATGGGAGCCGCAGCGGCTGCAATGCACCTCGGTGCGGATCATGCCGTAGGAGTGGTCGACGGAAGTGGCGATGGCGCCGTCGAGGGGATCGAAGAAGCTGGGCCAGCCGGTGCCGCTCGAGAATTTCTGGCGCGTCGCGAAGAGCGGCTGATCGCATCCCGCGCAGGCGAAGACGCCCGGACGCTTCTCATTTTCGAGCGCGCAGCTGCCCGGCGGCTCGGTGCCATGCTCGCGCATGACGGCGTATTGCTCCGGAGTGAGGCGCGCGCGCCATTCTTCTTCGGTGCGGGTGACGGGGAATTGATCGAAATTCGGACGGGGGTCGGCCATGGTTGTTCTCCTCGGCGACTGGCGTCGTGGGAATCACAATGTAACATGAAGCCAACGCAGCGGGAGGCTCACTGGAGCCGACGCAAGCGACAGCTCCGCGATAGGTTTTCATACGGGGAAATCGACTTATCTCAAGCGGATCACCGATCAGAAGCAAGGATGCTTCGCATAAAAGAGGTGCTCATATTTTTCTGGAGCGGTCTTGATACAGTTAGGGATGTCAAGGTTCTGAATAGCTCGCCGGTCACTGAAATCAATGTCGATCAGCTCAGGTGCATACTCAGCCAAAAACGCATGATATTGCTCAGAGCGCTGCTCTCTTTCGAGCTTGTGATTGTGGCGACCAAACCTATCGTGAAAGTCTCCAGAGCGTGATGAGCCGCTTCCCTCGGCAACAGTGGCGTGCTTGATGTCTAGGGCTGTCTGGCCGCCGGTGCTGGAGAAATGCCAGCCGGCCTCGCGAATTAGCGTCTCATATGGGCGGAGTTCGGGACAGTTTTCATTCGAAACGCACGCGGAGCGCGCCCAATAGGGATCTCCAAGCCGGACAGCCTGCGGAGTCACCGCTTTCAAATCGCCGTACAAGCAGGCTACAGTTCCCCGCCAAAGAACATTGTTGGCGTGGCGCTGAGACGCGTTATTTAAGAAAAACTTCTTCATGATCTGCTCGAAAATTACAACACGCTTGCTCGGCATTAGACTTCGAAGTTTCGTTACTGCGCTCGCACTTGGAATTTCGTCGATATCTGAAATCAGAATTATGTCATTTGGATCGAGGTCCATCGTCGATAACGGACGCATGATGCAGTTGCGTTGAAAGTGTTCGAGTATCGAGTACAGCTCGCCGCGCTGTCCAAAAACGTTCGGAAAATCATCTACAGCATAGCTGTGTACCCGACCACTCAGCGCCGGGAACATATCCGTAATGCCGTTAAATAGTAGCGGTTTTTGAGCGCCACGGTGAGTTTTATTTGTTTCCACTACCACAAACGCGTCGACGACTTCGTGTAGTTCTTCAATCCTAATTTCGAACAAGTCGGTCTCGTTGAAGGCGATGGCACAGTCTATTATTTTGACCATATTGCACCTTGACGTATTGCTGCCTTCTTATTTGAAGCTAATGTCGCTTATGGGGGACGGTTTACAGGCTTGTCAAGCAGATGGCCGAACACCGAGATTGGTTTAGGAGCACGTCGTTAGACCGCTTCTTCCTGGCTACCCCGGAAGGCGAGCAGAAGCCTTGAGATTCGGCTTTTTGCCTGATTAGAGCGTGATCCACCTTACCAAGGACCGTCGCATGTCCGACGCAAAGCGGTTCGACGCAGTGGTGATCGGCTCCGGCCTCGGCGGCCTCACCGCCGGCGCCTTGCTGGCGAAACAAGGCTATGGCGTGCTGCTGCTCGAGCGCAATTTCAGCCTCGGCGGGGCGGCCTCCGTCTATAAGGTCGGCGGACTGACCGTCGAAGCCTCGCTCCACCAGACGTCCGACCCGCGCAATCCGCGCGACCCGAAGCGCCGTATTCTCGACGAGCTCGGCATTCTGGACGAAATCGAATGGATTTCGACCGGCCCGCTCTACACGGCGCGCGGCGGCCCGCTCGGCGAGCCTTTCACGCTGCCCGCGGGTTTCGACGCCGCCGCGAGCGCGCTCGCCGAGCGCTTCCCCGCCCATGGAAAAACCATCGAGCGCTTTCTCGGATCGCTCGACGCGATCCAGGACGCGCTGTGGAACCTCTCCGGCGAAAGCGCCCCGATCGGCAAATCGGCGGAGCGGCTCGCCTCCTGCGCGCCGGCGGCGGCCGATTGGACCTCCTCCCTCGCCGATGTCCTCGCGCGCGAATTTCGCGACGATGAGGCGATCAAATGCGCGCTCGGCGCCAATCTCTTCTATTACGGCGACGATCCGCGCCGCATGTGGTTCGTCTATTACGCGCTCGCCCAGGGCTCGAACATCGGCTGCGGCGGCGCCTATATCAAAGGCGGCTCGCGGCAGTTGAGCCTCAAGCTCGCCAAGGCGATCACCAAGGCCGGCGGCTCGGTGCGGCTCGGCCGCGCGGCGAGCGCGATCGAGACCGACGCCGATGGCCGCCCGACCGCCCTGCGCCATGTCAACCGCAAGAGCGGGGAGGACGAGGAGCGCGTCGCGACGCGAATCATTCTCGCCGGCTGCGGTCCCGATGTCGTCGCCGATCTTCTGCCCGCCCCGGCGCGCTCGGCCTTCGAGGCGGCGTTCGCCGCGCGCGCGCTCTCCACCTCCCTCTTCTGCGCGCACTACGGATTGAGCGCGCCGCCGACCGCGGTCGGCTTCGAAGATTATTCGTCCATTCTGCTGCCGGACGGGATGACGAGCTTCGACCAGTATGACGCGGCCGGCCTGCTCGGCCGCGCCCCCGAGGGCGATCTGCCGCCGCTCGGCGTCGCCAATTTCGGCGCGATCGATTCAGGGCTATGGGAGACGCCGCCGGTGCTGCTCAGCGTGCTCGGCCTCGACCGCGTCGGCAATTGGGAGGGCGTCGAGCGCGACGCCGCGCGCGCGCGCCGCGAGCTCTGGCTCGATGCGCTGCTGGCGCGGCTCGAGCGCGATTATCCGGGCGTCTCCGCTTTGGTGCAGGAGCGCACGCTGCTCACCGCCAATTCCATGCGCGGCTATCTGAACACGCCGGCCGGCGCCGTCTATGGTTTCGCCGCCACGCCGCCTACGACGCCCATAGAGGCGGGTTTTCCGCGCACGCCGAAAACGCCGCTGCCCGGCCTCTATCTCTCCTCCGCTTTCGGCGGCGAGCACGGCTTCAACGGCGCCATGCTCTCGGGCGCCGAGGCGGCGAAGCTCGCGGCCCTCGATCTCGCGGGAGCGAAATAGGCCCCCTCCCTCGCTGCGCGGGAGATGGGGCGGAAACGTCTCGCAAACCTTTGATGAAGCGCCGAATCTGCTCCCTCTCCCGCGCAGCGGGGGAGGGTTGGGGAGGGGGCTCGAGCGTCTTCACTTTCATTGACGCAGGCCACTAGAGTCTTTCCGTGTTTCATTGAAACACGGAAAGACTCTAGGCTTTTGTTTTCACGCGTTTCCGACGCCGAACCGGCGTCCACTTCGGCTGGAAACGCTCTAGAGCGCTTCTCGCTCGAACGGGAATCGTTCGAGCGAGCAGAATTCGCTCCAAAAGGAAAATCATACGATTTCCGGTCGATCTGTTCGCGCGTCAATCGCGAGGAGCGCAGCGACGAAGCGATCCAGGAGCCGCCCCACGGCGCTGGATCACTTCGCCTTCGGCTCGCGATGACGCCCGTGTTTATGACGTAATCAGCCGGAAATCGTATCAGACGGCTCTCCGATCCAAAAGGGTCGGAGAGTGGTCTAGCGCATTAGGACAAAGCGCGTCAGTCGGCGAGCTGGCGCAGCACGTAAGGCAGAATGCCGCCGTTCTTGAAATATTCGAGCTCGTCGAGCGTATCGATGCGCGCGAGCAGCGGGACGCTCACGAGCCTGCCGTCCGGATAGGCGATCTCGGCGTGAAGCGTCTGGCGCGGCGTCAGCGTGTCGCCGGCGAGGCCGCGGATCGTCACCGTCTCCGCGCCGGTGAGGCCGAGCGAAGCCCAGCTCGTCCCCGCCTCGAAGGTGAGCGGCAAAATCCCCATGCCGACGAGATTGGAGCGATGGATGCGCTCGAAGCTCTGCGCGATGACGGCGCGCACGCCGAGCAGCATGGTCCCCTTCGCCGCCCAGTCGCGCGAGGAGCCATTGCCATATTCGGCCCCGGCGAGGACGACCAGCGGCGCGCCCTCCTCGGCATATTTCACCGCGGCGTCGAAGATGGAGAGCGTCTCGCCGTCGGGAAAATGCCTGGTATTGCCGCCCTCCGGCGCATTGCCGGCCTCGTCGCGCAATATGTGGTTCTTGATGCGGATATTGGCGAAAGTCCCGCGCATCATCACCTCGTGATTGCCGCGCCGGGTGCCATATTGGTTGAAGTCGGCGGGCGCCACCTGGCGCTCCATCAGCCAGCGCCCGGCGGGGGAGGCCGCCTTGATCGAGCCCGCCGGCGAGATGTGATCGGTGGTGATCTTGTCGCCGAAGAGCGCGAGAATACGCGCGTCGATTATATCGGCGACGGGCTTCGGCTCCTTCGTCAGCCCCTCGAAATAGGGCGGATTGCGCACATAGGTGGAGCCGCCCGTCCATTTATAGGTCTCGCCCGAGGGGGCGTCGACCTTGCGCCAATGCTTGTCGCCCTCGAAGACATCCGCATAGGTGTCGCGGAACAGCGAGCGCGTGACATTCTTGCGGATATATTTCTGGATATCGGCGTTGCTCGGCCAGATGTCGCGCAGGAACACCGGCTCGCCCTGCTTGTCGGTCCCGAGCGGCTCCGTGGTCAAATCCTTGGCCACCGAGCCGGCCAGCGCGAATGCGACGACGAGCGGCGGCGAAGCGAGATAATTGGCCTGCACATCCGGATTGACGCGGCCCTCGAAATTGCGATTGCCCGAGAGCACCGCCGCCGCGACAATGTCATTGTCGTTGATCGTCTTGGAGACGGGCGCCGGCAGCGGGCCGGAATTGCCGATGCAGGTCGTGCAGCCGAAGCCGACCAGATTGAAGCCGAGCTTGTCGAGATCCTTCTGCAGGCCGGCCTTGTCGAGATATTCGGCGACGACGCGGCTTCCCGGCGCGAGCGAGGTCTTCACCCAGGGCTTGGTCTTGAGGCCGCGCTCATAAGCGTTGGCGGCGAGCAGGCCGGCCCCGATCAGCACGCTCGGATTGGAGGTGTTGGTGCAGGAGGTGATCGCCGCGATGACGACGTCGCCATGGCCGAGATCGTAATTCGCGCCCTCGACCGAGAAGCGCTGCGTCACATCGCCCGGCTTCTTATATTCGGTCGCGAGCGCGCCCGCGAAAGCGGTTCCCACATCCTCGAGCGCGACGCGGCCCTCGGGGCGCTTCGGCCCGGCGAGCGAGGGGACGACGGTCGAAAGATCGAGCGAGATGGTGTCTGTGAATTCCGGATCGGGCGCATCCGCCGTGCGGAAAATGCCTTGCGCCTTGGCGTAGGCCTCGACGAGATCGATGCGCGAATTGGAGCGGCCGGACATTTTCAAATAGTCCAGCGTCTCGGCGTCGACGGGGAAGAAGCCGCAGGTCGCGCCATATTCGGGCGCCATATTGGCGATTGTGGCGCGATCGGCGAGCGACAAGTGCTCGAGCCCCTTGCCGAAGAACTCCACGAATTTGCCGACGACGCCCTTTTTGCGCAGCATTTGCGTGACGGTGAGCACGATATCGGTGGCGGTGACGCCCTGTTTCGGCTCGGCCGTCAGCTCGAAGCCGATGACCTCGGGAATGAGCATGGAGAGCGGCTGGCCGAGCATGGCGGCTTCCGCTTCTATGCCGCCGACGCCCCAGCCGAGCACGGCGAGGCCGTTCACCATCGTGGTGTGCGAATCGGTGCCGACGAGCGTGTCGGGATAAGCGTATTCGATCGTCTCCTTCTTGCCATTGGCCTTGGTCTTCTCCTTCTTCGTCCAGACGGTCTGGGCGAGATATTCGAGATTGACCTGATGGCAGATGCCGGTCCCCGGCGGCACGACGCGGAAATTGTCGAAGGAGGACTGGCCCCATTTCAAAAAGCGATAGCGCTCGCCATTGCGCTCATATTCGAGCTCGACATTGGCCTCGAGCGCTTTCTTCGTGCCGAATTCGTCGACGATGACCGAATGGTCGATGACGAGATCGACGGGCACGAGCGGATTGATCTTCTGCGGATCGCCGCCCAATGCGACCATGGCGTCGCGCATGGCTGCGAGATCGACGACGGCCGGCACGCCGGTGAAATCCTGCATCAAGACGCGCGCCGGGCGGAAGGCGATCTCACGCTCGGCCTTGCCCTTCTCGGTCAGCCATTTCGAGAAGCCCGCGATATGGTCCTTCGTGACGGAGCGGCCGTCCTCGTTGCGCAGGAGATTTTCGAGCAGCACGCGCAGCGAATAGGGCAGGCGCGAGACGCCCTCGAGCCCATTGGCCTCGGCCGCCTTCAGCGAGAAATAACGATAAGTATCGTCTCCGACCTTCAGCGTCTCGAGGGCTTTGAAACTGTCGAGTGACGGCATTTCGCGCTTCCTTCGCTTGGGGACGGGCGGGGACGAGAGGAGGCGTCATTGCGAGCGAAGCGAAGCAATCCAGAGCCGTGGAGCCGCGGCTCTGGATTGCTTCGTCGCTTCGCTCCTCGCAATGACGGCGCATCGCGCCTTCCGCGCATCTTGTAGAGAGTTTCGGGCTAGCCCGCAAAACGAAACGAGGGACGCGTCGCCGCGCCCCTCCAATAAGATGAACGGGCGCGGCCTCACCCCGCCTTCATCGCCTCGGGCTTGGTCTTGGCGCGCTTGACGATCAGTCTGTTGAGCGCCGCGACATAGGCGCGCGCCGAGGCGACCAGCGTGTCCGGATCGGCGCCGCGGCCGGTGACGGATTTGCCGTTCTCCGAGAGGCGCACGGAGACTTCCGCTTGGGCGTCGGTGCCTTGCGTCACCGCATGGACCTGAAACAGCTCCAGCGCCGCCTCATGCGGGGCGAGCGCCTTTATGGCGTTGAAGATGGCGTCGACGGGACCGTTGCCGGTCGCCTGATGCGTCTTCTTCTCGCCGTCTATGTCCAGAGTCAGAGCCGCCGTCTGCGGTCCGCCCGTGCCGGCGATGACGGTGAGCGCCGCGACCTTGATATGGTCATTGGCGGTCACGATCTCGTCGTCGACCAGAGCGACGATGTCCTCGTCATAGACGAGCTTCTTTCGGTCGGCCAAATCCTTGAAGCGCCTGAAGGCGTCCTCCAGCGCATTCTCGCCGAGGTCGTAGCCCAGCTCCTTCAGCTTCTCCTTGAAAGCGTGGCGGCCGGAGTGCTTGCCCATGACCAGCGAGGTCTTGGACACGCCGACGCTCTCCGGCGTCATGATTTCATAGGTATGCGCATTTTTGAGCATGCCGTCCTGATGGATGCCGCTCTCATGCGCGAAGGCGTTACGGCCGACGATCGCCTTATTGTATTGCACCGGGAAAGAGGTCACCGCCGAGACGAGCTTCGAGGCGCGGGTCAGCAGCTTGGCGTCGATATTGGTGTGATAGGGCAGCGCGTCGGGGCGCGTGCGCATCGCCATCACCACCTCTTCCAGCGCGGCATTGCCGGCGCGCTCGCCTATGCCGTTGATGGTGCATTCGATCTGCCGCGCGCCGCCGCGCACGCCGGCCAGCGAATTGGCGACCGCGAGGCCGAGATCGTCGTGGCAATGGACCGAGAAGATCGCCTTGTCGGAATTGGGCACGCGCTCGCGCACCATGCGGAACAGCGCCTCATATTCCTGCGGCGTCGAATAGCCTACCGTGTCCGGAATATTGATCGTCGTCGCGCCGGCATTGATCGCCGTCTCGACGCAGCGGCAGAGGAAATCATGCTCCGTGCGCGTGCCGTCCTCGGCCGACCATTCGACGTCGGCGACATGATTGCGCGCCCGCGAGACGGAAGACGCGATCATCTCCAGCACTTTGTCCGGCTCCATCTGGAGCTTGTATTTCATATGGACGGGCGAGGTGGAGATGAAGGTGTGGATGCGCGCGTTGCGGGCGTGGCGCAGCGCCTCGGCGCAACGGTCTATGTCCTTGGCGCTCGCGCGGGCGAGGCCGGCGATGGTGGCGTTCTTCACGCGCTTGGCGATCTCGAAAACCGAATCGAAATCGCCTTGGCTGGCGATGGGAAAGCCGGCCTCGATGATATCGACGCCGAGCTCGTCCAGAATATCGGCGACCTCGAGCTTCTCCTCGAAGGTCATGGAGGCGCCGGGCGACTGCTCGCCGTCGCGCAGAGTGGTGTCGAAAATGACGACGCGATCGGCGTCGCGGGCGGCGGATGCGTCTGTCTTATTGTCGGTCATGATATGTCGTCCTGAACTGCTCGGCCCGGCGCGCGGGCTCTCTCATGTCGTCTTTCGTCGCAGTCCCCTGAATGCCTGGGCCAGGCGGCCCTGGGGGCGTTCAGGGGCGACTAAGAAGCAGCAGGCTCGAAAGCAGACGCGCGGCGTCATGCGCCGAGGAGCGCGCCGCGTCATTCGTGATGGAGGCCAGTGCCGCCAAAGCTCAGTTCCTCGGTCTGTCGGCGCTTCGCTGAACTGCCCGAGAAAATACGCGCCTTCGTCTCTGGTTGCAAGCGCGAGAAGGCGCGAAGGCGCGTCGGCCCGGGGGCGGCCCGGAGGCCCGCTCATTTCTCCGCGCGCGCTGCCTCCACCAGCGCGCGTATGGCCCAACGCTTCACCTCCCGAGCTTCGGCGTCGTGGAGCTGCAGCACGTCCTTGAACACGATCATCGCCTCTATGCCGATGACGAGGGCGAGCGCCCGGGTCAAACGCTCGAGCGCCGCGGGCTCGAGCCGATCGGCCATTGGCGCGAGCGCCGCCTGTATCAGCGGAGTCCGCCGATTTTGGCGTGTCGGCGTTCCGTCCTCGGCGTTGACGGGGCCGCGCTCCAGAGTATTCGCCAGCATGATCCGCAATGGCGTCTCATTGGCGAGGATCATCTCGTGCAAAGCGGCGTCGACCCGCTCGAGCCGCGCCACGGCGTCCTCGGGGGCGTCCGCGCCGCAGAGCTCCGTCGCCTCGGGCTCAGCCAGATCGAGCGCCGCCTCGAGCAAAAGGGACTCGATGTTGGGAAAATAGCGATAAGCGGTGGCGCGCGAGACCAAGGCCTCCTCGGCGACCTCCTCGAAGCTCGGCTTGCGGCCCTGGCGCATGAGGCGGGCGGCCGCTTGCAGAAGATCCTTGCGGGCGCGACGCCGCTGGTTGGCGCGCTCGGCCTTTTCCGGCTTCGACGATGGCGGGCTCACGCGAGCTGGGCGAAAATCGCGGCGAGATCGACCCACACATTCTCGCGCGCGATCGCGCCGGCCTCGGTGAATTCGAGAACATGCAGCAGGCGGAATTCCAGCGGCCGGCCACGACCGTCCAAACCGAACGGCCGGCCGACGGCGCGTCCACGCCAGAACGATTCGTCGACGACGAAGCCGTCTCCATAGAGCCGACGCCGGCTCTCGACCTGGCCGTCGGACAAATCGGCGAACAAGCTCTCGTAGAAAGCGCGTGCGGCGGCGCGTCCATTGCTGGGTCCGGCCGGCCAACCGACGACGTCATGAACGACGTCCGGCGCGAGGGTCGCGAGCACGCCTTCGACGTCGTCGCGCATCTCATAGCCGAAGTGGGCGTCGATCATCTGGTCCATTTGCGCGCGGGTGAGCGTCATCGGCGCCTCCTTTGTCGTCATGCGAATTTTGATCTGTTATGAGATTTTTATCTCATAACTTTATTCACATCTCGAATCAAGGGGCCTCAGCTCGCAAGCTCGGAGAGCGAGCGCGAGAGCGCCAGGACTTGCGGCCAGTCGAGAAAAACCTCCGCCGCGCCCGGGGCGCACACGCTGACGCCTCCTTCCCTCACATTGGCCTCGAACTCGTGGTCGCTGGCGATCGGGCTCATGAAAATCTGCTTCTCGGCGCTGGAGCCATTGGCCACGGCCGCGAGCGCGCGGGAGAGGATGCCGGCCTCGTTCGGCGTCAGCCGGCGCGCCGGCTGCTCGCCCACACGAATCGTCACCAATGCGCCAAAATGCCGATGCTCGGCGGCGACGACTTCGACGATTTGCGACATTGGCAGGCTCCTTTTGTCCGAGCCGTTCCCAGAGCGATACGGCTGTATTTATCTATCAGACTGATTTTGCGCGAGCCGATCATTTTTTTGCGGCGCAGCGAACAAGGCACGATCCTTGAATCCCAAGGACCGCGGGTCGGGCTCCGGCCGAGCGGCCGACAATCAAATTCCATACCTTCCCCGCCGTGCGACGGGGAGCGGGAGCAAGAGATGAGTTCCGACGATCGCGATACGATGCCGACGGATATTCGCGGCTATCATCGGCGCACCAAACATGCGCCGAACCGCTATGCGATGGGTCCGGGATTTCTCGACTGGACCTCGCAGCCCTCGCCTTTCCGCCTGTTCGAGGGCGTGACGCAGACGCCGCTGCCGCTCGTCGACGAGACCCCGGCCTTCCCCGGCCCGGCGCCGCGGCCGGCGGCGCTCGATCTTCGGGCCCTGGGCCTGTTTCTCGAGCTGTCCTTCGGCGTCAGCGCCTGGAAGAGCTACGAGGGCTCGACCTGGGCGCTGCGCAACAATCCCTCCTCCGGCAATCTGCACCCGACCGAATGCTATGTGCTGCTCGACGCGGTCGAGGGGCTCGGGACAGGCGCCGGTCTCTATCATTATGCGCCCATGCTGCACGCGCTCGAGGAGCGGGCCGCCTACACGGCCGAGCGCATTCTCCCCGAGGGCGGCTTTCTTCTGGCGCTCTCCTCCATCGCCTGGCGCGAGGCGTGGAAATATGGCGAGCGCGCCTTTCGCTATTGCCAGCTCGACGCCGGCCATGCGATCGGCGCCGTCGCTCAAGGCGCGGCCGCGCTCGGCTGGCGGGCAGAGGCGCTCGCCGAGCCCTCCGACGCCGAAATCGCCGCGCTCGCCGGCCTCGATCGCGACGACGCCTGGCACAGGCGCGAGTCGGAGCATCCCGATCTTCTGATGTGGATATCGACCGCGGCCGCGGCCGCGCCCGCGCCCGAGATCGACCTGTTTCCGCTGATCGACGCGCCGCGCGCGTTTCGCGGCCGCGCCAATCGGCTGAGCGAGGATCACGACGGCTGGCCGGTCATCGATCTCGCCGGCCAGTTCTGCCGCAAGCCGCGCCAGCCGACGCGGCCTCTGCCCACGCGCGCGCAATGGCCGGCGCCGTCCTTCGAAGGCGTCTCCATCGGCGCCGCCGTGCGCAAGCGCCGCAGCGCCCAGAAGATGGACGGGACGACGTCCATGTCGCGCGAGGCTTTCGCGGCGCTCATCGCCTCCACCCTGCCGGGCGAATCCAATCTGCTCTCGGCCTTCCCTTGGCCGACCTCGGTCACGCTCATTCTCTTCGTGCATCGCGTCGACGGACTGGAGCCCGGGCTCTATGCGCTGCAGCGCGACAGCGATGTCGCGGCGCGGCTGCGCGCCGCCTCCCGCAAGGATTTCGAATGGGCGCTGGTCGAGCTCGATGGCCTGCCGCTCTACCGGCTCTACGCCGGCTCGGTGGAGAAGGAGGCGACCAAGCTCGCCTGTCTCCAACCCATTTCCGGCAAGGGCTGCTTCAGCGTCGCGATGATCGCCGATTTCGACCGTGCGCTCGAGCAGGACGGCCCTTTCGCCTACCGGCGCCTGCACTTCGAGGCCGGGCTCATCGGCCAGGCGTTCTATCTCTGGGCGACCGCGGCGGGGATCGCCGGCACCGGCATCGGCTGCTTCTTCGACGATACGGTCCATGAGCTGCTGGGTCTGCCGCCGGGCGATATGCAGTTCCAGGACATCTACCACTTCACCGTCGGAGGGCCTGTCGAAGACACGCGCATTCTGACGCTTCCCCCCTATCCCGATGACAGACGAGAGCGGCGATGAATATTCAGATCGAACGCCAATATGTCGAAGCGCTGATGGCGCGTTTTCCGGCCCATGCCGGAATGGCGGACCAATTGCGCTTCAGCGACAGGGTCGAAATCGACTTCGCCCATCTCTCCGACGAGGAATTGACCTTCCTCGAGGAGCTCTACCGCGCGGCCGGCCCGGACATGCGCGCCCGCGCCGCGCAGCTCGCGACATTGCGCGACGCGCTGAAGGCCGGCGGCAAGCGCTTCGAGGCGACCGAGCTCGAGGACGTTCTGCCGGCGATGGTGCGCTACCTCACCGCGGGCGCCATTCGCGGCTGGCTGTTCACGGCGAGCGTCGCCTCCAAGCCTCTGCCCTATGTCATCACCCGCTTCGACTTTGTGCCGGCCTCGAACGACGAGGCGGGCAAGGTGATGATCGAGCTGAAATCCAACGCCAAGGGCGTGCTGACCACCAACGCCATCCGCATCATGGCGGCGGAGGTCGCGGGCCGCACGATCAACGAGATTCTCGCCGCCAAGGGCTATATTCGCGAGACGCCGGAGCTGGTCGAAGCCTTCGATGCGGCGACCGAGACCTATTTCGATTGGCGCGGACGTTACGGCCAGCAGTTCACCGGCCGCGGCACGGGCTTTCACGCCGAGGACCCCAACGCCTCGCATCGCGACATGGACTGGTCGCGCAAGGATGTCGTCGTGCTGTCGACGAGCGGCGGCGACGCGCGCCTCGTCAATGACGAGGCGATCCTCGCGGCGCGCAGCCTGACGCTGGAGGCGCCCGGCGACGTGCTCGGCCATTTCATCCGCAAAGCGTCGAAGAGCAATAAATTCACCGTCGAGGACGAGCTCGCGGAATTGCAGCAGCAGATACCCGAAACGCTGTTCAAGCGCGTTCCGGTGCATCCCTATATTCTGATGTTCCATCTCGATCTGCATCATCACGTGTGGGTGCATGTCGATGAGATGAAGCTCTACGAATATAAGCCGGCGCTGAAGCAGAAGCTGGTGCTGCCCTCAGAGCAGACCGACCTCATCGATATTCTGACCGCCGAGATGGACGTGCTGATGGACGATATCGTCGCTGGCAAGTCGGGCGGCACCACCGTGCTCTGCGCCGGCCCGCCCGGCGTCGGCAAGACGCTGACGGCGGAGGTCTATTCGGAGATCATCCAGCGGCCGCTCTATCGCGTGCATTCCGGCCAGCTCGGCCTCAATGTCGCGACGATGGAGACCGCCCTCAAGGAGATTTTGACGCGCGCGCAGCGCTGGGGCGCGGTGATGCTGATCGACGAGGCCGATGTCTATATCAAGCGGCGCGACGACAATATCGCCATGAACGCCGTCGTCGGCGTGTTCCTGCGCGTGCTCGAATATTTCAACGGGCTCTTGTTCCTGACGACCAACCGCGTCGACGACATAGACGAGGCGATCGTCTCCCGCTGCATCGCGCTCATCAAATACAACCCGCCGGACGATGACGCGAAGCGCCGCATCTGGCGCGTGATGTCGGATCAGTTCGAGCTGAAGCTCCCCGATGCGCTGATCGACGATCTCGTCTCCGTCTTCCCCTATGCGACGGGCCGCGACATCAAGGGCCTCGCCAAGCTGACGGCGAAATTCTGCCACCAGAAGCAGGTTTCGCCCGATATCGGCGTGTTCCAGCGCTGCGCCATCTTCCGCGGACTGGATGTCGCGCGCGTGGAGGAGTTGAAGACGGCGGCGGAATAGCGGCCGCTCAGCGACGGGAGTCCGGCTGCAGAAACAGGCGCCCTCCCGCTCGCGTCGCTGCGTGGGAAAGGGGGCGCCGACGCTCGGCGAATCTTCGATGAAACGCCGAATCCGCCGCCTCTCCCTGCGTCAGCGGGATCTCGCTCGCCTTGCGCGTGAAAAGCCGCATCCCGAGCGCCGTCCCGAGATTTTCGATTTGATGGCTGATCTCGGTCGGCGTCACGCCAAACTCGGCGGCGAGCTGGAAGCTCTCGCATCGAGCCGCCGCGGTCCGACTCTCCCCCCGAAGGGGAGGGTGAAACGCCCCGCGGGAACAGCAGTCCGCTCTACCCCTCGCGTTGCCGCGCCAGCAGCGCCTTGATCTGCTCGACGAGCTCGCTCTCCGGCGTGGAGAATTGCGCGGGGCGGGCCGCCTTCCACTGCTCATTGGTGGCGATGGCCGCGCTCGCCCGCGCGCCTTCGATCAAATCCTTGATCTGCACCTCGCCTCTGGCGCGCTCGTCCGAGCCCTGGATCACCACGGCCGGACTGTTGCGCTTGTCGGCATATTTCATCTGCGCCTTCATGCCGGAGGAGCCGAGATAGAGCTCGGCCGCTATTCCCGCATTGCGCAGCGCGGCGACCATGCGCTGATAATCGGCGATATGGTCGCGGTCGAGCGCCAGCACCACGACCGGGCCGAGCCGTTCCGCCGTCGAGACGATGGGGCTGCCGACGAGCTTCAAGGCCGCATAGAGGCGCGACACGCCGATAGAAAAGCCCGTCGCCGGCGTGTTCTCCGAGCGGAAGCGGCCGATGAGCCCGTCATAGCGGCCGCCGCCGCCGACCGAGCCGAAGCGCACCGGATGGCCTTTCTCGTCCTTGGTCTCGAAAGTGAGGTCCGCCTCGAACACCGGCCCCGTGTAATATTCGAGCCCGCGCACGATGGAAGGATCGATGCGGATGCGGTCCGGCCCGAAGCCGGCGTCGCGGACGAGATCCTCGATCTCCAGCAGTTCCTCGGCGCCTTCCGCGCCGACATTGCTGCGGCCGAGCAGCTCGAACAGGCCGAAACGCGGCTCGCCGTCCTGATATTGCCCGCCGAGCGTGAAGGAGAGGATCGTCGCCACGGCGTCTTCGGCCAAGCCGGCGCCTCTGGTGAAGTCGCCGCTCTCGTCCTTGCGGCCGGGGCCGAGCAGCAGGCGCACGCCCTCGGGGCCGAGCCGGTCCATCTTGTCGATGGCGCGCAGCACGATGAGGCGGCGGCCGGCGTTCTCGTCGCCCTCGAGGCCGATCGCCTTCATCACCCCGTCCAGCACCTTGCGGCTGTTGATCTTGATGACGTAATCGCCGCGGGCTACTCCGAGCCGCTCCAGCGTGTCGGCGGCCATCATGCAGATTTCGGCGTCGGCGGCCGGCGAGGCGGCTCCCACCGTATCGGCGTCGAATTGCATGAACTGCCGGAAGCGTCCCGGCCCCGGCTTCTCATTGCGATAGACATTGCCGAAGCGATAGGAGCGGAAGGGTTTCGGCAGCCGGTCGAAATTCTGCGCGACATAGCGGGCGAGCGGCGCCGTCAAATCATAGCGCAGCGACAGCCATTGCTCGTCGTCGTCCTGGAAGGAGAAGACGCCCTCGTTCGGGCGGTCCTGGTCGGGCAGGAATTTGCCGAGCGCGTCGGTGTATTCGATCGCCGGGGTCTCCAGCGCCTCGAAGCCGTAGAGCTCATAGACCGAGCGAATGACGTCGAGCATCTTGCCCGTCGCCTGGAGCTCGGCGGCGTCGCGGTCGGCGAGGCCGCGCGGGGAGCGCGCCTCGATCTTGGATTTCTTTTCGTCTGACATCTTTTCGTCTGACATGGGATGCGCCTTTTTCGGCGCTCTTCCTAGCATTTTTGCGCGGCGAGGAAAGCCGGGGCTTCGCCCGCCGGCCAATAGAGGAGATGGCTGCGGCAGCGCGGGCAGTCGGAGCTGCCGAAACCGTCGAGCGGAACCGGCAGCGCCCCGAGCGCCGCGACGAGGTCGCATTCGCTCGCCGCGAGCGTGATCCAGGCGCCCTGCGATTCGCCAGATTCGGTCAGCTGGTCGATATGCCAGCGGCGCCGCTTGCCGCGCCGCATATGGCGCGCGAGCCGGGCGCGCAGACCGCCCGGCCCCTTGGCCGAGCCGCAATAGAGATAGCGCCCCGGCGCGAGCGTCGCATGGCGCCGGCCGGCCGCGACCTCGAGCGGATGCGCGAGCCGGACCAGCAGAACATAGGCTCCCGGCGCGGCGGGGGCCTCATGGGCGGCGCGGATGAAGCTGAGCGTCATGGCGCAGGATACGGCGAAAAGGGGCTCCCCGTCCCGCGCGTGCGCGAAACGGGGAGTTTGGACACCGTGAGAACCTGAGCCGCAAAGAGACCGACCTCGACGGATGAGGCCGCGCTCTGGAGGGAAGAGCGTGTCGAAAGGTGAACCGCCTCTACGAACAAAGCGATGTCGCAAATCGCAAATCCGTCGAGGCGGGACCTTGAGCTGTTCTTTGCAAGACGATATGCGCCCGTTTGGGCGCTCTCTTTATGGCTCGGCTCGTTATGTAATGCAACTATATAAATGAGGCGGAACGCCCGAATTCCCAGGCCTGTGTGCAAAAACAACAGGCAACCCGCTCGACGCGCTGCTTCCATCGCGCTAATCGGAGCGGCGATGCGTCAGACGCGACGAGGATTTCTCGCTTATGGAGCGGCGGCCCTGGCCGCCTCCGCGCATTCGCCGCGCGCCCGCGCCGCCGCCCCCGACGCCACCCTCTGGTTGCAGCAACGACTGCGCGAAGCAGCGAGCGGCGGCGGCGCCCTGCGGCTGCCGGCCGGCGTTCTGCGCATTCGTTCCATCGCGATCGACGACAGGGTGACGATCATCGGCGCGGCCAAGGGAACGACGCTGCAGGCGATCGGGCCGGGGCCTTTGCTGCGCGGCGCCGGCATCGCCGCTTTGACGCTCGAGAATATCGGCTTCGACGGCGGCGGCGCGCGCTTCGCCGATCCGAAACAGGGACTCCTCGATCTCGCCGACATTCCAAAGCTCGCGATCCATGGCTGCGCGATCCGTCGCTCGGGCGGGCGCGGCGTCAATCTGCTGCGCTGCGGCGGGCGCTTTGCGCAGAATATCGTCGACGATGTGCGCGACGCCGGCTATTTCTCGCTCGACGGGCTCGGCGTCGACATCGACAACAATAAGGTGCGCCGCTGCGGCGACAATGGCGTGCTGGTATGGACGACGACCGCCGGCCGCTATGAAGGCTCGCGCATCCGCAACAATGAGATCGGCGACATTCGCAACCTCTCTGGCGGCGACGGCGCCTATGGCAATGGCGTGAGCATTTGGGGCTCCGGCTTCGTGCGGGTGGAGAAAAATGTCATCCGCCGCTGCGCCTACACGGCCGTGCGCAACAACGCCGGCCATGATGTGGAGGTCGTCGGCAACGACTGCGCGGGCTTCGGCGAGCGCGCCATGTATGCCGAATTCGGCGCCAAGCGCGCGACATTCCGGGACAATAAAATCGACGACGCCGGCGCCGGGATCGCGCTCGCCAACGCCGAGCGGGGCACCGACATAGGCGTCGTGACCGGCAATCGGATCACTGGCCTGCACGAGACGCATCCGGACGACGAATTCGGTCCCGTCATGAGCTGGCTCACCGGCATAGAGGCGGAGAGCAATGTCGAGATCGCCGGCAATACGATCGTCGGCGGCTGGATGGGCGTGCGCTGCGGCGGCTACCGCCAGAATATTCGCGTCGAGGGCAATCGCCTCGTCGACAATGATTATGGCGTGACCTTCCAGATCGGCGAGGGCGTCGGGCCCGCCGTCATCGCCCGCAACACGATCATCGGCGCGAAAAAGGCCGCGATCGCGGCGCTCGCCGGTCATGACATTCTGCCGGGAGACGTCGCGCGGCCGGGCGCCGCGGCGAAATATCCGCGTCTCGCCGTCGATGGCAACGAGCTCGGCTGAACCTTAACATTTCGTCAAGACCGTCCGGCGCATGATGGAGGGCCAGCCTTTCGGCGGACCAGCCCTCTGGAATGTCTTCATGACGACGCTCTCCACCTATCTGCAGATCGCCAATAATCAGGCGCAATGGCAGGCGATGACCGCGAAATCGCCGGAGGTCGCGACGCAGACGCAATATTTCAAGGACCATATCGGTAAGGTGACGTCGGTCGACGCCTTCATGAAGGACTCGCGGCTCTTCAATTACGCGATGACCGCCTTCAGCCTCGGCAGCATGACCTACGCCAAGGGCCTGATGCAGAAGGTGCTGGAGGGCGGCGTCTCCAACAGCTCGGCGCTCGCCAACACGATCAGCAACGCCAATATCAAGGCTTTTGCGACGGCCTTCGATTTCGCCGGCAATGGCGAGCCGACGACGAGCTCCGCGACGCTCGTGGACAATGTGGTGAGCCGCTATACGGAGCAGGCGCTGGAGACGAATCAGGGCCAGCAGAATCCGGGCGTGCAGCTCGCGCTCTATTTCCGGCAGCACGCGCCGGCTCTGACGAGCGTCTACGGCATTCTGGCCGACAGGAATATATTGACCGTCGTCCAGACCGCGCTCGGCCTCTCGCCGCTCACCTCCTCGCAGTCGATCGACACGCAATATCGACTGCTGTCGTCGAAGGTGAATCTCGACGATTTCAAGGACCCGGCCAAGCTGCAGCAGTTCATCTCGCGCTTCGCCGCCCAATATGACTACAATAATGGCGGCGACGCCAATTCGCAGAGCTCGCTGCTCTCGACGCTGTTCGACACGTCGGGCTCGGGGTCGAGCTTCGGCCTCGACGCGAGCCTGTTGCTGAGCGTGCAGGGAACGAAGTTCGGTTATTTCTGATCGCGCCGTCACGGTGAGATGCGCGACGCCGCATTTCCACGACAGTCGCGGCCCGGTTTGTGGCGGGCGCGTCGGAAATTCGGCCAGGACATAGCCCGCAGGCGGTTCAGCGACGGCCGTGGCCTTTACCGAGCCGTTTCCAGGGATGAATAGCGCCCTTGCCCGCGGCCCGATGGGCTGATAATTTATATGTGGATGGCTGGCGGGGTTTCCCTTCCAGCCTCTATCGTTTTTGCAAACCCGGACATTTTCGATCGGGCCGCGCCGGCCGGTTCTCTCAGCAGAACTCTCGTCCCTTGCCCCGCCTCGGCGGCGGCGGAGACCTCCGATCGAAGACGTCCGATCCGCAACGCCAACCCCAAGCCGGCGCCGCCCCCGAAAGGGCTTCCCAGGAGAACGCATGTCGACTTCAACACAGCGCGCCCCGTCGCGCGAGGACTTTGCCGCCCTGCTCGAAGAAAGCTACGGCCAGAACGAGGCTTTCGAGGGTTCCGTCATCAAGGGCCGCGTGGTCGCCATCGAGAAGGACGTCGCCGTCATCGATGTGGGCCTCAAGACCGAAGGGCGCGTCGCCCTCAAGGAATTCACCGGCTTCGGCCGCGACCCGGCCCCGAAGGTGGGCGAGGAGGTCGAGGTCTATCTCGAGCGCATCGAGAATGCGCTCGGCGAAGCCGTCATCTCGCGCGACAAGGCGCGTCGCGAGGAGAGCTGGGTCAAGCTCGAGAAGGCCTTCGAGAACAATGAGAAGGTCGAGGGCGTGATCTTCAATCAGGTCAAGGGCGGCTTCACCGTCGATCTCGACGGCGCCGTGGCCTTCCTGCCGCGCAGCCAGGTGGACATTCGTCCGATCCGCGACGTCGGCCCGCTGATGAATGTGCCGCAGCCCTTCCATATTCTGAAGATGGACCGCCGCCGCGGCAATATCGTCGTGTCGCGCCGCACCGTGCTCGAGGAGAGCCGCGCCGAGCAGCGTCACGAGATCGTGGCCAATCTCGAGGAGGGGCAGGTCATCGAGGGCGTCGTCAAGAACATCACCGATTACGGCGCTTTCGTGGACCTCGGCGGCATCGACGGCCTGCTGCACGTCACCGACGTCGCCTGGCGGCGCGTCAATCATCCGAGCGAGGTTCTGTCCATCGGCCAGACCGTGCGCGTGAAGATCATCAAGATCAATCACGAGACGCACCGCATCTCGCTCGGCATGAAGCAGCTGCTCGAGGATCCGTGGCAGGGCATAGAGGCGAAATATCCGATCGGCGCCAAGTTCCACGGCCGCGTCACCAACATCACCGACTACGGCGCCTTCGTGGAGCTGGAGCCGGGCATCGAGGGCCTCGTCCACGTCTCGGAAATGTCCTGGACGAAGAAGAACGTGCATCCCGGCAAGATCGTCGCGACGAGCCAGGAGGTCGACGTCCAGGTGCTCGAGGTCGATCCGGTCAAGCGCCGCATCTCGCTCGGTCTCAAGCAGACGCTGCAAAATCCGTGGGAGGCCTTCGCCGAGAAGCATCCGCAAGGCTCCACCGTCAGCGGCGAGGTCAAGAACAAGACCGAATTCGGCCTGTTCATCGGCCTCGACGGCGATGTGGACGGCATGGTCCATCTCTCCGATCTCGACTGGAACCGCCCCGGCGAGCAGGTCATCGAAGAGTATAAGAAGGGCGATGTCATCACCGCCCAGGTGCTCGACGTCGACATAGAGAAGGAGCGCATCTCGCTCGGCGTGAAGCAGCTCGCCAATGACCCATTCGCCTCGATCTCGGAAGAGGGCGCGGGCGAGGTGAAGAAGGGCGCTGTCGTCACCACCGAGGTGCTCGAGGTGAAGGAGGCCGGTCTCGAGGTGAAGATCACCGGCACCGACCTCACCACCTTCATCAAGCGCAACGAGCTGGCGCGCGACCGCGCGGATCAGCGTCCGGAGCGTTTCGCCGTCGGCGAGAAGGTGGACGCCCGCGTCACTTTGTTCGACCGCAAGGCGCGCAAGGTCGCCGTGTCGATCAAGGCGCTGGAAGTGGCCGAGGAGAAGGAGGCGATCGCCCAATACGGCTCCGCCGATTCGGGCGCCTCGCTCGGCGACATTCTCGGCGCGGCTCTGAAGGCGCGCGAGGAAGGGCCGAAGAAGTAAGAACGACTTCCGCATGATGGCCTCGCGCGGTCCCCGGCCGTCTCCGCAAAGGACGCCGGAGATCGCGCGCTCCTTCTCCCACTCGTTTGGGAGAAGGCGGCCCTCGCGTCGACGAGGGTCGAGGGCGCTGCGTGTCCTTGTGGCGAAACCACGAAGGCGCAAAGGACACGAGAAAGACGCGAATGCGGCGACGGGCCCTTGTCCGACCCGGCTTCGCCGGGCCACCTTCTGCCGCGAACGGCGGCGACGCGCCGCAAGCAAAAGCGCTATGATTCCGACGCGCTACGCAAGCGTCGTCGCGGAAAGAGGCGCACGAGCCGTCATCCCGAACCCCCCTTCCCGACAAAGCCGCTCTAACGTCGAACGCCACCGGATCGAATTGCTAGATTTCAGCAAAGCTCGAGCAGTTCAGGCGCGTCGCCGCCAGATACGAAAAAAGACGGCGCCAAGACTATCTCGCCGTCATCGCTCTCGCCGCGACAGTCCCATGGCTCGGGCAACTCGTCCAAACAGCGCCTAGAGCGGATGCGCGGCTTCGTCAGTTGCCGAACGGACTGGTCATCGGCGCGGCCTGCCAGGTCTTCACGCTGCTGATCGAATGATAGCGATGCGGCGCATAGGCGAGCGCATGAGAGCGATGCGGGCGATGCAGCTTGGCGAGCCGGGTCCGATGCGTCTTATGCGCGGCGTAGCGCGTGGGCGACGAGCCGGTGATGGAGATTTGCGCGCCCTCCTCCTGCACGAGCTTGTAGAGCGTCGCGGCGTTGCCCGGCGCGATGCGCACGCAGCCATGCGAGGCCGGACGGCCGAGCGCGCCCGTCGCATAGGTGCCGTGGATCGCATAGCCGCCGTTGAAGAAAATCGAATGCGGCATCGGCGACATATGGTATTTGCGCGAATAATGCATTTTCTGCAGGCCGGTCGGCGCATAAACGCCGCGCGGCGTCACATAGCCGGCGCGCGCCGTCGAAACCGGCCAGCTATAGGAGCCCTTGGAGGACTCGACCCGCATCCTCTGAGTGGAGAGATCGATGTGGATTTGCACGGTCGCCTGCGCCGCGCCGATCGAAGCGATCATCGCCGCGAAAACGAGCACGAGGGCTTTGAAACAACGCATCACGAACACTCCCCGTGAACACGAGACACACGCCGCACAGTTAGGGCGGCATAAAATCGTGGTCCCCACGTAGGGGCAACCTATATCCGAGGGTAAGGTTGACGCGAAAGCGCAAAATTGCGGTGAGACGCGTCACCTTTTCTTCGCCTTGCGGGGCCGGGCTGGCGAAAAGACCGAAAAGCGACCAGAATCCGAGCGATTCTCGACTCCTCTTCCTCGCTTCGCCACGGAAGCCCGCTGACATGATCGACAAGAGATCGGCCGCATTCGCTCTCGTGCTCGCCGCCGCGGGAGCGGCCTTCGCGCAAGACAAGGGGACGTTGCGCCCCGAGCCCTTGCCGCCCATCGCCCGTCCAGACGATCCTTCGACGCCGGCCAAGGAGCTCTTTGGCCGCGCGAGCGATCCGGCGCCCCTCGATCCGGACCCGATCGGCTTCTATTCGCATGGCTGTCTCGCCGGCGCCGAGCCACTGCCGGCGAACGGCCCGAACTGGCAGATCATGCGGCTCTCGCGCAATCGTTTCTGGGGCCATCCGGCGCTCATCGCCTTTCTGCAGCGCCTCGCGCCGGCGGCGGCGCAGGCCTCCGGCTGGCCGGGCCTGCTCATCGGCGATATTTCGCAGCCGCGCGGCGGGCCGATGCTCACCGGCCACGCCTCCCATCAGATCGGGCTCGACGCCGACATATGGCTCACCCCCATGCCGCAGCGGGAGCTGACCCGCGCCGAAAGGGAGGAGATATCGGCGACCGACATGGTGCGCGAGGACCGGCTCGACATCGATCCGAACGTCTGGACCGAGGGCCAGCTCGCCGTGCTGCGGACGACGGCGCGCGCGCCGGAGGTGCAGCGCATTTTCGTCAACGCCGCCATCAAGAGGGCGCTGTGCCGTCAGGCGACGGGCGACCGCTCCTGGCTCGCCAAGGTGCGCCCGATGTTCGGGCACAACTACCATTTTCATATCCGGCTCTATTGCCCGCGCGGCGCGGAGAGCTGCGTGGATCAGGATCCGACGCCGCCCGGCGACGGCTGCGACGCTTCGCTCGCCTGGTGGTTCACCGACGAAGCGCTGCACCCCAAGAAACCCGCCAAGACCTGGCCGCCCATGACCATGGCCAAGCTCCCGGCCGAATGCCGCCAGGTGTTGAAGGCGAAATAGGTGAAATAGATTCAGCCGAGCGTCAGGCCGGATCGACGCCGAGCCCGACGGGGCAGGCGACGCCCGTGCCGCCGAGGCCGCAATAGCCGTCCGGATTCTTGGCCAGATATTGCTGGTGATAATCCTCGGCGTAATGGAAGGGCGGGGCCGGCGCGATCTGCGTCGTGATCGGCCCGAAGCCCTTGGCCGCGAGCGCCTCGCCATAGCCGCGCCGCGAGGCCTCGGCGAGCCGCAGCTGCTCGTCCGAATAGCAGAAGATCACAGAGCGATACTGCGTGCCGATGTCATTGCCCTGCCGGTTGCCCTGCGTCGGGTCGTGGCTCTCCCAAAAGACGCGCAGCAGCTCCTCATAGGAGATTTTCGCGGGGTCGAAGACGACGAGCACCACTTCCGCATGGAAGCTGCGTCCGGCGCAGACCTCCTTGTAAGTTGGGTTTTCCGTCGTTCCGCCGGCATAGCCCACGGCGGTCGCATAGACGCCGTCCCCGAGCTTCCAGAAGCGCCGCTCCGCGCCCCAGAAACAGCCGAGCCCGAAGACGGCCTGTTCCAGCCCGGCCGGGAAGGGGCCGTGAATCGGCCGGTGGTTGACGAAATGCTCGCTCATGTCGGTCGACCTCTCGCTGCCGCGCGCCACGCCACGGGATATGGCCCTGCGGCGCCGGCGGCGAAAGGGCGGTCAGCGCAAGGGATAATCGATCGCCCGGCGGCGCTTTCGGCTCAATGCAATGAGCAGGCCGCCGAGGGCGGTGAGGGTGAGGCTCAAAGGCGCGAGCAGCAGGGTGAAAACGACAGGGCCCCAGAACTGCGGCGCCTTCTCGACGGCGATGCGAAACGCCTTCATCTGAGCGGGGAAAAGATCGGCCGCGCCTTCGCTGAGCGCCGTGACATGGAGCCCGTCGCCGGCGAGCGAGCGCGTGCCGTCGACGATGAGGGCCGCGAATCCGCCGGCCAGCAGGATCAGCCCGAGAAAACGGATGAGCAGTCTCAGCATGGCGATTTCGAGCCCGATGCGGAGGCTCATGAATAGAATGAGCGAGGCCGTCTGTCCACGCCGGGCCGCCACGGGCGAAAGTCGCGGCCTCGCCCGAGGCCGCTGCGGCGGAGCGCAGGCCCAGGCCCGAACGGCTTGCGCTCCGGCGCGTCCCCCGCTAACCCTGCGGCCAGCCTTTTGCAGCCGAAACAGGAAAGCCGCATGAAAGCCCGCGTCATCGTCACCTTGAAGAGCGGCGTGCTCGACCCGCAGGGCAAGGCCATAGAAGGCGCGCTCGCCTCGCTCGGCGTCGAGGGCGTCGGCGGCGTGCGCCAGGGCAAGGTGTTCGATATAGAGCTCGACGGCGCCGACCGCGCCCTCGCCGAGACGCGGCTGCGGACCGCCTGCGAGAAGCTCCTCGCCAACACCGTCATCGAGAATTTCGAGATCGAGATCCAAAGCCCATGAGAGCCGCCGTCATCGTCTTTCCCGGCTCCAATCGCGAAGGCGACATGGCGCGGGCGCTTCGCCAGGCGACCGGGCGTGAGCCGGACCTCGTCTGGCATTCGCAGACCGAGCTGCCTTCCGGCACGGATCTCGTCGTGCTGCCGGGCGGCTTCTCTTATGGCGATTATCTGCGCTGCGGGGCCATCGCCGGGCGCGCTGCGATCATGGACGCCGTGCGCGCCCATGCCGCGCGCGGCGGGCTGACGCTCGGCGTCTGCAACGGCTTTCAGATTCTCTGCGAGGGCGGGCTCCTCCCCGGCGTGCTGATGCGCAACGCCAATCTGCGCTTCGTCTGCCGCATGCAGCATTTGCGCGTCGAGCGCGCCGACACCGCCTTCACCAGAAACTACCGCCAGGGCCAGACGATCGAGGTGGCGATCGCCCATGGCGAAGGCAATTACGAGGCCGATGACGAGACGATCGCGCGGCTCGAGGGCGAGGGGCTCGTCGCCTTCCGCTATTGTGATCCGCTCGGCCGCGTGGGCGGCGAGGCCAACCCCAACGGCTCGCGCAACGACATCGCCGGAATCTATTCCGAGCGGCGCAATGTGCTCGGCCTGATGCCGCATCCGGAGAATCTCATCGATCCGCTGGTCGGCGGAATCGACGGCCGTGGCCTCTTCGAGAGCCTCGCGGCGGCTTGATCGCTTCGCGCGCGAAGACGAAGCGAGCCCGAAGGCTCGCTTCAATCGATCATCCTGAAAGCCTTTCCGCCTTGTCATTGCGAGCGAAGCGAAGCAATCCTTCAGCCGTGGGCCGCGGCTCTGGAATGCTTCGTCGCTTCGCTCCTCGCAATTGACGGCGGAAAACGCGGCTCACTTCCGCGCGTCTCGCCTGATCCACATCAACGCGAGAAAAGCCGCCGCCGCCGATAGCGCGCAGATCGCCGCCGCATAGAGCGTGCCCCGCTCATTATCGGCGAAGAACAGGTTCTTCGTGTTCATGCCGAAGATGCCGGAAACCAAGGTCGGCGGCATCAAGAGCGTGCCGAGAATGGTCAGCACATAGAGCTGGCGATTGGTCTCGGCGGTGAGATTGGAGACGATCTCGTCCTGCAGCAGGCGCGCGCGCTCCTCCACCGCCTGCAACTCCTGCTGCATCGCATCGAAGCGCTGCGTCAACCGGCGCAGCGCCGCATAGGTTCCCGGCGAGATTTTCGGCGAGTTCGCCGCGCGCGAAAAGACGCGCTGCCCATCGGCGAGCTCGCGCCGCAGGCGGATCGTCTGGCGACGCAGCGCGCCGAGCTCGCGCCGCTCGTCATGCGTTTCGTCGTCGAGCACGCGATCTTCGATCTTGTTGAAATCGGCGAGCAGCTTGTCGAGACCGATATCCATGGCGACGAGGCTCTGCGTCACCAGCGCCTCGAAGAGGTCGAGCGGCCGTCGCAGGCGCCGGCCCTCGAGCGCCGCCCGCCGAATGGCGGCCGTCGATTCGACGGCGTAGCGACGGGCGGTGACGATGCAGCGCTCGGTGACGACGACGCGCAAGGGACGCAGCACGTCCTCCTCGCGCTCGAGGTCGCGGCCATAATCGGCGATCACGCCCCAGAGCGCCTGCTCGTCGGCGTCGAGCCGGTGATGTCCGTCCTGATCGATGAGCAGAGCGCGCGCTTCCGGCGGAAGCTGCTCCCGGCCGGCGACCCAGTCGCGATAGCGCAGATCGGCGACATTGAGATGGACCCAGACATAGCCGCCGTCGTCGACGTCGAGCCGCGGCTGGTCCTGATTCGCGACGAGCGTCGCGGCGCCGTCGGCGTCGAAGCGCATGATCCACAGAAAGGGCGAATCGCCCACGATCGCGCCGCTCGGCGGAAGCGTCTTCATTTTCGCGCGTCCCCGCGGGCGCGCGTCCTCGGCGGCCCGGCCTCGGATCGTCGCCATTGGAGCGTTTCCAGCCGAAGTGGACCCCGGTTCGGCGTCGGAAACGCGTCAAAACAACACTAGACCAGTCTCCGATCCAAAAGGATCGGAGACTGGTCTAGACGAGGGATGCGACGTTTCGTCGACAGCGGCCATGGGCGGCCCCCGAGATCATGCGTCGGCCTTTTGCGGCTCGCGTTCCGCCTCCTCCGCGGCGGGGCGCGGCGGCGGGAAGCGTCTGCGTCGCCAGTCCTCGGCGGTTTCGCAGGCCGAGCGCAGCGCCCGCCGCGCGGCGTTGGTGTGCGCCTCCGTCACGCGGGAGAAGAGAAAGCCGAAGAGAACAGCGCCCGTCATCACCGCCGCCAGCGTCGCCCAATGGGCGGGCGTCGCCAGCTCGCGCGCCCATTGCGGCCCGAAGCTCCGGTCGGCGACGGCCCGCGCGAGGATGAGCAGCGGCATGTGAACGCTGTAGAGCGAGAAGGAGAAATCGGCGAGACGCCGATGCAGCTGCGGCCGGAACAGCGCCCAGCCCTGCTGTGGCCCGAAGCGCAGCGTCACCACGAGATTGAGGAAGAGGACGGCCGACAATATGTCGGCGAGATCGGCGAGGAGCGGAAAGGCCTCGAGATTGGGGCCGCGCACCAGGAGGCGGATCGGCACGACGGCGGCGACATAGAGGCCGAGCGCGAGGCAGCGCGATTCGACGAGCGGGCGCTTCGCCAGAGTGGCGAGCGCGCCGAGCGCCCAGAGCAGATAGCCGAACCGAAACCAGCCCGGCGGGATCGACATGACGACGAGAATGGCGAGGCCGAGCGCAAATCCCGCGGCGCGCGCTTTCGGGGAATAGGCGCGCGCGAAAGGCAAGAGCAGCAGCGGGAAGGAGATATAGTACCAGAATTCGCAGGCGAGCGACCATAAGGGGCCGTTGGAGCCGAAGAAGTCACAATAGATCGCCGAGAGATTGGCGAGCGCGCCGAAGAAGAGGTCGAGGCGATAATGATCCGCGAAGACCGGCCAGTCATAGACGCCGCTATCGCCGAACCAGTTGCGGCCGATCCAGTCGAGAGCGACGGTGACGAGCAGCGCCGGCGCGAGGACGATATAGATGCGCGCGAAGCGATGGATGAGATATTCGCGCAGAAAGGGCTTGTCCTTGCGCAGCTGCGCGAGCACTGCGCCGCCGACGAGATAGCCGGAAATGGCGAAGAAGCCGACGACGGCCTGATGGCCGAGCTCATAGCTGACGAAGAACCACCAAGCGTAGACGCTCGCCGAATGCGGCGCGCTCATTATGTCGGCGAGATTGACGAACATATTGGTGGAATGAACGGCGAGCACCAGCAGCGCGCCCACCCAACGACAGGCTTCGATGAATTGCGACAACAGGATCGGCATGTGTCTCCGACGGCTTGGCGCGCGCATCCTTCGACCGGAATCGGTCGAACGACGAAAAATCGCGCCCGATAACCGGCTCTGGGCCGCGCCGAGTTATAGTCCTTCGGCTCGACCTTGGCCAACCCAGCGCGCCCGCTCGCCGAGGCGCATACGCCGGTCGAGCGCCGCGAAAGCCGCGTGAAACCTTCGCCGCAGCGCCGGGGTGTGCGCCTCGGTCGCGCGCGAGAAGCCCCAGGCGACAGCCGTCGCGACGAGAAGCAGCGCCGCCGCCGCGGACCAATGCGCCGGCGTCGGAAGAAGCTCTAGCCAGTCTTTGCCGAAAATATGGCCCGCTCCCGCCCAGAAGAAGAAAACGATCGGCATATGCGTGGCGTAGAGCGAGAAGGAGAAATCGGCGAGCCGGCGATGGAGCGCCGGAAGGGGCAGGCGAAGGCCCGTCTCGCAGAAGCGCAGCGTCGCCAGCAGATTGGCGAATGTCGCGGCGGTCAGCGCGTCGGCGAGGTCGTGAATGATCGGATGCGCTTCGACGAAGGGGCCGCGCACGGCGAGCCGCGCGACCACGACGACGACGAGAAACAGGCCGAGCGACAGATATTTGCCGCGCAGGAGCGGACGCCGCGCGCGCGCCGCCAGCGCGCCCGTCGTCCAGATCGCGAAGCCGACGGGAAAGCGCGTGGAGGGCAGCGAGAGGACACAAAGAAGCGCAACCCCGACGCCGAAGGCGGCGAGGCGGGCAGGCTCAAAATAGCAGCGCGCGAAGGGCAGGAGCAGCAGCGGAAAGAGCAGATAGTACCAGAATTCGCAGGCGAGCGACCAGAGCGGGCCGTTGGTGCCGGCCTGGCCGGCCCAGATATGCTGCTGCATGGCGAGCGTCGAAAGAATGCGCGAGGGCTCGAAGGCGCCCTCGCGCCCGGCGAGCTCATAGATTCCGGCGCCGGCGAAAAGCCTCCGGCCGAGCGCGTCGAGCGCGAAGGTCAGCGCCAATGCGGGGATCAGCACGATATAGAGGCGGCTCGCGCGGTCGATGAAATAGGCGCGCAGAAACGGCGTCGATTGCCGCAAGGCGGTGAAGACACGGCCGCCCACGAGAAAGCCCGAGAGCACGAAGAAGACCGTCACCGCCTGATGCGAGAAGGCCGTCGCGAACCACCAGACGTAGACGAGCGGCCCATGCGGGCCGACCATTATGTCGCTCAAGGAGATGAGCACATTGGCGTGGGCGAGGAGGACGGCGAGAGCGGCAATCCAGCGGGCGGCGTGAATGAAGTTCGATAAAGCGGCAGGCATGAAAGACCGCTCATTCAATGATGGTCGGTCGAGAACGCTAGAGGAAAGCCGAATACGCGTCAACTCGCGGATTCCCAGGGTCGCGGATCTGGCCTTCAGATCAGCTCACGGGCAGCAGGCCCTTGCGCAGATTTTCCCCCGCGAGCGTGATGATGCGGCCGACCGCGGCCGGATCGGCGAGCCAGGCCTCGATGCGCGGATGGGTGAGCTGCGACGGCGCGCAGCGGCGATAGATCTTATAGCACTCGGCGAGATAGTAGGGCAGCGTCACGAATTCGCCGACCTCGGCCGAGAGATGGTAATTTTCGAGCTTGAATGTGTAGCTTCCCTGCACGCCGAAATATTCCCCGATCGGCGGATAGATCGGGAATATCTCCGCGCGCCCCAGATCGTCGATCGCATAATAGTCGCCATTGATTGCCGGCGTCGGCAGGCCGGCGTGCGCGAGGAACTTCTTGGCAAGGTCGAAGAGCACGAAGGGCCGCGGATGCACCAGCGAATACATGAACACGCCGCGGCGCGACCAATTGGCGATCTCGGCCGTGAGATCCATGCCGAATTTGCGCTTGCCGGTCTCGACGAGCTCGTTCACCGCGTCGTTCCACACGTCGAAATAGCCGAGCGCCTCGAACACATTGCGGTTGAACAGCGCATGCGCCTCCTCGACCGAGAGGCCGCGCCGGAAGGCGAAGACCGCGAGCGCCGAGTGATAGGGGCCGACGGGGCCGATCGTCGGCGCATGGCCGCGCGTCGCATCGAGCAGATAGACGAGATCGGGATGGAACGCCGAGAAAGTGATCGATGGGATCATGATCACCTTGTCGAGCAATTCGCACAGCTCCGCCGAACCGCCACCGCGCACATGGCCGTGCAGGAATTCGTGGCTGAACACATAATCATAGGTCGAAAGCGTCTTGGCGAGGAGCTTCACATCGGCGATCGTCTTGGCGATCGCCGAGAAATGCGAGACGCGCGCGCTCGGGTCGATGAGCTTCATCGCATAGGCGAGACCGAAGGCTTGGCAATTGCCGATGACGGCGATGCGCGGCCCAGTGAGGCGCGGGCCCTTCGAATAGAAGGGCGCGAGCCGCGGCTCGACGAGATGATTGTACCAGGAGCGGATGATCTGCCGGTCGATCTGAGACAACATGCGCGGGTAACGCCATTTCGTCGCGGCCCGAAACCCAAGTCGGCGCCGAAGGATGACAAGCGTCCGGTCGCCGTCTATGCTCCCGGGCGCATCGATGCGGCCGCCTCGTTCGACCGCTCAAGTCGCGCCGCGCCCGCCACATGATGGCGGGCCGCGCGTCGCGAGAGTGAAACGGCTCGACGAGCCGCGACGGCCGGCGGCTTTCCAGGAGACCGACAATTGGCGGAACATCCCTATAGCTCCCTACCCGACCATCGCTTCTGGCGCAAGGCGGTGACGCAGACGCCTCCCTTCGCGATCGACCCGATTCTCGCCACCCCTTTCAGAATCGCTCTGAGCGACAAGGTGGCGACCGGCGGCAGCTGTTTCGCGCAGGAGATCGCGCAGCGGCTGCAGGCGAGCGGCTTTCATTATTATCTCGCCGAGCAGCCGCCGGAAGGCATGTCCGCCGCGGAGGCGGAGCGGCGCAACTATTCGATGTATTCCTGCCGCTACGGCAATCTCTACACCACGACGGCGCTGCTCCAGCTCTTCGACCGCGCCTATGGGACGCTCACGCCCGATCTCGTGCATTGGGTGCGCCAGGAGGACGGCCACATCGTCGATCCTTTCCGTCCGAGCATAGAGCCGGACGGCTATGATTCGATCGACGACATGCTGGCCGAACGCGAGCGGCATTTCGCCGCCGTGCGCGAAATGTTCGAGACGCTCGATGTTTTCATCTTCACATTCGGCCATACCGAGTCCTGGCGCTGCCGCAGCGACGGCGCCGTGCTGCAGCAGGCGCCGGGCGTCGCCGGCGGCGTCTGGGACCCTTCGGTCTTCGCCTTCCACAATATGACCGTGTCGGAGGTGGTGCGCGACTTCCTCGCCTCCGTCGACCGCATCCGCTCGGTCAACGCCGATGCGCGAATCATTCTGACCGTCTCGCCGGTCGGCATCATCGCCACTTACGAGAACCGCCATGTGCTCGAGGCGAATTCCGCGATCAAGGCGATCCTGCGCGCCGCGGCCGACGAGGTGGTGCGGGCGCGGCCGAACGTCGCCTATTTCCCCTCCTATGACATCGCGACGGCGCCGCCCAATGTCGCGCGCTTCTACCGGGACGATGTGCGCCGCATAAATCCTTTCGGCATCAGCCAGACGATGCGGCTCTTCTTCGAGCATTTCACCGAGCGCGAGCGGCAGACGGCCAAGATCGAGCCGCTGAAGTTCGACGTCGCCGCGGAGGCGGAGAGCAATTCCCGCATCGTCTGCGACGAGGAGGCGATCGAGACCGCCTGATCGCGACGCGCGTCGTTTCGGCGCGCTTCGATTCCGGAAACCAGAGCTTATATTACCTCCGTCACAGTTCGAACGAAGGACGACGCTCCATGGTCACGGGCTCGCTCGCTCTCGCCGCCGCCGGCGCTTTCACGGGGGCGTCTCTCTATGTCAATTTCGTCGAGCAGCCCGCGCGGCTCAAGCTCGACGACCCGGCGCTCATGAAGGAATGGGAGACCTCCGACCATCGCGGATTCGCGCTGCTCGCCGGCCTCTCGCTCGCTTCCGCCGTTTTCGGATTCATCGATTATAAGAGCTCGGACGATGTGCGCTGGCTCGCCGGCGCGGCGACGATCGTCGCCGCCTGGCCTTTCCTATTCTATGCGGTCGTGCCGCTCGACAATCGCATTCTCGCTCTGATCGCCGCCGAGGACGGCGCCGACGCGCGCAAGTCGATCGAGCTCTGGGGCAAGCTCGAGCTCGCGCTCACCGCGCTCGGCGCGCTGGCGACCGCGCTCTTCGTCTTCGCGAGCGGCTAGCGGGCTGCGTCAGCTGAACCGAAAGGGCGTTGTCACTCCCGGCAGGCCGAAGCTGCGCGAGCGTCGGGAATGACGCTCCTTCCGATTGAGCCGACGCGCCGATTAGACCAGCTTCCGCGTGAAGTGGCCGATCGAACGATTCCGTTCGAGCGGAAGCGCCCGGCGCATGTTCCCAGAAGAGCGCGAGGCGGCTTTTCGGAAATGAACATGCGAATTCGAATTGCTTTCAGGGCGCATTCGAACATGATTTGTACGAATGCGCTCTAAAGGCGTTGCGGCCGAAGATTCGACAAGATGATCGTCGATCCTCCTTCTCCAATGCAGAAGGAGGATCGACATGACGCGCTCTTTCGCCCTCGATTTTCTCGCGCCCTCCGCGCTCCTGGCCGCCGCCGCGCTGGCCGCCAGTTCCGCCGCGGGCGCCTCGCCCAATGATCCACGCGGCGTCTGGCTGCGGCCGGAAGGTCGCGTGCAGTTCAGCTTCTATGATTGCGAGAGCGGCAAGCTCTGCGCCAAGATCGTCGCGGCGCAGAACGCCGAGGACCAATCCGCCATCGGCGCCGTCATCCTGCGCGGCGCGAAGCAGACAGGACCCAATGAATGGGCCGGCAAGCTCTTCAATGTCGAGGACGGCAAGAGCTATGACGGTTTCATCACCGTCACGAGCCCGACTCGATTGACGCTGAAAGGGTGTCTCTGGGGCGTGCTGTGCAGCGACGAGACCTGGACGCGCGTCCCCACGCCGGCGGCTCACGCCATGGTCGACGTCGATCTCAGATAAAGCGTTTCCAGCCGAAGTGGACGCCGGTTCGGTGTCGGAAACGCGTCAAATCAAAGACAAGCGTTTCCAGCCGAAGTGGACGCCGGTTCGGTGTCGGAAACGCGTCAAATCAAAGACTCTAGGCGGCGGGCCGCTCGGTCAGTGGCGCTTGCTCAGCGGGAGGCTTGGGCGGCGGCGCTTTCGGCCGCGGCCCGGGCGGTATCGGCGGCGAGCTGGCCGATGAGGATGAAGGCGAAGCCCGCCGCCCGCCATTCCACCGCCGCGAGGCCGGGGGCCGTCTTGGGCGGACCCGCGGAAGGACGCTCGCCGCCCGCGCGCTCGAAATAGAGCGCGGCGCGAGCCCCGGAGGCGGCGCGGTAGATCAAGAGGCCGGCGGGCGAGAGAACGCCCGGAATGAGCCGGCCGCCGACGAGCTCGAGCCCGGCGGCGGAGAGATCCGGCAGGCGCCCGAAGCCCGCGCGCTCGCCGAGCCAGGCGGAAAGCTCGGCCGCGCGGTCGGCGCCGATCTCCACCGGCCGCGTATCCTGCGCGAAGGTCTGATAGGCGAGCTGCGCATGGGCGACGAGGCCCGGCGGCTCGATGACGGCGGCGCGCTGAGGGACGGCGGGCGGCGGCGAGGCGGGTCCGGTGAAGGCGAGCAGCGCCGCCCCGGCGACCACGGCGCCGGCGAGCAGCGTCAACAGCGACATGATGATGGCCGGCCGGCGCGGCGGCCTGCGGCTCGTGTCCGCGCGCCGCATGGCCCGGAGCGAAGCGCCCTTGCTCGGGCTGAAGCGCGCCCAATTGACCCCCGAGCCGAAGCTGCGGGTGAGGCTCGTCACCGTAGCGGTTTTGAGGCTTGCGGGCAGGGGCTCCTTCACCGTCTGGGAGAAAGCCGCGCGCAGCGCCGCATTCTGCCGCCGCCAGCCTTCGACGAGGGCGGCGTCCTCCGAATGGGAGTGCAGATGATCCTCGATGCGCCGGCGCTTTTCGGCGTCGAGCTCGCCGTCGACGAAGGCGTGCAGATCGGATTCGTCGACATGCTCACCGGGGCCCATGGCGCCGCCTCACGGGTTATTTCACGACACGCAGATGCGGCCCGGGCCGCCGGCCGGCGTCCGCTCCCGGCGAGGGATGGCGGTCGAGCGCCGTCAGCGCCGAGCGCGCGCGCATCAGCCGCATCAGCGCCACCGGCCGATCGGTGCGGGTGATGCGGGCGACCTCCTCATAGGTGAAGCCCTCGAGCACGACGAGCAGAAGCGTCTCCCGCTCCTCGAAGGGCAGATCGGCGAGCCGGTGCATGATCGCCGGCTGGCGCAGAGACGGCCGATGCGGGGCGACGGACCGCAGGCGGCGCTGCGCCGCATGGGTCAGGGTGGCGTAGAGATCGACGCGCAAATCGAGCGCCGCGCAGCCGGACTCGAGCCGCGCTTCGTCGGCGGTGGCCTGCAGCGCGGTCTGGACGAGCTCGTCGGCGAGATCATTGGCGGCGCCGGAGAGCAGCGCGCGGGCGTAGCGACGCAGGCCCGGCGTGAGCCGCTCCAGGGTCTCGTCGAAATCCTCCGCCTGTCCCATCGCTCGGCCCGTCTCGCGCGGCCCTCGACGCCTCGTCCGCGCGGCGCTGGTTCGGTTTGTTTGCGGGAGATATTATGCCAGTCCGCCGCGATTGACTATCTCCGCGCCCTGAGATTTATGTGTTTTTGTATGTCGGGCCGGGGACGCCTCCGGTCGGTCGGCCCGCTCCAATGTCCCAAGCCCGCGCGCATCTTGCGCAGCCCTCCAACGGCGTTGCCGACAGGCGGCGGAACACCGCGCCTCTCGATCGCAGATTTATGGACCTTTGCTCCCATGTCGCAACCGGAACCGACGTCGAACGGCAATATTTTCAGCGGCGTTCTCGCCGGCAAGCGGGGCCTCGTGCTGGGCGTCGCCAATAACAAGTCGATCGCCTGGGGCATCGCCAAGGCCGCGGCCGACGCCGGCGCGAAGCTCGCGCTCACCTATCAGGTCGAGGCGCTGGAAAAGCGCGTGCGTCCGCTCGCCGCGGAGATCGGCGCGCAGGTGGTCGGCCGCTGCGACGTCTCCGAGCCGGAGACGATCGACGCGGTCTTCGCCGAGGTCGAGAAACTGTGGGGCAAGATCGACTTCGTCGTCCATTGCCTCGCCTTTTCGGACAAGGATCAGCTCGACGGCCGCTATGTCGACACGACGGCGGAGAATTTCACGCAGTCGCTGCTGATCTCCTGCTTTTCCTTCACGGCGATCGCGCAGCGCGCCGAAAAGCTGATGACCGAGGGCGGCTCGCTGCTCACCCTCACTTACTACGGCGCCGAAAAATGGATGCCGCACTACAATGTGATGGGCGTCGCCAAGGCCGCGCTCGAGGCCTCGGTGCGCTATCTCGCGGCCGATCTCGGCGAGAAGAACATTCGCGTCAACGCCATTTCCGCCGGGCCGATCAAGACGCTCGCGGCCTCCGGCATCGGCGATTTCCGCTATATTCTGCGCTGGAACGAATATAACGCGCCGCTGCGGCGCGTGGTGACGATCGAGGAAGTGGGCGAGACGGCCGTCTATCTGCTCTCGCCCATGGCGCGCGGCGTCACCGGCGAGGTGCTGCATGTCGACGCCGGCTATCATGTCGTCGGCATGATGAATCCGAGCGCCGCGCCCAAGATGGCCTCGCTGCTGGCGCTGCTGCCGCAGCAGGCGACGGAGACGAAATAGGCGTCGCCTCGCTCGACCATCGACAAACCCGCGGCCGTCATCGCGAGCCGAAGGCGAAGATTCCATGGGGGTGGATAGCGGCCTGTTCTGAAGCCAGACTGAAGGTTGCGATCCAATTCATACGGTTTCCGGCTGATTACCTCTGCTCGGCGATTTTTGGCCACCAATGGAAACCAGCTCGGCTTTTGATGGCGTCGCGTTCGTTCGCGAGCGCGGCGCATCTTTCGCCGACGATTGCGTCGAGCTCGTCGAGCGTTTCGATGTGTTTGTTGACGATAGGCTCGTCGACGAGCGTCCACAGGGTCTCCGCCGGCTGCAACTCCGGCGTATAGGGCGGCAGAAAGACCAGCCGCACGCCATCGGGCACGCTCAGACCCGCCTCGCCATGCCAGCCGGCGTTGTCGAGAACGAGCACGATGGTGCGGTCGACGCCGGCCTTGGCTTCGCGCGCGAAGGTTTCGAGCAGCGCCGCGAAAAAGGGTTTCGACACGCCATCGTGCACATACCAGAAGGTCTCGCCGCTCGCCGGCGAGACGAAGGCGGTCACATAAAGCCAGTCGAAGCGGTGATGGCCATGCGCGGTCGGCCGCGCGCCAATGGGCGCCAAAACGCGCCGCGTGACGGGTTTCAGGCCGAGCCGGTGTTCGTCGCCGGCGAAGACTTCGACTGGCCGCTCCGGATGTTTCGCGGCTTCCTCTGCAACGGCGTCTTCGAGGTTTTTTTGAACGCCGTCGCCTCTTCGGGCGAGGCGGACTTCGGATTTTTGGGGCGTGGAACCTGGATCGACATGCCGCAGGCTTTCAACGCCTCCCAGCCGCGTCGAGTTGCGACCTTCTCCAACCCCGGTTCGCGCGCGAGAAAAGCCGCGACCTTCGCGCTCGTCCACAAGCCGCCATCGTCGGGCGGATCTTTCAACCGAAGGCGCAGCTTGTCGAGCAACTCGGG
Organism: Methylosinus sp. Ce-a6; assembly: GCF_009811655.1. Taxonomy (GTDB): domain Bacteria; phylum Pseudomonadota; class Alphaproteobacteria; order Rhizobiales; family Beijerinckiaceae; genus Methylosinus. The sequence continues at coordinate 90,145 of NZ_BGJX01000006.1, read as the reverse complement.
CTTCAACACCGTTGCCGGAGAGCCGTTGCGCCGGCGCAAGTCGCCAAGAGACGCCGGGCCTTCGGCGTTGTAGCGCGCCGCGAGCTGCTCGATCCAGCGCTGGCCAAAGGAGGTCATCTCGGCGACTTCGCCGAGCGTGTGGCCTTTGGCGAGCAGCCAGATCGTATGGAAATGCCGCGCTTCGCGCGCGTTCGAACTCGAAACATACCGTTCACGCAACGCATCGACACTCAAATGCGCAGCTATCGTCGCCTTGACCCGCCTCCAGCGATTCATGACGACACAGCTCAACTGCTTCGATTCCCCCCGGGAATCCCCGCCGTCGAGTCAATCAGCCGGATTTCGTATCACGCCAAATCCGCGAGCTGCCCGCGCGCCGCCGAGCGGATGAGGCGCTTTTCCGCTTCCCAGCGCGTCGCCTCGTCGACATCGGTCAGAAATTCGATTCTGCCGCCTGAGAGCGCGGCGATCGGCAGGCCGTCGCGAAAAAGCAGGCGATTGCCGGTGAGCGCGGCGAGCTTGGCCCCCGGCGTCAGCACGCCGATGAGATTGAGCGGATCGGCGGCGGAGAGCGACACATATCGCCCGGACGCTGGACGCCGGCGGATTTCGCGCAGCAGGCCGACCGCCTCGGGCAGCGCATATTGCTCGCCGGAAAAGCCGGCGACGAAGCGGCCGCCGCGAATTTCGCCGCGCGCCTCGAGCCGGCGATAGACGCGCAGCAGATCGCGCCAGGGCGGCAGCCAGCCGCCTTCGCGCGCCAAGAGCCGCCAAAAGACGACGCCGTAACGCTTCAGCAGCGCTTCGGCGATATGCTCCACCGAGCCCTGCCGCTCCTGCGAGCCCGGCGCCGCATAGGCGCGGCGGATCAGCGACCAGCGGCCGGCGCTCTCCATGCCGAAGGAGAGCACGCGGCCCTTGCGCCGCGCGCCGTCGAAGGGCTTGCGCTTCTCGGACGGAACCAGCAGCGCGCGCAGGCCGCCGAAACTGTCGGAGGTCACGAGGCCGAGCGCGGCGAGCTCGGCGAGCGCCGTCTCCAGCTCCGAGCGCAAGAGGCGCGAAGCGTCCGCGAGCTCGTCGAAGAACAGCGCGCCTTCCGCGCGCAGAGTTTCGACGACCAGCTCGGCGCGGCCGCTGAGCGCGGGCGGCTGCACGGGCGCAGCGACCGAAGTCCAATCGCCGAGACGGCGGCGCTCCAAAAGCGCGACCGGCGAGCTCTTCACCGGCGTGACGACGCGCCCGCCCTTGGCGGCGGCGGGCGGCGTCAGCCGCGCCCAGGCGACACGTCCGGAAAGACACAGCGAATCGAGAAAGGCGGGCTCGTAATCCTCGATGCGCGCGGGGAGAATTTCGGTCTCCCAGGCGCCCGCCGGCGCCTCGTATCCCTCGAGGCCGGCGAGCGCCGCCGGCGGCGCCTCGGCGCCCTTCAGCCGCGCATCCTCGGCGACATGCTGCCAATCGAGGAGAAAGCGCAGGAAGTCGCGCGCCGCGACGGGCTCGATCTCGGCCCGCAACCGCTTGATCGTATAATGATGAATGCGGGCGAGCAGCCGGCGGTCGCACCATTGCTCGTCATTGGCGCCGGGCAGGAAGCGCCCGCGCATGATCGTGCCCTCGGCCTCGAGCGCCGCCAGCGCCGTCGCAATGCCCGCCGGCTCGAGGCCGAGCGCAGCGGCGAGCGCGGTCTGCGTGACCGGCCCTGAGCCTTCGAGCCGCCCGCGCAATATTTCGATCGCCGCCTGCTCGGCCGACCAGGGCGCCTGCGCCTCACTTTCGGGCGGCGAAATCTTCGGCGAAAGGCGCGCCTTCGGCCAGAGCGCGTGGAATTGCGTCAGCCGCTCCGCCGCGACCCAGAAGACCGCCTGCTTCGTCTCGAAGCGCGTCGCGCGCTTTTGGCTAGCCAGCGCCTCCAGCCAGCCGGCCCATTCCGGCGCGGCGGCGATCTCGGCCTGCGTGAGGCAGCCGATCCACAAAAGCGCGTCATGCAGCTCCTCGGCGTCGATCGGCTCCGGCCAGGCCTCCGCCTTCACGCGCTCGATCGCCGCCTCGTCGAGACGGCCGAGATCGGAGGCGCTCTCGGGATCCTGCCAGCGGCGCGCCATCACCGCCTGGGCGCGGCGCTCCTCGAGCGGCGCGTCGTCGAGGAAGGCGTAGGGACGCGCCGACAGAACTTCCAGCGCCAGCGGCGAAGGCTGGGTGAGATCGCAGGCGACGACGCGCAGCTCGCCCGCCTCCATGCGCCGCAGCAGGCGCTCGAGCCCGTCTATGTCCATCGCCTCGTGCAGACAATCGTCGATCGTCTGATTGGTCAGCGGATGGTCGGGAACCTCGCGCTCGCCGACGATATTCTCGAAGCAGGCGATCTGATCGGGAAAGACGGCGGCGACCAGATCCTCCGCCTGCATCCGCAAAAATTGCGGCGGCGTCTTCTTGCCGCCCTGGAAGCGCGGCAGGGCGAGCGATATTCCCGCCGTCCAGCGCCAGCGCGTCATGAACATGGGCGCCGTCAGCATCGCCTGCACCAGCACGCCGCGCACGCTATTGGAATGCAGATAATGCACGACCTCGGCGAGCTCGAAACTATGCGCCGTGGTGAGCGAGAGCAGGATATCGTCTTCCGTCGCCGCCGCCTGCAGCTCGAAATTGAACTTGCGGCAGAAGCGCTTGCGCAGCGCGAGGCCGAAGGCGCGATTGATCCGTCCGCCGAAAGGCGAATGAATGACGAGCTGCATTCCGCCCGCCTCGTCGAAGAAACGCTCGAGCACGAGGCAATCCTGCGTCGGCAGCACGCCGCCGAAGGCGCCGAGCGCGGCGGAAAGATAATCGACGAGCTGCTCGGCGGCGGGCGGCGCGACGCCCACCTCCTCCATCAGCCAGCGCTGCGCCTCGGCGCCGCTCGCATCCTCGCGCAGGCGTTCGGCGATCTCGGCGCGCAGGCGCGAGACGGAGAGTGAGAGCTCGTCGGCGCGCGCCGGCGCCTCGCCGAGCCAGAAGGGAATGGTCGGCGGCTGGCCCTGCGCGTCCTCGACGCGCAAGACGCCGCGCTCGACCCGCTGCACGCGATAGGAGGCGTTGCCGAGCTGGAAAATATCGCCGGCCATGCTCTCGACGGCGAAATCCTCATGAACCGTGCCGACGATGAGATTCTCCGGCTCCAGCAGCACCCGATAATCGGCGGTCTCCGGGATCGCGCCGCCGGAGGTGAGCGCCGTCATGCGCGCGCCGCGCCGCTCGCGCAGCATATGATTGACGGCGTCGTGATGGAGCAGCGCGCCGCGTCTTCCGCGCCGCGTCGCGAAACCCTCGGCGAGCATTTTCACGACATCGTCGAATTCCGATCGCGTCAATGCGCGATAGGGCCAGGCGCGCTTGAAACGCTCATAGAGCTCGGTCTCGCCCCATTCCCGCGCCGCCACCTCGGCGACGATCTGCTGGGCGAGAACGTCGAGCGGGCGATGCGGAATCGTGAGCCTGTCCAATTCGCCGCGGCGCACGCTGTCGAGCAGCGCCGCGCATTCGACGAGATCGTCGCGCGACAAGGGAAACAGCCGCCCCTTGGGCAGGCCGCCGACGACATGGCCGGAGCGGCCGACGCGCTGCAGAAAGCTCGCGATGGAGCGCGGCGAGGCGATCTGGCAGACGAGCGTCACATCGCCGATGTCGATGCCGAGCTCGAGCGACGCAGTCGCCACCAAGGCCTTGAGCTCGCCGCGCTTCAGCCTCTGCTCGGCGATGAGGCGATGCTCTTTCGCCATGCTGCCGTGATGGGAGGTGACGGCCGCTTCGCCGAGCCGATCCGACAATTCGCGCGCGAGGCGCTCGGCGAGACGCCGCGTATTGACGAAGACGAGTGTGGTGCGGTTCTCGGCGATCAATTCGGCGAGACGATCGTAGACTAGGGCCCACACCTGCGCCGACATGACCGCCTCCAGCGGCGCGCCGGGAACCTCGATGGCGAGGTCGCGGGCGCGGTGATGGCCGGAATCGATAATTGCGGGCTCTTTCGCGGCTTCGCCGTCCGGCCCCGCGCCGACGAGGAAATGCGCGACCGCCGAAATCGGATTCTGCGTCGCCGAGAGGCCGATGCGCTGCAAATTGTCGCCGCAGAGGGCGGCGAGCCGCTCGAGCGAGAGCGCGAGATGCGCTCCGCGCTTATTGGGCGCGACGGCATGAATCTCGTCCACTATGACCGAGCGCGTCGTCGAGAGCGCCTTGCGGCCCGAGTCCGAGCCGAGCAGCACATAGAGCGATTCGGGCGTCGTCACGAGAATATGCGGCGGCTGCTTGCGCATCCGCTCGCGCTCCGCCGAGGGCGTGTCGCCGGTGCGCGCCAGCACGCTTATGTCGACGTCGGGCAGTCCGGAAAGTCTCAGCTTTTCGCGGACGCCGGCGAGCGGCGCCTCGAGATTGCGCCTGACGTCGTTGGAAAGCGCTTTGAGTGGAGACACATAGACGATCTGCGTCGCGTCGAGCGGCGTCCCGGCGAGCCCTTGGCGGACGAGATCGTCGATCGCGGCGAGGAAGGCCGCGAGCGTTTTTCCCGAGCCGGTGGGGGCGGCGATCAGGACATTTCGACCGGATTTGATCTGCGGCCAAGCTTCTGCTTGCGCCGGCGTGGCGTTGCGGAAATGATCGGCGAACCATGCCGAAACCGCCGGATGAAAAAGGTGCGACAGATGCATGGCCGTGAGGAGAGGAACGGACCCTCGGGGAACTCGACAGACTAGCGGCGATCAGGCCGCGGGCCAATAAGCCGAACTGGGAATTTCGCCCACGCGCGACAAGTCTCGCGCGGGCTGATTTCCGGCCGCACGAGCAAACGCCGCCTTCGCGCCGAAAGGATGTTCATGCGCAACAAGTTCATCGACACGTCTTCCTTTCTCTACGCGGGATTCGCGGTTCTGGCGGCGTCGCTGTTCGCCGCTTTCGCTTTCGTCGACAAGCAGGCGACCGACTATCGCGACGTCCGCCAGCTCATCGGGGAAACGCTGATTCAGCACCGCATTCTCGGCCATTTGCAGGAGGCGGAATCGGCGGAGCGCGGTTATCTTCTGACCGACGACCGGGCCTATCTCGTCCCGCTCGACGCCGCGGCGGCGGGCATCGGCTCCGATTTCGACGCGCTGACGCGGGCGACCGAGTCGGGCGAGGAGCGCGGCAGGCTGGCGGAGCTGCGCGCTCTGGCGACCGAAAAGCTCGCCGAGATACGTAGAACGGTCGAGCTTCAGGCGGCCGGAAAGCACGATGAAGCCATGGGCGTCTTGCGCGCGGGCGCCGGCAAGTCGATCATGGAGCGCCTCGCCGCAGGCCTCGACGCCGAAGCCGTCCGCCAGCAAGAGTTGATCGACGCGCAGTCCCGCGCGGTGGAGAAGAGCGGCTCGCTGCTCCGCGCCGGAGCGGCGCTCGCCATCTCCATCACCCTTCTCGTCGGCGCGGCGACCATCGGCCTGCTCCACAGCCGGCTGCGGGCGATCGCCGCCGCGCAGTCCGAGCTGCGCGAGGTCAACGTCGCGCTTTCCACGGAAGCGGCGCAGCGCGAGCAACTCACCGAACAATTGCGGCAATCGCAGAAGATGGAGGCGATCGGCCAGCTCACCGGCGGCCTCGCGCATGACTTCAACAATATGCTCGCCGTCGTCATCGGCAGCGTCAATCTCGCCAAGCGACGGCTCGCGAGCGATCCGGCGGAGACTCTGCGCTATCTCGACGGCGCGCTCGAAGGCGCCGAACATGCGGCGACGCTGACGCATCGGCTCCTCGCCTTCTCGCGCCGCCAGCCGCTCGCGCCCGAGCCGATCGACCCCAATAAGATGGTCTCCTCGATGGCCGAGATGCTCCGCCGCACGCTCGGCGAGGATGTGCGTCTCGAGGCGGTGTTCGCCGGCGGTCTCTGGCGCGCTTTCGCCGATCCGAGCCAGATCGAGACGACGATCCTCAATCTCGCGCTCAATGCGCGCGACGCCATGCCCCAGGGCGGCAAGCTCACGATCGAGACGAGCAACGCCTATCTCGACGAGGAATACGCCGCGCGCGAGGTGGGCATACCGTCCGGCCAATATGTGCTGATCGCCGTCACCGACACCGGAACCGGCATGAGCCGCGACGTCGTCGAGCGCGCTTTCGATCCTTTCTTCACGACCAAGCCCGCCGGCCGCGGCACCGGGCTCGGGCTGAGCCAGGTCTATGGCTTCGTGCGGCAGTCGGGCGGCCACGTCCGCATTTATTCCGAGCCGGAGGTCGGAACGACGGTCAAGCTCTATCTGCCACGCCATCACGGTCCCGCGAGCGCGGCGGTCGCGGCGGCGGCCCCTGCGCGCTCCGCGCCGCGCAGCGAGAAATACGAGACGATATTGATCGTCGAGGACGATGTGCGCGTGCGCGATCTCACCGCCGACACGCTCGAAGAGCTCGGCTATAATGTCCTTACGGCCGAGAGCGCGGCCGCAGCGCTTCGTCAGCTCGAGGTCAATCCGAATATCTCGCTGCTCTTCACCGATGTGGTGATGCCCGACACCAATGGCCGCAAGCTCGCCGAGGAAGCATGGAAGCGGCGGCCCGATTTGAAGATTCTCTTCACCACCGGCTACACGCCCAACGCCGTCGTCCACAATGGCGTCCTCGATCCCGGCGTCGAGCTCATCGTCAAGCCCTATTCGATCGATCGTCTGGCGCGCAAGGTCCGCGACCTGCTGGACGGCGCGCGATCCGCCCCGCCCGAGACGCGGGCGACGCGGCGCAGAGTGCTGATCGTGGACGATGATGCGGCGGTCTGCGAGGCGATGGCCGAGCTGCTGCGCCTCGAGAATTACGAGGTCTGCGTCGCGAGCGATGGAATGCGCGCCATCGAGGCGACGCAGAGCTTCGAACCCGATGTCGCTCTGCTCGATCTCGGCCTGCCCGGAATGGACGGCTATGCGACCGCGCGCGAGCTGCGCGCCCTGCCAGAGGGGCGCGACATTCTGCTGCTCGCCTCGACCGGCGCCGGCGGCGACGAGGTGCGGCGCCTCTGCGAGACGGCGGGATTCGATTTCCATCTCGTGAAGCCGATCGATCTGGACGCGCTGAAGGCGTTGATCGACGGTCAAAAGCCGCGCCCCACTCGCTCGGCCTGACGCGCTTCCCATATAGAGCGTTCCAGCCGGAGCGGACGCCGGTTCGGCGTTGGAAACGCGTCAAAAACAAAAACCTAGAGTCTCTCCATGTTTCACCGAAACATGGAGAGACTCTAGGGGCCGAAGGTCAGCGATCATGAATGCGACGCCCGAGCAGCTGAAGATGATCGTCGATTCCGCTTTCGCGGCGCGACTTCTCCTCGGCGACGACCATATTGTCTATGTCAATCGGGCGACCGAAGACCTCTTCGGCTATTCGGCGAGCGAGCTCGTCGGGCGCACGGTCGATATTCTGCTGCCGGAGGATGTGCGCGCCCGCCACGCCGCCTTGCGCGAAGAATATTATCGGGCCCCGCGCCGCGTCTTGCTCGGCGTCGACAAGGACATTCGCGCGCGCAAGAAATCAGGCGCCGAATTTCCCATTCACCTCGGCCTCGCGCCGATCCACGAGGACGACGGCCCCTTGTTCGTCGCCGTGACGGTGTTCGACATTTCGCATCACAAGGAGATCGAGCGGCAGCTCGTCGAACGCGCGAACGATCTTCAGCTCGCCAATGACCGGCTGGCGAGATTCGCCTATGTCGCCTCGCATGATCTGCAGGAGCCGCTGCGCAAGATCGCGGCCTTCGCCGAGATAATCACCGCTTGTCTCGGCAAGGGCGATCTCGGCGAGGCCGCCCATGCGAGCGAGGTCGTCCGCGCCTCCGCCTTGCGCGCGCGCGAGCTCGTCGACGGCTTGCTCGCCTATTCGCGGCAGGTCGCGACGACGCCGCGGCTGGAGCCGCTCGACATCCGCCGCGCGATCGAGGCCGTCGAGTCGGATTTCTCCGAGCTCATCCGTCAGACGCAGGCGAAAGTCGCCGTCTCGGTTCCGCCCGGCGTGCGGGTGAACGCGGACAAGCTGCAATTCGAGCGCTGTCTCGCGAGCCTCCTCTCCAATGCGATCAAATATCGCAAGCCGGGCCGCCCGCCCCACATTCGATTCTCCGTCGAGCGCGGGCCCGAGCTGCGCGTATCTGTCTCTGACGACGGCATAGGCTTCGAGCCAAAATACGCCGAAGCCATATTCGAGCCGCTGCGGCGGCTCCACAGTTTCACGCAATATCCCGGAACCGGCGTCGGCTTGGCGCTGTGCAAGGCGACCTGCGAGCGGCACGGCTGGCGCATCGAGGCGCGCTCGCAGCTCGGCGCCGGCGCGACATTCACGATGACCATCCCGCAGGGCGAGACGCCGCCGGCCGAGCGCGTCGCCTAGACGGCCTGCGTCAATGAAAGTGCTAGACGGCCTGCGTCAATGAAAGTGAAAGTGTTCGAGCCCCCTCCCCAACCCTCCCCCGCTGCGCGGGAGAGGGAGCAGATTTGGCGCTTCATCAAAGATTCGCGAGACGTTGCCGCCCCCCTCTCCCGCGTAGCGTCGCGTAGCGGGGGAGGGTGAGGGAGGGGGCCCTCGGGCCTTCGGTTCGAATGACGCAGGCCACTAGTCCGACGAACGCCTTCTCCCGCTTACCGCTCCACGAGCTTCAGCGTGAGGCATTTGGCGGCGCCGCCCGCCTTCATGAATTCCGAGAGCGGCGCGATGACCGGCGCAAAGCCTGCGGCGCGCAGGCGTTTTTGCAGCTGCGGCGAAGCGTCGTTCATGGCCAAGCTCCCGTCGAGACCCACGGCGTTGCAGGAAAAGCGCATCGCATCCGCTTCGTCGATCGCTATGCGCTTCTCGGGCGGCGTGATCGTCTCGATCGCCTCGCGCGAGGCGGCGTCGAAAGCGGGCGGATAATAGAGGAGATAACCGCCCGCGAGCGGACAGAAGCAAGTGTCGAGATGATAGAAGCGCGGATCGACCAGCCTCAGGCCGATCACGCGGCGCGAGACGATTTGCTCCAGCGCCGCCGGCGCCGATTCGGCCGAACGCATTCCGTAACCGCACCAGACGATATCCGCGCCGCGATCAATGAGCGCGTCGCCCGCGCCTTCGAAGGGAAGATCCTGCGGCCAAGACGCGACATGAAACCCTCGAGCCTCGAAGAAGGCGCGAAACAGGGGCTCCTCGGGCCGCCGCTCCTCGGCGCGGAAGCGGCTGACGACAGCGATGTTCCCCAGCACGAAGCCGGCGTTGGCGGTGAACACCATGTCCGGCAGCCCCGCCGCCGGCGTGACCAGCTCGACCTTTGCGCTCTGCGAGACGATGGCGCAAAGATTTCGCCATTGCTCGCGGGCGAGCGAGGGCGCGGTGCGGCCGATCTGATGCTCCATCCAGGGATTGATGACATAGCGCACGTCGAAATCGTCCGGCGCGCACATCAATATGCGCTGGCGCGTCTCCTCGCACGTATTCTGGCGCGGCGAGCGGGCGGGCTCGAACATATGATGCGCCTTCATCATCCTCGTCCTTTCTCCTCGCGCCCTTCATGGTGAATTGACCACGAGGACACGAAGACACGAAGACGGCGCCGAGGCCGGCTCGCCTCGGCGCCGGAACGATGAAAGGCGATCAGCTCGCCAGAGCGCGCTTCGCCGGACGGGCGCGCTCGACGAATTCGGCGAGCGTCTCCTCGAAACGATCGAGCGCCCAGTCGAGATCCTCGCGCGCGATGACGAGCGGCGGCGACAGGCGCACGACGCTGTGATGCGTCACCGTCGACAGCACGCCCTTCTCGCACAGGCGCTCGCAGACCTCGCGGCCCGTGGCGTAGCGCGGATCGATCTCGGCGCCGGCCCAAAGACCCTTGCCGCGCACGTCGCGCAGCGCGGGGCTGTCCATGTTGCGCAAGCGGCGCAGCATATGCTCGCCGAGCGTGCGGCTGCGCTCGACCAGCTTCTCGTCGCGCATCACATGCAGCGCCTCGAGCCCGACGGCCGCGGCGAGCGTGTTGCCGCCGAAAGTGGAGCCGTGCGAGCCAGGCGTGAACATATCCATCAGCGCGCGCGTGCCGACGAAGGCCGAGACCGGCAGCACGCCGCCGCCGAGCGCCTTGCCCAGCATGACGCCGTCCGGCTTCACATTCTCGTGCTGGAACGCGAACCAGGCGCCGGTGCGCCCGAGGCCCGCCTGCACCTCGTCGACGATGAGCAGCAGGCCGCGCTCGTCGCAGAGCTTGCGCAGGCCGGCGAGCCAGCCCTCTGGCGGCACGATGACGCCCGCCTCGCCCTGCACGGGCTCGACCATGATGGCGACCGTGTCGGGGCCGATCGCCGCCTCGGTCGCGGCGAGATCGCCATAGGGAACCGAGCGGAAGCCGCCGCCATAAGGACCGAAATCGTCGCGATAGGAGGGCTCCGACGAGAAGCCGACGATCGTCGTCGTGCGGCCGTGGAAATTGCCATTCGCCACGATGATCTCGGGATTCTGCAGGCCGCGCACGCGGCGACCGTAACGGCGCGCCGCCTTGATCGCGGTCTCCACCGCCTCGGCGCCGGTGTTCATCGGCAGAGCGACGTCGAGGCCGGTGAGATTGCACAATTCTGTGAGGAAGGGGTCGAGACGATCGTCGTAATAGGCCCGCGAGGGCACGGCGAGACGTTGCGCCTGCTCGGTCAGAGCTTTGAGAATGCGCGGATGGGCATGGCCGTGGCTCACCGCCGAATAGGCGCTCATCATGTCGACATAGCGCCGTCCGTCGACATCATAGAGAAATGCGCCTTCGCCACGCGTCAACGTGACGGGAAGCGGCGCATAGTTCCGGGCGCGATGCGGGTTGTCTACGGACTTGACGTTGGCGTTCATGAACCACTGACCTCGCTCGTTCGTTATGTGGGCGTCGCCTCGACGTTTTTCACGTGTGACGGGCGATCGGCGGCTCGCGGGCCATTGCCTCTCTCGAGCCTCTTGCGCACGGAGCGCGGCGTTACGCCGCTCCGACGATGACGTTGCAAATACATCGAACACGGGCTATTTGCGAGACAAATAAAGCAGCAATACGGCGAGCGAGGAAGCACAGGCATGGTTTCTCCTACAAAATCCAGCAATATCGCAGCACGAGCTGAAGAATTACTTTCATACATTACTGTCCAGCCCGCGCTTTTTCGTGACGGAAAATTAGACAGCAGAACGCCGATTACCGGCGACGCCATCGCCAGAGTGAAAACTCACGACAGCGATGCTTTAGACGCGGCGATCGGCGAAGCCGAAGCCGCCTTTCGCAAATGGCGCATTGTCCCCGCGCCGCGGCGCGGCGAACTGGTGCGGCTCTTCGGCGAGGAATTGCGCGCGGCGAAGCACGAGCTCGCGGAGCTCGTCACGATCGAGGCCGGCAAGATCGTCTCCGAGGCGCGCGGCGAAGTGCAGGAGATGATCGATATTTGCGACTACGCCGTGGGCCTCTCGCGCCAGCTCTACGGCCTCACCATAGCGACGGAACGACCCGGCCATCGCATGATGGAGACATGGCATCCGCTCGGCGTCATCGGAATCATCACGAGCTTCAACTTCCCCGTCGCGGTCTGGGCCTGGAACGCGGCGATCGCGCTCGTCTGCGGCGATACGCTCGTCTGGAAGCCTTCCGAGAAGACGCCGCTCACCGCGCTCGCGACTCACGCTCTGTTCGAGCGCGCGCTGGCGCGTTTCGGCGACGCGCCGAAAGGACTCTCCGCGCTCGTCATCGGCGGGCGCGAGCTCGGCGAGAAGCTCGTCGACGATCGCCGCGTCGCGCTCGTCTCGGCGACGGGCTCGACCGCCATGGGCCGCGCGGTCGGACCGCGCCTCGCGCAGCGTTTCGCGCGCTCCATTCTCGAGCTCGGCGGCAATAACGCCGCTATCGTCTGTCCTTCCGCCCCGCTCGATCTCGCGGTGCGCGCCATCGCCTTCGCCGCCATGGGCACGGCCGGCCAACGCTGCACGACTCTGCGTCGCCTCATCCTGCACGAATCCGTCTATGACGGATTGATCGGCCGGCTCTCGCTTGCCTACGCCTCCGCGCCGGTCGGCGATCCGCGCGAGGGCAAGACGCTCATCGGCCCGCTCATCGACGGCGACTCTCATCGCGCCATGCGACACGCGCTGGAGGAGGCCGCCGCCATAGGCGCGAAGATCCACGGCGGCCAGCGCCTCTTCGCGCAGGAGCGCCCCGACGCCTATTATGTGCGGCCGGCGCTGGTCGAGCTCGCCGAGCCGGCGCCCGTCGCGCGGCGCGAGACCTTCGCGCCCATTCTCTATGCGATGAAATATCGCGATCTCGACGAGGCGTTGCACATTCAAAACGACGTGGCGCATGGCCTCGCCTCCTCGATCTTCACGACCGATCTCACCGAGGCGGAACGCTTCCTCTCGGCGGAGGGCTCCGACTGCGGCATCGCCAATGTGAATATCGGCCCCTCCGGCGCCGAGATCGGCGGCGCTTTCGGCGGCGAGAAGGAGACGGGCGGCGGACGCGAGGCGGGCTCCGATTCCTGGAAGGCCTATATGCGCCGCGCCACCAACACGATCAATTATTCGAGCGCGCTGCCGCTCGCCCAGGGCGTCGTCTTCGACGTGTAACCATCTCCCTCTCCCCGCGAGCGGGGAGAGGGAGCGGCCGGCGCCGCGCAAAGGCGAATATCCGAAACGGAGATGTCCGACATGACAGACACCCATGTTTCCGCCGACACGATCCGCTCGATCTTCTCCGCGGCGATGACGCAGATGTATCGCGACGAGGTGCCGCGCTATCTGGAGATGACGCGCATCGTCGGCGAGATCGACGGAGAGGCGCTCGCGCGCGATCCCGAGCTCGAGGCGCGTCTTCGCCGCTCGGGCGCGTTCGATCTCATCGGCGTCGAGCGGCACGGCGCCATTCGCGTCGGACGCCCGGAGGAGCTCGCGGGGCTGCGGCGGCTCTTCGCCGTGATGGGCATGCATCCCGTCGGCTATTACGATCTCTCGCCCGCCGGCGTGCCGGTTCATTCGACCTGCTTCCGGCCGATCGAGGCGCAATCGATCCGGCGCTGCCCGTTCCGCATCTTCACCTCGCTCTTGCGCCCGGAGCTCATCGAAGGCGAGGATCTGCGCCGCGAAGCGCTGGAGATTCTCTCGCGCCGGCGTATCTTTACGCCACGCTGCCTGCATCTCATCGAGATCTTCGAGGCCAATGGCGCGCTCGGCGAGGCGCAGGCGATCGAATTCGTCCATGAGGCGCTGCACACCTTTCGCTGGCGCGGCGAGGCGACGGTCACCGCCGGCGTCTACGAAGCCTATCGCAAGGCGCATCCGCTCGTCGCCGATATCGTCTGCTTCCATGGGCCGCATATCAATCATCTGACGCTGCCGACGCTGGACATAGACGCCGTGCAGACGGCGCTCGCCGAGCGCGGCCTCGATCCGAAGTCGATCGTCGAAGGACCCTCGCGCCGCGCCTTTCCGATCCTGCTGCGCCAGACGAGCTTCAAGGCCATCGCCGAGCCCGTGCGCTTCGCGGGACGCGAGGAGGCGCGCGGCGAGCATCGCGCGCGCTTCGGCGAGATCGAGCAGCGCGGCGCGGCGCTCACGGCGAAAGGCCGCGCCCTCTATGACCGGCTGCTCGCGGAGACGCTCGCCGCCGCGCCGCCGCGCGACGACGCCATTGCGGATTATATGGCCGAGCTGAAGCGCCGCTTCGCCGCCTTCCCCGACGACGCCGCGACCGTGCGCGCGCAGGGCCTCGCCTTCTTTCGTTATGCGCCCGGCGAGAGAAAGAGCGCCCAAGAGGACGTCGAGACGCTGCTGCGCGAAGGCGCTCTCCGCGTCGAGCCGATCATTTATGAAGATTTTCTTCCGGTGAGCGCGGCGGGAATTTTCCAGTCCAACCTCGGCGAGGGCGGACGTCGCGAGCTTTCCGCTTCCGCCAGTCGCGAAGCTTTCGAACATGCGCTCGGAACCAAGGTCGCCGACGAAATGGCGATCTATGCGCATGAGGAGGCGAGCTCGCTCGAACGCGCGCTCACGACGCTCGGAATTATGGAGAACCGCTCACCAATGGCCGAGAATGCAGGCCGATAGGGGATAGCCCATGGCGATGCCGAGCGCCGAGCCGCCGAGCACGTCGCTCGGATAGTGATGCGCCGTGGCGATGCGCGACCACGCCATGGAGAGGATGAGCGCCAGGGCGGACAGCGCGGCCGAAGGCCAGGCGATGACGATCGGCGCCAGCACGCCGGTCAGCGTCATCATATGGCCGCTCGGAAAGGAATGCTCGTCGAGAATCTTCAAGAGCGAGGTCAGCCGCGGATCGACGCGAAACGGCCGCGGCCGTCCGATGCGCTTCTTGATGATGGGGAAGAGCGTATGCAGCAACGCGGCGTTGAGGCTGGCGAGCGCGACGACCGGCCAAGCTTCGCTTCCGGCGAGAGCGAAGATCGCCGCCGCGAGGATCGGATAGATCCATCCGTTGCCGAGCTTGCTGATCGCGATCGCGAGCAGGCGTCCGAGCGTGGACTTGGTGGAGCGCGTCATGAGATGCACGCCGGCGAGATCGGCCCGCAGCAGCCTGTCGCGCAGCGACGTCTCGGCGAGGACGAAGCGTTCGAGGGAAAGACGACGGTTCGAAGCGATCAGCATGGCGGAAACGCTAGGCGCCGCGTGCTGCCGTTTCGTGACACATGAACGACGTTTCGATTGCAGCGACAGGGACGATTGTCACGGCATTGTCAATCGCAGGCGCGAGTTCGCGTGTTGATAGAGAGATAGAACACGAGCGCGGCCGCGCGTCGCGGCGCGAAGATTTTTTCGTCCGGGCTCCGATCGACGCCTGCGCCACGACGCGAGCGCGGCAATGGAGCGGCTGCGGAAGAGCGCCGCGCGGAGCTGCCCCAATTCCGTCCAATAGGAAATCGCCCAGGCGTTTCGTCCCGTTTCGACGTCGGCGAGGATCCGGTCTCGCCCGAGGCTATCCGCGCCGCCGTCCGGGCTTGGCGCTCGCAGCGGGCGTATAAGTGAAATAGCGCCCGCCCAGCGCGCCCTCGAAGGCCGCCCCTTCGCGCGGCCGCCGCAATTCGAAGGCGACGATCGTCTTGGGCACCGTCACGCGCAGCGTCGTCTCGGTCATGCGCTCGATTTCCACCTCCAGCGGCTCGTCGGGGCGATCGACGTCGGTCAATTTGATAAGCCTCTCCATCACGATCCTTTCGAGGCCGCCATCCCGGGATCCCGCCCATCGAATTCTCGAGCCCAAGCGGATCGCCGTCTCGAGATGGAGCGAATGGCGAACGGCGGCGCCCGCGCTTCAATCGCCATGCCACTTTGTCAACATCACGGCGCGGGAAGCGACGGCCGTTGGATTCGTGAGGAAAGAGCGGCGCCGACGCCATTTCTTCCCGGGTCAGATTACCGACAAATCATACAGACAGAGCCGCGGCCGAAAACCTATATCTCGCCGGCCCCGGACCTCGTTTTTTTTCAAAGAACGTCGCGACGACGGCGAGGACGGCGGACGACAAAAAGAATGGCTCGGGAGATCGCGAGCCGTTGTTTCACGAGGCGACATCTCCATTCGGCTCTGCGATCCGCCGGACGATGGCTGTTGCAGGAGGACTCGTCGATGAGGAATCTACTGAATTCGGTATCGCTCTTTCACGAGGCGACATCTCCATTCGGCTCTGCGATCCGCCGGGCGATGGCTGTTGCAGGAGGACTCGTCGATGAGGAATCTACTGAATTCGGTATCGCTGCTCGCCGTTCTGTCGGTGACGCCGATCGGCGCCGCCTTTGCCAACGACAAGCTCGATCAGCTCTCGAAGAGCGAAGACAACTGGGTGATGCCCGGCAAGAACTATCACTCGAACAATTACAGCGCGCTCACGCAGATCAACGCCCAGAACGTCAAGGATCTGAAGGTGGCCTGGTCCTTTTCGACCGGCGTGCTGAACGGCCACGAGGGCGCCCCGCTCGTCGTCGACGGCAAGATGTATATCCACACGTCTTTCCCGAACAACACCTTCGCGCTCGACCTCGACGATCCGACGCGCATTCTCTGGCAGGACAAGCCGAAGCAGAATGCGGCCGCCCGCGCGGTGGCCTGCTGCGATCTCGTCAATCGCGGCCTCGCCTATTGGCCGGGCGACGCGACGCCGCCGCCGCTCATTCTCAAGACGCTGCTCGACGGCCATATCGAGGCGCTCGACGCCAAGACCGGCGAGCTCGTGTGGAAGATGGAGAACTCCGACTATAAGGTCGGCTCCACGCTCACCATCGCGCCTTACGTCATCAAGGGCAAGGTTCTCGTCGGCTCGTCCGGCGCCGAGCTCGGCGTGCGCGGCTATGTGACCGCCTATGACGTGCACACGGGCGAGCAGAAATGGCGCGCCTATGCGACGGGTCCGGACGAGGACCTGCTACTGTCCAAGGATTTCAACATCAAGAATCCCCATTACGGCCAGAAGGGCCTCGGCCTCTCGACCTGGGAAGGCGACGCCTGGAAGATCGGCGGCGGCACCAATTGGGGTTGGTACGCTTACGATCCGGGCGCGAACCTCTTCTACTACGGCACGGGCAATCCGGCGCCGTGGAACGAGACGATGCGTCCAGGCGACAACAAATGGACGATGACGATCTTCGGCCGCGACATCGACACGGGCGAAGCCAAGTTCGGCTATCAGAAGACCCCGCATGACGAATGGGACTTCGCCAGCGTCAACTTCATGCTGCTCACCGAGCAGAAGGACAAGGACGGCAAGGAGCGCAAGCTCCTCACGCATCCCGACCGCAACGGCGTCGTCTACACGCTCGACCGCACCAATGGCGACCTCGTCTCCGCCGACAAGATCGACGAGACGGTCAATGTCTTCAAGACGGTCGACCTCAAGAGCGGTCTGCCGGCGCGCGATCCGGAATATGGCACGCGCATGGACCATCTCGGCAAGGACATATGCCCCTCCGCGGCTTTCAATTACCCACAAATGCACTCAGCGCTGCCTCCGCGCCTATCTCGATATCGGTTAGGCGCGCGAGGCCGCGCCAGATAACAATGCTGCCCGGCGGCGAGTCGCGTCGCCGCTTTCTCCACCTCGCCCATATTGGTCATGCCGATGACAGATCATCGCGAGGCGGTGCGCGCCGCCGTTCAGGCGATCGACAGGCCGGGCCTCGGCTACACCAATATCGGCCGCGGTCTCGCCATGGCGCTGTCGCAATTTCCCGCTGGCGGCGATGTCGAATCGCGCGTGATCCTGCTCGTCTCCGACGGCGCCGCCGTCATCGATCCGCGCATACAAGATCAGCTGCGCGCCGATTTCCGCAAGATCAGGCCCAATCTCTATTGGCTGTTCCTGCGCGCCCGGGGCTCCAAGGGCATCAGCGACAGACCGGCGCCCGGCGAGTCGGACACGCCGCAGGCGCTGCCCGAGCGCCATCTCGATCTCTTCTTCAAATCGCTCGGCATTTCCTACCGCGCCTTCGAGGCGGAAGGCCCCGCCGCGGTGGCGGACGCGATCGCCGAGATCGATCGGCTCGAGCGCCGCCCCTTCCGCTACGCCGAGCGCATTCCGCGCGAGGATTTGACTGACGAGACGCTGCTCGTCGCGGCCATCGCCACATCCTTGCTGTTCGCCGCCAAATTCGCGGAGACCGGCCTCGTGCGGACCGCCAGCGCCCAGGCGCCGCGAGAAAGCGCGAGGAGGTCCGCATGAGCGGAGCGTCGCGCGCCGAAACATTGCGGGCCGGGTGGGAGACGATCGCGCGTCTCACCGCGCGCTGGCGTTCGAGCCTTCTGCTGCCGCTCTTCGGCGTCGCGCTCGCTGGCGCGCTGCAAGGCGCCGCGGCCGCATGGCGCGCGCGCGGACAGGCGCATGGTCCGACGCCGATCAAGGTCGACGAGAAGATCACCGTCTCCGCCGATCCCAAATCCGTCTGGGCGATCGTCGGCCATTTTGGCGCGCTCGACTGGCATCCGGATGTCGCCGGCGTGAAGGCGACGGGCGGCGACGCCATTGGCGCGGCGCGCGAGATCACCTTGCGCAAGGGCGGCGTCGTCACGGAGAGCCTCGACGAATACGACCCGCAGCAGATGAAGCTCGCCTATCGCATGTCGGAGCCCAATCTCGACGCGCTGCCGATCAGCTCCTATTCGGCGACGCTCGCGGTGAGGCCGGCGGCGGCAGCGAGGTGCAATGGTATGGCCGCCTCTATCGCGGCGACACCAGCAATGAGCCGCCGGACAATCTCGACGACGACGCCGCGCGCGAGGCGATGACCACTTTCCTGAAGGACGGGCTGCGGGGCCTCGCCGAGAAGCTGCAGGGCAAGTGAGGATGAGAGCGCGTCTCGCCGTTCTCTGCGCGACGGTGGCGGCGCTGCTCGGGGCCTGCGAGGACACGACCCCGCAGCAGCGGCCGGCCGTCGAGGTGAAGCGCAAGGACGAGTTGCCGAAATGGCTGTCGCCGATCGACCGCGTCGATCCGGCCTATTGGCTCGCCGCGCGCAGAAACGGCGGCGCGCCGGTGGAAGAAGCGCGGGTCACGCGCCTTCGCCAGGCGCTCGACGTCGGCGGCGCGCATTTCGTCGAATCGCCGCGCATGCTCGCCAATCGCGCAGGCCAGCTCGCCGACATGCTCGCCGAAATCGGCGCGCCGGAGGATGAAGCCGAATTGATCGAGACTATCGCGCGCATTTCGGCGGCGACGCGCAGCAAGCAGAGCTTCGGCGACCTCTGCCAGCATTATGTCAATCTGCGAAAGCAGGGCGCGACGCGCGACGCGGCGCTCGCCGAGCTGCTCGAGCGCTATAGCGCGCAGAGCCGCGGGCAATGAGCGAAAAAATGCGAGCCTGAAGGTTCGCGGTCCAGGGCGCGCTCAGGACCGCGAACCTTCAGGCTCGCCTGTGACGCCGCCGCGTCAGCCGCGGTTGTAGACGTCCTGCAGGCGCACGATATCGTCCTCGCCGAGATAGGAGCCGGTCTGCACCTCGATGATCTCGAGGTCGATCTTGCCGGGGTTGCTCAGGCGGTGAATGCAGCCGATCGGCAGATAGACCGATTCGTTCTCGTGAACGAGCAGCGTCTCCTCGTCGCGGCCGACCTCCGCCGTGCCCTTCACCACGATCCAATGTTCGGCGCGATGAAAATGCTTCTGCAGCGACAAGCGCGCGCCGGGCTTCACCACAATGCGCTTCACCTGGTGCCGCTCACCGGAATCGACCGATTGATAAAAGCCCCAGGGGCGGAAAATGCGCTTGTGCTCGCCCGCCTCGCGACGGTTCTCGCGCTTCAGCTGATCGACGAGCTGCTTGACATTGTCGCCATGCTCATGGCCGAGCACGAGCACAGCGTCCTGCGTCGTCACCACCACGACGTCG
The DNA here is from genome assembly GCF_009811655.1 of Methylosinus sp. Ce-a6. Taxonomy (GTDB): domain Bacteria; phylum Pseudomonadota; class Alphaproteobacteria; order Rhizobiales; family Beijerinckiaceae; genus Methylosinus. The sequence goes on along the minus strand of NZ_BGJX01000006.1, from coordinate 70,801 downwards.
TCGACGCCGACCACGGTCGTCAGCATGTCGTCCGAGCGCACATGCACATTGCGCGCGTCGCGCACGACGCCATTGCCGCGCACGGAATTTCCTAACTCGTCGCGCTCGGTCAATTCCCACACGGCGCGCCAATTGCCGACGTCCGACCAGCCGATGTCGGCCTCGATCACCGCGGCTTTGCGCGTCTTCTCCATCACTGCATAGTCGATGGAGGTCTTCGGCGCGCACGCGAAAGATTCGGCGTCGAGCACGAGGAAATCGAGATCGCGGCGGCCGGCGTCGATCGCTTTTTCGGCGGCCTCGAAAATCGCCGGCTCGAAATGCGCGATCTCCGCCTGCATCACCTCGGCGCGGAAGATGAAATTGCCGCTGTTCCACAGATAGCCGGAGTCGATATAGCGCTGCGCGGTCTCGCGATCGGGCTTTTCGACGAAAGCGTCGAGCGTGGAAATCTCGCCGGCGAGGCGCTCGCCGGGACGTATATAGCCATAGCCGGTGGCCGGATTGTCGGGCTTGACGCCGAGCGTGACGATATAGCCGTCGGCGGCGGCCGACGCGGCCTTTTTGCAGAGCTCGACGAGGCCCTGCCGGTCGCGCACGACATGATCGGCGGCGAGCACGACGACGATCGTGCCGGGCGAGCGGCGGGCGGCGAGGCCGGCGGCGACGGCGACGGCGGCGGCCGAATCGCGCCGCGTCGGCTCGAGGACGATATCGGCGGAAGCGCCGATTTCGCGCAGTTGATCGGTGATGAGGAAGCGATAATCGACGTTGGAGATGACGACGGGCTTGTCGAACGCTTCGTCCGACAACGTCTCTATGGTCGTCTGGAACGTCGATCTCTCTCCGATGAGGGGAATGAATTGTTTCGGGAGCGTCTCCCGCGATTCGGGCCATACGCGCGTGCCCGCGCCGCCGCACATGATGACTGGAAGAATTTTCGTCATGTATCGCCTTTCAATGGAAGGCCTTGGTTCGCCGCCCTCGTTACGAGACCGCGCACGAAGTATCGCCTACGTTCCTGATGCCGGATCGAAGGGACCCGCTAGCATCGGCTTACGCCAGTGCGCCAAAGATTACGTCAGCAATAGGCCGAACGCCCAGGACTTGGCAAGTCGATGCGATCCCTCCCCGAGCGCGCCGGCGGCCGCTTCGGCATAGGTCGGACATCACCAGTCATTTGAGGCGAAATTTCAGCTCTTGCCCTTTTTTTCGAGCTCGGCCTTGAGCGCCAGCAGCTTGGCGAAGGGCGAATCGGGGTCGGGAAGACGCTCTTTTTCGCGCTTTTCCGGGGCGGAGAAGGAGCCGGGGCGGCGGCGATCGTCCCGCGGCGGCCGATTGTCGCCGCGCGGCTTGCCGCCGCCGGCGCGAAAACCGCTTTCCTTGCGGGCGCCCTCGCCGCGCGGCCTGTGCTCGGCAGCAGCCTCGCCCTCGCCCCCTTCCGGACGGCGTCCGCCCTGGCCGGGCCGCGGCCCACGCTGGCGCTCGCCGGCCGGCCGCGCGGAGCGGCTCTCTTCCTGACCCGGCGCGCCGCCCTGACGCCGGCGCGGCGCCTGCGGGACGTGCCGCTGCAGCGTCCAAACTTCGATCGGCGTCGGCTCGGCCGCGGATTCGGCGTTCGCCTCCGGCGCTTCCGCCCCCGCCTCGGCGGCGACAGCGGGCTCTTCGAGGGCGACGACCGGCTCTTCAGCCACGACAGCCGCCTCTCGCCCCCCTTCCGCATCTCGGGCGTCGGCCGGCGGCTCGACGAGGGGTTCGGCCTCCCGCGGCGGCGCGAGAACTTCCGTCTCTCCCTCGGCGGCCGTCTCGACCAGAGCCGCGCTCGGCTCGGCCGCCGATTCGCTCTCCTCGGCGGCCGGCGTCGGCTGCAGCGGCTCGGTCGAGGCCTTGGCCAGCAGCGGGACGGTGATGGCCGGCCCCGGGCGCTGGGTCGATTGATAGCCGAGAGAGCGCAGGATCGAGGCGAAGGCCTCGCCCGCGCAGCCGGTGAGCGAGGTCATCGCCACAGTGACGACGAATCCCTCGCCGTCGGCGGCGCCGGGCGGCGGATCGCCGGCGGTCACGCCCGGCCGATAGGCGCTCGCCGGGCGGATGAGATCGGCCAGGCGCTCCAGAATATCCACGCGCACCACGCGCTCGCCGCAGACGCGAAAGCCCGCGGCCCGGTAGAAGCCCTTGGAGATCGCCGGATCGGCGGCGAAGGAGGTGCGGCCGGAGGCGGCCAGATGCGGCACCTCCTCGAGGCCCTTGAGATTGTCGAGCCCGCCATGCTTCAAGCCCCACAGCAGCGCGGCGAGCGAGCGTGGCGCCGGTTTCAGCAGCTGCGGCAGATAAAGGTGATAGGCCCCGAAGCGCACGCCCTTCTTGCGCAAAGCGGCGCGGTCTTCCTGGGAGAGCGTCTTGATCTCGCGGGCGACGCGGCTGCGCTCCAACACGCCGAGCTCCTCGGCGAGCTGATAGGCGATCCCGCGCATGACGCCCTCGAGCCCCTCGCCCTTCTCGAGCTCCTCCAGCGCGCCGAGCAGCTTCTTGATATGCTGCGCGAGCCAGAGATCGAGGCGCTGCTGCGCCTTGTCGAGCGCGGCGCCGGTCAATTGCTCGTCGGCGAGCAGCCGCACGGTCGGCGCCAGCACGGCGGCGCCCGGCGCGATCTTGCCGACCGGCTCGCCGAGCCAGCGGATCGTCCCATCGTTGCCGAGCAGGAAGGCGTCGTCCACCGCGTCGAACACGCGCGCGGCGCGCGCCTCGATCTCGCCGGCGAGCGCCTTCTGCGCGGCGGAGTTCAGCGCTTTCGCCGCCTCGCCGGTCGCCTGCGGATCGGCGGTGAAGCGAAATCCCTGCAACTGGCCGACATGCTGACCCTCGACCAATACGTCGCCGGCAGTAGTGATTTCAGCTTCGAGCATCGCATTCTCTCTCAGTCGGCGCATCAGCACGCTGGTGCGGCGATCGACGAAACGCTGCGTGAGGCGTTCGTGCAGCGCGTCGGACAGACTGTCCTCTACCTGACGCGCGACGCTCTGCCAATGCTCTGGATTCTCGAGCCAGCCGGATCGGTTGGCGATGAATGTCCAGGTCCGCACCTGGGCGAGCCTCGCGGAGAGCGTGTGCATGTCGCCGTCGATGCGGTCCACGGCGGCGATTTGCTTTGCGAACCAATCGCCTGGAATACGTCCGCGGCGCACCACATAGCCATAGACGGCGAGCGCCAGCTCCGCATGGGCGGCGGGCGAGGTCTTGCGATAATCGGGAATCTGGCACACGTCCCAGAGTCTCATAATATCTGCATTGGTTTTGGCGTTGCGCCGCACATTGTCGTCGCGCGCGGCCGTCTCGAGGACCATTTGGTCCTCCGCCGTGCGGGCGCGCAGAAGGCATTCGTCCGGCGGCGCGCGCTCGAGCGAATCGACGAGCGCCTCGATCGATTCGAAGTCGAGATCGGCGTTGCGCCATTGCAGCGCGACGAGCGGATCGAACCAATGATTTTCGAGCGCTTCGACGGTCTGCTCGTCGAAGGGCGGGCAGCGGCCGGTGCTGCCGAACGTGCCGTCGTTCATATGCCGGCCCGCGCGGCCGGCGATCTGCCCCAGTTCCGCCGCGGTCAGCCGCCGATGGCGCCAGCCGTCGAATTTGCGGTCGGCGGCGAAGGCGATGTGGTCGACGTCGAGATTGAGGCCCATGCCGATGGCGTCGGTGGCGACGATATAATCGACGTCGCCGTTCTGAAAGAGATCGACCTGGGCGTTGCGCGTGCGCGGGGAGAGCGCGCCGAGCACCACCGCCGCGCCGCCGCGCTGGCGCTTGATCCATTCGGCGATCGCATAGACGTCCTCGGCGGAGAAGGCGACGATCGCGCTGCGCGGCGGCAGGCGCGCCAGCTTGCGCTCTCCGGCGAAGCTCAAGCGCGACAGGCGCGGGCGCGTGAAGATCGGAACCCCCGGCAGCAGCCGCTCGATGAGCGAGCGCATCGTCTCCGCGCCGATGAGCAATGTCTCCCGCCGGCCGCGCCAAAAGAGCAGGCGGTCGGTGAACACATGGCCGCGGTCGAGGTCGGCGGCGAGCTGAATCTCGTCCACCGCGACGAAATCCACGTCGAGATCGCGCGGCATGGCCTCGACGGTCGAGACCCAATAGGCGGGCGCGCGCGGCTTGATCTTCTCCTCGCCGGTGACGAGCGCGACATTCTCTGCGCCCACCCGCTCCGCCACCCGCGCGTAGACCTCCCGCGCGAGGAGGCGCAGCGGCAGACCGATCATGCCCGTCGGATAGGAGAGCATTCGCTCTATGGCGTGGTGGGTCTTGCCGGTGTTGGTCGGCCCCAGAACGGCGGCGACGCCGGCCGTGGACGGGCGCAGGCCCGGCGCGGCCGGTCTCTTGGCCGGTCTCTTGGCGGTGAGCATCGGGCTCATGGCTCTCGATCATATTTCACGCGGAGCCCTTGCGCGAGCCCGCGCCGGGATCGATAGCGGCGATCGTCCCGGATTGGAACGGCGTAGACGAGGCTATTTCACGTTTCGAACAGGCGCCGAACGAATCGCGGCCGAATCGCTGACTCTTTTCGAATCACGCTCTGTTCGCTCGAGATATGGTCACTCCCGGCCCTCCCTGACACTAGAGCTTCCAAATCTCACATTTTGCAGCATGACAATGGGACGCGGCGCTCAAGGGGCGACGCGGACTCCGTCGCGCCTTCTTGTCAACATGCCGATCGCGACATCGCGACGACCGGCTCGTTAAGATTTGGAAACATGCCGGAACGGAGCGCGCACGAATCGGCGATTTCACGGTGTTGCCACGCCGTTCCCACCAGATTTCGCGGCTCTGCGCCGCTGCGCCGCAACATATCGCGCCGCCGTCGCGCGCTCCTCGAGGGCGCGGCGCCGCGCGCGTTTACCACTCTGTCTCGAATTCGGCCGCCGCATCCCCCGTCCCGGCGCTCGCCGCCGCGGCCCCTTCGTCCTCGACGCGCGCCCGCGCTCCGCGGCGGAGCGATTCGCGCCGGCCGACAGGGTTAACGCCATCGCTCGCCCCGCCTCCCCGATCGAGCGCGACATCGGGCCGACGTAAGCCGAGCGTTAACCTTTCGTAAGCCATGATTCGCCGCGACAGCGGCGCGGAGCGGGCGGACGAATTGGCGGAAGACACGCGTAATTCTCGATCGGGCGCGACGGCGCTCGGCTTCGCGCCGAGCGCGCGGGCGCTGCGATTCTTCGCCGTCGGCCTCGTCAACACCGCCTTCGGCTATGCGATCTTCTATCTCGTCTGGCGCGAGACGCTCGACGCGACGATCGCCGCCGCCGTCTCCACCGTGATCGGCGCGCTGTTCAACTTCCTGTCGATCGGGCGACTCGTCTTCGGCTCCAGCGATCCGCGCTTTCTGGGCCGTTTCGTCGCCGTCTATGGGCTTCTCTTCCTCGTCGACGCGCTCGCGCTGAAAGCGCTCGAGCATTATGGCGCGGCGGCGTCGATCGCGCAGGCGGCGCTCACGCCGCTTCTCGCGGCGCTCTCTTATCTCCTCAATCGAGACTTCGTTTTCCGCTCTGGAGGCGGCGGCGCATGAAGACCATCTCCATCGTCACGCCCTGCTACAATGAAGAGCTCAACATCCGCGAATGCCATGCGGCGATCGCGGCGCTGTTCGACGGCGATTTGAAGGACTATCGCCGCGAGCATGTGTTCTGCGACAACGCCTCCACCGATCGCACGGCCGAGATCCTGCGCGAGATCGCCGCCGCCGATCCTTGCGTGAAGGTCATTCTCAACGCCCGCAATTTCGGGCCGATGCGCTCCAACTACAATGGCGTGATGGCGGCGGGCGGCGACGCCGTGCTGCTGCTCATGCCGGCCGATCTGCAGGACCCGCCGGAGCTGCTGCCGCGCTTCGTGAAGCTCTGGGAGGAGGGCGCCGAGATCGTCTACGGCATACGCGAGACGCGCGAGGAGCGCGCCGTCATGCGAATGCTACGCGGGCTCTATTATCGCCTGCTGACGGGAATGTCGGAATTCTCGCTGCCGCCCGGCGTCGGCGACTGCCAGCTCGTCGACCGCAAGGTCGTCGAGGCGATGCGCCGCATCGACGACGTTTATCCCTTCATGCGCATGATGACCTTCGAATGCGGCTTCAGGGCCGTCGGCGTGCCCTACAAATGGACGGCGCGCCGCCGCGGCATATCGAAGAACTCGCTGCTCGCCCTCGTCGACCAGGGGATGAACGGGCTCGTCACATTCAGCCTCGCGCCGCTGCGCTTCGCGCTGTTCCTCGGCGCGGCGATCGCGGCCCTCTCGCTCGCCTACGCATTGGCGAGCCTCGTTCTCGGCCTCGCCTATCATGGCGCGCTCGCGCCGCCCGGCGCGACGACGATGATCGTCGCCGTGTTTTTCTTCGGCGGCGTGCAGCTGTTCTCGATCGGCGTGCTCGCCGAATACATGCTCGCCATTCACGGGCAGGTGCGCAGAAAGCCCGTGGTGTTCGAACGCGAACGCATCAATTTCTAGAGCGTTTCCAGCCGAAATGGACGCCGGTTCGGCGTCGGAAACGCGTCGAAACAAAAGCCCAGGGTCGTCCGGAGGCGAATCTCATGACCGAAGAGCAGACCGCCGATTTCTCGCCGCGATCGTCGAAGGCGGAGAAAACCAATCGCGAGGCCTTCGCGCGCCTCTACGCCGCCTCGCCGATTCCGCCGGCGGAGCTCGTCTATTCCCAGCTCTCGCTCTATCTGAGCCGGCAGGAGCTCTCGCGCACGCTGGCGCTCAGCGACATCTATCGCAACCATGTGCTCGAGGCCAATGGCTCGCTGTTCGAGTTCGGCACCTGCTACGGCCGCACGGCCGCTCTGCTCACCAATCTGCGGGCGATCTTCGAACCCTATAATTTCACCCGCAAGCTCGCCGTCTTCGACACTTTTGCGGGCCTCGCCGGATGTTCGGCCAAGGACGGAACGCACCAATCGGCGCAGGACGGCGCCTATAGCGCCGGCGCGGGATATGAGAACCATCTCGCCGCCGTGCTGCGCCATCACGAATCCGAAGCGCCGATCGCGCATATCGAAAAGCACGAGATCGTGAAGGGCGACGCGGCGCAGACGCTCGACGCTTATCTGCGTCGCCATCCCGAGACGATCGTCGCGCTCGCCTATTTCGACTTCGACATCTACGCGCCGACCAAGGCCTGCCTCGAGCGCCTGCGCCCGCATCTGACGCGGCGCTCCGTGCTCGTCTTCGATCAGCTCAACTGCCCCGAATATCCCGGCGAGACCGTCGCGCTCGCGGAAGTGTTCGGACTGGGCCGCTGCGACATTCGCCGCTCGCCGCTGACGCCTTGGATCTCCTTCGTCGTCGCCGGCGATCTCATCGGGTGAGACTTTGAACGTCCTTCGCCTCCCGCCGTCGGGCGACGCGTCGACGCGGACGCCGCCCTCCGATTCGCCGCCCTTCGATTTCGCCGGCGCCGCTGCGCTCCCGCGCAATCTGCGTCTCCTGCAGGCGGGCGTTCTCGTCTTTCTGCTCGGCGACGTCGCGCTCGCCTTCGGCTTCGGCCGGCTCGCCGCGGCTCCCGTTCTCGCCGGCTGCGCGCTGGCGGCCTGTCTCCTCTTCGCCTTTCGGCCGCGGCCCGGATCCCTGCTCGCGGCGCCCGTCGACGCGAAGCGTCTCGCGGCCTGCGTCGCCCTCGCGGCCGTCCTGCTGCTTCTCGGCGGCGAGACCCATCTCTTCTACGCCAATCTCGACTGGCTCGCGCGCGACGCGGTTCTCTCCGATCTGACGCGCCAGGGCTTCCCGCTCTTCTATCGCTACGGCGGCGAGGATTATCTGCTGCGCGCGCCGCTCGGCATGTATGTCCTTCCCGCCGTCGTCGGACGCTTCGTGGATCTTTCCGCCGCGCATCTCGCTTTGTTCGCGCAGAATGCGCTGCTGCTCGGCCTCTGCCTCTATCTCGTGGCGCTTCTCGCCGGCCGTCGCGTCGCGCCCTTCCTCGCGCTCTTCGTTCTGTTCAGCGGCGTCGATGTGCTGCCGCAGCTCCTGCGCGAAGGGCTGAACATGCCCGGTCATCTCGAATGGTGGAATTCCTCGCTCCAATATTCCTCGCATGTCACGCAATTGTTCTGGGCGCCGAACCATATGCTGCCCGGCTGGTGGATGGCGCTGCTGCTGCTCTTCGTCGCGCGAGGCGAGATCGACCTCGCCGTCCTCGCCATCCTCTTCGCCGCCTCGCTGCTGTGGTCGCCGCTCGCAGCGGCGGGCGCCGCGCCGCTCGCCGCATTTTCCGCGCTGCGGCTCGGCCGCGGCCTGTTCGCGCCGCGCAATCTCGCCGCGGCTTTCGCCGGGCTCCTGTTTCTGCCGATCGCCCTCTATCTCACCATCGACGCCGGCGCGGTGAAGCACGAATGGCTTCTGTTCCTTCCGGGCTTCGCGCTTCTCTACGCCGCCTTCCTGCTGGTCGAGATTCCACATGCGGCGATCGTCTACGCCGCGCGCGCGCGGCTCGCGGCGAGCGACGGCCCGCTGCTCGGCGCCGCGATCGCGGTCCTGCTGCTCCTGCCCTTCTATTCCTTCGGCCCCAACAATGATCTCGCCACGCGCGCCTCCATTCCGGCGCTGTTCCTGCTCGCCTTCGCCTTCGCCGAAATCGCCGTGGCGACGCCGCGCGACGGCGGCCCGCTCGCCTCGGCGATATCGGCGCTCGTGATCGTCTCGGCGGCGACGCCGGCGATAGAGGTCAAGCGCGCGCTCGTCTCGCCCGCTTTTGCGATCAGCGACTGCAATCTGCTCACCAGCTGGCGCAAGAGCGACCCGCATGTCTTTCCGACCAATTATCTCGCGCGCGTCGCGACGGTTCCGCCCTGGCTCGCGGCGCGCGAGGGCGTTCGGCTCGAGCTCGAAGAGCGCCGCTGCTGGCCGGACCACCCGCATCTCCCCGATTCGCGCAAATGACTGGGCGGCGAGGCGAGGCGAGGCCGATGTCCACAGGTTTTCGCTTTTGACTTGGCGCCTTTGACTTGGCGCCGCGCCCGACGCTAGAAACGCGATCCCATCACTTGCGGGCAGGGATAGCGCATGGCGTCGATCGTCGAACGAATCAGCACGGAGCTCTCCGCGAAACCCTGGCAGGTGGAGGCGGCCGTCGCTCTGCTCGATCAAGGTTCGACGGTTCCCTTCATCGCCCGCTATCGCAAGGAGGCGACGGGCCAGCTCGACGACGCGCAGCTGCGCCATCTCGAGGAACGCCTGCGCTATTTGCGCGAATTGGAAGACCGCCGCAAAGCGATACTCGATTCGATCGAGGCGCAGGGAAAGCTCGACGACGCGCTGCGCGCGACGATCATGGAGGCCGACAATAAGGCGCGGCTCGAGGACATCTATCTTCCCTATAAGCCGAAGCGTCGCACCAAGGCGCAGATCGCGATAGAGGCGGGCCTCGCCCCGCTCGCCGAATCTCTGCTCGCCCATCCCGAGCGCGAGCCGAAGGAGCAGGCCGCGCCTTTTGTGAACGCCGAGAAGAACATCGCCGACGCAACGGCGGCGCTCGACGGCGCGCGCGCCATTCTCGTCGAGAGATTCGCGGAGGACGCCGATCTCATCGGCCGTCTGCGCGAGACCTTCTGGACGCAAGGACTCATGAAGTCCAAAGTGCGCGCCGGCAAGGAGACGGCGGGCGCGAAATTCTCCGACTATTTCGATTTCTCCGAGCCGCTAGTGAAGCTTCCTTCGCATCGCATATTGGCGATGTTCCGCGGCGAGAAGGAGGAGGTCCTCGATCTCGAGATGCTCGCGGAGCCGAGCGAAGGCGCCGTCGGCTATGAGGGCCAGATCGCGCAGCGCTTTTCGATCGCCGATCGCGGAAGGCCGGGCGACCGCTGGCTCCTGGACACGGTGCGCTGGGCCTGGCGCACCAAGATCGAATTGCATCTCTCCGTCGATCTGCGCACGCGGCTGTGGCGTTTCGCCGAGGACGAGGCGATTCGCGTCTTCGCGGCGAACTTGCGCGATCTTCTGCTCGCCGCCCCCGCCGGCGCGCGGGCGACGCTCGGCCTCGATCCGGGTTTCCGCACCGGCGTCAAGGTCGCGGTCATCGACAAGACCGGCAAGATCGTCGCGACGACGGCCATTTATCCGCATGAGCCGCAGCGCCGTTGGGACGAATCGCTCTCCGTCCTCGCCAAGCTCGCGCGCGAGCACAAAATCGAGCTCATCGCCATCGGCAATGGCACCGCCTCGCGCGAGACCGACAAGCTCGCCGGCGAGCTCATTTCCAAATTCCCGGAGCTGAAGCTCACCAAGATCGTCGTGTCGGAAGCCGGCGCCTCGGTCTATTCCGCCTCCGAATACGCCTCGCGCGAGTTGCCCGATCTCGACGTCACGCTGCGCGGCGCCGCCTCCATCGCGCGGCGCCTGCAGGATCCGCTCGCCGAGCTCGTGAAGATCGAGCCGAAAGCGATCGGCGTCGGCCAATATCAGCACGACGTCTCCGAGGTGAAGCTCTCCCATTCGCTGGACGCCGTCGTCGAGGATTGCGTCAACGCGGTCGGCGTCGACGTCAACACGGCCTCCGCGCCGCTGCTGGCGCGCGTATCCGGCGTCGGCGAATTGCTCGCTTCCAACATTGTCGCGCATCGCGACGCCAACGGCCCTTTCCGCACGCGCGAAGCCTTGAAGAAAGTGCCACGCCTCGGCCCCAAGGCCTTCGAGCAGAGCGCGGGATTTCTGCGCATCGTCGACGGCGACGATCCGCTCGACCGCTCCGGCGTGCATCCGGAGGCCTATCCGGTCGTGCGGCGCATCCTCGCCGCCGCCAAGACCGACATGAGGCAGATCATCGGCAATGCGACGGAGCTGCGCAAGCTACGGCCCGCGCAATTCGTCGACGAGACCTTCGGCCTGCCGACCGTCACCGACATTTTCGCCGAGCTCGAGAAGCCCGGCCGCGATCCGCGCCCCGCCTTCAAGACGGCGACCTTCCAGGAGGGCGTCGAAAAGATCACCGATTTGAAGCCCGGCATGATTCTCGAGGGCGTCGTCACCAATGTCGCGGCCTTCGGCGCCTTCGTGGATGTGGGCGTGCATCAGGACGGGCTGGTGCATATCTCGGCCATGTCCAAGACCTTCGTGAAGGACCCGCGCGCCGTGGCCAAGCCCGGCGACATCGTCAGGGTGAAGGTGCTGGAGATCGACGCGCCCAGAAAGCGCATCTCGCTCTCCATGCGGCTCGACGACACGCCCGATCAGCGCCAATCCGCTCCGGGTGGCCAGCGCCGCGAGGGCGGCGCCGCGCCGCGCGCGACGCGTCAGCCGGAGCCGCAGAAGGGCGCGGGGGCGCTGGGAGAGGCGCTGCTCGCCGCCATGCGCACGCCGCCGAAGAATGCGAGAGGGTGAAGGGCGGGCGGAAACGAGTTAGACAGCCAAACCGCATATCATATCGATCGGTGATCTCGCGGCTGGACCTGTGACATGCCGTTGGCGGTTAGATTTCCGTCATCTGAGTGTCCACAGTCTTTTTCGCTACATTCTCGAGCTTTTGGGCTCGAAGCGCTGCTAGCGTCTCGCCTCCCGGCGTAACTGCCCAGTCATAGATGCAGATCGCCGACCATCCGGTAACCTTCGTTCCCCACTCATTGAATGACATCGTCTCGCCTGCGAATTCGACCGATTTGGCGTCCTTCACGATGGCTTCCGAGTCGGCGAACCCCTTCAGGGTCAATCTCATACCTGGTGCGACGATCCCCCATTCCATGAGCTTGGACATACGTGGAAGATTTGTCCTACCCTTCTTCGTATCGGGGGCCGAAACGGACTCGCCGGAACCCTCTGGACGCTCCCGGAACTCGATGTAGAAATCCTCGATCTTTTTGGTAGGGATCAGCCTTTCGGCGGCGAGGTAAAGGGGGCCATTGCTGGAGCCTCCAGCCCGGATCGGGTTCAATGAAATGCACGAGATGTCGATGCCATTGGCGCTCATCCACGCGGCGGCAGACAGGGTCTGCTCGTCGAAGGTCGACGAAACGAGCAGGATTCTCTGACGCTTATTGAAGGATTGCGCGGCGCTGTTCTTAGAGAGGAAATCGTTCACGATGCGCTTTCCAAGCTCTTCGAACGTCAAACCCCGAAGATCGAACTCGTGCTCCCATTTCCTGATATAGCGAGCGAAAACCCGCTCGACGAGGTCGTCAACGGTGGCGACCGTCGCGAGGCTGGCGGCATATCGAACCGCTTGGAACTCCATTGCTTCGGTGCGCGACGCCATGTCGGCTGCATCCCTCTTAACCTCGATCAGGACGAGATTGCCATTCCCGTCGAGAGCCACGAGGTCGTTCCTTGCGCCCTTCAGGTTCACGACCTGCTGGCCGACGATAAGAAGGGTTTCGTCGTCCTCTTCCTCGTCGAAGAGGAGCCTGACGTTCTTTCGCAGAAACTCCTCGATCTTCGCCTCGGTCAGGCCGAGGCTATCGAAGCCGACGTTTTCGGCCTCGGTCTCGGCGACGATGTCGTTCGTGGAGGTAAGCGAAATGGGAATGAGCATATCGATTCCTCAAATCTACCGGATTTCAGGATGGCTTGGGCTTCGGCCATTCGGATAGGAAATTTGGCGTGCGTCCAACAACCGCCCGAAAGAGTCCAGCTTCCGGGATGCCAGACAAGCTTTCGCGTCCCAGGAAGCGCGAGCTGGAGCGGGTGAAGGGAATCGAACCCTCGTATTCAGCTTGGAAGGCTGCTGCTCTACCATTGAGCTACACCCGCAGCGACGAAAGATATGCCAAGTCGTGGCCCGCTTGGCAATGGTCGATCCGGCCGCGGAGGCGTCCGCAATGCGCCGATCGGCGCTTTCCCCCTGCAAAGCCGGACGAAAGCGTCCCGGCGGGGGCGCGATCGGCTTGACAGGCTCGCGTTCGATTTCTCATTTGACAGCCGGGCATGGGCAAACTAACCGAGCGCCCGACCAATCTCTTCCCACGGGCGGTCCCACGCCGCTCTACCTCCGAGGATGCAAGGACCGTGGCCAAACCCGAACTCGGCGCCAAGCGCCAATGTCAGTCTTGTGGCGTCAAATTCTTCGATCTGAACAAGGATCCGGTCGTCTGCCCGAAGTGTGGAGCGATTTTCCATGTGGCGACGACGCGGATCGCCGCCCGCCACGCCGATGCGGACGAGACGGAAAGCGAGACCGACGCCGAGGTCGTCTCCCTCGAGGATGTCGAGGCCAGCGAGAACAAGGCCGAGACGATCGATGTGGACGAGGATGTCGAGATCGACGATGCGGTCGAGGAGGACGACACTTTCCTCGAGAATGAGGAGGAGGAAGACGACGACGTTTCCGGCCTCATCGACGGCGACATCGACACGGATGAAGAGGGCTGAGACAAAAATGGCGGCCCCGGTCTCGGGGCCGCCGCTTTTTTTCAGCTTCGCATGCAGCGTTTATTGTTTCGCAGCGGCTTCCGGGAAGGGCGTCGGCGCGGAATAATTCGCCGGCGTCGGCTGCGTCAGCGCGCCGAGGAAGGCGGTGATCGCCTCCACATCCTTCGCGGAGAGAGCGACGCCCAATTGCGTCTTGCCCATCACGCGCACGGCCTGCGGCAGCTCGGCCACCGAGCCGTCATGGAAATAGGGGCCGGTCTTGGCGACATTGCGCAGGCTCGGAACCTTGAAGACATAGAGATCGTCGTCCTTCTTCGTCACATCGGCGCGGCCCTTGTCGGGCTCGGCGACGCCGGTCTCTTTCCAATAATCCGAGACGACGCCGAATTTCGCGAAAGACGTTCCGCCGACGCCGACCCCGTCATGGCAGCCGACGCAGCCGATATCGATGAATTTGCGCAGGCCCGCCTGCTCGGCCGGCGTCAGCGCCTTGGCGTCGCCGTTCAGAAAGGCGTCGAAGCGCGTCGGCTGCGGCAGCGTGCGCTCGAAGGCGCCGATGGCGCTGCCCCAGTTTTTCTGCGTCACCGGGTCGGCCTCGCCCGGGAAAGCCTCGGCGAAGGCTTGTCCATAGCCGGGGATGGAATTCAGCTTGGCGATGACGGCGGCGAAATCCGGATTGCCGAAGCTCACCGCGCCGGTCGGCGATTTTTCCGCCTGCTCCTCGATCGTCTCGCGATCGCCGCGCCAATGCGCCTTGAATTGCAGCGCGGCGTCGAAGATCGTCGGCGCATTGCGCGGATTGATCTTGCCGAACACGCCGAAGGATTTCGGCAGGCCGTCCGCGCCCTGCTTCTCGGGCAGGTGACAATGCGAGCAGCTCACATTGCCGTCGGCGGAGACTCTGGTCTCGAAGAACAGCCGCCGGCCGAGCTCGGCCTGCGGCGTGGCGCCGCTGGGCGTGGCCGGCAAAGGCGCGAAGACGCGCTTGGCGTCGGCGAGGAGCGAGGAATCGGGGCCGGCCGCGAAAGCGGTCGCGGCGGCCACGAGGCCCGCCGCCGCGAGGCCCGTCAGCAATGCAGATTTTCTGAAAGACGTCATGATGGTCCGCCGTTTTCTCGAAGCGGGAGCTCGGGCTCCGGCGCGCGCATCCTGTATCGATTTGTAAGACCCGGCAAGGCCGCGCCGCGCGAAAACACATCTGGCCAATAGGATTCTCCGCGCGGGAGAAGCGTCATCGCGTGGAGCGCAGCGACGAAGCGATCCGGGGGGCCGCCCCCATGGCCGGAGGATTTCGCTCCGCTCGCAATTGACGCGGCGGAGGCGGCGATGAAGAACGCAAAAAGCAACGAGCCGGTAAGAAGGCCGCCCCGTGGGGAGCGGGCTTCTTACCGGCTCGCAGAATTCATCCGCACGCTGAGCGGCGGATCGCGCGAAATCCGGATTCAGATCTCGGCGGATTCGTAGCTGGTGATTTCCATGCCGACGCAGATTTCGACGATCACCGGGGCGGTCCAAGCCATGTTCATCTCCTCCGTTCGAATATATCGCCCTGTTCGGGGCGAGCGTCTCATCCTGCTTCTCGCTGCTTTGTTGCTTGGCCGCATGAGCCGGCAGGTTTGAGCTGGGCGATTGAGTAGCATGAAGGCATTTCCCGCGCAATTCGGCATTTTGAGACAGCTCGCGTTCAAATCCTCCCGCGGTAACTGCAAAGATTTGAAAGTGCGGGGGAGCGCGCCCGAGCGCCGGCTCTTTGCCGCGTCCGCGTCGGGCAATTCTCCCATGAGTCGATCGGGTTCTGGCGGCGGATACGGCCGTGCGGCCGTCATTGCGAGGAGCGTAGCGACGAAGCAATCCAGAGCCGCCCCACGGCCATGGATCGCTTCGCTTCGCTCGCGATGACGGTCCAGGCGTTCGGTTGGAGAGCTTCACGCCGGAAGCAGCACCTCGCCCTTGCCGAACACAGCCGTGTCGCCGGCGAAGCGCTGCAGCCGGCCGGAGAGCAGGCGCGCCGCGCCGCGGCTCTCGGGGGCGAGCGATTTGGCGAAGAGCTTGGCGAAGCCGAGGCTATGGGCGCCGCAATCGACATAAGTCGGACCGAGCTCGCGCGGCTCAGAGAGCACGATCGACGCGCGCTTGTTGAGATAGCCGATGCGCTCGCCCGCCGCCGTTCCGAGCACGATGATCGTGCCGGCGATGGCCCGCGAGCCCAAATCCTCGCCGGCGTCGCCCTCGACGATGATGATGCCGCGGCGCAGCCGATCGCCGGCGCGCGCGCCGACGCTGCCGCGCACGATCACGCGGCCGCCGGACATGCCGGGAATTTCGCCGGCGAGCGGGGCGCCCAGAAAATCGCCGGCGTCGCCATAAATATCGATATGAGCGCCCGCCGATTGCGAGGCGACATAGGGGCCGGCGTCGCCGGCCACTGTGATCGTCCCGCCCTTGGCGGCGCGGCCGAGCTGCGCGCCGACATCGCCCTCGACATGAATGTCGAAGCCCGGCAGCAGCTTGGCGCCGAGAAGATCGAAACGGTCGGAGCCGCCGTCGAAGCGCACCGAGGTCACGTCGCCGAGCTTGACTTTGAAGATGTCGCCGACGGTCACGGTCTCGCGCGTGGTGCCGATGGAAATCGCCTCGATCTCCTTGGCCGAGCGGCCGACGAGCCGATCGGGCGTCAGGGACGAGAGGTCGAGCCGCTGGTCGGGCTCGGCTTTCAGCGTGAAGAGAAGCGGCTTCACTTACACGAGATCCTTCAGATGATAGTGGAAGGGGCCGAGTTTCCCGCCGTAATTGCCGGCGCCGACGCGTTTCGCGCCATTCTTGGGGCCGAGCGCGACGATCGCCTTGATGCCGGCGCGCATCGCGGCCGCGACCGCCTCGCTGGTCAGACCGTCGATGACGATCTCCAGCACGCAGCCGATATCGGCGTCGAGCGCGCTATTGGTCGCGCCGCGCAGCGTGGGGCAATAGGCGTCATTGGTCGAGGCGCCCATGCCCTTATATTTCGAGCCGACCTTGGAGCCGGAGCGCACCACGCCGCCGGGGAAGGGCGCGATGGCGTCGGGCGTCTCGTGGACGGCCTCGACCGCGGCCTCGGTGGCGCGCATCGTCTTGGCCCAATCCTCGCCCATGATGAGCAGATTGCCGCCGCCGACCGATTTCTTGGTGAGACCGACGGAAGACTCCACCAGAAATTCGCCGTCCATCACCGGCACGCGCCAATAGCGGCGCCCGTCGATGACCTTGGAAATCTGCCATTTGTCGCCGAATTGGCGCATGGAGTCGCCGACCTTGATCTTCGCCTCGCCGTCGAAGGCGGAGAAGACCGCGCTGCCCGGACAGGTCAGCACGCATTGGCCGATGCGATTGACCAGCGCCTTCTCGACGCTCTTGGGCGAGAAGCCGAACAGCAGCACGCGCACGCCGGGCCGTCCGTCCGGCGTCTCGCGCGTCGACAATTCGCGATCTATGCCGGCCTCGCAGTCGCAGCCGATGACCGAGGTGGCGTAGCCGGTCATGGTGGCGGCGGCCTGCAGGGCCCATTTGCGCGTCGGCGCGGTGATGACGACGCCGGAGCCGGTCATCGGAAAGGCTTCGGCGAAACTCTCGTCGATGCGGATTCCCTTGCGAATCAGCTGTGGCATGGGACCTCCGCGAAGACGGCCGTCGCGGGAAGCGCCGCGTCCTGAACCTCGAACAGGGCGCGCGGCAGGCCGTAGAGTTCGTCGTAATATTTGTCGAGGCGGTCGTCGATCGCCCGGTCGTATTCCGGCCGCACGCGTAGCGTCCTTCCCTTGGTGTAATGCGTGACCTTGCCGTCGCGCACGACGAGATTGCCGTCCTTGAAGACATAGGCCGCATTGCGGAACATGGCGGCTTTGTCGGTCTGCAGCTCATAGACGGCGATATCGGCCACCGCGCCAGCCCCGAGCTGGCCCCGATCCTCGAAGCCATAGAGCTTGCGCGGCGCCGCGCGAGTCATCGTCGCGATCTCATAGAAGCTATATTCGCGCTTCAATGCCGGCAGATTGGTCAACTCCAGCACATCGTCCGGCAGGCGCGCGCAATATTGCGCGCGCTTGTCGGCGCTCATCAGCAGCGCGAGCACTTCCGGATAGGTGGTGAAGGGCGCGCCGTTCGGATGGTCGGTGGTGAAGAACACCTGCATCGGATCGTCGACGAGAAGGAACAGCTCGAGCCCCGCCGCCCATTGCACCGCATTGAAGAAGTCCGACACGCGGTACGAATAGGGCACGACGCCGAGCCCGTTGGAATCGCCGTCGAAGATGACGCCCTTCTTCGGCCGCCCGCCGGGCAGGCTGTTGAACTGCTTCATCACATCCGAGGAGATCGTCACAATGTCGGCGAACATCACTTGGCCGACGTCGACGGTGACATTCTTATTGGCGTTGATCTTCTCGGCGAATTGCGCCGCCGCCGAGGAGAAGCCGTTCTTGCCCTCGGTTCCATAGGCGTAGAACTGCACATGGGCGAGATGCAGCGGCAGGCCCTGCGAAGCGTCGATCGTCGCCAGCGCGGTCTCGACATTGCCGGGCAGGCCGAGATTGTTCATGTGCAGATGCAGCGGATGGCGGATCTTCGTCGCCACCACCGCCTGCTGCAGCTTCTGGAAGATCTGACGCGAGGTGAGGCCGTATCCCGGCGCCTCGTCGTCGAGCGAGAAATGGCGGATATTCTGCTTGAAAGCGTCGACGCCGCCGGCGTTCACGCATTTGACGCCGATCGCTCGCGTCGCCTCCAGCGTCGCGCCGATATAGTCGACGACCGAATCCTGGCTCTCCCCGTCGCGGAAGGCGGAGAGCAGGAAGTCCTCATTGCCGAGGACCGTCAGGAGACCCTTGTCGATGATCGGAATATCGGCGAGCTCGAGATGGGCGTGCAGCGCGTGATGGGGCGACACCGCCGGCTCGATGACCGTGGTGTAGCCCATTTGCGCATAGAGTCGGCCGGTCTCGAAGGTGGACCAGCCGGCCGTCGAGAGCGGCGTGTTGGCGGGCCGCGGCCGATGGGCGCGATGCGCCTCCGGCAGCAGCAGGCGCGCCGTGTTCACGCCGCCGCCGGCGATATGGGAGTGGATGTCGATTGCGCCGGCCATGACGACATGGCCAAAGACGTCGTGCTCGACGTCCGGCGTGCGACCCACGGGCGGCGCGATGATGCGGCCGTCCTCGAAATAGAGGTCGCCGACGCCATCGACGCCGTTGACGGGGTCGACGATATGACCGCCGTAGAGACGCGTCAGCATGGCGCGTCCTCCCAATGGCGAATCATTTGCGACATGCGACCTCCGCATAGCGGCTTCTACCGGCGAGCGCCGCCTCGGGCACGTCGAAGATCGAGCGCGAGAGGCCGTAGAGCTGGTCGTAATAGGCGTCGAGACGCTTCTCGATCGCGCGGTCGTAGCCGGGACGCACGCGCAGAGTCTTGCCCTTGGTGTAGCGCGTCACGGAGCCGTCGCGCACGACGAGCTCGCCGTCCTTGAACACATAGGCGGCGTTGCGGAACATGCCGGCCTTGTCGGTCTGCTGCTTATAGACGGCGATATCGGCGATGGAGCCGGCGTCGAGCCGGCCGCGATCGGCGAAGCCATAGAGCCGCGCCGGTCCGGCCCGGCTCATGAGAGCGATCTCATAGAGCGAATATTCGCGATTGATCGATGGGAGAGTCGTCATCTCCAGAACATCGGCCGGCAGGCGCTCCATCCATCGCGCGCGCAGCTCGGCGCTCATCAGCAGCGCGAACAGCTCCGGATAGGTGGTGAAGGGGCCGCCATTGGGATGGTCGGTGGTGAAGAAGACCTGCAGCGGATCGTCGATCAGCAGGAACAATTCGAGCCCCGCCGCCCATTGGATCGCATTGTAGTAGTTGGAGATGCGATAGGCGTAGGGCACGACGCCGCCGCCATTGGCGTCGCCGTCGAAGATCACGCCCTTCTTCGGGATCGCGCCCGACAGGCTGTTGAACTGGCGCAGCACGTCGGAGGAGATGGTCACCGTGTCGCCGAACATCACCGCCCCGACATCGACAGTGATGTTCTTATTGGCGTTGATTTTGGCCGCGAGAGCAGGGGCCGCCGAGGAGAAGGCGTTCTTGCCGTCGACGCCATAGGCGTAGAATTGCACATGAGCGAGATGCATCGGCAGGCCCTCGGCGGCGTCGATCGTCGCGAGCGCGGTCTCGATATTGCCGGCGATGCCGAGATTGTTCATGTGCAGATGCAGCGGATGCGGAATGCCGACCGTCTGCGTCGCCTTCTGCAGCGATTTGAAGATCTGCCGCGAGGTCACGCCATAGAAGGGCACGATCTCGTCGAGGCCGAAGGCGCGCATATTCTGCTTGAAGGCGTCGGCGCCGCCGGGATTTATGCATTTGAGGCCGAGCGTGCCCGTCGCCTCGACGGTCTGCGCGACATAATCGGCGATGGCGGTCTCGCTCTCCCCCTCGCGCAGCGCGCCGAGCAGGAAGTCGTCATTGCCGAGCACGGTCAGCGCGCCCTTGTCGATGATCGGAACGTCGCCGAGCTCCAAATGCGCGTGCAGCGCGTGATGCGGCGCGACGGCGGGCTCGACCACTGTGGTGAAGCCCATCTGCGCATAGAGGCGGCCGGTCTCGAAGGTCGACCATTTGGCGGTCGAAAGCGGCGTTCCGGCAAGGCGCGCGCGGATCGAGCGGTGCATCTCGGGCAGCAGCAGCCGCGCCGAGTTCACATTGCCGCCGGCGATATGGGAGTGGATGTCGATCGCGCCGGCCATGACGATATGGCCGGAGACGTCATGGTCCTCGTCCGGCTCGCGGCCCGGGGGCGGGGCGACGATGCGCCCATCCTCGAAATAGATGTCGGCGACCCCGTCGACGCCGTTCACGGGATCGACGACATGGCCGCCGCGCAGACGGATCAGCACGGCAAGTCCTCCGAAAATCTGGCGCTGATGGCGGCGATCGCCTCGGCGACGGTCGGCAGCTCGGCCGGCGCTTTCGCACGCCGCAACACCATAGAGCTCGTCTCCTGCGCGAATTCCACCGCGTCGTAATTCTCGCCGGGTTTTCCGACGGCGATGAACAGGCCGCGCTTCGTCGCGGCGCCCGGGGGCCCGAGCGTCACCACGGGGATGTCGGCGTCCTCCCATGGCGGCGGCTCGCCGTCATAGGCGGAGATCCACAGCGCCGCGTCGGCCTCCCCGCTCTCGACGAGGCGGCGCGCCTCGAAGCGCCAGGCGTCATGTTCAGGATAGCCGCGGCCGAAGCCGGTGCGCGGCGGAAAGCCGGTCATCCAGGCGGAGGTCTGCAGCACGCCGGTCGCGCCGGAACGGCCGCCGATCGGCACGCCGGTGAAGCGCGTCGTCCCGTTGAGCTCTGTGATCATGCCCTGCAGCATTTCCACCATCAGCGAATCGAGCCCGGCCGCCGCCCAGACGGCGACGCCGAAACGCGCCGATTTCAGCGCCTCGGCCGCGGCGTCGAGCTTCTTGGTCGCGGCCGCCGAGAGCGCTGTCGGACGCCCGCCGACGCGCGCCCGCAGCGCCGCCAGAACGCCCGGAAGCTCCGCCTCTGTCGCGGGGATGGTCTCGACCTCGACGCCCTCGATCTTGGCCTCGCCCCGCTTGGGGCCCACCCAGATCACGCGGCGCTTGGTCTTGCCGCCGTGGACGGTCTCCTTGTCGAGCGCCAGACGCTCGAAGATCGCCGGCCAATAGCCCGTGAGCCCCGATCCGACCAGCAGCGCGAGATCGGCGCGCACGCGCGCCTCATTGGGCGTCGTCACGAAAATTCCCGCCGAGCGGACGACCTCGAGGTCGGTCAGCGAATCGCGCGAGGCGAGATGATCGAATGCGCCACGCAGCCGCTCGGCCAGCAGGATCGCCGCCTGGGCGCCCGCCACATCGGCCCCGAGCCCGGCCACCAAGGGAAAATTCGCGGCCTGCAGAATTTTCGCGGCTTGTTCGTAGGCGTCTTCGGAAGAAATGGACTTACCGTCGAGCGTCGCGTTGCTCATCGCCTCAACCGATGTTTCCACCATGCTCGGGTTTGCGCCCGCGCTTTTTTGTCCGCTCCCGGCGCGACGGCCGAAGGCGAAGGCAAGAGCGGCGCGGCCCCTCGCCGGAGCCCGCGTCGCGCGCTATGCCTATCAGCCGCGGCGCAGGAAGTCGAGACATCGTCGCGCCTCAATTCTATTCTCCGAGTGCAGGCCCGAAAAATCGGGCGCCGTCATTGCTTCGCTCCGCTCGCAATGACGGCCCAAAGCGAGGACTCGCCAATGGCGGCGACCGCCGACAAAAACACCGCCTTCGCGCTGCAAGGCGTGACGCCGCCCGTCGCCGAGAAGCGCGAGAGCCGGCGCGTCGCCCATGGCCGCGTCCAGGACGACCCCTATTCCTGGCTCGCCGCCGAGAATTGGCGCGAGGTGTTGAGCGATCCGGCCGCCCTGCCCGCCGACATCGCCGCCCTGGTGCGGGCCGAGAACGCCTATTGCGAGACGGTCCTCGCTCCCCTTTCGAAGTTGCGCGAGACGCTCCAGGCGGAGCTGCGCGGGCGCATCAAGGAGGACGACAGCGAGCCGCCGTGGCCGGATGGCCCATACGCCTATTTCGAGCGCTATCGCGAGGGCGGCGAGCATGCGCTCTATTGCCGCACGAAACGCGCCGGCGGCGAGGAGCAAATCCTCTTCGACGGCGATGAAGAAGCCGGCGACGCGCATTTCTTCGACATAGGCGAGATCGACCATTCGCCCGACCATGCGCAGCTCGCCTGGAGCGTCGACGACAAGGGCTCGGAATATTATTCGATCCGCACCCGCGCGTTTTCCGATGGAAAGGACCGCGAGGACGTCGTTGCGCACACCGACGGCTTCTTGGTCTGGAGCGCGGATTCCAAGAGCTTCTATTACGTCCGCGTCGACGACAATCACCGCACGGCGCAAGTCTTCCGCCACGACATCGGCGCCGATCCCGCGACCGACGCGCTCGTCGTCGAGGAGCTCGATCCCGCCTGGTTCGTCTCGCTCGATCGCAGCCGTTGCGGGCGCTTCGCCATCGTCTCCATTCGCGGCCATGACGCCAGCGAATGCCATCTCGTCGACCTGCGCGACAAAAACGCCAAGCCCCGCCTCGTGGCGAAGCGCGAGCCCAAATTGCGCTATGACGTCGAGCCGCACGGCGATGATCTCTACATCCGCTCCAACGCCGACGGCGCCGAGGACTTCGCGATTTTTCGCGCTCCCCTCGCCACCGCGTCGCGCGCCGACTGGCGCCCGGTGGTTCCGCATGTCACGGGACGGCTCATCGTCATCGGCACGGTCTATGCGCGCCATCTCGTCTGGGTGGAGCGCGAGAACGGCCTGCCGCGCATTCTCATTCGCGCGTTAGAGGGCGGCGAGGAGCACGCCATCGCCTTCGACGAAGAGGCCTATGCGCTCTATCTGCTGCCCGGCCTCGAATTCGACACGGACACGCTGCGCTTCACCTACTCCTCCATGACGACGCCGGAGGAGACCTACGACTATGACATGCGCGCGCGCGCCCGCACTCTGTTGAAGCGCGAGGAAATCCCCTCGGGCCATGACCCGAAAAACTATGTGACGCGCCGCTTCTTCGCGAAAGCGGCGGATGGCGCGGAGGTTCCCGTCACTCTGCTGCATCGCGCCGATTTCACGCCGGACGGCGGCGCGCCGACGCTGCTCTACGGCTATGGCGCCTATGGGCATCCATTGTCCGCGAGCTTCGATCCCCATGCGCTCTCGCTCGTCGATCGCGGCTTCGTCTATGCGCTCGCCCATACGCGCGGCGGCACGGACAAGGGCTGGAGCTGGTACGAGAACGGCAAGCTCGAGAAGAAGCCCAACACATTCTCCGATTTCATCGCCGTCGCGCGCCATCTCGTCGCGACGGGCTATGCGCAAGAGGGCGGAATCGTCGCGCAAGGCGCGAGCGCCGGCGGCATGTTGATGGGCGCGATCGCCAATCAGGCGCCGGAGCTTTTTTCCGGCGTCATCGCCGGCGTTCCCTTCGTCGATGTGCTGAATACGATGCTGCGCGACGATCTGCCGCTGACGCCGCCCGAATGGGAGGAATGGGGCAATCCGATCGCCGATGTGGCCGCCTATGACCGGCTCGCCTCCTACTCTCCTTACGACAATGTGGCGGCGAAGACCTATCCGGCGATCCTCGCCCTCGCCGGCCTCACCGATCCGCGCGTGACCTATTGGGAGCCGCTGAAATGGGTGGCGCGCCTGCGCGAGCGCATGGCGGGCGGCGGCCCTGTTCTGTTGCGCACAAATATGGAGGCCGGCCACGCTGGCGCCTCGGGGCGATTCGAGCGGCTGGAGGAAGTGGCGCTGGAATGGGCGTTCGCGCTGGGGTGTGCGGGGAAGGCGGAGGTATAGGGGACGGACAACTCCGCGTCTTCTCGAACGAGAAGCAATCAGCTGTAATTGCGGGTTTTTTCTGCGAGCCCGAGGCCATGGCAAAAACATTATGCCTTCGGCCCAGCCCCATCTTTATGAAACCGTTCCGAGGGGGTAGGATAAGTCATGTCTTCTGCGTCAGCAAATACGGTCGTATCCGCATTCACGGAGGACCAAGTTACGCGTCTGACTGGTATCAGTCAGCGGCAGTTGCGCTATTGGGCGTCGGACTCTTTCTACAAACCGAGCATAAAAGTCGATACGACCGATATTGATGGGCTGCGCCTGTACAGCTTTAGAGATCTCGTGTGCCTGAAGGTAATCAATGCGCTTCGAAACGACGTAAAGATACCCCTTCAAGAGCTTCGCGCGACCAAAGAACGTCTCGCCCATCTGGGAGATGACCTGTGGGCAAAAACGACCCTCTATGTCCTCGGCAAAAAGGTCGTATTCGAAAATCCGGAAACGGGCGAAAAGGAAGAGGTGTCTAGCGGGCAAGGCGTGCTCCAAATTCCGCTCGTAGTCGTCACAGGTCAGATGGCGGACGCTGTTCGCGCGATGAGACAGCGCAAAGACGGCTCATTTGGAAAAATTGAGCAAAAGCGCGGCATAGCTCAGAATCAAGCTGTGATCGCTGGTACAAGGATTCCTGTTCGGAGCATTCAAGCGTTCGCAAAGGCTGGGTACACGGTCGAGGAAATAAACAAGCAATATCCAACGCTCACCAAAGATGACATCATCGCTGCTATTGATTTTAAAGACGTTGCGTGACCAATAGTCGTCGATCAATCGCCATCCTACTTGACGAGGGGACGCCAGTTCAGGTAGCAACCCCGTTCTTAGAATGCGGTTACCGTGTAATATATCACAGCGACGTATTGGACAGTGGTACAAAAGATGAAGTCGTCGTAGCAACTGCAATTTTGAATAACTCTATATTAATCGCCGTTGATGCAGACATGAAACGCTTAGTTAAGCGCTTCGGGTCTCCGAACGACAGCCCAAAATATTGCAAGTTAAATTTAATTATACTGAGATGTGGTGAAGTAATTGCTGCAAAGCGGCTTCAGCAGGCAATGTCGTTTGTCGAATGCGAATGGGATTTCACGAAGAAGAAAGTTTCACGTCGGCTATGGCTCGATATTGGGCTCCATCGCCTGACAAGCTATCGCTGAGTGAGCTGGTCAGGTCGGGCCGTTATCCAACCTTCGTCCCGGTCGCCGAGCTGGTTTTTGCTCCACCTTGACATTCCGCGGAAAATATTCCGATACACGTTCACGCTTCCGATGCGTCTTTGATTGCAAAGGCCGTGGCCGACGGAAGCCGCGGCGTCCCGGACATCCTTGTCCACCCGCCGCGACAAGCGCGGCAAGGCCCTTTTTTGGCGGCCGGCCCGTTTCTCGACGAGGACCTCGTCCCTTCGATTCATAAGGCGAGAGGTTCCGACGCGATTGAACTTCGACGCCGCGCGGCTACCATGGAACATGTTTCGATCTGAAATTCTTACGCCGAGGAAATGATATGAGTCTCGCGCTCGAGGTGAATGGCTTCATCAGAAACTCCAGAAAAACGTCTTCGGTATATGACCTCAACGGCCTCTTTCCGACGATGCGGAGCGGCATGAACATCGAAACCACGGCCGCCTCCGGCATGCTCACCTCGCTCACGCTGTACGACGATCGGGGCCAGATCTATGAGACGGCCATCGAGTCCGACATCGCCGCATTTTGGCAATTGACCGAGGGCCTTTGCACGGCGAGGACGACGTATCGGGCGATCAAGGCCAATGCGGACTGGCAGGGCGTGCATGCGGTCGGGCAGCGCGCGATTTTCTACGAGATAAACGGCGGCGCCCTTCCTGTGGTTCAGCCGGCGACGGTGGTGTGCAAGCGATGCAATGTCGTGATGACTTTGGAGGCGGCGACGATCGACCATCGTCATCCCCAGTCGGGCGGAGAACGGCAAGCCGCGAGAAGAGTTTTCCGAGCGGTCGGACTGACTCAGCAGCACGCGAGGCATCCGGCCGGTCGCATCATAGAGGAGCGGAGCCCCTTCAAAGATCGGAGAGCGGGTTTTCCCGGCGGCAGCTTGTCATATCTCGGCGTGATATTCTTTACCTGCATAAAAATTGCCAACAAATACGAAGCCTTCGCTGCAGCCTGCATCCACCACCTCGTCAATCTGGAGCCCTTGTGCTTTCGTTGCAACTCGTCCAAGGGCGCGTGGGGCTATTGACCTGTGCTCGCGCCTCGAAGGCGCGCCTTCGAAGCGCGTTCCTGGGCGTTACGAAAATTTTCCTTTGTTCTGCTCGCCCTGCCGCGGATCGCTGGCGTATCGCTTGCTTTTGCCTTGCCTAGAGGGCCGCCGCGGGCGGCCGATCACGAAAGGCGGCGTCCCATGAACGTCCTCGCCATTATTTTCGCCGCGACCCATGTCGAGGGAAGCGAGACCGGCGTGCTGGCGCCGCTCGCCGGCGAACCCCTGCTCGCCCGGCTGCTCGAACGTCTCGCCCATGCGGAAAAGCTCGCCGGAATCGCCGTCACCACGAGCGATGAGCCCGACGACGCGCCGATCCGCGAATTTTGCGCCGCGCGCGGAATCGCCTGCCAGACCGGCGCGCGCGACGATCTCATCGGCCGCCTGCTTGCCGCCATGCAGGCGGCGGGCGCCAAGGGCGGCATTGCGCTCGACGCGCGCAATCCGCTCATCGATCCCGCGCTCGTCACCAAGGTCGCCGATCTCTTGCAAATGACCGACGGAATGCTCGATTGGATCGGCAATACGCTCGCGCCGAGCTATCCGCGCGGCATGGAGATCGACGGTTTTACCGCCGCGGCGCTGACCGAGGCGGAGACGCGCTGCGGCGCGCCGGAGCAGCGCCGCCGCGGCCCCGCTTTTCTGCGCGAGAATAGCCGCATCTATCGCCCGCTGAGCCTCGCGGCTCCGGCGGAGGTCGCCCGGCCGGAGCTGCGGCTCGACGTCGAGACGCTCGCCGATCTGCCGCGGATCGAGGCGATCTTCGGCAGTTTCGGGGGCCGGACGGATGTCGGCTTGGCGGAAATAATCGCCGCGGCGGATCGGCTCGCGGCGCAATAGGAAAGATTATTCTATGCCCGCCACATGGGTTCCATGGGTGACGACGGCGCCGGCGCGCAGGGCGGCGGCGATGAAGACGGTCTCGGCGAGCTCCGCCTCCGTCGCGCCGGCGGCGACAGCCTGCTTGCGGTGAATCTCGAGGCAATAGGCGCATTGGGTCGTCAGTGCGACGCCGAGCGCGATCAGCTCCTTGTATTTTTTGGGGATCGCGCCGTCGGCCATGGCCGCGGCGTCGAACTGCTTGAACGCCTCCCAGGCCGCCGGCGCCGTCTCGCCGATTTTGCTCAGGCGCTTCACATTCTTCATATCGTACATGGCTTCTCCTCTTTGCGATCGCAACCTACCTATCAGATGATAGGCATACCCTGCGCGATTGACGAAGGCCTGTCAATGGCGCTTCTTCGCGGAGGGAGGGACCGGGCGGAATGGCGATGGCGCGACGCGGCGAGGGCACGGCGGAAAAGATTCTCGACAGCGCGGAGGAGCGCCTCTGCCGCTACGGCTATAATGGCGTGAGCTTCCGCGACATCGCCGCCGATGTCGGGGTGAAGAGCGCGAGCGTCCATTATTTTTTTCCCACCAAGCCGGCGCTGGTCGCGGCGGTCGCGCGGCGCTACGCGGATCTCTGCCTCGCCGAGCTCGGCGATCCTCTCGCTCGCGCGCCGGCGGAGGCGGTCGGCCTGCTCGCGGAAATGTTCCGCCGCACCGTGGCCGAGAAAAAACGCATGTGCCTGTTCGGAATGCTGGCCGCGGAAGTGGGCGGCCTGCCCTCCGAGGTCGGCGGCGAGGCGCGGCGCTTCTTCGCCGCGACGCTTTGCTGGCTGCGCGCCGCGCTGCGCTCGGAAGATGCGTCGGCGGAGGCGATCCTCGCGGCGCTCGAGGGCGGCGTGCTGCTCGCCCGCGCGATGGACGATCCGGCGATGCTGGAGAAGGTGGCGGAGCGTGTGACCGCGCGTCACTTCACCGTGAGCGGATAGCCGGCGACGACGAGATAGACGCGGGAGGCGCGCTTCGCCACGGCCTGATGCAATTCGCCGGCGGCGTCGCGGAAGCGCCGCGCCAGCGCATTCTCCGGCACGATGGAGAGGCCGACCTCCGAAGAGACCAGCACCGTCGGCGCGCCTCGCTCGGCGAGCGCCGCGAGCAACTCCTCCCGATCGGCGCGCATGTCGGCGTCGGCGAGCAGCCGATTGCTCAGCCATAGGGTAAGACAATCGACGAGCAGCGGCCGCTCGGACGGCGCCTCGCGCAGCGCTCGGGTGAGCGCGTGCGGCGCCTCCGCCGTGCGCCAATCGCCGCCGCGCCGTTCTCTATGCGCGGCGATGCGCCGGCGCATCTCCTCGTCGAAGGCCTGCGCCGTCGCGATATAGGTCCAGGGACCGGGCGCTGCGGTCGCCAGCCCCTCGGCGAAGGCGCTCTTGCCGGAGCGCGCGCCGCCGAGGACGAAGGCGAGATGCGGGTTTTCGGTCATCGGTATCTCATCAGAAGGTGAGCCATCGCTCGAAATCGGTCATGTCGACGCAGACCATTCCGCCCCGACCGAGCGCCTCGCGCTGAGTCGAAGAGAAAATCGGGGCATATAGCGCCTTTTCGATTTTCCAGTCGCGATATGGCGCTCCCGTCTTCGTCGCCAGAAATCGCGCGACATGATCCTCGAAGCTCGCGAGCGCTTGCGAATTATGCGCGCCGGCCGAACGCTTGCAGAAGCCGAAACGGATTCGGCGCTCGGTCTCGTCGAGCGCGATCATGTCGATCTCGATGTCGCTGCCGTCGGCCTTGTTCCAATAGCCGGCGACGAGTTGAGTAAGCGAAAAGTCGCCGACCCCCTTTCGGGAGCATTCCTCGGCGATCTGCCGCACCAGTTTCTCGAAGGCGTAGCCCTCGTGGGTTTGCAGCGACCTGTCGGCTTTCGCCACGGCCTCTTCGATCGGGCGAATGCGCGCCAAGCGCACATTACGCTGGATCGCCGCGAGCCAAGCGCTCAAGAAATTGTCCGTGATGGCATAGCGAGCGTTTCGCTGTTTGCCGGACGAGAGGATCGGCCGAAGCTTTTCGACCATGCCGTATTTTTCGATGAGCACTTTGAGGTAGCCGGCCAACTGGCTTTCCTGCGTCGGGCCGGTGCGATCGTATTCCTCTTTCAATTGCCCGTGCGACAGCGGCCCGCCTCGGGCGAGAAGGGTCAGGACGGTATCGTAACGCCCGCGTAGCTCGCGCAGGAACCAGTTATCGGCTTCGTCCTTGAGGGGGCTCGAGCCCTCGAAGAACATCTTGCGAAGGGCTTCAGTGCGATGGTCCACGGACTGCCGGAGCACGCCATGGTCGAAACAGTCCCGGTAGAACTTGGGAACTCCCTCGAAGATCGACCAGAGAAACAGTCGATGATGAGGATCGACGATCCCGTGGGCCCGGAACATTTCGAACAGAGTCTCGAAATCCCAATGGCCTATTTCCAGTCTGTCGGTGACGCGGTTGAACAGAGGGGACGCCCGATCCTCCAAGAGCGCGGTCATTTCCGTGTGGATCGACCCCAATGTGAACACGCCGCCACCCGGATTTTCGGCTCGGGCTTCGTCGATGCGAGCTTGCAGAAGGGACTGAAAAGATGAAAGGGCCGCGCGGTGAAAGTATTGGAACTCGTCGATTACCGCGATGCCGCCAAACCACCAAAATGCGCGCAGATATGTCGCAATCACCAAGAAATTCGCGCTTGCTTCCCGCGCGAATGGATTGCCAGTGTCTTCGATCGCGTCTTCAAAAGCCTGAACGACGCCTCGCTCGTCACTGTCGGGAACTTGAACGTATAAAGCCTTACCGGTCAGCCCGCGCCGCCTGATCGCCTCCTGTATCAGCGACGTCTTCCCGATCCGACGTCGGCCGGAGATCGCGCAGAAGAAAAAGCGGCCGCGCGCCAGGATCTTGTCGATCTCGGCCAGCTCCGCGCGCCTTCCGTAGAACCCCCATTCCGCCATCGGCCCTCACTAATATAAAAGCTATTATATTAGCTCATATAGGGCCGATAGCGTCATTTTGACAATGCGTTATCGCGCGACGCTCACTTCTTCCCCGCGGCGTCGATCACATCCTCGAGCGTGCGCAGGCCCGTCGTCGGCGCGTTGACCAGCACCGCCATATTGCCCGGGGCGTGCTGGTTCTTCCACATTTTGGTGTGGGCGAGCGGAATCTTCGCCCAGGGGAAGACTTCCGACATGCAGGGATCGACGCGCCGGTCCACGACGAAGCGATTGGCCGCGGCCGCCTGCTTCAGATGGGCGAAATGCGAACCCTGGATGCGCTTCTGCCGCATCCACACATAGCGGGCGTCGAAGGTGAGGTTGAAGCCGGTCGTGCCGGCGCAGAACACCACCATGCCGCCGCGCTTCACCACCATGCAGGAGAGCGGGAAGGTCTGCTCGCCCGGATGCTCGAAGACGATGTCGACGTCCTTCTTGCCGGTCAAGTCCCAGATCGCCTTGCCGAAATTGCGGGCGGCCTTGGACCAGTCGTTGAATTCCGGCGTGTTGACGGTCGGCAGCTGGCCCCAGCAGCCGGAAAAATCCTTGCGGTTGATGACGCCCTTGGCGCCGAGCGAGAGCACATAGTCGCGCTTGGTCTCGTCGGAGATGACGCCGATGGCGTTGGCGCCGGCGGCCGCGCAGAGCTGCACGCCGAACACGCCGAGGCCGCCCGAGGCGCCCCAGATGAGCACATTGTCGCTCGGCTTCAGACGATGCGGCTCATGGCCGAACAACATGCGATAGGCGGTGGCCAGCGTCAGCGTGTAGCAGGCCGACTCCTCCCAGGTGAGGTGCTTGGGGCGCTCCATCAGCTGGCGGTCCTGCACGCGGCAGAACTGGGCGAAGGAGCCGTCCGGCGTCTCATAGCCCCAGATGCGCTGCGAGGCGGAGAACATCGGGTCGCCGCCGTTGCACTCCTCGTCGTCCCCATCGTCCTGATTGCAATGGACGACGACCTCGTCGCCGACCTTCCAGCGCTTCACCTTGGAGCCGACCGCCCAGACGATGCCGGAGGCGTCGGAGCCGGCGATGTGATAGGGGAGCTTGTGGACGTCGAGCACCGAGATCGGCTGGCCGAGCGCGGCCCAGACGCCATTGTAATTGACGCCCGCGGCCATCACCAGAACGAGCACGTCATGGCTGTCGAGCTCCCAGGTGGGCACCACCTCGAGCCGCATCGACTCCTCGGGCGGCCCATGGCGCTCCTTGCGGACGACCCAGGCGTGCATCTTTGCGGGAACATGGCCGAGCGGCGGAATCTCGCCGATGTCGTAGAGGTCTTTCAGTTCGGTCAACGTCTGGCTCCTCGGGGAACTCTCATCAAGCCGGCGGCGGGGCCGAGGGGCCATACATATACGGCCGGCTTTCGGCTGAACAGTGCCATATTGTGGCAGGAAACGTCGCTGCGGAAACGTCGCTGCGGAGTTGGGCTTCGATCGCTCGGGCGCGACATTTGGTCATTTGATTGGTCATGAGGCGAGACATGAGCGCCGTCGCGCAAGCCGAGGCCCATTTGAGCGAGCTCGTCGAACGCGCGGCGAGGGGCGAGACCATTCGCGTCACGCGGCGCGGCAAGGCGGTCGCCAAGGTCGCGCCGCTCGAAGAGCCGAAGAAGCGCGTCGACGCAGCGGCGCTGCGCGCGATCATCAGGCGCAATTTCCAAAGACATATCCTGGGCGTCGCTCGATCAGATCGTCTGCGCGCTGCGCTTTTTCTACGGCGTGACGCTCGGCCGTGACACGATCCCGGAGCGGACGGCGCGCATCGTATCGCGAAACAGCGCGAAGCGGCTCCTGCGTGGAGAACATGCGAATCCGAAAGCGCTGCGACGCACGAAAGCTTTGCCGTACCAGGTTTTAAGCATAATGGCTTCTTTAGGAAGCGCTGAAGGATTCAATAAAGATTGTCCCATTAACCTCCATTCTTAAGGAAGGCGCCATGTCAGGCGCTCTTGGTCGAGAAACGCGAATGAAAACGCGGTCATTCCCGCGCGCGCCGCTCGATCGGGCCTGGGAATGAAGAGTCATGATGCTCTCCAAAACGGCTCTGCCGCTGGTGTTTTGCGCGGCGATGTGGTCGACGGCGCGCGCCGCCGATTGGTATACGGGCGCCCCCGCAGCGGAAGCGCCGCCTTCTCCGGCTCAGCCTCAGCCGGCCGTTTCCATCGATCTTTCCGTCGACGGCACGTCGCGCAGCTCCATCGCCGGCGCCTTCGTCGGCAAGATCGCGCCTTTCGGCTCCATCGCGGAGAGCGGGCCGCGCATTCGCGTCTCGACCGTCATCGGCAAATACGCCTATGACGCGAGCGATCTCCCCGTCTATGTCCCCGTCGGCGCCGCCTTCATCCCGCGCAACTCCGGCTATGGCCGCGTGCATGGAACGCTCGAGGACGGCTCCTTCATGGTCGGCTATGAAGTGGTGTCCAATCAAGGCGGCGTCGCGCTCTATGTCGGCCCGGATGTGATGAATCACAGCCTGTCGCCTTTCGATCCGGGCAATCAGGTGCGCGGCGTCAGCGTCGGCGCGAAGATCGGCGTCGAGGCCTTCGCGCGGCCGACCGATTCCACCATGCTGGCGCTCATCGCCTATTACTCGACCGTTCACAACTCCTATTACACGCGGCTGAAATTCGGCGTCGAGCTGGCCGACTATGTCTATGTCGGCCCCGAGGCGCTGGCGCTCGGCGACGATTATTTCTCGCAATGGCGCGCCGGCGCGCATGTCACCGGATTGAAGCTCGGCGCGGTGCAGATCGGCGTCTCCAGCGGCTATCTGCGTGATCGCGTGCGCGGCGGCGGCGCCTATGGAATTCTCGACACCCATATCTCTTTTTAGATTCCACGACCGCTCGCATCTTTTTCGGCCGCGACAGTTTCAAACCGACTTTGCTCGAAGGCGTCGCCATGTCGACTTTGCGTTTTCTCTGCTTTCTCTTTCTCGGCGTTATCGCCGTCGCTCTCGCCACGCAGCCCGTGAGCGTGCAGGCGCAGCTGGCGACGAGCCTTTCCGTCATCTTCCTGCTCGCCTTCTTATGGCGGTTCTCGCGCGGCGCGGAATCGCGCCAGCTCTTCATCGCGCTCGCGCTCTTCGTGGTGCTGCGCTATGTCTATTGGCGCGTCACTTCCACTCTGCCGCCGCTCGCCGATCCCGTCGGTTTCGGCTGCGGCGCGATATTGCTCGCCGCCGAGCTCTATTGCGTGGCGATGCTGTTCCTCACCCTCGTCGTCAACGCCGAGCCGCTGACGCGCGAGCCGGCGCCGCTGATCGAGGACGAGGCGCTGCCCGCCGTCGACGTTCTCGTGCCGAGCTATGACGAGGACGCCTCCATTCTGGCGACGACGCTCGCCGCGGCGAAATCCATGGATTATCCCGCCGATCGTCTGAACGTCTTCCTGCTCGACGACGGCGGCACGGATGAGAAATGCGCCGACCCCGATCCGCGGCTCGCCGCGCGCGCCGAGGAGAGACGCGCCGCCTTGCAGAAGCTCTGCGCCGCGCTCGGCTGCCATTATCTCGCCAGAGAGCGCAACGAGCACGCCAAGGCCGGCAATCTCAACAATGCGCTAGAGCATGTCTCCGGCGAGGTCGTCGTCGTGCTCGACGCCGATCACGCGCCTTTCCGCTCCTTCCTGCGCGAGACGATCGGCTATTTCTTCGAGGACGACCGGCTCTTCCTCGTGCAGACGCCGCATGTCTTCCTCAATCCAGATCCGATCGAGCAGAATCTGCGCACCTTCCGCCGCATGCCGTCGGAGAACGAGATGTTCTACGGCGTCATGCAGCGCGGCCTCGACAAGTGGAACGCCGCCTTCTTCTGCGGCTCCGCCGCGCTGCTGCGCCGCGCCGCGCTCGACGAGGCCGGCGGATTCTCCGGAGTCTCCGTCACCGAGGATTGCGAGACGGCGCTCGAGCTTCATGCGCAGGGCTGGACCAGCGTCTATGTCGACAAGCCGCTCGTCGCCGGAT
Source organism: Methylosinus sp. Ce-a6 (assembly GCF_009811655.1). Taxonomy (GTDB): domain Bacteria; phylum Pseudomonadota; class Alphaproteobacteria; order Rhizobiales; family Beijerinckiaceae; genus Methylosinus. The sequence goes on along the minus strand of NZ_BGJX01000006.1, from coordinate 36,955 downwards.
TGCAGCCGGAGAGCTTCGCCTCCTTCATCGGCCAGCGCGTGCGCTGGTGCCAGGGAATGCTGCAGATTTTCCTGCTGCGCAACCCGCTCCTGCAGCGCGGCCTCGAGCCCTTGCAGCGGCTCGGCTATCTATCGAGCATGAGCTTCTGGTTCTTTCCCTTCCCGCGCCTCGTCTTCATGCTGGCGCCGCTCGCCTTCATCCTCTTCGATGTGAAGATCTTCGTCTCCAACATAGAAGAGGCGATCGCCTATACCGCGACCTATGTCGTCGTGAATGCGATGCTGCAGAATTATCTGTTCGGCTCGGTGCGCTGGCCCTGGGTGTCGGAACTCTATGAATATTGCCAGGGCGTGTTTCTGTCCAAGGCGATACTTTCCGTCTTTCTGCGCCCGCGCAGCCCTTCCTTCCGCGTGACGGCGAAAGGCTCGACGCAGACGCAGGACCGCCTCTCCGAATTGGCCTGGCCCTTTTTCGCGATCTACGGCCTGCTCGCGATCGGCGCCGCCGTCGCCGCCTACCGTTACGTCGCCGAGCCGGGCGTGCGGCAGCTCATGGTCTTCGTCGGCCTGTGGAACATGTTCAATCTCGTCACCGCCGGCGTCGCGCTCGGCGCCGTGACGGAGCGGCGCCGCCGTGAGTCGCATCCGCGCCTTGCGATCGAGCGGCGCGGCGCGCTGGTTCTGGGCGATGCGCATATACGCGTCGCCATAGAGGAGGTCTCGGCGACCGGCTGCCGTCTGCGCGCCGCGACCGAGGCCGACGCCAGAGCGCTCGCCGCCGCGACGACGTCCGAGGGACGGCTCTTCATCGACTCCTATGTCGACGCGGCGCGCCATCCAAGTCTTTGCGCGCGCATCGTGAGCGTCGCGCCGGATGGGCGCCGCCACGTCGCCTTCGCGCTGTCGCGGCCGCAGGATCATCTGGCGCTCGCCGATCTGATGTATGGCGACGCGACGGCGCTCGAGCGTTTCGTCGCTGCGCGCCGCAATCACAAGGGCGTCATCGCCGGCACGGCGCAGTTTCTCTGGTGGGGCGTGATCGAGCCGCTGCGCGCCTTCGCCTATCTGCGCCCGCGCTCCGGAGAGGCCGCGCTGCGCGAGCCGCCGCCATTCGCCGATCTCTCCGCCATCTTCGGCCGCCGCCAGCCGCGTCTGCGAGCGCCGGCGGAGCGCGAGGCGGCGCCCGCCATCAAGCCTGGTCTCTCTTCCAGAAACGAAAAAGTCTGATTCCTTTTCCCGCAAGACATACTCCAAAAAATGGGCGCCAAAATGCAGTTCCGAATCCTCGCCGCCATGCTCGCCGCCACGACGGCGCTGACGCCGATCGCGGTCGGCGCCCAGGCGATCTTCACGACAGCGCCGCAAGAGCAGCTGTTCCATTTCGCAGTCGACAGACCGAGGCCGGAGGCCTCCGGTCTTCAGCCGATCATCCCCGCGCGTTTTTCCGCGCGCCAGTCGCGCGTCGAGGTCGCCGCCGTCCCCGCCGCTTCGCCGCCGCCCGTTGCGCCTCTCGCGCCGCGGCCCGCCATCGCCGGCGCGATGCTGCGCCATCTCACCAATAATATTCAGGGCTATCGCCTCGCCGGCGAGGTCGGCGCTTCCGAGTGGCCGATCTATGTCACCGAGGCGCAGGCTTCGCGGCGCCTGCAATTTCGCATCGGCTATCTCGCCGCCGTGTCGGTGATGCCGGAAGCTTCCGCGCTCACCCTGACGATCAATGATCAGACGATCGGCGACACGCCGATCCGCGCCGTGCAGGAGGTCGAGACCATCGTCTTCGACATTCCGCCGGGCGTGATGCGGCCGGGCTTCAATTCGGTGCGCATCTCCACCAATCAGCGCCATCGCGTCGATTGCTCGCTCGAGGCTACATACGAATTGTGGACGCAGATCGATCCGACCGAGACCGGCCTCGTGCTGCCGGAGGACGATCCCGGCGTCACGAGCCTTTCCGATCTCGGCGCGCTGCCGCCGGACGAGCAGGGCGCGCTGCCGATCCGCGCCGTGCTCGGCGCCAACGCCAAGCCTTTCGAGATCGAGCGCATGTTGCGCGCGGCGCAGGCGATCTCGCTCGCCGGACGCTTCGAGCAGCCGGTCGTCGACGCGGGCCCTGCCGCTCCCGGCCGCTATGGCGTCAATCTCTTCGTCGGCGCCGCCGCCGAGCTCGCCGGCCGAGTCGATCTCTCGCGCGTCGGTCCTATGAACGAGCCGCGCGCTTTCGTGCTGCCGGCGGCGCCCGGCCGGCGCGCCGGCGTCGTCGTGACCGGCGCGACTTCGGCGCAAGTGGACGAGGCGATCCGCCGCCTGCTCGTCTCGCCGGCGCCCAAGGGCTCGCCGCAGGGGCTGCGCGCCGCCGCCGCCTTCCCCGGCTATCGGCTCGACGGCGGACGCAAGGTGAAGCTGCGCGATCTCGGCGTCGCCAGCGAGGAATTCACCGGCCGTCTCTACCGCGCCGCCTTCAACATCGTCATGCCGCCGGATTTCTATGCGGCGGATTACGGCAATGCGCTGCTGCGCCTCGCCGGCGGCTATGCGGCCGGGCTCGACTCCGATGCGCAGATCGTCGTCAAGATCGACGAGCGCACGGCGGTGAGCCTCATTCTGCTGAAAAGCTCGGGCGACGTCTTCCGCGACAATCCGCTGCCGCTGCCGCTCGGCTTTCTGAAGGCCGGCCTCAATCGCATCGAGATCGAGGCGCATTCGCCGACGCGCCAGGACGTCGATTGCGATCCGCTCGCTTCGCTGCGCGCGGCCAAGCGCTTTCTCTTCCTCGACGAGACGGAGATCGAGCTGCCGCCGATCGCCCGAATCGCGCGAATGCCCGATCTCGCGGTGACGGCGAGCGGCGGTTTCCCCTACGCCGGCGCCAAGGGACGGCCGAAGCTCTATCTGCCCTCGCTCGAGTCCGACGCCGTCGGCGCGGCGGCGACGATCGTCGCCCATTTCGCCATCGCCGCCGGCCGACCGATCGATTTCGAGATCGTCGACGCGCCGCCCGCCGAAGGCCAGGGGCCGACGCTCGCCGTCGCGCCGCTCGATTCCTTCGACGCCGCGCTGCTGCGGCGGCTCGACATGCCGGCCGACATGCTGCGCGAGGCCTGGGGTCCGCATTTGACCGCCGATCGTCGCAAGGCCTCCGAGAAGCGCTTGTCGCAGCTCGAGATCGCCGCGCGCAATCGCTTCGTGCTGCAGCGTAATTTTCCCATGGCCTGCTATGCGCCGCGCAATCTGCTCGAGCGCACGATCACCGCCTTGAGCGCGCCCGCCCCGGCGGGCGAGGCGGAGCGCGTCGATTTCGCGCCGGTCGGCTCGGTGAGGAGAGGCGTCGAGCGCGGCGAGGGCGAGCAGGATCTGCTCGAGGCATGGCGCGACGATCTGCGCCGCGAGGGACGCTGGGGCTATGGCGTCGTGGAGCGGTTGCGCGTGGCCGGCGCCTGGAGCGCGGCGCGCGTCGCCGACGCCGCGCAATGGGTGCGCGCCGGCTTCGAGGCGGAGGCCGCGGACCGCGTCGCCTCCGCGCAGGCCTCGCTGGCGATGAGCCAGACGATCGCCGGCGATACGGCGAAGGACGTCTGGACCATCGTCACCGCGCCCAACGCCGCGACGCTCGCGGAAGCCTCCGCCTGCCTCGTCGATCCGCGCGTGTCGCGCCGCGTGCAGGGCTCGCTCGCCATGCTCGACATGACGAGCGCCACAGTCGCGGCGACGCCCGCCGACAATCCGCGCTTCATCGTCACGCGTCCGCTCTCCTTCGGCAATCTGAGGCTCATCGCCGCCGGTTGGATGTCGCTGCACCCGACCGTCTATGTCGGTCTCGCCGTTCTCGTCGCCGCGCTCTTCGCCGCTTCGGCGCGATGGCTGACGCGCAATGTCGGAAGGAGAACAAGATGAAGCTCCGGCGTCTCGCCGCCGCCGCCCTCGCCGCGCTCGTCCTCGCCGTCGCCCTCGCGCCGGCTGCGGCGCGCGCCGAGCCCCTCGCCGAGATCGCCGCGGCGATCGGCGCTCCGCTCTCGCTCGACGCTCATAAGATCAAGCTCGGCGGCGCGCTCAAATCGCCCGCCGTATGGGCCGCCTATAAGAAACGCTTCATCGCCGAGCAGGGCCGCGTCATCGACACGGCCAATGATCAGGTGAGCCACAGCGAGGGGCAGGGCTACGCCATGCTGCTCGCCGTCGCCGCCAATGATCGGCCGACCTTCGAGAGGCTGTGGGGCTGGACGCGCGCCAATCTCATGGTGCGCAACGACGAGCTCGTCGCCTGGCGTTTCGATCCGCAGCGTCGTCCCGCCGTCGGCGATATGAACAACGCCTCCGACGGCGATCTCCTGATCGCCTGGGCGCTCGCGGAAGCCGCCGATTATTGGGACGATCTGCCGTTTCGCATGGCGGCGCGGCGCATCGCCGTGGAGCTCTCGCGCAAGGCGGTGCTGTTCAAGACGAAGATGGGCGCGCTGCTGCTGCCGGCGGTCGCGGGCTTCAACGCCTCGGACCGCGCCGACGGGCCCGTCGTGAATCTTTCCTATTACGTCTTCCCGGCCTTTGCGCGGCTCGACAGCGTCGCGCCGGAGGTCGATTGGGCGGGCCTCGCCCAGACAGGGCTCGATCTGCTCGAGGCGGCGCGGCCGACGCCGCAGGCGCTGCCCGCCGATTGGATCGCGCTCGAAGGCTGGCGGGCGCGGCCGGCCGAAGGTTTCGCGCCGGAGTTCGCCTATAACGCCGTGCGCATTCCGCTCTATCTCGCCTGGGCCGGCGTCGGCGACCGCGCCCATTACGCGCCCTTCCTCGCCTGGGCGCGGCGCGCCAAGGAGACGCCGCCGATCGTCGACGTCGCCTCGGGCAAGGATGTCGGCCAGTTCGGCGGCGGCGGCATCGCCTCCATCGCCGCTCTCGTCGCCTGCGTCGTCGACGGCGCCAAGCTCCCCGCCGACTTCGCCGCGCCCAAGGCGAATGAAGACTATTATCCCGCCACTCTGCATCTGCTGGCGCTGCTCGCCGCGCAAATGAGGTATTCGTCGTGTCTCGCCAATTGAGAGTCCTCCTCGCCGCGGCCTCGGCCCTCGTCCTCTCGTCGGCTTCTTCCGCGCTGTGCGCCGAAGGCGCCGATCCGCAATCCGTTCTCGTCGCCCCGGCGTCCGCCGATCGCGACAAGCCGGACGATCTCGCCTTGCGCTATTACGCCGCGCTCGATCAGCGCGCGCGCGTTCGCGCCGAATTCTCGCGGCTGCGGCGCCTCTATCCCAATTTCGAGCCGCCGGCCGATCTCTACGGCCCGCGCCGCGGCGATGTCGACGAGGGCGGGCTGTGGGAGCTCTTTGCCGCCGACAAGCTCGACGAATTGCGCGAGACGATCGCCGCCCGCCGCAAGGACATGCCCGGCTGGCGCCCATCGGAAGATCTGATGCGCAAGCTCGAGCAGAAGGAGCAGCGCAATACGATCTTCGCCTTCTGGCGCGAGGGGCGCTGGCTCGACATCGCCTCATTCGCGCGCGACAGCCGCTTCTTCGTCGCCAACGCCGATGTCGAGGCGCAATGGACGATCGCCGAGGCCTTCGCGCGCACGGGGCAGCTCAGCGAGGCGGTCGAGGTCTATAAATCGATCTTCGCCTCCAATGAGGACGAGCATATTCGCCTCGCCACGATGCAGAAGGCGATGGCCACGCTGCATATGAGCGATGTCGAGGCGCTGCTCGCCGAGGCGCGCAAGAGCTCGAAAGGGCCGGATGACGAATTCGCGGCCGTCGCGGTGGACATCACCCGCGCGCGCATCGTCGCGGTGCTGCGCGACGAGCGCAAGGACGATATCTCGGAACAAGAGCTGCAGCGCTTCGCGAGCTTCGCCAGCCTCAGGCGCGCGCCGCCGCAGCTCGGCCTCGTCGCCTGGCTGCGCTATAAGCGCCGCGATTTCCACGCGGCGCTCGAATCCTTCAAGGCCGCGATCGAGAATGGCGGCGACGCGATGGTCGCGCATGGCCTCGCCCATACGCTGCGCGCGCTCGATCTGCGCCGCGAGGCGGAGGAGGTCTCCTACGCCTGGCGCGCGCCGCTCGTGAACAACGCCATTTTGTTTCTCGATCTCTTGGAGCGCGATCTCTCTCAGGAGACGCCGCCCTATGTCGAGCCGGCGCGGCTCGCCCGCTATGCGGCGGTGACGATCGAAACGGCCTCGGGCGAAGGCGCGCAGGGCGTCGGCTGGTACGCCTATAATTCCTGCCAGTTCGACGTCGCGCGTTTCTGGTTCGAGCGCGCCGTCGCCTGGTTTCCGAAGGAGGCGACCGTCTATGGCTATGTGCTGACGCTCAAGCGCCTGCGCATGGAGAAAGCGGCGCTGGAGCTCATCAACCGCTATGACGGGCTGTTCCCAAAGCTCGTCGAGCTCTTGTTCCCGGATGATTATTATCATCCGCCCTTCCCCTGCGACTCGCGCGTCGCCGCCAAGGCGCATGGGCCGGCGGTGAGAATGGCCGGCTATGTCGTGCCGGGGCCGGCCGGCCCGGCGCTCGCCGCCGAGCGCGACCGCCTGCGCATCGAGGCCGACAAGAAAGAAGCGACGACGCCCGACGCCGCGAAAATGGCGGCGCAGGCGCAGCGGCGCGAGCGCGTGCTGAAAGCCGTGCGCGGCAAATTCCCGATCGCTGTGACGGCGGAAAATCCGCTGCGCTTTCAGCCTCTGCCGTCAGTCGTCACATCGCGCTCGGCCTCCGTCCCGCCGGCGCCCGTTCCGGTCGCCGCGCCCGTCGGACTGCGGCCGGAGCCGACGCCCGGCAAGGCGCCGCTGGTCGCGCGGCGCGTGCCCGGCGTCGGCCCCATGCCCTCGGAGCGTTACGGCTTTCTCCTCTCGCCCGGCTGGAACGCCGTCGATCTCGCGACCTGGCCGCCGGCCTCGGAGCAGGTCGCGCCCATCGGCACGCAATGGGCCAATCAGGAGGCCGATCCGGCTTGGATCGGTCAGCAGAAGGCCGACGCCGCGACAAAGCTCACCGCGGCCGCGGCCGAACATGTCGCGACGGCGATGGCGCCCCGCACGCGCTACGGCGCCGCTCCGCCGCCGCCGGAAATCGCCGCCGTGCTCTCGCTGCCGACGTCCAAGCAGAGCCAGACCCGTTGATCCTTTTGGAGATTTCGTCATGAGCTGTTTTTTCCGACATTCGCCGCCGCTCTCGATGCTCGCTCTCGGCCTCTCCGCCTGCTCGACGATGCCGACGCGGGGCCCTCTCGCCGTCGATCCGACGCCGGTCGGCGCCACCGCCGGAACGCCGTCGGCGCAGGGCGTCGAGGCGCGCAGCGGCGCCGCGTCCATTTTGACGTTGCCGGCCGAAGCGCGCGTGCGCGGCGGCCTCGAGGAGCGCCGCTACGCCAATGGCTGGCGTCAGAGCGTCGCGCTCGACCGCGCCATAATGGGCAAGGGCTGGAACGAGCTGACGATCGATGTTCGCGTCCAGCCGGCCGGGAGCGGCCGCGCGGGCGAAATTCCGATGGGCAAGCCGACGGAGGAGGGCGTGCGTCAGGAGCTCGCGCTGCGCTTTCCGACGACGCGAATGCGCATCGTGACGAAGCCGCTGCGCAACCAGCTCGGCCCCTTCGGCCTCGCCGTCGGGCCGGGGCCGGAAGGCGTGCGCTGCGCCTTCGCCTGGCAATGGGTCGACGATCTGCGCGCCGTCGCTCGCCCCGACGCCGCCGCCACGACGATCGTGCGCGGCGACGAGATTCCGGCCTCGATCCGGCTGCGCGTCTGCCGCAAGGGCGTCACCGAGCAGCAATTCGCCGATTGGTTCTCGCGGCTGCGCGCCACCGAGGCCGCCAATGTCGAGCGCGTCGTCGAGGCCGCGCGCAACGGCGTGGACGCTCCGATCCCGACGCCGGCCGCTGGCGAGCGGCCCGCGGCGCCGGCGACAGTGGCCAGCATCGCCGCTCCGGCGAAACGGCCGATCGTCCGCAAGGTCGAGGCGCGGCCCACGCGCCGCCGCGAGGCGACGACGACGCAAGCGCGCCGCTTCAGCGAGCCGGCGAAGACCATCGAGACCAGGGCGGCCTCGGCCCGCTTCGATCCGGCCCTGCCGCCTCAGGCCTTCGCCGGGCCGCCCAAGCCGACGACGCGGTGAGCCGCCTCGGGACGCCCAAGGCCTTGACACTCTCCTCTCAGCCGCCGATGTTGCCGAACAAATTGTTCGGCATATCGAACAGGAGAGAAGAATTTGGCCAATGCGCTTCCCGCCATAGAGACGCTGTCCTCTTCGGACGCGCTCAATGGGCGCATCGTCGAGTTCCCCGTGGACCGGCCGCTCATCACCGATGGCGGCGGCTGCGTCACGCCGCTGACGATCGCCTATCAGACCTATGGCGAATTGAACGCCGAGCGTTCCAACGCCATTTTGCTGTGCCATGCGCTGACCGGCGATCAGCACGCCGCCAATATGCATCCGCTGACCGGCAAGCCCGGCTGGTGGGATGTGATGGTCGGCCCCGGCAAGCCCTTCGACACGGAGCGTTTTTTCATCGTCTGCTCCAATGTCGTCGGCGGCTGCCTCGGCACCTCCGGACCGTCCTCGATCAATCCGGCGACCGGCCAGGCCTATGGGCTCGGTTTTCCGGTCGTGACCATTCGCGACATGGTGCGCGCCCAGGCGATGCTGATCGATCATTTGGGCGTCGACCAGCTCTTCTGCGTCGCCGGCGGCTCCATGGGCGGAATGCAGGTGCTGCAATGGGCGGCGAGCTATCCGGAGCGCGTCTTTTCAGCCATGCCCATCGCGACGGCGCCCAAACATTCCTCGCAGAACATCGCCTTTCACGAGGTCGGCCGGCAGGCGGTGATGGCTGACCCCGACTGGCGCGGCGGGCGTTATCTGGAATTCGGCGTGCGGCCGGAAAAGGGCCTCGCCGTCGCGCGCATGGCGGCGCATATCACCTATCTCTCGGAGCCGGCGCTGCAACGCAAATTCGGCCGCAAGCTGCAGGATCGCGCGGCGCCGACCTTCTCCTTCGACGCGGATTTCCAGATCGAGAATTATCTGCGCTATCAGGGCATGGCCTTCGTCGATCGCTTCGACGCCAATTCCTATCTCTATGTCACGCGCGCCTGCGATTATTTCGATCTCGCGGCCGATTACGGCGGCTCGCTGGCGCAGGCGTTCAAGGGCGCCAAGACGCGCTATTGCGTGGTCTCCTTCAATTCCGACTGGCTCTATCCGACCTCGGCCTCGCGCGCCATCGTGCATGCGCTCAACGCCAGCGGCGCCTCGGTCTCCTTCGTCGAGATCGACAGCGACAAGGGCCATGACGCTTTTCTCGTCTATGAGCCGGACTTCATCGCGACGACGCGCGGCTTTCTCGAGGCCGCCGCGACGGCGCGCGGCCTGCCGCGGGCTTCGGAGACTCGAGCGAAATGAACGCCCCGTCCTTTCCGCGGAGCGGCCAAAGTCGCCCCGTCCGCCTCGATCTCGCCGCCGTCGCCGCCATGGTCGCGCCGGGCAGCCGCGTGCTCGACGTGGGCTGCGGCGACGGCGCGCTGCTGCAATTGCTGGCCGAGACGAAAAGCGTCGACGGGCGCGGCGTGGAATTGTCGCAGCGCGGCGTCAACGACTGCGTCGCCAAGGGCTTGTCGGTCATTCAGGGCGACGCCGACACCGATCTCGCCGATTATCCGACCGACGGCTTCGATTATGTCATTCTCTCGCAGACGCTGCAGGCGACGCATCATCCGCGGCAGGTGCTCGTCGACATGCTGCGAATCGGCCGGCGGGCGATCGTGTCCTTCCCCAATTTCGGCCATTGGAAAGTGCGCCTGTCGCTGCTCGCGAAGGGACGCATGCCGCAGACGACGACGCTCGCCCATGCCTGGTACGAAACGCCCAACATACATCTCTGCACGATCAGGGATTTCGTCGATCTCGTCGAGGAGCTCGGGGCGCATATAGAGCGCGGCGTCGCGCTCGATCATTCCGGCGCGCCGATCCGCGTGAACGCGCCCTGGTGGGTGTGGAATTTGCTCGGCGCGCAGGCGATCTTCCTGCTCGAGCGCGACGCGCCGAAAAAAATATCGCCGTCGACTGCGAAAAATACTTAGGCGCTTGAAATCGGCGGCGCTCGGCGTCTGCGTAATATCGCCGAGACACAGTACGCGCATGTTCCGCCGCAGAGCCGCGCAAATCGCGAAAACGACAGAAATTCAAGGATGACCCGTTTTTTGCCGGCTCCCGCGCCGGCGTCGTGCGACCTCCTGTCCAGAGGCGGCGGCTTTCCCCTCGCAGGCCTTCGCGATAGACTGGCGGCAATGACCGACGAACGGGCCGAATTTGCGCTAAAAATCGTCGGCGACCGCGGGAGCGCGCTGATGCCGGAGCCGCCGTCTCTTCGGGACGTGCCGATGTTCGCGACTGTCGATGCGCAGTCGCTGCAGCGGCTCACGCGCGACGCGAAATTAGAACAATTCGAAGATGGACAGACGATTTTTCGCCAAGGCGATCGCGCGCTCTATGTGGCGATCGTGCTCGACGGATTCGTGAAGCTGACGCGCACCGCCTCCTGCGGAGACGAAACTCTCATCAATATCTGCAATGTCGGCGAGAGCCTCTACGAAGCGTTGACGCCCGACGGCGAGACCTATCGCGTCGGCGCGGAAGCGGTCGGACTTGCGCAGGTGATGAAGCTGTCCGCGCCGCGATTTCGTTACATGCTGCGCGAATCTCCCGCCTTCGCGGCGGCGGTGATCGAAGAGGCGGCGCGCAAGGTGAGCAGCCTCATCGGCGAGATCGAATCGCTCAAGGGGCAGACGGCCGAGCAGCGGCTCGCGCGTTTCCTGCTGTCGCTGTGCCCGCCCGATGTCGAGTCGTGCTGCATTCGGCTGCCCTATGACAAGCGGCTCATCGCTGCGCGGCTCGGCGTGAAGCAGGAGACATTGTCGCGCGCTTTCGCCAAGCTGCGCGAGATCGGCGTGCGCACGGAGATGCGCGACGTCTCGATCGAGAATGTCGCTCGGCTCTCCAACGAATGCTGCGGCGGCGAGCGGGAGCCCACTCTGCCTTCCGGGCGCCGCGTCCTGCTCGAGAGCCGCGGCGCGCTCGCCTGAGAGGCTCAGCGCCTTAATTTCGGCCCCCCATGACGCGATTCTTTGCCGCTCGCGCGTAACGCGGCGAGCTGGAGGAATTGCACATGAGACCGATATTTTTTTCGACGGGATTTTTCTTTCTCGTGGCCCATGGCGTGGCGCAGGCCGCCGCCGCGACGACGGATGGAAGCGGGGCGTTGTCGCTCGCCGCGCTCGTCGGCAAAAATTCGCCGACGGTCGCGCGGGCCGAGAAGGCGGCGCTCGCCAAGCTCGCCGACGGCCATGCGAAAATCGCTTTTCCCAAGGGCAAGACGATCACCGTGACGGCCGACGCGATCAGCTGTCGCTCGAGCAATGTGGACATCACGCAGCACGCATGCGAATTGACCTTCGGCGAGAAGAAGGTCCAGCTCGCCGGCCGCCTCGCTCACGAGCTCTATGCGACGCTGCTCGAGGTCGGCGTGCCGCCGGACGGCGCCGCCGGAACGATTTATGCTGCAGTCTCGGCTCTCGACTGCGTCGTCGATCCGGGCGAGATCGCGCAAAAGGCCGGCGGCGGGGCGCAATGCAAATACGAGCCGCCGAAGTGAGCGGCGAAGGAGGTCGGTTGAGCCAGCCGGAAACGACGGTCTATGTCTGCACCGTGTGCCGCAGCAAGGACGATCCGGAGGTCCGTCCGGGGCAGGCGCTGCTCGAGGCTTTCGATGCGCGACTGACGCCGGACGATCGCGCGATCGTCTCGGCCGAATCGGTGGAATGTCTCGGCGTCTGCTCACGGCCCTGCACCGTGGCCTTGGCGGCGCGCGGCAAATGGACCTATGTGCTCGGCGATTTCGACAACGCCGCCGACGTGGAGGATCTCGTCGAATCGGCCAGGCGCTACACGGCTTCGGAAACCGGCCTCGTGCCGAAGAAGGATCGGCCCGAAGCCATGCGCAAGGGCGTCGTGTCGCGCACGCCGCCGGCGCCGAAGGGGTGAGTGAGTAGTGAGTAGTGAGTAGTTCTCGACCCGACTCACTATCTCACCACTGACTATCTCACTTTTCACTTTTCGCCCGCGCGATCGACTCGGTAATGATCTTGCGCGCCGCTTCGGCGTCGCCCCAGCCGGCCGCCTCGACCCATTTGCCAGGCTCGAGATCCTTGTAATGGGCGAAAAAATGCTCGATCTGCCGTGTCGTGATGTCCGGCAGATCGGTGTAGTTCTGCACCTTGTCGTAGCGCTTGGTCAGCTTGGGGGCCGGCACGGCGATGATCTTCTCGTCGCCGCCGGCCTCGTCGCGCATATAGAGCACGCCGATCGGGCGCACGGCGATGAGCGCGCCCGGAGCGATCGGCCGCGTATTGGCGACCAGCACGTCGCAAGGGTCGCCGTCCTCCGACAGAGTATGCGGAATGAAGCCGTAATTGCCGGGATAGCGCATCGACGTGTAGAGGAAGCGGTCGACGACGAGCGTTCCGGAGGCCTTGTCCAATTCGTATTTGATCGGCTCGCCGCCGAGCGGCACTTCGATCACGACATTGACTTCGAATGGAGGATTCGCGCCGATTTCAATGGCGTCGAGACGCATTTAGCAACTCCTGGGGTGGGGAAAATTCAGCGGACGGGCGCGGAGACGAATCCGAAGGCGACGCGCGTCAGCATGTCGTCGCCGAAGCGCTCCTCCGCGCGGCGTATGGTCAGGCCGCCGAGCCGGCGATAGAAGGCGAGCGCCTTGTCATTGTCGGCGAGCGCCCAGACCACGGTGGAGAGATAGCCGTGCTCGGCGAGCTCCTGACGGGCCGCGTTGAACAGCCGCCGTCCGAAACCGACGCCCTGATATTCGGGCAGGAGGTAGATTTCGAAGATCTCGCCCGAATAGGGCATGGAGGGGACGCGATTGCGTCCATAGGTGACATAGCCGACGACTTCCCGGCCGAATTCCAGCACGAGAATGCCGCTGCCGCGCACGATCGCCCGCGCCCACCATTGCGGCCCGCGACGGGCGATCATCCGCTCGAGCTCGCCGCCGGGAATGACGCCGCGATAGGCGTCCCGCCAGGAGGCGTCATGCACGCGGGTGATCGCCTCGGCGTCGCCGGGTCCGGCATGGCGAATGAGGGTGGCGGTCTCGACCATGGCCCCGATGTTAGGTCCCGAGGGCCGGTTTGGGCAAGAGCCGGGCGCCGACAAAGCGAACAAAAATAAAAGATCGCGACGTCGAAACGGCGGGATCGGCGCCCGTCCCCTTCGGCGTCAGGACAATAGGCCGGTGGTCGCGCAGGCGAGCAGAACCACGCCGATGAAGGCGCGATAAGCGACGAAGGGCCAGGTCGAGAAGCGCTCCAGAAAGCGCATCAATCCCCAAATGGCGGCGAAGGCCGAAATGGAGGCGACGACGAGGCCGACGGCCAGCACCGACCAGCCATGGGCGTCGAGATGGGCCTTGTGCAGCTCGTAGAGCTCTTTGAGGCCGGCGAGGGTGATCGCGGGGAGACCGAGCAGGAAGGAGAATTGCGCCGCCTGCTCGCGCTTGAGGTCCAAGAACAATGCCGCGGTCAAGGTGGAGCCGGAGCGCGACACGCCCGGCACCAGCGCGCCGACCTGCGCGAAGCCGACGACCAGCGCGTCCTTCAGATTCACATGGTCCAGCGTGCGGGAGTGGTTGCAATAGAGCTCGGCGATGGCGAGCAGCGCCGCCATCACGATGCAGGAAATGCCGATGACCGGCAGCGAGCGCAGCGGCGAGCCGCAGGCGTTGAGCACGCCCGAGAGCGCGATTCCGGCGAGGCCGATGGGAATGGTGGCGAGAGCGATCCAGACGACGAAACGGAAATACCAGTCGGCGAAGTCGCGTTTTCGAAGGGCTCGAACGGAGCCGAAGGCGAGATCGCGAATGTCCTTCCAGAAATAGCTGACGACGGCGGCGAGCGCGGCGAGCTGCATCGCGGCCGAGAAGGCCGAGCCTGGATCCTTCCAGCCGAGCAGGGCGGGCACGATGCGCATATGGGCGGTGGAGGAAATCGGCAGCAGCTCGGTAATGCCTTGAACGACGCCGAGCGCCGCCACTTTCGCATAGCCGAGTTCGACGAATCCGGTGTCGAGACCTGAAGTGCAAGCCAAGGCCATGAAGCGCTCTCCGAAACGAGCTCCGGGGCCGCGCCTCGAGGATACGAATCGCCCCCGCGCGGCGGTGACGGTCTTGTCTCAGACCCATGGGCGAGGATCAACCTCGAGCCGGCGACGATCGGCGTCAAATCGGCGTCAAAGAGCGGATCGGCGCGCAGCGCGACAAGGCGGGCGGGGCGGCTGGGCCTTCCGGCTCGCAGCGGGGCCGGGCCGGTCGTCGTTCGCGCCGGGCCCGATCGAATGCTGTCGCTCGAAGAATTTCAGCGCCGCGAGAAGGAATCCGCCGAGCGCCGGAGGGGCCCGGGGAGGGGGTCCTCAAGCCCGCTCTTCCACGCTCTTCTCGATGATCTGGGCGAGATCGGTCATGATCGCGTTGAGGTCGTAGTTCTTCGGCGTATAGACCGCCGCCACGCCATTCTCGCGCAGCAGCTTCTCGTCCGCTGGCGGGATGATGCCGCCGACGACGAGCGGCACGCTGCCGAGGCCCTGCTCTTTCATCAGCCGCAGCACCTCATGCGCCAGCGTCACATGCGAGCCCGACAGAATGGAGAGGCCGACGCAATGCGCGCCTTCCTTCTGCGCCGTTTCGACCAGCTCGGCCGGCGTCGAGCGAATGCCGGCGTAGATCACCTCGAAGCCGGCGTCGCGGGCGCGCACGGCGATCTGCTCGGCGCCGTTGGAATGGCCGTCGAGGCCGGGCTTGCCGACCAAAAATTTGGCGCGCGTCCCGATCTTGGTGGAGACGCGCTGCACCTCCTCGCGCACGGCGTCCAACTGGCCGCCGACCTGGCGGGCCGTGGAGGAGACGCCGGTCGGCGCGCGATATTCGCCGAACACGCCGCGCAGCACCGAGCCCCATTCGCCTGTCGTGACGCCGGCCTTGGCGGCGGCGATCGAGGGCTCGACCATATTGCGGCCCTCTTTGGCGGCGCGGACCAGCTCGTCCAGCGCCGCCTGGGCGGCTTTCGCGTCGCGCTGCGCGCGCCAAGCCTGCAGGCGGGCGATCTGCTCGGCCTCGACATGCTCGGGCACGACCATGATCTGATTGTCGCCCGCGGTGAGCGGCGAAGGCTCGCCTTCGGTGAATTTATTGACGCCGACGACGATCTGCTCGCCGGCCTCGATCGACTCGAGCCGAGCGGTATTGGATTCGACGAGCTTCGACTTCATATAGCCGATCTCGACCGCCGCCGCGGCGCCGCCCAGCTCGTCGATCTTCCTCAGCTCGGCGACGGCCTCTTCCTTCAGCGCCGCGACCTTCTTGGCGATCGCTGGATTGCCGTCGAAAATGTCGCCATATTCGAGGAGGTCCGTCTCATAGGCCATGATCTGCTGCATGCGCAGCGACCATTGCTGATCGAAGGGCCGCGGCAGGCCGAGCGCCTCGTTCCACGCCGGCAGCTGCACGGCGCGGGCGCGGGCGTTCTTGGACAGCACGACGGCCAGAGATTCGATCAGAATGCGATAGACGTTGTTCTCCGGCTGCTGCTCGGTGAGGCCGAGCGAATTCACCTGCACGCCATAGCGGAAGCGGCGGGACTTCTCGTCCGTCACGCCATAGCGGTCGCGCGTGATCTCGTCCCACAGCTCGACGAAAGCGCGCATCTTGCACAGCTCGGTGACGAAGCGCATTCCGGCGTTGACGAAGAAGGAGATGCGACCGACCACCTCGGCGAAATCCTTGTCCGAGAGGCCCGCGGTCTTCACGCCGTCGAGAATGGCGCAAGCCGTCGCGAGCGCATAGGCCAGCTCCTGCGCCGGTGTCGCGCCGGCCTCCTGCAGATGGTAGGAGCAGACATTCATCGGATTGAATTTCGGGCATTCCTTCGTCGTGAAGAGAATGAGGTCCTGCGTCAGCCGCAGCGACTGCGCCGGCGGAAACACATAGGAGCCGCGCGAGAGATATTCCTTGATGATGTCGTTCTGCGTCGTGCCTTGCAGCTTCGCGCGCGGCGCGCCCTGCTCGTCGGCCGCGGCGATATAGAGCGCGAACAGCCAGACGGCGGTGGCGTTGATGGTCATCGACGTGTTCATTTCCGCGATCGGGATGCCGTCGAACAGCGTGCGCATGTCGCCGAGATGCGACACCGGCACGCCGACCTTGCCGACCTCGCCGCGCGAGAGGATATGGTCGCTGTCATAGCCGGTCTGGGTCGGCAGGTCGAAGGCGATGGAGAGACCGGTCTGGCCCTTGGCGAGATTGGAGCGGTAGAGATGGTTCGACTCCTTCGCCGTGGAATGGCCGGCGTAGGTGCGGAACAGCCAGGGCTTGTCGCGACGCGGGGTGGCGGATTCGGTCATGTGTTCGGTCCCTCCGGGACTTGCGATAACATAAGACGCAGGCGGGACGGAAGCGGGCGGGAGGCCGCCGGGACGAGGATCGGCCCAGCATCTCGACACCGGCGGCCCGAGCGGCCCGGATCAGCGCGGCGCCGCCGAGCGAGCTCTGACAGGCGGCGTCACAGGCGGTGCGGTCCTCGAGATCGGCCGGTGGTCTGCGTCATTCGAAATGGAGACCCGAAGACCCCGCCTTCTCCCGCGAAGCGGGAGATCGCGCGATGGGGCTCGCACAGCTTCGCTTTCATTGACGCAGGCAACTAGAGCGCATTCGGACAAATCATGGCCGAATGCGCTCGAAAGTTTTCTAGATTCGCATGTTCTTTTCCGAAAACCGCTTCGCACTTTTCGGGAACATGCTCTAGCCGAGCGCCTCGACCGTAGCCGTGAGATGGGCGAGGTCGGCTTCGCGAGACAGGCGATGGTCGCCTTCCGTCACCAGAGTCAGCACGACGGGATCGGCCGCGAGACAATCCAAGAGCCGGAGCGCATGGGCGTAGGGCACGTCCTCGTCGCACATTCCCTGCAAAATATGCACGGGCGCATAGGTGCGGATGACGTCGCCGAGCAGGAGATGCGCGCGTCCGTCCTCGATGAGCTTGCGCGTGATCGGCGTCGGCTCCGGCGAATAGGGCGAGGGGCGCAGCCATGCGCCATCTTCGAGAATCGCGCGCCGAATGTCGTCATCGGCGTTCTTCCAGATGAGCTCTTCGGTGAAATCGACCGCGGGCGCGATCAGCACGAGGCCTCGCAATCGGCGGCCCTGTTCCGCGAGGCGGCGCGCCAGCAGCAGAGCGAGCCAGCCGCCCATGGAGCTGCCGACCAGAATTTGCGGGCCGCGCGTCGAAGCGTCGAAGACGGCGAGGCTCTGCGCGAGCCAATCGCCGATCGTCCCGTCTTCGAAACGCCCGCTCGATTCGCCATGGCCGGAATAATCGAAGCGGACGAAGGCGTGTCCCGTTCGCTCCGCCCAGGCGTCGAGATGGGCGGCCTTGGCGCCCCGCATGTCGGATTTGAAGCCGCCGAGCAGCATGACGCCGGCGCGCTCAGTCCCCGTCCCGCGCGTGGCGCGACATCGGCGCGCAATGCGCCAGGGCTCGCGCCCGTCGAGGGAAAGATCGATGAAGCTCAGCCCCTCCTCGACGCCGTCCACAGCCATCGTCTCCCCTCGGCGCCGGCGCGCCGGTTCTCACTATTAGCGAAAAACTCCGTTTTCTTCAAAGCCATGGTTCGGCGGCCGCGGCGAACCGGCCATACTGCCGGCTCATTTCTGCGGCGAAGAAGGCTCCCGTCTCTCTCGACCGCGGCGGCGTTCTCGTTTACTGGGCAGAAACGTTCCATGCTAGAGAATTTCCACGCCTTCCCTTCGACGAGCCGGCTCCTCGCCGGCCGGACGATCTTGCAGATCGTGCCCGATCTCCAATCGGGCGGCGCCGAACGCGCGACGATCGACATCGCCGAGGCGCTGCATATGGCCGGCGCGCGGGCGCTCGTCGCATCCGAGGGCGGCCGCATGGTCAGCGAGCTGCAGGCCAAGGGCGGGGTGTGGCTGCCCTTTCCCGCCGCGACGAAAAATCCGCTCGCCATGGCGCTCAACTCTTTCCGCCTCGCCCGCATCTTGCGCGAGGAGGCGGTGGACATCGTCCATGCGCGCTCGCGCGCCTGCGCCTGGGTCGCCTATTATGCGGCGCGGCGCGCGGGCGCGCGCTTCGTCACCACTTTCCACAGCATCTATGGCGGCGCCTCGCCGATCAAGCAGCGCTATAATTCGGTGATGGCGGCGGGCGATCTCGTCATCGCCAATTCGCGCTTCACCGCCTGCCATATCGCCGAGCTCTATCCGCAGGCGACGCAGCGCATCGTCGTCGTCGCGCGCGGGCTCGATCTGCGCGCCTTCTCGCCCTCCGCCGTCGAGCCCGCCCGCGTCGAGCGGATGCGCGCCGCCTGGGGCGTGGCGCGGCACGAGCGCGTCGTGCTGCTGCCGGCGCGGCTCTCGGCGCGAAAGGGCCATCTCGTGCTCATCGACGCGGCGAAGCTGCTCGTCGCCGAGGGCCTCTGCGACGTGCGCTTCGTCTTCGCGGGCGACGCGCCCAACGCCGCTTTTCGCGCCAATGTGGAAGCCCATATCGCGCGCGCCGGGCTCGAAGGAATCGTGCGCGCGCCCGGCTATTGCGCGGACATGCCGGCCGCCTATCTCGCCGCCGCCGTCACTGTCGCGCCCTCGACGACGCCGGAGGCCTTCGGCCGCGTCGCCATAGAGGCGCAGGCGATGGGAGCGCCGGTCGTCGTCTCCGATCTCGGCGCGGCGGTCGAAACCGTGCTCGCGCCGCCGCAGGTCGACGCGGCGGAAGCGACCGGCTGGCGCGCGCCGGCGGGAGACGCGGCGGCGCTGGCGCGGGCGATTCGCGAGGCGCTGGAGCTGCGCCCCTCCGCCCGCGAAGGGCTGACGGCGCGCGCGCGGCTCCATGTGCAGACGCATTTTTCCGTCGAGCGAATGTGCGGCGCGACGCTCGACGCCTATGAGCGCCTGCTTTTTGCGGGCGCGTGACGCGCATGCGGAAGAAATGGTTCGACCTTCGCCTCGCGAAACGGATATTCTCTTTCGATAAAAGATATCTAGCGATCCTTGGCAGCGCGACAAAAGGAGTTGGCGGATGGCATATGATCTCATCGTCATCGGCACGGGGCCGGGCGGCTATGTCTGCGCCATCCGCGCGGCGCAGCTCGGCCTCAAGACCGCCGTCGTCGAGAAGCGCGCGACTCATGGCGGCACTTGCGGCAATGTCGGCTGCATCCCCTCCAAGGCGCTGCTGCACGCTTCGCATATGTTCGAGGAGGCGGGCCACGGCCTCGCCGATCTCGGCGTGATCGTCGAGCCGCCGCGCCTCGATCTTTCGAAAATGATGAAGCACAAGGCCGACACGGTCGCCGCCAATGTCGGCGGCGTCGCCTTTCTGTTCAAGAAGAACAAGATCGATTCCTATCACGGCGTCGGCCGCATTCTCGGCGCGGGGCGCGTCGAGGTGACGGACGAGAATGGCGCGGCGCAAATTGTCGAGACGCGGAACATCGTCATTGCGACCGGCTCCGCCGTCGCGCCGCTGCGCGACGTCGACGGCAAGGAGATCGCCTTCGACGAGAAGACGATCCTCTCCTCGACCGGCGCGCTGGAGCTCGACGCGACGCCCAAGCATCTCGTCGTCGTCGGCGCCGGCGTCATCGGCCTCGAGCTCGGCTCGGTCTGGCGCCGGCTCGGCGCGCAGGTCACGGTCATCGAATATCTCGACCGCATATTGCCCGGCGCCGATGCGGAGATCGCGACGCGCTTCCAGAAGATTTTGGAGAAGCAGGGCTTCGCCTTCCATCTCGCCGCCAAGGTCACCAAGATCGACAAGACCCCCGAGGGCGTCCTCGTCGCCTACGCCTCGACCAAGGGCGGCGGCGGAACGCCCATCGCCGCCGACGCCGTGCTCATCGCGACGGGGCGCGTTCCCTATACGACGGGCCTCGGCCTCGAGGAGATCGGCGTCGCCACCGAACGCGGGCGCGTCGTCATCGACGAGCATTTCGGCTCCAATGTGCCGGGAATTTACGCGATCGGCGATGTCGTGCGCGGCGCGATGCTGGCGCATAAGGCCGAGGAGGAGGGCGTCGCCGTGGCGGAAATCCTCGCCGGCCAGGCGGGACATGTGAATTACGGCGTGATCCCTTCCGTTGTCTATACGATGCCCGAGGTCGCCTGGGTCGGCCTCAACGAGGAAGAGGCGAAATCGGCGGGCCTTTCCTACAATGTCGGGAAATTCCCCTTCTCGGCCAATGGCCGCGCGCGCGCCAACCGGCAGACGGAGGGCTTCGTGAAAGTGCTGGCGGACGCGGCCACCGACCGGGTGCTCGGCGTGCATATTCTCGGCTCGGACGCCGGCGAATTGATCGCCGAAGCCTGCGCGCTGATGGAATTCTCCGGCTCCGCCGAAGACCTCGCCCGCACCTGCCATGCGCATCCGACCTTGTCGGAGGCGATCAAGGAAGCGGCGCTCGGCGTCGCCAAGCGCTCGATCCATTTGTGAGCGACCGGGCCGCTTCGGTTGCGATCGCGGAAACAAAGAGGTTCGCGTCCCTTCTCCCGCCTGTGGGAGAAGTAAGCGCGCGCCCTATGCCGCGAGCGGCATTCGGCAGGCGCTGAGCGCGCGCAGGAATCCGTCCATCCAATTATAGGAATCGTGCTTGCGCACGCGGGCGAGCAGCGCCTTGTGGCGCTCTTTGCGCTCGGGAAGCCGCATCACGATCGCCTTCTGCATCGCATTGGCGACCTCGTCGGCGTCGTAAGGATTGACGATCAGCGCCTCCTGCAGCTCCTCGGCCGCGCCGGCGAAGCGCGACAGCACCAGCACGCCGGGATTCTCCGCGTCCTGCGCGACGACATATTCCTTGGCGACGAGATTCATCCCGTCGCGCAGCGGCGTCACCAGCCCCACCTGGCTGCCGCGATAGAGCGCGGCGAGCGTGTCGCGATCGACGCGGCGATGCAGATAGCGCACCGGCGTCCAGTCGAAATCGCCGAACTGGCCGTTGATCTCGCCCGAGAGCGCCTCCAACTCATGACGAATGTCGGCATAGGCCTGCACATCCTCGCGCGTCGGCGGCGCGATCTGCATCAGCGTCACCGCCTTGCAGTTCTGCGGATAGATTTCGAGCAGCCGCTTGAAGGAGCGCAAGCGATCCGGCAGGCCCTTGGTGTAGTCGAGACGATCGACGCCGATGACATTTATGCGCGGCTCGCCGGCCCGATGCAGGCGCTGGATGCGCTCGGCGGCGCTCGGGCTCTCGGCCATGGCGGCGAAGGCGTCGACGTCTATGCCGACCGGGAAGACGGAGGCCGTCACCGTCTTGCCGCCGACGCGCACGAGATCGGGCGTCAGCATCTCGCCCTGCATGAAATCGCACATGAAGCGGAGGAAATTCGCTTGATCGGTCCTGGTCTGGAAGCCGACGAGGTCATATTCGACGAGCGCCTTCATCAGCCATTCATGCTCCGGCATGGCGCAGAGCAAATCCGGCGGCGGGAAGGGAATGTGCAGGAAGAAGCCGATGCGATTGGCGACGCCGCGCTCGCGCAGCGCCGCGCCGAGCGGAATGAAGTGATAATCGTGCACCCAGACGAGATCATCCGCCGTCAGCAAGGGCGCGAGCTTTTCGGCGAACCGATCGTTGACGCGGCGATAGCCGTCGGTCGCCTCTTGCGTGAAGCGCGCGAGATCGAGCCGATAGTGATGAACGGGCCATAGAGCGGCGTTGGCGAAGCCGAGATAATAGTCGCGATAGTCGCGCTCGGCGAGCGGCATCGTCGCGAGCGTCAGCTGATCGAATTTGACGCGCGACACGCCGATCTCCGCGTCATCGGCGACGATCTCGCCGTTCCAGCCGAACCAGACGCCCCCTCGCTTGCGCAGCGCGTCGAGAATGCAAACGGCGAGGCCGCCGGCGGCCTGGCTGCAACCCGGCTCGGCGACGCGATTGGAGACGACGACGAGGCGTTTCATATGGCTTTCTCCCAAGAGCGCGACAGGCGCATGGCGCCGTTGATGATGCCGACCATGGAATAGGTCTGCGGATAGTTTCCCCAGGCTTCGCCGGTCTTGACGTCTATGTCCTCCGACATCATGCCGAGTCGGTTGCGCTGGGACAGCAGCGCCTCGAGATATTCGCGCGCCTCCTCCCGTCGGCCCATGCGCGCGAGCGCGTCGATGCGCCAGAAGGAGCAGGTGGTGAAGGCGGTGGTCGGCTCGCCGAAATCGTCGGCCGCCTCGTAGCGCATCATATGCGCGCCGCGGCCGAGCGTGGATTCGATGCGCTCCAGCGTCGCGACCATGCGCGGATCATTGGGATCGATGAAGCCGACCTCGATCATCAGCAGCACGCCGGCGTCGAGATGCTCCCCGTCGAACGATTCGACGAAGGCCTGGCGCTTCTGCGACCAGGCCCTTTCGAGAATCACCTGCTTGATGCGCTCGGCCTCCGCGCGCCAGTCGCGGGCGCGCTCGGGCTCGCCGATGTATTCGGCGATGCGCGCCAGCCGATCGGCGGCCGCCCAGCACATGAGGCTCGACGTCGTATGAATGCGCGCGCGCGAGCGCAATTCCCACATGCCGGCGTCCGGCTTGTCGTAGCAGGCGAGCGCCTGCCGACCCATGTCCTCTAGCCGCAGGAAATCCATGCGCGTCGGCGGCGACAACAGGCGGCGATCGAGAAAAGCCTGCGCGACTCCCAGAATGACATTGCCGTAAGAATCGTGCTGGAAGTGCTGATAGGCCTGATTTCCGACGCGCACCGGCCCCATGCCGCGATAGCCCGGCAGGCTGAGAATGACGCGCTCGGTGAGCTCGGATTCGAGGCCGAGACCATAGACCGGCTGAATATGCGAGCCGGCGGCCGAGGCCACGACATTCATCAGCCAGTCGAAATAATTCTCCATCTTGCGCATGGCCGCCATGCGATTGAGCGCGCGCACGACGAAATAGGCGTCGCGCACCCAGCAGTAGCGATAGTCCCAATTGCGCTGTGTGTCCGGCGCCTCGGGAATGCTCGTCGTCAGCGCGGCGACGATGGCGCCGGTCCCCTCATAGGTGCAGAGCTTCAGCGTGATCGCCGCGCGGATCACCGCGCTCTGCCATTCGAAAGGAATAGCGAGCCTGTGCACCCAGCGGCGCCAATAGTCGCGCGTGCGCTCCTCGAAATTGCGCGCCGTATGCGAGATTCCCTCGTGCAGCGTCTCGTCCGGACCCAGAACGAGATCGACCGGGCTGCTCAGATTGAACAGCGTCTCCTCGCGCACATAGTCGAGCGGCGCATTGGTCGTGAGGCGCAGAATCGTGTGCGGCCCGAGATAGCGGATATGATGCGAGCCGAAGGTGAGGTTCGGAACGGCGGCGCCATAGTCGTAGCGCGGCCGCAGACGGATGCGGATGCGCGGCGTGCCGGAGACCGGCGTCAACCGCCTGATCAGCATGTTCGGATGATAGAGCCGGTCGCGCCAGAAGAAGCGCGGCGCGAAATCGGTGACGCGAACCGATCCCTGCTTGCCGTGCAGGACCGTCTCGAGGACCGCGGTGTTGCCGCAATAATCCTGCTCGCTATGCACGCGGTCCTCGAGGTCGATGGCGAAGAAGCCGCCGTCCTCCATATCCGGCGGCGAGCCGAGCAGGCTGTGAAACACGGGATCGCCGTCGAAGCGCGGCAGGCAGCACCAGACGACGCTCGCGTCGCGATCGATCAGCGCGGCGAAGGAGCAATTGCCGACGACGCCGAGATCGAGGTCGCTCGTCTTGCGTTCGTGCCGCTGCGCCTCCGTCATCGCGCCCGCTCCGCTCGAGAGGCGCGCGCGAGCTCGGCCAGCCATCGATGCAATTCGCGCAGATCCGCGGCTCTGTAGCGCGCCAGAGTGGCGTTCCTGCCCACTTTTATGGAAAAGCCGCCCAGCGCATTGACGGCCGCGAAGGCGACCTCGTCCGTCACATCGTCGCCGGCGAAGATCGGCGTGCGGCCGCGAAACGGCTCTTCCTTCAGAAAGGCCTCGATGACGTCGCCCTTGTCGCCGCCTTGCAGGCGAATCTCGAAGACCATCTTTCCTGGCAGAATCTCGAGGTCGCGGCGCTCGCGCGTCGCGCGTTCGGCGACGGCGCGGCAACGGGCCTCCAGCTCCGGGCGAAGGCGATAGTGAAGCGCGACGGCGCCGGTCTTGCGCTCGACGATGACGCCGGCTTCGCCGCCGACATCCGCCTCGATCGCGCGAATGACGGAACCGAGCTCCGCGCAGGCCTCGGCCGTGCGATGCATGCAGCCGGCGGCGTCGCGGCGCTGCAATCCATGGACGCCGGCGACCGGCAGCCGGAGCGGGCTCAACAGCGAATCGATGACGGCGATGTCGCGACCCGAAACGACGGCGAGAGCCTCGCCCGCGGCGCGCCGCAGGGCGCCCAAGAGCTCGATCGTCGCCGCATCGACCCGCACCGCCTCGGGCCGCTCCGCGATTTCCGCGACAGTGCCGTCGAGGTCGAGGAACAGCGCGAAGCGGCCGATGTCGTCGACATTTGGCAACATTTTTGGAGCGTCTCCCCTCGGCCGCGTCTTGCCACGGCGGCTGTCCATGCTCATCTGTTGGAAGGAACGGCGACGTTCGCGCCGGTTCGCGCGCGCCGCGATCCCGTGTTCCCGCCTTCGCTTGTGGAACAACTATGGACGGCCGGCGTGTTTTCAATGACGATGTCGCATGCGTTACGGCGACGCTCGCGTCGATTTTTTCTCGAGCTCGGCCGACGCTGCGAGGAAGAGCTCCGATGCCGGGACCGCGCCCGTTTCACGCGCCCTATTCTCCCGCCGACGAGGAGATCGCCGCGCGTCTCCTTTCCGCGCCTTTCGACGAAGAATGCGAAGCGCGCGCCGAGCCGCTCGCGCGGCGCCTGCTCGCCGCCGTGCGCTCGCCGAAGGGGTTGGCAAACGTCGAGCGGCTGCTGCAGGAATATTCGCTGTCGACGCGCGAGGGCATCGCGCTGATGGCGCTCGCCGAATCGCTGTTGCGCGTCCCCGACGACGCCACGCTCGATCGGCTCATCGCCGACAAGCTGGCGGCCGGCGCCTTCGATCGTCATGCGCCGGCCTCCGACGCGCTGCTGGTGCAGGCGGCGGCCTTCGCGCTCGGAGCGTCGACGAAGATATTCGCCGCCGGCGAGACGCCGCGCGGGCTCGTCGCGCAAGCGGCGCGGCGGCTCGGCGCGCCGGCGTTGCGCGCCGCCGCGCGACAGGCGATGAGGCTGATGGGCGGCCATTTCGTGCTCGGCGAAACGATCGACGAAGCGCTCGCGCGCGCTTTCGCAGAGGACGGGCGGCGCTGGCGCTATTCTTTCGATATGCTCGGCGAAGGCGCGCGCAGCGCGGCCGACGCCGATCGCTATTTTCACGCTTACGCGGAGGCCATCGCGGCCATCGGCGCGAAGGCCGGAACGCGCGCGCTTCCCGAGCGGCCCGGCGTCTCTGTCAAGCTCTCGGCCCTGCATCCGCGCTTCGAGCCTCTATCGCGCGAGCGCGTGCTGCGCGAGCTCGCGCCGCGACTGCTCGAGCTCGCCCGTCTCGCCAGACAATATGATCTCGTCTTCACCGTCGACGCCGAGGAGGCCGATCGCCTCGAGCTTTCCCTCGACGTCATCGGCGCCGTCGTCGCCGATCCGTCGCTCGCCGGATGGGAGGGATTCGGCCTCGCCGTTCAGGCCTATCAGAAGCGCGCCGCGGCGGTGATCGATCATGTCGAAGCGCTCGCCGAGGCGCATGGCCGTCGCTTCATGCTGCGCCTCGTCAAAGGCGCCTATTGGGACACGGAGGTGAAGCGCGCGCAGGAGCGCGGCCTTGCCGACTATCCCGTGTTCACGCGCAAGGCGATGACGGATCTGAATTACGCGGCTTGCGCCGATCGCCTGCTCGGCGCGCCGCGCATCTTCCCGCAATTCGCGACGCATAACGCCGCGACCATCGCGACGATCGTCGCGCGCGCGGGCGATCCAGCGCTCTATGAGTTCCAACGTCTGCATGGAATGGGGGAGGAGCTCTTCGAGGCGCTGCTCGACGAGGAGAAAGGCGCGAGCTGTCGCGTCTATGCGCCGGTCGGCCCGCATCGCGATCTGCTCGCCTATCTCGTGCGGCGGCTCATCGAGAACGGCGCCAATTCCTCCTTCGTCGCGCGCGCCGCCGACGTCTCGACTCCCGAGAGCGAATTGCTGGCGCCGCCGCGCGCGATCATCGGCGCAGCCGCGCGCGCGCGGCATTCCCGTCTGCCGCCGCCGGCCGATCTCTACCGTCCTTTGCGCGCCAATTCGAAAGGCGTCGAGTTCGGCGATCGCGAAGCGCTCGCGGCGCTGCTCGCCGAGAGAGACGCCGCGCGCGCTTGCGCCGTGACCGCGGCGCCTTCCACGGGGCGCAGCGGCGTCGCGCCGCGCGACATACGCTCGCCGATCGACGATTCGATCATCGGCTCCGTCATCGAGGCCGACAGTGAAACGACGCGGGCCGCAATAGCGGCGGCCGCGCGCGCCTTTCCCGCATGGCAGGCGACGCCGGTCGAAGCGCGCGCTGCGATCATCGAGCGCGCGGCCGATCTCCTCGAGGCGCGACGCGGGCGGCTCATCGCGCTGTTGCAGGAGGAGGGAGGCAAGACGCTCGACGACGCGCTCGCCGAAGTGCGCGAGGCGGCCGACCTCTGCCGCTATTACGCGGGGCAGGCGCGGCTTCTCTGCGGAGAAGAGACGCTGCCCGGACCGACGGGAGAGGAGAACCGCTTTCGCCGGCGCGGCCGCGGCGTCTTCCTCTGCATTTCGCCTTGGAATTTTCCGCTGGCGATTTTCCTCGGCCAGGTCGCGGCGGCGCTCGTTTCCGGCAATGCGGCCGTCGCCAAGCCGGCCGAGCAGACGCCGCTCGTCGCGCGAGAGGCGGTCGCGCTTCTGCATGAAGCCGGCGCGCCGCGCGATGCGCTGCAATATGTCCCCGGCGACGGCATGATCGGCGCGGAGCTCGTCGCGCAGCCTGAAGTCGCCGGCGTCGTCTTCACCGGCTCGACCGAGGCCGCGCGGTCCATTCACCGCGCGCTCGCGGCGTCGAACGGGCCCATCGTCCCGCTCATCGCCGAGACCGGAGGCGTCAATGCGATGATCGTCGATTCGACGGCTCTGCTCGAGCAGGTCGTCGACGACGTCATCGTCTCCGCCTTCCGCTCCGCCGGCCAGCGTTGCTCGGCGCTGCGTCTCCTCTGCCTGCAGGAGGACATAGCGCAGGCGACGCTCGCCATGCTGATCGGCGCGGCGAAAGAGCTCCGCGTCGGCGATCCGCGCGAGGTTTCGACTCATGTCGGCCCCGTTATCGACGCGAAGGCGAAGGCGCGGCTGGACGACTATCTCGCGCGCCGCCGCGCGGAAGGGCGCGTGCTCTACGCCGGCGAGGCGCCGCAGCGCGGCAATTTCGTCGCGCCGCATATTGTGCGCCTCGATCGAGCCGGAGATCTGCGCGAGGAGATTTTCGGCCCCGTGCTCCATGTCGCGACGTGGCGCGCGCAGGACGAAAAGGATTTGGTAAGGCTCATCGAAGAAATAGCGGCGAATGGATTCGGCCTCACAATGGGGCTGCATACGCGGATAGAGGCGCGCGTCCGCGCGCTCGCCGAGACGACGCCGGCCGGCAATCTCTATGTCAATCGCAATATGATCGGCGCCGTGGCGGGCGGGCAGCCTTTCGGCGGATTGCGCATGAGCGGCACCGGGCCCAAGGCCGGCGGGCCGGACTATCTGCGCCGTTTCCTGCGCGAGGAGACGGTGACGATCAACACCGCTTCCTTCGGCGGCGACGCGCGTCTTCTGGCGATGAAGGAGTGAGGCTTCGCCCACGCTCTCGGTCTTGAAAAGAGCGGCGCCGGCCAAATATAGGCTCTTATCGTGGCCGGAGGCTCGGGCCGATGCGTCACTGGATTCCCTCGCTCGATTTCGCGCTCGGCGAAACCGCGGACATGCTGCGCGACCAGGTCGAATCTTTCGCGGCGCGTGAGATCGCGCCGCGCGCCGCGGCGATCGATCGCGAGAACGACTTTCCCTCAGACCTCTGGCTCAAGCTCGGCGCCCTCGGCCTGCTCGGCGTGACGGTGGAGGAAGACTATGGCGGCGTCGGGCTCGGTTATCTCGAGCATGTCGTCATCATGGAGGAGCTCAGTCGCGCCTCCGCTTCCGTCGGCCTCTCCTATGGCGCCCATTCCAATCTCTGCGTGAATCAGCTGCGCCGCAACGGAACCGCAGAGCAGAAGCGGCGCTATCTGCCGAAGCTCGTCTCCGGCGCGCATATCGGCGCGCTGGCCATGTCCGAGCCTGGCGCCGGCTCCGATGTGGTGAATATGTCGATGCGCGCCGAGAAGCGCGGCGACTGTTATCTGTTGAACGGCGACAAAATGTGGGTGACGAACGGCCCCAACGCCGATGTCGTCATCGTCTACGCCAAGACCGATCCTTCGGCCGGCTCGCATGGCATCACGGCCTTCATCGTCGAAAAGGCCTTCAAAGGCTTCGAGCGCGCGCAAAAGCTCGACAAGCTCGGAATGCGCGGCTCCAACACCTGCGAATTGCTGTTCGCCGATTGCGAAGTGCCGGAAGAAAATGTGCTGGGCCTGCCCGAGCGCGGCGTGAATGTGCTGATGAGCGGGCTCGACTACGAGCGCGCCGTGCTCGCCGGCGGCCCCATCGGCATCATGCGCGCCTGCTTGGATATCGTCGTGCCTTATGTGCATGACCGCAAGCAGTTCGGCCAGCCGATCGGCGAATTCCAGATCATGCAGGCCAAGCTCGCCGACATGTATACGGCGCTCAACGCCGCGCGCGCCTATGTCTACGCCGTCGCGCGCGCCTGCGATCGCGGCCGCACGACGCGCAAGGACGCCGCCGGCGCCATTCTCTTCGCCGCGGAAAGCGCGACGCGCATGGCGCTGGAGGCCATCCAGTGCCTTGGCGGCAATGGCTATATCAATGATTATCCGACCGGCCGGCTGCTACGCGACGCCAAGCTCTATGAGATCGGCGCCGGCACGAGCGAAATCCGTCGCATGTTGATCGGCCGCGAGCTCTATAGCGAGACCGCTTGAAAATGTTTCGCGGCGGTCTGCGCCGCGACGAGAGATTTGACGATGCCTGTTCTGGAGACGAGCGCGGACATGAGCTCCGCCGAATTCGCGGCCAATGCCGGGGCGATGCGCGGTCTCGTCGCCGATCTGCGCGAAAAGGCGGCGCGGATCGCCGAAGGCGGCGGCGCCGCCGCGCGCGAAAAACATCTCGCGCGCGGCAAGATGACGGCGCGCGAGCGCATAGACGCGCTCGTCGATCTTTTGTCGCCCTTCCTGGAGATCGGCCAATTCGCGGCCTTCGACATGTATGACGGCGAGGCGCCATGCGCCGGCGTCGTCGCCGGCGTCGGCCGTATCCACGGCCGCGCCTGCATGATCGTCGCCAATGACGCGACGGTGAAGGGCGGCGCCTATTTTCCGCTGACGGTGAAGAAGCATTTGCGCGCGCAAGAGATCGCCGCGCAGAATCGCTTGCCCTGCCTCTATCTCGTCGATTCTGGCGGCGCCAATCTGCCGCGCCAGGACGAGGTGTTTCCCGATCGCGATCATTTCGGCCGCATCTTCTACAATCAGGCGCGCATGTCCGCCGAGGGAATCGCGCAGATCGCCGTCGTCATGGGCTCCTGCACGGCGGGCGGCGCCTATGTGCCGGCCATGTCGGACGAAGCGATCATCGTGCGGGACACGGGGACCATCTTCCTCGCCGGTCCGCCGCTGGTGCGCGCCGCGACCGGCGAAGTGGTGACGGCGCAAGAGCTCGGCGGCGCGGAGGTGCACACGCGCCGTTCCGGCGTCGCCGATCATTATGCGGAGAATGACGCTCATGCGCTCGGCATAGCGCGTGCGATCGTCGCCGATCTCGGAGCGCCGCCGCGTCCCTCGCTCCCGCGACGCGAGCCGCGCGAGCCGCTCTATGATCCGATGGAAATATACGGAATCGTTCCCGCCGATCGCCGTCGACAATATGACGCGCGCGAGATCCTCGCGCGGCTCGTCGACGCGAGCGAATTCGACGAGTTCAAGAAGCTCTACGGCGAGACATTGGTGACGGGTTTCGCCCATATCTGCGGCTATCGCGTCGGCGTGCTGGCCAATAATGGCGTATTGTTCGGCGAGAGCGCGCTCAAGGGCGCGCATTTCATCGAGCTCTGCGCGCAACGCGAGATTCCGCTTCTGTTCCTGCAGAATGTCACCGGCTTCATGGTCGGCCGCGATTATGAGGCGCGCGGCGTCGCCAAGGACGGCGCCAAAATGGTGACGGCGGTGGCGACGGCCGCCGTGCCGAAATTCACAATCATCGTCGGCGGTAGTTTCGGCGCCGGCAATTATGCGATGTGCGGGCGCGCCTATGGTCCGCGTTTCCTGTGGAGCTGGCCCAATGCGCGCATCTCGGTGATGGGCGGCGAGCAGGCGGCCGAGGTGCTGACGCGCGTGCGCGGCGAGAGCTACGCCGCCAGAGGGCGGAGCTGGCCGCAGGCGGAGCATGACGCCTATCACGCTAAAATCCGCGAGCAATATGAGTTCCAGGGCCATCCCTATTATGCGAGCGCGCGTCTGTGGGACGACGGCGTCATCGATCCCGCCGACACGCGCCGCGTGCTTGCGCTCTCTCTCGCGGCGGCGTCCTATGCGCCTGTCGAAGCGACGCGCTTCGGCCTGTTTCGCATGTGAGGCTCTCATGTCGCTCATCGCCTATTCGCTCGACCCGAGCGGCGTCGCCACTCTCACCCTCATGCGCCCGGAGCGCCGCAATGCGCTCGATCAGAGCATGGTGACGGAGCTGACGCAGGCTCTGCGTCGCGTCGCGCGCGACGCGCGCGCGCGCGTCGTCGCGCTCGCCGGAGCGGGGGCGGCCTTTTGCGCGGGCGGCGACATAGAATGGATGAGGCGCGTCGCTGCCGATACGCTAGACGCCAATGAGCGCGACGCGTCTCTGCTCGCCGAATTGATGCAGACGCTCGACGCTCTGCCCAAGCCGACGATCGCGCGCATCCATGGCGCGGCCTTCGGCGGCGGCGTCGGGCTCGTCGCCTGTTGCGACATCGCCATCGCCGCGGATAGCGCGAGCTTTTGCCTGAGCGAGGTGAAGATCGGCCTCACGCCCTCGATCATCGGTCCTTATGTCCTGCGCGCGATCGGCGCGCGCCAGGCGCGGCGCTATTTCCTCACCGCCGAGGTCATTTCCGCGGCTCATGCGCGCGAGCTCGGCCTCGTTCACGAGATCGCGCCGGCAGAGGAGCTCGACGCGTGCGTCGCGCGTCTGGTGGATGCGCTGCTCGCCGGCGCGCCCGGCGCGCAAGCGGAGGCCAAAGCCTCCGCCGCGCTCTTCGCCGATCGTCCGATCGACGAGGGGCTGATGCGCGAGACGGCGAAGCGAATCGCGGCGCGCCGCGCCTCGGCGGAAGGAAAGGAAGGTCTCGCCGCTTTCCTCGAGAAGCGCCCGCCCTCTTGGAGGCGAGAACGGAACGTCGACGATGTTTCGTAAGCTTCTCATCGCCAATCGCGGCGAGATCGCCTGCCGCGTGATCGCGACGGCCAAGCGCATGGGCGTCGCCACGGTCGCCGTTTATTCCGACGTCGATTCGCATGCGCGTCACGTGGCGCTCGCCGACGAAGCGTATCCGCTCGGCGCGGCGCCGGCGCGCGAGAGTTATCTCTCGATCGATAAAATCATCGCTGCCGCGCGCCGCGCCGGCGCCGAGGCCGTGCATCCCGGCTATGGCTTTCTGTCCGAGAATGCGTTCTTTGCCGATCGCTGCGCCGAGGCGGACCTCGTTTTCATCGGGCCGTCGCCGCAGGCCATGCGTCTCATGGGCGCGAAAACGCAGGCGCGCGCTTTTGTCGAGCAAATCGGCGTGCCGGTCGTTCCGGGCTTTCACGCCGCGCAGGATACGGACAGTCTCGTCGCGGCGGCGATGCGCATCGGCTTTCCAGTTCTCGTCAAGGCGTCGGCGGGCGGCGGCGGCAAGGGCATGCGGCTCGTCGCGACGGCGAGCGAATTGCGCGGCGCGATCGAGAGCGCGCGGCGCGAGGCCGCTTCCGCCTTCGGCGACGACTCGCTGCTGATCGAAAAGGCGCTCGACGATCCGCGTCATATCGAGGTTCAGATCTTCGGCGACGCGCATGGGGGCCTCGTCGCTTTTCCCGAGCGCGATTGCTCTATCCAGCGTCGCCATCAGAAGATCATGGAAGAGACGCCGGCGCCGGGGCTCTCGGACGACATGCGGCGCGCGCTTCGCGACGCGGCGCTCGCCGCCGGCCGCGCGGTCTCTTACATGGGCGCGGGAACGATCGAATTTCTCGTCGCGGGCGAAGCCTTTTATTTTCTCGAAATGAACACGCGGCTGCAGGTCGAGCATCCGATCACCGAAATGATCGCCGGAGTCGATCTCGTCGAATGGCAGTTGCGCGTCGCCGCCGGCGAAGCCCTGCCTGCGACGCAGGAGGAGATCGCGCCGCATGGACATGCGATCGAGGCGCGGCTCTATGCGGAGGCGCCGGCGCGGGATTTTCTTCCCTCTGTCGGGCGGCTGGACCATTGGCGCGCGCCGCGTGAGAGCCTCGCCATTCGTGTCGAGACGGGCGTGCGCGAGGGCGACGCCGTCACGCCCTATTACGACCCTCTGCTCGCCAAGATCGTCGCGCGCGGCGACGATCGAGACGTGGCCCGCGCGCGCCTTTCTGCGGCGCTGCGCGAGTGCGAGATCGTCGGCGTCGAGACCAATCTCGCCTTGCTGCGCGCCATTATCGCGAGCGAGGCCTATGGCGAGGCGCGTATCGACACGCGATTTCTGTCCCGCCATCTGGAGCTGATTCTCGGCGGCGATGAGGCTCTGGACGAGGAGAAAGAGACGATCGTCCTTTCGGCGGGCGCCGCGGCCTGGCTCGCGAGGCTGCGCGCCGCGCCGAGCGACGAGACGCCTT
Source organism: Methylosinus sp. Ce-a6 (assembly GCF_009811655.1). Lineage (GTDB taxonomy): Bacteria > Pseudomonadota > Alphaproteobacteria > Rhizobiales > Beijerinckiaceae > Methylosinus. Next base: position 3,905 of record NZ_BGJX01000006.1, on the reverse strand, counting down.
GGGACGCCGGCGACGGCTGGCGTCTCAATGGCGATGCGCGGCAAAAGCTCGGCTCGCGCCTCGGCGATCGAGATGTTCCGCTGGAAATCGCGCCTCTCTCGGAGCGCTCATTTCGTCTTCGAACGCCGACCGCCTCCGCTCTCGTCGAGTTCGAGATGGTCTCGCGACGCATGAGCCTGCGCATGGACGGCGTCGAACGCAAGCTCACTGTGGTCCCGCACGCCGGAGGCTTCGTCGTCGTCCTGGACGGACGCAATCATGAGCTCTCCTTCGTCGATCCGCTCGCGCCGCCGCGCGCGCGAAGCGAAGGAGATTCGGCGCTCGCGGCGCCGCTGCCGGCGCGCGTCACCAAGCTCTTCGCCAGCGTCGGCGAGAGCGTGAAAAAAGGCGCGCCGCTGCTCATGCTCGAGGCGATGAAGATGGAGATCGCATTGTCGGCGCCGCACGACGGACTCATATCGGAGATACGCGCGGCGGTCGGCGATATGGTCGAGCAGGGCGAGCGGCTGATCGTCTTCGCTTAACGGAGAATCTACATGAGCATTCCGCAGCGCATCCGCATCGTCGAGGTCGGCCCGCGTGACGGATTGCAGAACGAAAGCGCGACGGTTCGTGTGGAGACCAAGGTCGCGCTGATCGAAAGGCTCGTCGCCGCGGGGCTCCGCGACATAGAGGCGGGAAGCTTCGTCTCGGCGAAGCGCGTCCCGCAAATGGCCGATACGAAAGCGGTGCTCGCGCGCCTGCGAACGCCGGAGCATGTTCGCCTTTCGGCGCTCGTCCCCAATATGCGCGGGCTCGAGGAGGCGCTCGCCTGCGGTTTGCGTGGCGTCGCCGTCTTCGCCGCGGCGACGGAACGATTCTCGAAAGAAAATATCGGCTGCTCGATCGCCGGGAGCCTCGCGCGCTACGCTCCGGTCGTCGAGGCGGCGGTCGCCGCGGGGCTCGATGTGCGCGGCTATATTTCCTGCGCGCTCGGCTGTCCTTATGAAGGCGAGGTCGCGCCGCGCGCGGTGGCGACGCTCGCGCGTGATCTCGCCGCGCTCGGCTGCCGCGAGATTTCGCTCGGCGACACGATCGGCGTCGGCGCGCCGCTCGAGGCGCGCCGGCTCGTCGAGCAGGTCGGGCGCGACATTCCGCTGTCGCAGATCGCCGTGCATTTCCACGATACTTTCGGCCAGGCGCTCGCCAATATTTTCGCCTGCGTGGAGATGGGCGTCGCGAGCGTCGACAGTTCCGTCGCGGGCCTCGGCGGCTGTCCCTTCGCGCCGGGCGCGAGCGGCAATGTCGCGACGGAGGATGTCGTCTATATGTTCGAGCGATCCGGAATCGAGACTGGCGTCGATCTCGCCGCGCTGATCGACGCGGGCGTTTTCATCTGCGAGCGGCTCGGACGCGAAACGCAGAGCCGCGCCGCGCGCGCGCTGCTCGCGAGACGCCGGAGGGAGCGGCCCGCATGAGCGAAATCGTCGTTTCGCGCGCGCGCGCGGTCGGCTCGATCTCGCTGAACCGCCCCAAGGCGCTGAACAGCCTTACGCTGGACATGATCCGCGATTTCGCGCGCGCGCTCGATTGCTTCGGCGCCGACTCTGCGATCGCCGCAGTCGTCGTGACGGGAGAGGGCGCGCGCGGCTTTTGCGCGGGCGGCGACATACGCGCGCTCTACGAGCTGCGCGACGGCGACAAAGAGCCCTACGAGACATTTTGGCGCGAGGAATATCGGCTGAACGCGCGCATCGCCGCTTTTCCGAAGCCCTATGTCGTCGCGATGGACGGAATCGTCATGGGCGGCGGCGTCGGACTTTCCGCGCATGGCAATTTTCGCATCGTCACGGAGCGCACGCGCCTCGCAATGCCGGAGACGGGCATAGGCTTCATCCCCGATGTCGGCGGCTCCTGGTTGCTGACGCGCAATGGCGGCGTCGGGCGCTATATGGCGCTCTCCGGCGAGACGGTCGGGCCGCATGACGCGATCTTCGCCGGTCTTGCGGACGTTCTCGTCGATTCGGCCGCGCTCCCGGAGCTGCTTTCCCTGCTGCGCGACATCGGCGATGCGGCGGAGGCGAGGCCGCTCTTGGCGCGCTTCGCGAAATCCTCCGGCCTCGGCCCTTTGTCGCGACACGAGTCCTTGCTGCGCAGAGTCATGGCGCATGGAAGCGTCGAGCGCATCATCGCCGCGCTCGAGGCCGAGGGCTCGGATTTCGCGCGCGAGGCGGCGGCGACGATCGCCTCGCGCTCGCCGACGAGCCTGAAGGTCACGCTGCAGCTCCTGCGCCGCGCCGCCCGGGCGGCGTCGCTCGAGGCCTGCCTGCTGCAGGAGCTTCGCACGGCTTGCAATCTCCTTTCGACGCATGATCTCTACGAGGGAATACGCGCCGCCGTCATCGACAAGGACCGCGCTCCGCGCTGGTCGCCGGCGACGCTCGCGGAAGTCGACGAGGCTTTGGTGAATGCGCTGCTCGATGGCGGCGCGGCGCCGAAGCTCGATTTTTAGAGCTTGGACATGAATGCGGAAAGCTCAGATCCGGTCGTCATCGTCGGCGCGGCGCGCACGCCGATCGGCGGCCTGCTCGGCGAATTGAAGGACGTCTCGGCGCCAGAGCTCGGCGCGGCGGCGATACGCGCCGCGGTCGCGCGCGCCGATGCGCCGACCGATCAGATCGACGATGTCCTCATGGGCTGCGTGCTCTCCGCGGGCCTCGGCCAGGCGCCGGCGCGTCAGGCCTCGCTCGCGGCGGGCCTGCCGGAGGCCGCCGGCTGCGTGACGATCAATAAAATGTGCGGTTCGGGCATGAAGGCGATCATGCTCGCGCATGATCAACTGCTCGCCGGCAGCGCGCACGCCGTCGTCGCCGGCGGCATGGAGAGCATGAGCAAGGCTCCCTATCTGCTCGCGCGCGCGCGCGAGGGTTATCGCATGGGCCATGAGAAGCTCGTCGATCATATGTTTCTCGACGGGCTCGAGGACGCCTATGACAAGGGCCGGCTGATGGGCGACTTCGCGGAGGATTGCGCGACGACGCATCAATTCACGCGCGAGATGCAGGACGATTATGCGATCGCTTCGCTCTCTCGCGCGCAGCTCGCGGCGCAGGAGGGCGCTTTCGATTGGGAGATCGCGCCCGTCGAGACGCAGAACCGCAAGGCGAAGACGATCGTCGCTCGCGACGAGCTTCCGGCAAAAGCGATGGCGGAGCAAATCGCGAAGCTGAAGCCGGCGTTTCGCGAAGGCGGCACGGTGACGGCGGCCAATTCAAGCGCCATTTCCGACGGCGCGGCGGCGCTGGCGCTGATGCGGCGCGGCCGCGCCGAGCGCGCAGGCAGAGCGCCGCTCGCGATCATTCACGCCCATGCGACGCACGCCGGCCCGCCCAATCTTTTTCCGATCGCGCCCATCGGCGCCATTCGCAAGCTCTCGGAGCGCCTCGGCTGGCCGCTCTCGAGCGTCGATCTCTTCGAGATCAACGAGGCCTTCGCCGTCGTCGTCATGGCGGCGATGCGCGAGCTCGATCTGCCGCGCGACAAGGTGAATGTGCATGGCGGCGCCTGCGCGCTCGGCCATCCGATCGGCGCGTCCGGCGCGCGCATCGTCGTCACGCTGCTTTCGGCCTTGCGCAAATATGGGCTGCGCCGCGGCGTCGCCGCGCTCTGCATCGGCGGCGGCGAGGCGACCGCGCTGGCGATCGAGCGGCTGGATTAGTAGTCTGCGTCAACGAAAGTGAAGGCGCGCGAGCCCCCTCCCCAGCCCTCCCCCCGCTATGCAGGAGAAGGAGCAGATTCGGCGCTTCATCGAAGCTTCGCGTAGCGTTTGCCGCCCCTCTCCCGCGTAGCGCACGGCTGTCCGGGGAATGAGTCGATAGGTCGCGGGCGCATGCCCGGCTTTCCCGAGAGTTTCGGGGTACTTTCTG